>CALBDU010000038.1 GCA_937927335.1 uncultured Clostridium sp.
AGAGTGCCAGCCTTCCAAGCTGGTTACGAGGGTTCGATTCCCTTCACCCGCTCCATTTTAATTTGAATGAGTACTATGGGCACCCATAGCTCAGTTGGATAGAGTTACGGACTTCGAATCCGGAGGTCGCAGGTTCGAATCCTGCTGGGTGCGCCAAACATATGATAAATCAAGGCTTTCACAAAAATTGTGGAAGCCTTTAATTTTTTTTGCTTTATTTATAAAAAAAGTTTTTTTAATAAAGGATTTTTAAAATTTATGCAGAATATTACAAATATTGCAACATTTGCGACAATTCAAATGTTACTCAGACATTATATTAGGTTTTTATGGGTAAAGGAGATATTTTATGAGGAAAGATTATGGATTCAAGTCTATTAGAAAATCAACTATTATTCTTCTTGTAATCATGACCTCCTTATTAATGGCCGTAATTTATGCAGTAACAGATAGAGTAATGATTAATGTTATAAAGCAGCAGGAGAAGGAAGATGTAATAAAGCATTTGGATACTGTTACTAATGAAATAGACAAGGAAGCCGTATCCCTTCAATCCATTGCGCTGGATTGGGGTGCATGGGATGATACTTATGAGTTCGCAGAGGATCAAAATAAAGCATATATTGATGATAATTTGTTTGAAGATGGCTTTGAAAATCTGGATCTTAATTTAATTGTAATTACAGATAAGTCAGGTCAATTTGTCTTTGCAAAGGAACTTATGCCAGGAGGGCAGTCTTTTCAGGTAGTTCCAGATGACTTAAAGGCAACTCTTGGGAAAAGCGGCGTATTGGGTAATATGGATATTAATTATAAACTTAAGGGAATAATTATACTGTCAGATGGGGCAATGCTCATAGCTTCACAGCCAATTATAACCAGCAGGAACCAGGGGCCGGTGAATGGAAATCTTATTTTTGGACGGATTTTAGATGATGCTGGCGCCAGGGAGCTGTCCAGACTTCTTAACATGGATGTTTCCTTTGAAAAAGCAGCTAACAGCGGAAATAACATTCAAAGACTGGTCTCTGGACAAGAATCGGTTGAAGTAAATGAGATCAGCAAAATTCAGGTTAGCGGGAGAACAATTTTAAAGGATATTTACGGTGAGCCCTGTCTTGCTTTAAACGTAGTGCTCCCAAGAGATATATACAAATTTGGCAAAGCTAATATTACATACTTAATGTGCATACTGGCATTTGTTATTTTAGTTTTCTGTATGACTATAATAGTATATTTGGAGAAAAATATATTATTAAGAGTATTGAAATTAAGCAATGATATTTTGGAAATAGGTAACAGGGTACATACTGGCAGCCGGCTTGAAGCTCAGAAAAAAAAGGATGAAATATATATACTTACTGAAGGTATTAACCACATGCTGGATAAGCTTGATGAGTTTGAGAAAAAAATTAGAAACAGCGAAGAAAAATACCGCACCTTTGTTGAAAAAGGAACTGAAATAATATATTCTCTGGATCCCAAGGGTACTGTTTCTTATATCTCCCCCAATTGTGCCAGCCTTCTTGGGTACAGTGGAGATGAAATTATAGGAAAGCCGCTTTCATTTTTAGTTTTTGATGAAGACAAACCGAAGTGGCATGAAGTATTGAAGGATGCAAACGGTATTATATCAGGGAAGGATGGCTGTGAATTTAGAACTATATTAAAATACGGGAGCATGAGATGGTTTAATACACGTATATCCATAGTCAACAATGGTATTGGCTCTAATAGCTATATTGGCATATTGAATGATATTCAAAACAGAAAAATGGCAGAGGAGGAATTGAGGAAGGCCCACGATGAGCTTGAGCTTAAGGTTCGGAAAAGAACAGAGGAGCTCTCTATGGCAAATGAAAAGCTGAAAAAGGAAATATCAGAAAAGGAAATTATACAGGAAAGAATAATGTACATTGCATACCATGATTATCTTACGGGACTTCCAAACCGTCAGCTTTTTGTTGACCGCCTTGATCATGCAATTCTGGCATCAGGAAGGCTTGAAAGACCACTGGGAGTGATTTTCCTGGATTTGGATGACTTTAAGCTGGTTAATGATACAATGGGACATGAACATGGTGATGAACTGTTGAAGAAAGTAGCACAGAGGCTTATGGCATCCCTCAGGAAGGAGGATACCATTGCAAGATTTGGTGGTGACGAGTTTGTTATTCTGGTGCAAAATCTGGCCAATGTTGAGGATATAATATTGGCTGTGGAAAAGGTCATAGGCTGTTTGATAAAGCCATTCAAAATAAGGAACCAGGATATATATATAACAGGTAGTGTAGGAATTGCTATGTTTCCAATGGATGGCGAGGATGTGAATACTCTGCTTAAGAATGCTGATATTGCTATGTACAGAGCCAAAGAAAGAGGGAAAAACCAGTATGCCTTGTGCACCCCTCTTATGAAAACAAAAGTTGTTGAAACTATGAAAATCACTAACAGCTTGTATCGTGCTTTGGAACGAGATGAATTTATTGTATATTACCAGCCCCAGATACAATGTTCCACTGGTGATATAGTGGGCTTTGAAGCCCTCCTGCGCTGGAATAATCCAGAAATGGGTTTAGTATCTCCGGCACAATTTATTCCTATTGCTGAGCATACAGGGCTTATTATACCTATAGGAGAATGGGTGCTGAGGCAGGCATGTAGTCAAAACAAGAATTGGCATGAACAGGGCTTTGGCAACAGGCGTATTGCTGTGAACCTTTCATTGGTGCAGTTAAAACGGGGCGGCATAGTTGCAGACATAAAGAATATATTAGATGAAACCGGGTTGCTGCCTAATTATCTTGAGCTGGAGATAACAGAGAGTGTAGCTATGAATGAAGATATCCATTTTGAAGAAATTCTCAAAGAGTTAAAGGAACTTGGCATCAAAATTTCAATAGATGATTTTGGAACCGAATACTCTTCGTTGACCCGTCTCAAGGATATGCCCATTGACAGGATCAAAATAGCTATGCCATTCATTCAGGGGATTACTGCCAATGAAAAAGATGAAGCTATTGTTAAAACATTAATCACTCTGGCAAAAAGCCTGAATGTGAAAATCATTGCCGAGGGAGTTGAAAATGAAGAACAGTATAAATTTTTGCTTCAGCATCATTGCGATGAAATTCAGGGTTACTATTTTTATAGGGCTATGTGTGCAGCTGATATTGAAAATATGCTGGATGCTTATAATGGAGAAATATAGTTGTTCCTTTATGGGCAGCTGTATATAAAATTTTATAAATTTTTAAAATATGAACAGGTGCTGTAAGGCACCTGTTTTTTTAGGCATAAAAATTTTCAACCTGCACAAAATTTATTTAAATATATTTTGGAGGTGTGCTATGAAAAAAAATATTGAAGCCGAAAATCAAAGCATGAAACAGAAAAGCCATGACAGCGGTGAGAGCAAAACCGGGTATAATGACAGGGGAAATGCCAGCAAGCTTGCAGCAGAACAGAGTACTAGAAATAAAAATTAATTATTAGGGGGATGGGCATTTTAAGTAAAAATATATTGATTTTTGGGGTAATTTGTTTTATTATTAGATTGGCGAATGTTCTAATAATAATACTTAACATTGTTCGCAATGATATTTTATATAACTTAACTCCTAAGTTAATTAGTGAGTTATTTATTGTTTAAGGGGATACATAAATGAAGCTTTTGGAAGAAAAAATATTAAAAGATGGAGAAGTCATTGGAGAAAGTATTTTAAAGGTGGACAATTTTCTGAACCATCAACTGGATATAGAACTTTTTAATGAGATGGGCAAGGAGTTTTTGAGGCTGTTTGAAAATGACGGCATAACAAAAATATTTACAATAGAAACTTCCGGAATTGCCATCGCATCTTTGGCAGCATTGCACTTTAAGGTGCCTGTGCTATTTGCTAAAAAACATGCAGGCAGCAATATGGATTCAGAGGTATATGAATCAAAGGTGTTTTCCTATACCAAGAATGTGGAGTATACCATAAAGGCAAGCAGGAAATACCTTAATAAGAATGACAGGGTATTGATAATTGATGACTTTTTGGCCAGCGGCTCCGCCGTAAAGGGCCTTATTGACATAGTAAAGCAGGCGGGAGCTCAGGTTGCCGGAGTTGGAATAGCCATAGAAAAATCCTTTGAAACCGGCCGAGGGGTAGTTGAAGATATGGGGGTAAAAGTTGAATCTTTAGCTAGAATAGATTCAATGATTGGAAACAAGGTAAGATTTAAATAATTTTACTATAAATAAAAAAAAGGGGAGGAAAATTCATGAAAAAATTATCCAGTATTTTGGTTGCTGTAATTATGCTTGTTGGTTTATTTACCGGCTGCTCAAGTAACCAGAAGGCAGACAATGCAAAAAAAATTAAGGTTGGCTTCATCTATGTCGGCTCCATAGGAGACGGCGGATGGACATATGCTCAGGATCAGGGAAGACTTTACCTTGCTAAGGAAACCGGAGTTGAAACAATTTACAAGGAAAATGTTAAGGAAGACGCAGCAGAAGTTCAAAAGGTTGCAGAGGATATGATAAATCAGGGCTGCAATGTAATTTTTGGAACAAGCTTTGGCTTCATGGATGGTATGGTTATGGAAGCAAAGAAACATCCGGAAGTTAAATTCCTTCACTGTTCTGGAAATAAACTAGATACAAATCTTGGAACATATTTCGGAAGAATGTACCAGGCAAGATACCTTTCAGGTATAGTAGCAGGTATGAAAACAAAAACAAATAAAATTGGTTATGTAGCAGCATTTGAAATACCTGAGGTTGTTAGAGGAATAAATGCTTTTACTTTAGGAGTTCAGTCAGTAAATCCAAATGCAGTTGTAGCAGTTAAATGGACTCATACTTGGTATGACCCTGCAAAGGAAAAGGAAGCAGCAAAGGCACTTATTGATGAAAAATGTGATGTTATTACACAGCACCAGGATTCAGCAGGTCCTCAGCAGGCAGCTGAAGAAGCCGGAGTGTTCTCTGTTGGTTACGATTCAGATATGAAAGCAGCAGCACCAAAGGCATATATGACTGCACCAGTATTTAACTGGGGACCATACTTTGTAAATCAGATTAAGGCTATGCAGGCTGGAACCTGGAAGTCAGAAGCATACTGGGGTCCAATCAATGACGGCGTTGTAGGTCTTGCACCATTGACAGCCAATGCACCTGAAGGGGCACAGGCAGCTGTAGACAAGGCAAAAGCAGATATTGAATCAGGAAAGAATAAGATATTCACTGGCCCTATAAAGGATCAGACAGGAGCTGTTAAGGTAGCAGCTGGACAGACAATGACAGATAAGGAAATGTTGGAATTCAACTGGTTTGTACAGGGAGTTCAGGGACAGATTAGTAAGTAGTAAATAATTGAGAATTGAGAATTAAATTTAATTCTCAATTCTCAATTTTAAAGTTTAGAGGTGAAGTCATGGAAAGCAAAGTACCGTATGTAAGTATGAACAACATAAAAAAAGTTTTTGGCAAAGTAGTAGCAAACAAGGATGTAAACCTTACAGTTGAAGGCGGAGAGATCCATGCCCTTCTGGGAGAAAATGGAGCTGGGAAGAGTACGCTGATGAACATGCTTTCAGGAGTTTATACTCCTGACGGGGGAGAAATTTTAATTCATGGTAAAGAAGTAAGTTTCAGTTCTCCTAAAGAAGCTATTGATTCAAGGATAGGAATGATATACCAGCATTTTAAGCTGGTAGACAATATGTCTGCTATAGAAAACATTATGCTCGGACAGAAACATAAAGTATTTTTAAGCAGCAGCATGGTTAAGAAGAAGATTGGTGATATCTGCCAGAGATACGGCTTGGAACTGGAGCTTGATAAAAAGGTTTACGATATGTCTGTAGGGGAAAAGCAAACACTTGAAATATTGAAGGTTCTTTACAGAGGTGCTGATATTTTAATCCTTGACGAGCCAACTACAGTTTTTACTCCACAGGAGGCAAAGAAGCTGTTTAAAATAATGAATAAAATGAAGGAAAACGGCTGCGCTGTAATTTTCATAACCCATAAAATGGAGGAGGTTATGGAAATATCAGACAGGATTACCGTGCTTAGAAAAGGTGAGACTGTAAAAACAGTAAATAAGTCTGATACAAGTCCAGAAGAACTTGCGGAGCTTATGGTTGGTCATTCTGTTGATCTTTCCATTGAAAGAAATGCTCCTGTGAATAATAATGTGGTTCTTGAAATAAAGGAATTAACAGTATTAAATGAAGATAACCTGGAAGCATTAAGTGATATTAATTTTTATTTAAAAAGCGGAGAAATATTAGGTATCGCAGGTATAGCAAACAGTGGTCAGAAGGAGCTGTGTGAAGCTATTGCAGGCATATATCCTATAAAGTCCGGACAGGTTATTTTAGAAGGCGAAAATATCGCAGGTAACAATCCAAGAGATATAATTAAAAAAGGCATAAGCATGAGCTTCGTCCCGGAAGACAGGCTGGGAATGGGCCTGGTTGGCTCAATGGATATGGTGGACAATTTGCTTTTGAAGTCCTATCACAATCAGAAGGGATTTTTCATCGACAAGAAGCCAGCTATTGCAAAGGCAAAAGAAGTAAAGGAAAGGCTTCAAATACAAACCCCTGATATTTTTTATCCTATTAAAAACTTATCCGGAGGCAATATTCAGAAGATACTTTTAGGCAGAGAGCTAGACTCCAATCCTCATGTGCTTATTATGGCTTACCCGGTTAGGGGGCTGGATATTAATACCTGCTATACTATATATGATTTAATGAATGAACAAAAGGAAAAAGGCGTTGGTGTACTGTTCATAGGCGAAGATCTTGACGTTCTTATCCAGCTTTGCGACAGAATACTGGTAATGTATAACGGGAAAATAACAGGCACAGTTGACGCAAAGAATATCACTAAGGAAAAACTTGGACTACTTATGGTTGGTAAAACCAACGAAAGTGAGGGAAATAAGGTTGTTTAGAATTGTTAAAAAAAGTGAAGTAAACAGCAAGGACAGTATTAAAATCAGGACAGCTGCAATTATCCTGGCACTTTTGTTATCGGCAGTATTTTTGGCTGCCTTAAGGTTGAATCCAATACTTGTTTATGAAGGAATGATAAAAGGAGCTTTTGGATCTGCATACAGCTTCAGGGAGACAATAATAAAGGCTATTCCTTTGCTGATAACTGCCCTTGGTATATCTGTGGCGTTCAGGATGCAGTTTTGGAATATAGGCGGTGAAGGCCAGATACTGATGGGAGCTTTCTGTGCATCATTTTTTGCATTTAACTTTCCTGATATGGCTAAAGTTCCACTGCTTGCAATAATGTTTGCTGCAGGGATAGCAGGAGGAGCAGTATGGGCTTTCATACCTGCAGTTTTCAAATCAAAATGGGGAACAAATGAAACCATAGTAACACTTATGATGAATTATGTTGCCATAAAGTGGATAACATATCTGCAGTATGGGCCATGGAAGGATAAATCCTCCATGGGCTTCCCAAGGATGCCACTGTTTACGGATAATGCAATCCTGCCAGATTTTCTTGGTATTAATGTAGGCTGGGTTATAGCTCTTTTTCTGGTAGTTGGCATGTATATTTTCATGAATAAAACCAAAAAGGGTTACGAAATTGCCGTACTTGGAGAAAGTGAAAAAACAGCCCATTATGCAGGAGTAAATATTAAAAAGACCATTATAATCGCTATGCTTTTAAGCGGAGGACTTTGCGGCCTGGCAGGCTTTATCCAGGCTTCAGCAGTAAGCTATACCCTATCCACCCAGGTTTCCGGAGGTGTAGGCTTTACGGCAATCATAGTTGCATATCTGGGAAACTTAAGTGCACCAGTAACCCTGGTGGTGTCAATTTTATTTGCAGCACTTCTGGAAGGTGGAGCATATATTCAAACAGCATTCGGCACACCGGAATCCACAGCCCAGATTCTTCAGGCAATGATACTATTCTTTGTCCTGGGAAGTGAATTTTTTATCAGGTATAGAATCGTGAGAAAAAATCATGGAAAAAAGGAGGAGGAGTAGAATGGAAGCTGTAATATCATTTTTATCAGCTGCGATTGTTGCGGGAACTCCCCTTTTGTTTGCTACATTAGGTGAAATAATGACTGAACGCAGCGGCAATCTTAATCTAGGTGTTGAGGGAATGATGCTCATGGGCGCCGTAATCGGATTTCTTATGGGGCTAAAAACAGGGGATCCTTTCCTTGCAATTGTTTTCGCTGCTTTAGCAGGAGCTGCAGGAGGAGGAATATTTGCATTCCTCACAATAACTCTCAGGGCTAATCAGACAGTATCAGGATTGGCTTTAACTACATTTGGAACAGGTTTTTCAAGCCTGATAGGAAAAAGTCTTGTGGGTCAGGCAACACCAGCTGGAATAAAATCCTTTTTTGCTGTTAAGGCTATACCTGGTCTTAGTGATATTCCAGTGTTAGGACCGGTGCTATTTAAGCATGATATATTTGTATACTTTGCATATGCTACTGCAATTGCGTTGGGAATATATCTGTACAATACATCAAAAGGCCTTAATTTAAGGGCTATTGGAGAGAATCCTGCTTCAGCGGATGCTGCCAGCGTAAATATAACCTTGTATAAATATATCCATATCCTCCTTGGAGGAGCGTTGTGCGGTCTTGGAGGAGCTTATCTATCCCTTGTATATGTACCTTCCTGGCAGGATAATGTAACAGCAGGTCGAGGCTGGATTGCTGTAGCTTTGGTTATTTTTGCCGCATGGAATCCGTACAAGGCTTTGATTGGATCTTACCTGTTTGGCGGTCTGGATATAATAGGTTTCAGGCTGCAGGGCTCAGGAATTCACATAAATCAGTACCTCATAGATATGCTGCCATACCTGGTAACAATAATAGTGCTGGTTGTGGTATCATTTAGAAAAAGTAAAAAGAATTCTCCGCCAAAGGCATTGGGAATTCCATATTTCAGAGAAGATAGATAGCAGCTTAACGCTGCTATTTTTGTTTGACAAAATAAATATAAATAATATAATAGTTACTAAAGGGATATACTAATAAAACAGGAGGTTTTTAAATGTTATTATTAAATAGGGAAGATATAAAAAAGATTTTCACCATGAAGGACGCTATAGAAGCGGATAAGGAAGCCTTCAGACTTTTTAGCCAGGGTAAAAGCGTAGTGCCTCTGAGAACTGTAATCCAGGCGCCAAAATATGAAGGTGCAATGCTATATATGCCTGGATATGTAGAGGAAATGGATACAGCCGCAATTAAAATTGTGTCAATATTTCCTAAAAATATCGATATGGGCAGACCAACGGCACCAGCTACAGTTTTGCTCATGGATGGCACTACTGGAGAGGTAACCTGCATTTTAGACGGAACCTATGTAACACAGCTTCGTACCGGAGCTGCCTCAGGAGCAGCCTTTGATCTGCTGGCTGTAAAAGGTGCAAAGAAAGGGGCGTTGATTGGTACTGGCGGGCAGGCCGCAACCCAGCTGGAAGCTATGATAACCGCAAGAAAGCTGGATGAGGTCAAGGTTTATGATGTGAATTCATCAAGGACGGAAGCCTTTACAGCACAGATGCAGGAAGAACTGAAGGCTTATGGAACTAAAATAACTGCAGCAAAATCCTCAGATGAAGCAATAGAGGATGCTGACCTTATTGTTACTGTTACACCATCCTCAAAGCCTGTTTTTGACGGAACAAAGGTTAAAAAAGGAGCTACTGTAAGCTGTGTAGGCTCCTACCAGCATCATATGCAGGAGATGGATCCTGCTATATTGACCAGGGCCTCAAAAATATATTTTGACTCAAGGGAAGCAGTGCTGTCAGAGGCAGGAGATATTCTTATACCATTGGAAAACGGTACAATCAGCGAAAAGGACTTCACCGGTGATTTAGGTGAGGTTGTGATGGGCAAGATTACAGCCAGGGAAAATGATGATGAAATAATAGTATTCAAAACAGTGGGCATAGCAGTACAGGACCTGATAACTGCTAAAAAGATATATGAAAAAGCTGTAATAGAAAGAGCAGGCTTGAGTTGGAATTAATATGACTGATCAGATAAATTTATTGAACAGGATAGGACTAACAGATTCTGAAGCAAGAGCATACCTGGCCCTGCTGCAGAAAGGCGAGCTTTCGGGCTACGAAGCCAGCAAGGTTTCCGCAGTGCCCCGGTCTAAAATATACAATGTGCTTGAGTCCTTAATTTCCAAGGGTTTTGCGGTATTCACAGAAGGGCAATACGGAAACAGGTATATGGCTCTACCAATAGAAGAGGTATCGGAAAAAATAAGATTTGAAACTGGAAGCACCTTGGATGAACTTGAAGAGCAATTGAAGGATTGCTCTTCAAAGACTAATTTGGAGTATATATGGCATATCAGGGAATACTCCAATGTGTTCACCAAATGCAGGAATATAATAAGAAGTACCAGGGAAGAACTTTTTCTTCAGATATGGGAGGAGGATCTCCCTCAGATTGTTGAAGAACTGAAGAATCTGGAAAATCAGGATGTGAGGCTTGGAGTGATCTACTACAGTAATAATCCGGACTCCCAGGTGCCGTTAAAAAGGTTTTACCGGCATGGGCTGGCAGAAGAAAAGTATCGTGAAATGGGCGGCAGATGGATAACTCTTGTTTCAGACTCCCGGGAAGTAATATTTGGCCAGATATTTAATGAAAATAATGCAGAAGTGATCTGGACGGAAAGCAGCCCAATGATTTTTATGGCCAAAGAATACGTTAAGCATGACATTTATTTTTACAAGAGTGCAGATATTTTTAAGGACAGCATGCAGAAGGAACTGGGCAGCGACTACAAAAAAATCAGGGATATATTTTAAGGCTTTTGATAAAATCAAAAGCCTTTTTTAATACAAGTATTTATTGAATCTGCAGCATAGTCCACTTCTTTTTCGGTATTGAAGCTGCTGAAGCTGAACCTCACTGTGCCCTGAGGATAAGTATTTAAAGTCATGTGGGCTGATGGTGCGCAATGGAGACCGGATCTTGTCATGATAAAATAGTCGTTTGAAAGGGCAAAGGCAATTTCTGCATTGTCTAAGCCTTCAAAATCCAGGGATACTGTAGGAGTCCTGCCCTCAATTCCTGTAATTCCAGCTACCCTGACTTTTGGCATATTGCATACTTTGTCAAGGAATCTTTTCGTAAGCTGCAGCTCGGTTTCTCTTATTTCCTTTAAACCTATTTCCTTAATATATTTTAATGCTGCGTTAAGACCGAAAACACCAGGAAGATTCATAGTTCCTGATTCAAACTTATCAGGCATATATTCAGGCTGATCCTCGGAGCTGGAAAAGCTTCCGGTACCTCCTTCAATAAGGGGTGCTACGTTAGCAGCCAGATTGTCGCTTATAATAAAACCTCCCATACCTTGGGGGCCTAATAAGCCCTTGTGGCCGGTAAAGGTTATTGCATCAGCGTTGAGTTTTTTAAAATCCACATCCATGAAGCCTGCAGTTTGTGCTGAATCAATAATAAAATTGAGATTGTTCTTCCTGCATATTTGTCCCACTTCCTCCAATGGAAGGATTGTACCACATACATTTGAAGCATGGGTCATTATTATTGCCTTTGTGTTTGGCCTTATTGAATATTCAATTATGGTAGGGTCCATGGAGCCGTCTAAATTACAGGGAATTCTTGAAAATTCAATGCCTTTCCTTTTAAGGGAGCTTAAAGGGCGCATCACAGCATTATGCTCCATTGAAGAAACCAGCACGTGATCACCAGGCTTGAGAAGTCCCTTAATTATAACATTAAGGCTTTCTGTAATATTTTTTGTGAAGACTACATTTTCTGTTTTATTAAAATTAAAAAGTTCGCACAGCATTTCTCTTGTTTCAAAAACCACCTGCTGGGCGGCATGTGCTCCGGAATAAACTCCTCTGTTTACATTGCAGCCTATATTAATAATATAATCTGACATGCTTTCACCAACATTGGGAGCTTTTGGAAAGCTTGTGGCAGCATTATCCAGGTATACTGAACTCATTATAATCACCTCCAGTATATTATAAACTAATATAGTTTTATAATAAATAAAATATTTATTTGTTTATGTAATAGTTCAAACACAGAGTATTAAATAACAAAATAACCCAGTGGCTACCGCTGTGATACAATGTTTATGAAAATATTAATATTGGGATGGAGGATTATTATGGGAGATTATAGAAAACTTTGGTCTGATTTGGGAATGGATCTTGAAAAACACGACAAGCTTTGTGCGGTGCTGCCTGAGCTTTATGGTTCAGTTTATTTAACCCAGCAGAACAGGCCCGAAGGTATGAATTATTTCAACTTTGTGGTTGCTGAGGTACATGGCTTGAGGATCCAGGAGCTGGATGAACATAAGAAAAAAGGCGGAAAGGTAGTGGGAACCTTCTGTGTTTTCGTGCCTGATGAACTAATCTTAGCAGCAGATGCCATAGGAGTTGGGCTTTGTGCAGGATCACAGTTTTGGGTAGAGGATGGCGAGACTGTGCTGCCAAGAAATCTGTGTCCTCTTATAAAAGCGTTTATGGGTGCAAAGGTTGGAGGAACATGCCCATACTTTAATTCCTGTGACATGGTTATTGGAGAAACTACTTGTGACGGAAAGAAAAAGGCCTGGGAAATTCTTGATGAATATGTACCGGTTCATGTAATGGATCTTCCACAAATGAAAAGAACCAAGGATTATAAAATGTGGGAGGAAGAAATAAAATTATTGCTTGGAAAAATTGAGGAGCTTACAGGAAATAAAATTACTGTTGAAAGCCTGAAGGAAGGAATAAGAATTGCAAACGCAAAGAGAAGGGCTTTGAAGAGACTTTATAATTTAAGAAAATGCAAGCCGTCACCCATAAGCGGGCTGGATGCGCTTTTAATATCACAGATTGCTTTTTATGATAATCCTCAAAGATTTACCCAAATGCTGAATGAGCTCTGTGATGAACTGGATGAAAGGGTTAAGAATCAGAAGGCGGATACAAGAAAAAGGCTGATGATAACCGGAACACCAATGGCAGTTCCAAACTGGAAGCTTCATTCAATCATCGAAAGCCTGGATGCACAGATAGTAGTGGAGGAAACCTGTACAGGCACCAGATATTTTGAAAATGAAGTTTCAGAAGAAGGTGACACTCTGGAGGATTTAATTAAAAACCTTGCAGACAGATATCTTAAGATAAACTGTGCCTGCTTCACACCTAATGATGGAAGGCTGGAAGATATAATCAGATACGCTGACGAATATGGTGTAGATGGAGTTATTGATGCAAATCTTTCCTTCTGCCATACATACTCAGTGGAGCATAGAGATATCGAAAGAGGCCTGAAGGATAAAAATATCCCAATAATGCACATTGAAACAGACTATTCCTCAGAGGATTCAGGACAGATAAAAACCAGAGTGGAAGCATTCCTGGAAATGATTTAAAATGAATGAGGAAAGATTTTATATCCTTTTCCCATCCCATACGGAAGGGATGAAGCTGGAGTCGGTTTTGCGAAAGAACGGTATTAAAAATACTATTGTACCTACTCCAAGAAAGCTTTCCGTTTGCTGCGGTATTTCTATAATGTATAATAAAGAGGATGAAGAGAGGATAAAAGTTCTTATAAAAGAAAATAATGTGGATATTATAGGAATGGAGTGCCTGGCTTTTGAAACTAAAAATTTTTATTTATAAGGGTGGTAGAATTTGTTTTATGCAGGAATAGATATTGGCTCCACTGCTTCCAAACTGTGGATATTCAAGGATGATGAAATGTACCACAAAGCAGTATATGCCACAGGCTGGAGCAGTACAATGGTTGCTGAGGACATAAGATGCGAACTGGTGAGGCTGGGATTATCCAAAGAAAACTCAAAAATTGTAGCTACTGGCTATGGCCGGGTATCAGTGCCATATGCAGACAAAACCATTACAGAAATAACCTGCCACGGCCGGGGTGCTTTTTATCTTTTAGGAAAGGACTGTACTGTTATCGACATAGGAGGGCAGGATACAAAGGTAATAACTATAAATAAAGGTTCTGTAACTGACTTTACCATGAATGACAAATGTGCTGCGGGAACAGGGAGATTTCTTGAACTTATGTCCAATACCCTTGGGGTGGATATTGAAGCCCTTTGCCGCCTTGCTGAAAGGGGCAATGCTGTTTCCATCAGCTCAATGTGCACGGTGTTTGCGGAATCTGAGGTTATAAGTCTCATAGGGAGCGGTAAAAGAAGGGAAGATATTGCTTTTGGCGTAATTGACTCAATTGTGTCCAAGGTTAAATCCTTGTGTCAGAAGCATTCCACAGCAGAAGACTACTTTTTAACTGGAGGGTTAAGCGAAAATGAATACATAATTAAAAGACTCCAGGAAAAGCTGAGTGCAAAGGTATGCTCCCATGAATACGGCAGATATGCAGGAGCTATTGGTGCAGCAATATCGGCAGGAAAAATAAAATAAATATCTATCGGTTGACTTATAAAAAGTATTGTGGTAACATAGGATAGATAAATAAATGATTGTCCTTTAAAGCTGGCCCTGTGAGGTCGGGAAGGCACAGAATTGCATTGTTCAGTATAACTATGCCTTCCTATATTTTAGGAAGGCATTTTTTATAACTTTAATTTAGCCCTGTGAGGTTAAGAAGGAGGAAATGAATGTTAACAGGAAGACATCTTATTGACCCTATGGATTTTACCATCGAAGAACTTGATCAGGTTTTTGAGTTAGCAGATAAAATAATAGCTGACCCTGCACACTTTTCAGATGCATGTAAGGGAAGGCTGCTGGCCACGCTTTTCTATGAACCAAGCACAAGAACAAGGTTCAGCTTTGAGGCTGCCATGCTAAGGCTTGGGGGACAGGTTATAGGTTTCTCGGAGCCAGGCTCCAGCTCAGTTTCCAAGGGTGAAAGTGTTGCGGACACAATAAAAACTGTGGGCTGTTATGCCGATATAGCAGTGATGAGACATCCAAAGGAAGGGGCACCTAAGGTTGCTTCCCTCTATTCAGATATTCCGGTAATAAATGCAGGTGACGGCGGTCATCAGCATCCAACTCAGACATTGACGGATCTCCTTACCATAAGATCCATTAAAGGCAGGCTTTCCAACTTAACCTTTGGCTTCTGCGGCGATTTGAAATTTGGAAGGACTGTACATTCTCTTATTAAAGCCATATCAAGATATGAAAACATAAAAATTGTATTAATCTCCCCGGTGGAATTGAAGATTCCAGACTACATCAGAAAAGAAATACTTGAAAAAGGAAATATTGAATTTGTTGAAGTTGAAAGCTTTGAAGAGGTTATGGGAGAACTGGATATACTATATATGACCAGGGTCCAAAGGGAAAGATTTTTTAACGAGGATGACTATATAAGGCTTAAGGACAGATTTATATTAGATAGTGAAAAGATGGATATGGCCAAGGAGGATATGATAGTGCTCCATCCCCTGCCAAGGGTAAATGAAATAGCTTATGAAGTTGATGAAGATCCAAGGGCTTGCTACTTTAAACAGGCTAAGTTTGGTATGTATGTAAGAATGGCGCTTATTCTTAAGCTTTTGGGGGTGAATTAATGCTTACTATTAATAGTATAAGAAATGGAGTAGTTATAGACCATATCAGTGAAGGGCTTGGAATGAAAATATTCAATTATCTTGGATTAGATAAAGTGGACTATCCGGTGGCATTGATAATGAATGTGGAAAGCAGAAAGCTTGGGAAAAAGGATATTATTAAGATAGAAAATCATATTGACTTGGATTTTACAGTGCTTGGACTTATAGATCCCAATATAACTATAGATGTAATTGAAAACGAAGTGATCAGGGAAAAAATAAAGCTCAGCCTTCCTGATAAGGTTGAAAATGTTATAAAGTGTAAAAATCCAAGGTGTATAACCTCCATAGAAAAGTACGTTACAAATGTATTTTATCTGGTTGATCATGGAAAAGGCGAATACAGATGCAAATATTGTGATGAAATATATAAAATATCAGAACTATAGAGGTATTAATATGGATGTTTTGATAAAAAATGCAAGGATAGTTGACTGGTCCCAGGACTTTATAGGGGATGTATATATAAAGGATGGGATTATATCTGAAATAGGCAGAGAAATTCATAAGGACTGCAATATCATAACTGGGGAAGGGTTAACACTGCTTCCCTCTTTTATAGATTTGCATGTTCATTTCAGGGATCCCGGACTTACCTATAAGGAGGACCTTGAAAGCGGAAGTCTTGCTGCTGTTAAAGGCGGGTATACCATGGTAAATCTTATGGCCAACACAAAGCCTGTGTGCAGCACTATGGATACTGTAAATTATGTGCTTCAAAAATCCCGGGAAATAGGATTGGTAGATGTTCATCAGACAGTTTCCATAACAAGAGACTTTCAGGGTACGGATACAAGTCATCTGGATGAACTGGGACCTGAAGTAAAAATCATATCAGAGGACGGCTTTGATGTAATGGACAGTGCCGTAATGCTGGAGGCCATGGAAAAGGCAAGAAAAAAGGGAATTACGGTTATGTGCCACAGTGAAAACCATGAGCTCTCAAAAATTGACATGAGGCTTGCTGAAAATACTATGACCTGGAGAAATATAGCATTAGCTGAGCATGCGTCATGTGCCACCCACATTGCTCATGTAAGCACCAGGGAAGCTATGGAGTATGTTGCTGCAGCTAAGCAGAGGGGTAGCAGCATAACCTGTGAGGTAGCTCCTCATCATATTGCTCTTACCTCTGAAATAAAATACAGAGTTAATCCTCCCATTCGGGAAAAGGAGGATGTTGATTACCTTATTAAGTGTATAAAGGATGGTTACGTGGATGCAATAGCCACGGACCATGCACCTCATACCGAAGAAGATAAGGCAAATGGGGCTCCTGGAATGACAGGCCTTGAGACAGCCTTCCAGGTCTGCTATACAACTCTTGTAAAGGGAGGCCATATAAACCTTTCAAAACTATCTGAGCTTATGTCCAGAAATCCTGGTGAAATCCTGGGAGTTAAAAAAGGCCAGATAAAAATTGGATATCAGGGAGATCTTACACTGGTGGATCTTGAAAAAGAAATGGCAATAGACAATTCAAAGTTCCTGTCAAAGGGAAAAAATACACCTTTTAACGGTACAAAGGTATATGGAGAAATAGTTAAAACCATTAAATCGGGAAAAATTGTCTATACCCTATAGGTATTGGAGGTAAGCTGATGATTATTGATAAACTATATAATGAAGTTAAAGAAAAAGGTCCTGTATGTCTTGGACTGGATACTGCTGCAGAATATATTCCCAAAGAACTTTCAGGAAAGTGTACTTCTGTTGAGGATGCAGTATTAAGGTTTAATCAGGACATAATAAATGCAACTTTGGATGTTGTAGCTTGTTACAAGGTGCAGATTGCGTATTATGAAGCCCTGGGAATGAAGGGAATGGAGATATATAAGAAAACCCTGGAGTATATCAGAGCCAGAGGAGCTGTTGCAATAGCAGATATAAAAAGAGGCGATATAGCAAAGACTGCTGAAATGTATGCCAAAGCACATTTTGAAGGAGACTTTGAAAGCGATTTTGTTACCCTTAATCCATATATGGGTCTGGATGGCATAGAACCGTATCTTCCATATGTGGAGAACAGGGAAAAGGGGCTCTTTGTACTGGTGAGAACGTCAAATAAGGGTGCTGAAGATATACAATATATTGAAACAAAAGATGGGGGCAGGGTATACAACGCAGTGGGAGAAAAGCTTCACAGGCTAGGCAATAAATACATGGGTGCCTGTGGGTATAACTCTATAGGAGGTGTGGTAGGCTGCACCCATGTAGAGGAAGGTATGGAGTTAAGAAAGAATCTTGATAAAATGTTTTTCCTGATACCTGGGTATGGAGCTCAGGGAGGTACTGCCCAAGATGTGGCTTTATACCTGAAGAATGGCAACGGCGGGGTTGTAAATTCCTCCAGGGGTATACTGCTTGCCTACAGAAAAAATCCAGGGGCTGACTTTGCGGAGTGTGCAAGGAATGAGGCTATGCGTATGAGGGAGGATATTTTGAAGCATGTTAAAGTACTCTAAGACAAAGATAAATGAAAATATAAAAATCAATGATTCCATATATAAAATAGTACTTAAAGGAAAGTTTTCAGGAAATCCGGGACAGTTTTATATGCTGCGCAGCTGGGGAAATGAGCCCCTCCTTCCAAGACCAATAAGTATACATGATATATATGAAGATGGCATAGAGTTCATGTATCAGATAGTGGGAGAGGGTACCAAAGCATTAAGCAGCCTCAGAGCAGGAGATGAACTTGAAATAACAGGCCCCCTTGGAAATGGGTTTGACATAAAAAACATTAAAGGGAAAATTGCTGTGGTTGCTGGAGGAATTGGAACAGCTCCAATGAACTATGTTGTTAAAAGCTTGAAAAATAGTGAAATTACTGCGTACTATGGTTTTAAAAACAGTCCGTTCTGTACTGAGGCCATAAAAGATGTTGTAAATGAACTGAGAATATCCACAGAAGACGGCAGCTTCGGTCATAAAGGCTATATAACTGAAATATTTGAACCGGAAAAGTATGATATGGTGCTTTGCTGCGGTCCTGAAGTTATGATGAACAAGGTGATAGAAATGTGCAGGGAGAAAAATGTTCCTGTGTATGTGACTTTAGAAAAGCATATGGCCTGCGGTATAGGCGCATGTCTTGTATGCACCTGTAAAACTAAAGCTGGAAATAAGAGGACCTGTAAGGACGGGCCGGTATTTAACGGCTATGATCTGGTATAGAGGAGGATGAATATGCTTAAGGTGAATATTTGCGGAGTTGAGTTTAAAAATCCTGTTATTGCTGCTTCAGGAACCTTCGGTTTTGGGGAGGAATATAATGAAATTTATGATGTTTCCAGGCTGGGGGGCATATCCTCCAAAGGACTTACCTTAAACCCAAAGGCAGGAAATGACGGATTAAGGGTTTTTGAGACCAGAGCCGGAATGTTAAACAGTGTAGGCCTCCAAAACCCGGGAGTAGACAGCTTTATTAAAGATGAACTTCCAAAAATGAAAAAGCTTGACACTATCGTTATTGCAAACCTTGGTGGTGGAACCCTGGAGGATTATCTAGCAGGTGTGGAAAAGCTGAATTCTTCTGATGTGGATATGATTGAGCTGAATATTTCCTGCCCAAATGTAAAATCCGGAGGCATGGCCTTTGGCATCAAGTCCGATGTGGCTGAAAATGTTGTCAAGGAAGTGAAGGGCATTTGCAAAAAGCCATTGATGGTTAAGTTGTCACCAAATGCCGAGGATATTGTGGATATGGCATTAAGCTGCCAGAATGCCGGGGCTGATGCTATATCTCTGGTTAATACCTTTAAGGGGATGGCAATTGATATATATAAAAGAAAACCTGTTTTCGAAAATATAACTGCTGGTCTCTCCGGACCGGCTATAAAGCCCATAGCCCTTAGGATGGTCTACGAGGTATGCAAGGCTGTTGAGGTACCGGTAGTAGGCATGGGCGGAATATCCTCCTGGAAGGATGCCATTGAATTTATAATGGCAGGGGCATCGGCAATTCAGGTAGGAACAGCCAATTTTATCAAGCCGGACATATGCCTGGATATTATAGATGGTATTGAAAAATATATGAATAAATATAACATAAAGGATTTGAAAGAAATAAGAATATAGTTGGAGGAAAATGTGTATGAATAATGATGAAATGGTACTTGATACATTAAGAGAAGTTGGGGCACTGCTGGAAGGACATTTTCTATTGTCCTCAGGAAAGCACAGCGATAAATACTGCCAGTGTGCTAAGCTGCTTCAATATCCGGATAAATCTGAGAAAGTGCTCAGCATTGTTGCTGATAAAATCAGAGATGTGGACTTTGATATTATTGTAGGACCTGCCATGGGAGGAATAGTGGTTTCCTATGAGCTGGCAAGACAGGTTAAAAAGCCTGGCATCTTTGCTGAAAGACAGGATGGAGAGATGACCATAAGGAGAGGCTTCGAAATTAAGGAAGGACAAAAGGTATTAATATCAGAGGATGTTATTACTACAGGAAAGTCCTCTTTGGAGGTAGCTAAGATATTAAAAGAACTTGGGGCAGAGGTGGTTGGCCTATGCTGTATAGTGGACAGAAGAGCAGAAGGGGTGGAATTCCCTTATCCCATATATAGTGCAGTGAAGCTGGAAATAAAAAGCTTTGATAAAGAACAGTGCCCAATGTGTAAGGAAGGAATCCCTTATGTAAAACCGGGAAGCAGAAATATAAAGTAGCTGTTGACAAAGGGTTTTAGATATGATATTCTATGAATAAATATTAGTTATAGTGCATAAAAATTAATAAGCTGAAATTTATAAATGCACTGTAGGGCTTAAAAAGGATAAATATATGCATATGTTGTGCATATAATATAGTTTAAAAATATGCCTTCTGCCCTGCAGAAGGTTTTATTTTAATAATTATGAGGTGTATAAAATGAATGGAGTATTGTATTTACAGGATGGAACCCTATATGAAGGAAAGGGATTTGGGAAAAAAGGCACATCAGTGGGAGAGCTTGTATTTAACACATCAATAACAGGATATCAGGAAATATTAACCGACCCTTCCTATGCAGGTCAGATTATTACAATGACCTATCCCCTCATAGGGAATTATGGGATAAACAGCAATGAAAATGAATCTGCCAAGGTATATGCCCGAGGGTTTGTGGCAAAATCCATATCTGAAACCCCCTCAAACCATCTCAGTGAGGTTACCATTGACAGAATGATGAAAAATATGAATGTGGTTGGGGTATACGACGTAGATACAAGAAAAATCACCAAAAAAATAAGAAACTCAGGGGCTATGAAATGTGTTATATCTAATGAAGGGCTCAGCGTGGAGCAGCTAAAGAAAATACTTGAAGGTACTGAGTTTACAGAGGACTATATGGAGGAAGTGAGCAGAAAGGAACCATTGCATATACCAGGCACAGGGAACAGGGTAGTACTTTTTGATTTCGGTGTGAAGTCAAACATAATTGAAAACCTTAAGCTTAGACATTGCGATGTAACGGTGGTTCCCTACAACACCTCCTTTGAGGAGATCCTTAAGCTTGATCCGGACGGGGTACTACTTAGCAATGGTCCTGGAGACCCTAAAACCCTTACAGGAACCATTGAAACAACTAAAAAAATAATAGAAAAGTTTCCAACCTTCGGCATATGTCTGGGCCATCAGATTTTGGCTCTGGCTGTAGGCGGGGATACCTATAAAATGAAGTATGGACATAGAGGCGGCAACCACGGAGTTTATGATATTGAAAGGGACAGGGCTTATATAACCTCTCAGAATCATGGCTTTGCTGTGGATGAAAAAAGCGTTGAAGGGATAATGACAATAACCCATGTAAACCTAAACGACAAAACTGTGGAGGGCATGAAGCACAACACTCTGCCAGTATTTTCGGTGCAGTTTCATCCTGAAGGGGCTCCTGGTCCCCAGGATTCAGCATACCTGTTCGATAAATTTATAAGCTTGATGGATTCAGGAAAATAGGAGGAATAATATGTCTTTGGATAAAAATTTAAAAAAGGTAATGATACTAGGCTCCGGTCCTATTATAATAGGTCAGGCAGCGGAATTTGATTATTCGGGAACCCAGGCCTGCAAAGCCATAAGGGAGGAAGGCATAGAAACTGTTTTAATCAACAGCAATCCGGCTACAATCATGACAGATGAAAATACAGCGGATAAGGTTTATATTGAGCCCCTGAATTTAAAAAGCGTTGAGAAGATTATAGAAAAGGAACGTCCTGATGGAATTTTAGCAGGCTTTGGCGGGCAGACAGCCTTAAACCTTGCTATGAAGCTTAAATCCGAAGGGGTACTTGATAAATTCAATGTTAAGCTCCTTGGAATAAATGAGGATGCAATAAAAAAAGCTGAGGACAGGGATGAGTTTAAAAAGCTGATGCTTGAAACAAACCAGCCAGTACCTGAAAGCATAATAGCAACTACCATTCAGGAATGTGTTGAGTTTGTAAATAAGTTCGGCTTCCCGGTTATCATAAGACCTGCATATACTTTAGGAGGCACAGGGGGCGGTATTGCCGTTAATATGGAGGAGCTTCTTGAAATATGCGATTTAGGCATTAAGCTCAGCCCTATAAACCAGATACTCCTTGAGCAGAGCGTGGCTGGCTGGAAGGAGTTGGAGTATGAGGTTGTAAGAGATAAAAAAGACAACTGTATTATTATCTGCAATATGGAGAACATTGACCCTGTAGGCATCCATACCGGAGACAGCATAGTGGTGGCACCGTCACAGACACTCCGTGACAAGGAATATCATATGCTGAGAAGGGCCGCGATTGATATAATAAGAAGCCTTAAGATTGAAGGAGGCTGCAACATTCAGTTTGCTCTGGATACAGACAGCAGCAAATATGTAGTAATAGAAGTAAACCCAAGGGTAAGCCGATCCAGTGCACTGGCTTCAAAGGCCACAGGCTACCCCATTGCTAAAATAGCTGCCAAAATTGCAATAGGCTACAGTCTTGATGAGCTCACCAACTATGTTACAGGTAATTCCAGTGCATGCTTTGAGCCAACTATAGATTATATAGTAACGAAAATCCCAAAGTGGCCTTTTGACAAATTCAGCAGTGCTGAAAGAACCCTTGGAACCCAGATGAAGGCTACAGGAGAAGTTATGGCAATAAGCAGAACCTTTGAAAGCTCCCTTATTAAAGCCATAACCTCATTAGATGGTAAGTTCAATACCATCAGAATAAACAAGATGGGAGAAATGACCAAGGAGGAGCTTATAGAGAAAATAGAGCTTCAGGATGACCAAAGACTTTTTGCAGTGGCGGAAGCACTGAGAAAGGGAGCTGAAGTGGAGGAACTGTATAAGCTTACAAAGATTGACAAATGGTTTCTTAATGGAATAAATAATATAGTTAAAATGGAAAACAGGCTAAAAACTGAAAAGATCAGTGCAGACCTGCTTTATGATGCTGAAGCTATGGGCTTTATAGAAGAGGAGATTTGTGATTTAAGCGGGGCATCCAGTGAAGAACTTCTATATATCAGGAATAAGAACAACATATTCCCGGTGTATAAAATGGTTGATACCTGCAGCGGAGAATTTGAAGCCAGTACACCATACTATTATTCCTGCTATGAAGAAGAGGATGAAGATATAGTATCTGAAAATAAGAAGATACTGGTGATAGGTTCAGGCCCAATAAGGATAGGCCAGGGTATAGAATTTGACTACTGCTGTGTTCACGGCGTCCTTGGAATTAAGGAAGCAGGCTATGAGGCTGTAATGATAAACAACAATCCTGAAACTGTTAGTACGGATTTTGATATTGCTGATAAATTATATTTTGAGCCTCTATATATTGATGACGTAATGAATGTAATAAAAAAGGAAAAGCCTGAAGGAGTTATCGTTCAGTTTGGTGGTCAGACTTCAATAAATATAGCTCAAAAGCTGGATGAAAGAGGAGTAAACATCCTTGGAACATCCTTTGCTTCCATAGACCTGGCAGAAGACAGGGAGAAATTCAGAAGCTTCCTGAATGATGTAAACATACCATCTCCTTCAGGAGATGCTGTTACCAGTGTGGAGGAAGCATACGAGCTGGTTAAAAGCCTTGGATACCCGGTAGTGGTAAGGCCGTCCTATGTAATAGGGGGAAGAGCCATGGAGGTGGTTTATGACAAGCAGGGCCTGACCAAATATATGACTGAGGCCGTGCAGCTTTCCAATGAACATCCTATACTGGTGGATAAATACGTAAAGGGAACAGAAATTGAAGTTGATGCCATCTCTGATGGAGAGGACATACTCATTCCTGGAATTATGGAGCATGTGGAAAGAACCGGTATTCACTCCGGGGACAGCATCACCATTTATCCGCCTTTTACATTAAAGGAAGAAACTCTGCAGAAGCTTGTGGATTACACAAAGAGCATTGCCAAAGGGCTGAAAATTATTGGGCTTGTTAATATCCAATATGTGTTTGACGGAAAAGATATTTATGTTATAGAAGTTAATCCAAGGGCATCAAGAACAGTTCCTATCCTGAGCAAGGTAACTGGAGTTCCTATGGTAAAGGCTGCTGTAAAGACTATGCTGGGCCATAAGCTTAAGGACATGAATTATGGCACTGGTCTTCTAAAAGACAAGAATCTGCACGCAGTGAAGGTGCCTGTGTTTTCCGGCGAAAAGCTTGCAGATGCAGATATGTATCTGGGGCCTGAAATGAAATCCACAGGAGAAGTGCTGGGGGTTGACAGAGATTTTGGAAAAGCTGTATATAAGGGTTTCTCAGCCAGCGGCATTAAAATTGTTACAGAAGGAAGCCTGTATCTTTCATTGAAGGATGTGGATAAGGAAGAGGGTTATAACATAATAAAAAAGTATGTGGATCTGGGATTTAAGATTTCAGCATCGGAGGGAACCTGCCAGTATATGTCTGAAAGAGGTATTGATTGCCATCTTGTGGATATAGATCAGATACCTGAAATGATTACTCAGGGCAGTATCAATATTGTTATAAACACTCCAACCAGGGGCAATGATTCTGACAGCAAGGGCTTCAGGTTAAGAAGAAAGGCTGCGGAATACAGAATTCCGGTATTTACCTGCATAGATACAGCCAGAATATTTCTTGATGCTGTTAGTATTGAAAAGTTTAACGAAGCTGTGGACTATGATACAATGAACAATTATCTAAAATAGCAGTAAAAGGGTTTTCTTAATCAGAAGGCCCTTTTTTAAATATTTAACAAAAATTTATTATTATTTTACGCAGCTTTGAGGTATAATAATGTGGGGTTTAATACTTTTAAGAATATAGGAGGAACTATAAGTGGGGAAGCCTAGTATTTTTAGCAGGGATTATCAAAAGAAAATGCGCATGAGAAAAATTAAGATTGCCATTTCTGCGGCAGTTCTGATTATCATTGTTATTGTAGGGGTACTGGCATTAAAGGGAAAGTTTAACTGGAGCATAAAAAAACCAGCATCTGTTACTACACAAAAAACTGAAGCTCCAAAAGTACAAAATCAGGTTCAGCAGCCGCCAGCTACAGCAAAAGAGGAAGGCTACGACATCAAGTTAAGCAACGGGAATACCCTTAAGGCAGTTTATGAAACATCAGGCTCTGGCAAAGCTTTTAAATATTTGTCCCCAAAGGACAGCGGTGTTTTTTATAATATTAATCCTTCAGGAAGCAAAATGGTTGTATTTGATAAAGATAAGCAGAATATAATACTGATTGATATTACTGGAAGTACTTCAGATTTAACAAATCCAAGCTATACATCCTCTTCCGGTACTGTAGTCAATAAGCAGGAAGTGCTTGAAAGCAACAGCAGCTATATATGGTGTGATTCACCTATGTTTCTGGATGATAACAATATTGCATACATAACTCAGCTGCCATGGCTGAGCAAATCCACAAAATTTATCTGGATGGTAAATACCGAATCAAAAACACATACCTATGTCCGTGGCATAAGCGGCGAAAGTGTAAAATTTGAGGGGCTGGAAGCCAGGGGACTAAAAGTAAACACAGATGACAGTATTCTATATATTGCCCCAAATGGGGAAGTATCTGAATAATTGGAGGAATTTATGAATATTGGATTGTCCTCAGCCTGCTTTTACCCGGAGCTTTTAACTGAGAACAGTATTGAGCTGATTAGCAAAATCGGATTTGATTCAGGAGAAATTTTTCTAAATACATTGAGCGAATATGAAGAGGATTATATCCAAAGGCTAAATGAAGAAAGACATAAATATAATTTTACAGTTGAATCAGTACATTGCTTTTCTCCTGTTGTGGAACCGTATCTTTTCGAAACCTACAAAAGACGGAGACAGGATATGTTCAAGGTTTTTAAAAAAGTGTGCAGGGCTGCAAAAACTCTGGGTGCAAAATATTATACCTTTCACGGTATGCGAAAAGCTGAATTTAATCAGTTGGACAAGAATTTTACAACTGAAATTTATGATCATTTAAATTATACAGCTCTGGAAGAGGGTGTCATCCTGGCTCAGGAAAATGTTTCATGGTGCATGTCCTCAGATTTAAAATATATTAATTTGTTAAAAGAAAAATGCAGATATCCGGTTAAATTCACCCTTGATATCAAGCAGGCATATAAATCAGGCATGGGGTATAAGGAGTATGTTACTGCAATGGGAACGGACATTGTAAATATCCATATCAATGACAGGGATTCTTTTCATCCGTGTCTGCTGCCGGGACGGGGAACTGTGGATTATGACCAGTTGTTCAGGTTCCTTAGGGAAATAACTTACAGTGGAAGCATGATAATTGAGGTTTATAATGAAAATTTCAAGGAAAACTGCGAACTTATAGAAGCAAGAGAGTATCTTAACAAAAAATTAATCAATTTCATTTGATATATTGACTTATTATGGTATATAATTATAAAGTGTCTACATCTGTTAAAATATAAAAAAATGTGCTATAATGTTATAGTTAAAGCAAAAGGGAATTTAGGAGGAATAAGTATAATGAACGTAAAAGTGGAGAAAATAGAAACTAATGTTGTTAAATTGGAAATAACTGTTGAAGCAGAAAAATTTAATGAGGCAATGAAAAAATCATATAAAAAGAATGTTAATCAGTTTAATATACCAGGCTTCAGAAAAGGTAAAGCCCCAATGAATATAATAAAGAAATATTATGGAGAAGGGGTTCTATATAATGATGCTATCGATTTTTGCTGTGATGAAACATATCCAGTAGCATTAGCTGAAAACGACATAAAGCCGGTGGACTATCCAAAAGTTGATATCGTAGAGATCGGTGAAGGCAAGGATTTCATATATACAGCTGTTGTTACAGTAAAACCAGAGGTTGAGCTTGGCGACTACAAAGGCATAGAAGTTAAGAAAAATGAATATCCTGTTTTAGATACAGAAATTGAAGCAGAGCTAATTTCAAAACAAGACAAAAATGCAAGAGTTGAAACAAAAGAAGAAGGCACTGTAGAAAAAGGAAATCTTGCATTAATAGATTTCAAAGGATTCGTTGACGGTGTAGCCTTTGAAGGTGGTACCGGCAGTGATTATGAACTTGAAATTGGTTCAGGTACCTTTATTGATACCTTTGAGGATCAGCTTATAGGAGCTGCAAAGGGAGAAACAAGGAACGTAAGCGTTACTTTCCCTGCAGATTACGGCAAGGAGGAATTAAACGGAAAACCTGCCGTATTTGAAGTTACAGTGAAAGAAATTAAAGTAAAGGAACTTCCAGCACTGGATGATGAATTTGCTAAAGAAGTATCTGAATTTGATACTATAGATGAATTGAAGGCTGATATAAGATCAAAGCTTGAAGCAGCAAATCTTTCCAAGGCAGAAAGAGAGTATGAAACTGCAGTTATCGACGCAGTATGCGACAATGCTAAAATTGATATCCCTGAAGCAATGATAGACAGGGAAATTGACGGAATGATCAGGGATCTTGAAATGAGACTGAAATATCAGGGCCTGGATCTTAAGACCTATTATGAATATACAAACAGCTCCGAGGAAAAGACTAAGGAATTCATGAAGGAAGCTGCAGAAAAAAGAGTAAGAACAGACCTTGTTATTGAAAAGATTGCAAAGGTTGAAAATATTGATGCATCTGAAGAGGAACTCCTTGAAAAGGCTACAGAGCTTGCAAAGCAGTATGGCGGCAAGGACATAGAAAAAACAGCAAAAATGATACTTGATGGTCAGAAGGATTACTTAAAGGTTGACGTTGTTAATGAAAAAGTACTGAAAATGTTAGTGGAAAACAGTAAGCAAACAGCATAATATATTTAATGAATATTGATTGCCGGAAGGATTTCTGGCAATTAATTTTACTCAGAGGGAGGAGAAAAAGATGAGTTTAGTTCCAGTAGTTGTAGAGCAGACTAATAGAGGAGAAAGGTCCTATGATATCTATTCAAGGTTGTTAAAGGATAGAATTATAATGCTGAGCGAAGAAGTAAATGATGTTACTGCCAGTCTTGTTGTGGCACAGCTGTTATTTCTTGAAGCTGAGGACCCTGACAAGGATATTTTCCTGTATATAAACAGTCCGGGTGGTTCAATTACAGCTGGAATGGCTATATTTGATACTATGCAGCACATCAAGCCTGATGTTTCCACAATTTGTGTGGGAATGGCTGCATCAATGGGTGCATTCCTGCTTGCTGCAGGTGCAAAGGGAAAAAGATTTGCATTGCCTAATAGTGAGATAATGATACATCAGCCACTTGGTGGATTCCAGGGTCAGGCTACCGATATTGGAATCCATGCAGAAAGAATACTTAGAATAAAGAAAAATCTTAATAAGATTTTAAGTGAAAGAACAGGCCAGCCACTTGAAAAAGTTCAACAGGATACTGAAAGAGATAACTTCATGTCTGCTGAAGAAGCAAAAGCATATGGTCTGGTGGATGATGTGTTTTATAAAAAGAAATAACCTTTAAGTGAGGTGTAGTAATGGTCAAAATAGATGATAAAAAGCAGTTGAAGTGTTCCTTCTGCGGCAAGACACAGGATCAGGTCAGAAGGCTCATTGCAGGACCAGGAGTTTATATATGCGATGAATGTATAGAATTATGTTCTGAGATAATAAGCGATGAATTCGAAGAAGATGTGCAGATGGATGTTAGCTCTCTGCCTAAACCTTTCGATATAAAGAATTATCTTGATCAGTATGTTATAGGTCAGGAGCAGGCTAAGAAATCACTTGCAGTGGCGGTATATAACCACTATAAGAGGATAAATTCTAACATAAGCAGTGAGGATGTGGAACTGCAAAAAAGCAATATCCTTTTGCTTGGCCCTACAGGTTCAGGTAAAACTCTGCTTGCCCAGACTCTTGCCAAGTTTTTGAATGTTCCCTTTGCCATAGCTGATGCAACCACATTGACAGAAGCCGGCTATGTGGGAGAGGATGTTGAAAACATACTTCTGAAGCTTATACAAAATGCTGATTACGATATTGAAAGAGCTGAAAAAGGTATAGTTTATATAGACGAAATAGATAAAATAGCAAGAAAAACTGAAAATCCATCCATAACAAGAGATGTTTCCGGTGAAGGAGTACAGCAGGCGCTGCTTAAAATCCTGGAAGGAACAGTAGCTTCCGTTCCTCCTCAAGGTGGCAGAAAACACCCTCACCAGGAATTCATTCAAATCAATACTGCTAATATATTATTCATATGCGGTGGAGCTTTTGATGGAATAGAAAAAATAATAGAAAACAGAACAAGAATAAGTTCTTTGGGGTTTGGAGCTGAAATACACTCCAAAAATCAGAAGGATATGGGAGTGTTCTTAAAGGATATTATGCCTGGAGACCTTCTGAAATTCGGACTTATTCCTGAATTTGTAGGGAGACTTCCTATAGTAGTGACTCTGGAGGCTCTTGACAAGAATGCATTGGTCAGCATACTCAGCGAGCCAAGAAATGCCTTGGTAAAACAATATAAAAAATTGTTTGAGCTTGACAATGTGGAGTTGGAATTTGACACCGAAGCATTGGAGGCTATTGCAGAAGAGGCAATGAAAAGGAATACCGGTGCAAGAGGGCTCAGGGCAATTATAGAGGACACGATGAAGGATGTAATGTTTGATATTCCTTCTAAGGAAGAAATTGCCAAAGTGGTTATTCATAAAGAAACCATAGAAAACAAGGAGCCTGAACTGATAAAAGCTGAAGGGGAAAAAAGAACTCCCTTGAAAGTCAAAAAATCAAGAAATAGAAAAGGACCTGAAACAGCTTAATTTATAACATATAATAATCAGTTTTATATTGATTATTATATGTTTTTTTATAATAAAATTGAAAAAACTAAGTTTTATGGTTATAATATATAAGATTAAAAACAATTAAACAAAGTTAGGAGATTTATATGGATACGAATAAGAAGGTTCTTCCATTAATTCCATTGAGGGGCATTACCATTTTTCCATATATGGTGCTGCATTTTGATGTGGGCAGGGATAAGTCAATATCAGCATTGGAAGAAGCAATGATTTCTGATCAAAAAATATTTCTTGTAACCCAAAAGGATGCAAGAGTTGAAGAACCATGCAAAGATGATATTTTTACCATGGGTACAATTTGTAATATAAAACAAATACTTAAGCTTCCTGGAGAGACTGTAAGAGTATTGGTAGAGGGCGAAAACAGAGGCCGCCTTATAGATATTGTGCAGCAGGATCCATTTTTTAAAGCAGAGATTGATGTGCTTGAAGATGAGGAATGTGTAAAGGAAAAAAAATGTGAAGCCTTAGTGAGGTCTGTAAGAAAAGCCTTTGACGATTATGTAAAGTTATCCGGAAGCATCCCTTTCGAAATCATTCTTACACTGGATGAAATCGAAAGTCCTGGAAGGTTTTCGGATGTAGTAAGTTCCTACCTCATGCTGAAGCAGGATAAAAAACAGGAGCTGCTGGATGCCTACGATGTACACCTAAGATTGACAAAGTTGCTGGCAATTCTAAAGAATGAAGTAGACATACTAAAGCTGGAGAAAAAAATTGGCGTAAAGGTTAAAAATAAAATAGACAAGGTACAGAAGGAATATTATCTTAGAGAACAGCTAAAAGCTATCCAGGAGGAATTGGGAGAGGACGATGAGGATAAAAGAGAAATAAAAAATTACCTCAACAAGATCAATAAGGCAAAGCTTCCAAAGCTGGTTAAGGAAAAAGCTATGTATGAGCTGGACAGATTAAAGAACAGTGGCAGCTATTCCTCAGAGGGGGGAGTTATAAGAACCTATCTGGACTGGCTTATTGAACTGCCCTGGACTAAGGAAACCAAGGATAATCTTGACATAAAGGCTGCAAGAGAAGTTTTGGAGAAGGAACATTATGGCCTTGAGGATGTAAAGAACAGAATAATCGAATATCTTGCAGTTAGGCATGTGAGCAAGTCTCTAAAGGGACCAATTATTTGCTTTGTTGGCCCTCCTGGAGTTGGAAAGACTTCAATAGCAAAATCCATAGCTCATGCATTGAATAGGAACTTTGTGCGAATGTCCCTTGGAGGAGTTAAGGATGAAGCTGAGATAAGGGGTCATAGAAAAACCTATGTGGGAGCTATTCCAGGAAGAATAATTTATGGAATGAAGCAGGCAAAATCAAAAAATCCGGTATTTCTTTTAGATGAAATAGATAAAATGAGCAATGATTTCAGAGGCGATCCTGCAGATGCGCTATTGGAGGTTCTTGACAGCGAACAGAACAATACCTTCAGGGATCATTATCTTGAACTGGAATATGATTTATCAAATGTTATGTTCATAACTACAGCCAATAACCTTGATACGATACCAAGGCCGCTGCTGGACAGAATGGAGCTTATCGAAATATCAGGCTACACTTATGAAGAAAAGCTTAATATTGCTAAGGATCACCTGATACCCAAAAAGCTGGATGAACATAATGTAACCGGCCAGCAGGTAAAATTTCAGGATGCTGCAATAAACCAGATTATTGAGAGCTATACCAGAGAATCCGGTGTTAGAAATCTTGAAAGAAAAATAGCAGCAATAATTAGAAAGGCAATTTCTGAAATGCTGGAAAAGGATAAAAAAAGTGTTGTCATTAATCCTGCTAAAGTGAAAAGCTATTTAGGTCCCACAGTTTACAGCTATGATAAAGCTGATAAAGAGGATAAAATAGGAGTTGTTACCGGTATGGCATGGACTGAATACGGGGGAGATACTCTTCCTGTGGAGGTTACTGTAATGGAGGGTACCGGAAAGCTGGAGCTTACAGGCCAGCTTGGTGATGTTATGAAGGAGTCTGCTAAAGCGGGATACAGCTATGTAAGGGCAAATGCGGAAAAATATGGCATAAATCCTGACTTTTATAAGAATAAGGATATCCATATCCATGTACCTGAAGGTGCAGTACCTAAGGATGGGCCATCAGCAGGGGTAACTATGATAACTGCTATGGTGTCTGCTCTCAGCCACAGAAAGGTAAAACATAATGTGGCTATGACAGGGGAAATAACGTTAACCGGAAGAGTACTTCCCATAGGTGGCCTGAAAGAAAAGTCACTGTCAGCATACAGGGCTGGAATTGACACAGTTATTATTCCTAAGGATAATGAAAAAGATATGTTGAAAATCCCAAAATCCGTGAAGAATAAGCTCAATTTTCTCCTTGCCAGTGAAATTGATACTGTATTAGATAATGCTTTGGGCAAAAATGATTGATTGGAGATGATTTCATGGAAATAAAGCAGTCAGAATTTATAACCTCTGCAGTTACTCCTAATCAATATCCTACAGATAATAGAGAAGAGATTGCATTTGTGGGAAGGTCTAATGTGGGTAAATCTTCTTTGATAAACTCACTTACTAATAGAAGAAAGCTGGTAAAGGTAAGCGGCACTCCTGGAAAAACAAGACTGGTAAACTTCTTCCTTATTAATAACAGCTTTTATTTTGTAGACCTTCCAGGTTATGGCTATGCGAAAGTATCCAAGACTGAAAAACAAAACTGGGGAAAGGTAATTGAAAGCTATCTAGTAAATAGAAGCCAGCTCAAAAAAATCGTGCTGCTTTTGGACTGCAGGCATAAGCCTACGGAGGACGACAGGATAATGTACAATTTTATTAAAAGCTATGGATATCAGTGTCTCATTGTAGTTACTAAAAGTGATAAGCTTAATAAAAATGAGCTGGTGAAAAATATTAGAATGATCAGGGAAACTCTTGAATTAGGAGATAATATTGAACTCCTGCCATTTTCCTCGTTAAGTAAGCAGGGAAAAGAAAAAATCCTTGAGAACCTTGAAAATTCATTAAATGATTAACAGCGAATTAATACAGAATATAATTGTATATGCCATTACCTATATTCCACCACTGATTGTTTTTATAATATTTTGGGAACGAATGAAAAGGAACAGGCTGCTATTATTTATTATCAGCATAGCCTACCTTGTAATATCTGTTTTCACACAAAATATTCTTCCTTTTATTCTTGTGATTTTTGATATAATTTATCTCAAGAGAGAAAAAAGGGATTATGAAAGATATAATTTTAATATAAAAAGGTTTAACTTATTTAAGGGCTTCAGGTATGCCATATTTTCATATGTAATAACATTAACAATTTCTATTATTACAATAGGAATACTGACAAAATACAGTGTACCAGTAAAGCAACAGGATGTAGTAAGCTGGATGGCAGATATGCCATTATACAGGTTCCTTTTAACTGTTCCTGTTGCAGTTATATTTGCACCGGTATTGGAAGAGTTTGTATTTAGGTGGATACTGTTTAAAAATGTATTTGGCAGAATGGGAATAAAAACAGGCGCAGTATTGTCAAGCCTTATATTTGCAGCTGTGCATTATAATTTATCTGCATTCCCAATGATATTATGGATTGGACTATATAACTGCTATCTTTTTGAAAAGAAGGGATACTGGTATTCCGTGTTCAATCATATGCTTTTTAACTCTGTAACTGTTGGAGTACTTCTTATGCAAAAAATCAATATGTGATTCAATGAAAACAGCTTTCCTTAGGGAGAGCTGTTTTTTTGTAACAGAAAAAATAAAGAGGAATATTATATATTAATGCATATTTCATGATATTGGGAGGTTAAGCTATGTCAAAGCATAAAAAGAATTCTCATAACAGCTTGGGAGATTTTCTTGGTGATGTGGATATAAATGAAGTGTTGAAACTTCTTTCGGCACTTCTGAATAAAATGGATGGCAAACAGCAGGAAGTGAACACTAAATTAATGGAATTGATGAAGGATGAAAGGTTTGAATCCATAATTACAGAACTGCGTAAAGAATATAACAAAAAAGAAGATTAAAATGTATAAAATTATTATACGTGGATAAAATATATAATGTAATTCGGAGATTAATCTCTGAAAACCCCCCATCCCCCTTGGGACCGCTATTGCGGTCCCATTTTGCTTAAGTCGATGGATGTAATTTTGTAATAATAGCTTTGAGTTGAATTCTTAAAGGGTTTGAGCAGCAATGTGAGACTGTAGTTTTTTGAAATTCCATCTGTTATATTTGAAGTACCTTTAAAATTCAAGATCCATTTTAATTCAGATATTTCCCCGTCCTTGTCAAATCTGGTATCCATAAAGAGTCCATCCTGAAAAACATATTTTAAGTTTTCTCCTGACATTGTACCTAGCACCGCAATGCTTTTACCATTTATACCTGGATCAAAAATATCAAGAGGTCTGTTGCCTTCGTTGGCGGGCAGGGCTTGTATATAATTTATGAATGCTAATATTGAATCCTTTCCTGCAAAGGTATCATTGTAATTATAGTTATAGCTGTAAAATTTATAGTTTGAAAAGATATAATTCTTAAGCACTATTTTCCCACAAGATATATTACCTGAAATTACTTTGGTGGTTTTGTTATTGTTGTAGTCCATGAACCCCAGTATGCTGTTTGAACTTGAAAAAATATTTTCAAATTTCTCTCCATTCCACAAAAAGATGTGCTGAAGAGGGCTGTCCTTGTATGAGGACTGCAAAAATATTTCCGGAACCTTATCTCTTGAGATATCAACCAGGTTGATTCTCATTGGCCAGGTTTTGCAGTATACACCTAATGTGTTGATATTCATGTCAGGGTCCAAAGAATAGGTTTTGTCTTTTGTTTTGACTTCAATATAATATTTGCTGTTGTCATTCTTGATATACATTATGTCTTCCTGACCGTCGCCATTTAACTCAGCCTTTATTGTGTTTGCTTCAGTTATATTAAATGTGGCTGCGCTGGTTTTAAAGTATAGTACTGAAAATATTATTAATAAAAACAATAATATTAATAAATAGAGTATTTTTTTCTTTTTTAAAAAAATTACTCTGAATTTCATATAAATCACCTCCAATAAATTATATGAAAATATTATATATTTAATTATTATGAGCAAAATAAAATTAAACAATTTAGTATGAATGGGAGGAGGAGGTAATATGAAAAATAAAATAATGCTTTGCCTGCTTTCATCACTATTTTTAATATTTGCTGTCGGCTGCGGAACCAAAAAAAGTGACACAAAGGGAAACTTGAATATTTTAATAGATGTGAAGGATGCAAAATCAACAGATTTAATTCAAAAGCTTGCAGAAGACTATAAAGGTAAAAATCCTGATACAAATGTGATTGTAAGTGCAGCCCTGGGTGGGAGCACTGCTTCGGAAATTGACAAGGGAAAAGCAGATCTACTGTTTACGACCAGGAGAACCATGATAAGCCTTGCAGGAAAGGGAAGACTTGCCGATACGAAGAATTTATTTGAGGACAACAAAATTGATGAAAGATATAACAAGATCGTAAAGTCCTATGGCAGGTATAATGACAAGGAATATGGGCTGCCTCTTAACTTAAGTCCTTTGGAGGTATATTACAATACAGATGCCTTGAAAAAACTGGGTTTAACCGCACCGAAGGATACTGCAGGGCTCTATAGCCTTCTATCTGCATTAAACAGCAAGTCGGTGGAGATACCTGTTTTTGTAAGTGAGGAAAAATATTTTAGATCTGATCTATTTTCATTTTTAGTAAATAATAGCGTCAGCGTTAATAAATTTGATGCTGTTTTCGAAAATGAGGCTGAAGCGTATAAAAGCATTGATATGAAAGTACCTTTTGATACCCTTAAGGATTTGGTTAGAAAAAATATTGTTTCAAAATACAGTTTTATAAATGGAAGCGATACAGCGGTGGTAAAACTAAATAAGGGAGACATACCGGTGATAATAGGGGCATTTGCAAATATGAATGAGCTAACCGGCAGTAATATAGAGGTGTATCAGAATTTCAGCGGCGGTATAGTGCCTGTAATATCAGACAGCATAATGTCAGTGCCGGTGAATTCCCAAAATGGCAAACAGGTTGAGAGCTTCATTAAGTATATATTTTCTGATGAAACACAAAAAAAACTAAATGAAATGGGGTATAGTTCAAATAATAAATCCTTGAACAAGGATGCAAAGGGTTTAGCTGCAGTAGTTAATAAGCAGCTTGGTGATGCAGATGAGAAAAATATAATATTCACAGATTCCATACCGGAAAAAATGCTGGATGCCTTGGAGGGAAGACTTGAATTGATTTTATCTGGCAAATTTACGGACAATGAATGGAATGAAGTTATAAACAGTGCACATTAAAATGAGGTGGATATCCACCTCATTTTAAGTTTTTGCATTGGCTGCATAAACCATAAAAATATACCTGGTTAGCTACCACTTCGTAATCAGTATAATTTTTTACTTCATCGTTCAAATTAGAAAAACAAACATCTTCTATATCGTCAACCTTGCTGCAGGATAAGCATTGAATGTGTGGATGAGGACAAATATTGCCGTCATATCTGAAATTTCCTTCTCCAACATTAATTTCTTGAACAAGCCCTACTTCCAATAGTGTTTTAAGTGCTTTATACACAGTTGCTAAACTCATGGTAGGGTATTCAGGCTGCAATGCTTTATAAATGCTTTCAGCAGATGGATGCTCTTTTGACATTTTTAAATATTTGTATACTGCTATTCGTTGAGGTGTAAGCTTTAATTTTTTTTCTTTAAATACATTGGAAATGTTATTCATATACACCATCCTAAATTATTAATCATTTATATTATATAATAAATATTATATAATAAATATTAT
>CALBDU010000039.1 GCA_937927335.1 uncultured Clostridium sp.
TTTTCACAATGACAAACTGTCCAGGCCAGCAGGATTTTGCCACCCTGGCTGCCTCCACATCCATGGAAAAGATGTTGGGGGCAAGTGTTTCTTTTTTTAGTATTTTATACATTGTATTCCTCCTGGTAACAATTTTTATATAAAAAAGTATACATACCTATGTATTTCTTTGTTTTCTCATATCAACTAGCTTCTTAACAGCCTTCGTGCGAAATCAAGGAGCTCATCGCTTACTTCATCTGCAATAAGAACATCCTTTATCCCTTTTACCGATTTTATCAGTTCAGGCCTTATGGTGTTGTCCAAAGTATTGTAAGTAGACATACAACCGCTGCAGGCACCTCTGAATTTTACATAAACATTATTGTCAACTATCCCTTCAAGCTCAACCCAGCCCTCATGCTTAAGCAGTTCAGGGTTTATCTTTGTTTCAAGCACCTCTAATATTTCAGCTTTCATTTTCTCCATATAAATCACCTCTCAATCTTGATATTAATACCTGTAAAAGCCTTCTCCAGTATTTGGCCCCAGCTTTCCTGCACGAATCATATCCTTCAATATAGGCTGAGGTGCATAATTGCTGTTGTTGAACTCGTCCTTAAAGTAATTCAACATATCCACTATTCTGTGCATGCCGCCATAATCCAGCATTTCAAAAGGACCCATTGGATAATTCAACCCTAATTTAACAGCAGTGTCTATGTCCTCCACGGATGCAACACCTTCAGAAAGCATTCTGGCGGCTTCATTTAAGTAAGTGTACAATAGCCTGCTGACAATAAATCCGGGAGAATCCTTCTTAACCTCTACAGGCATTTTTCCAAGGGACAAGGCAAACTGCAGTGCAGCTTCAATGGTTTCCTGAGCTGTATCCATGCCCTTGATAACCTCAACCAGCTTCATAGCATCCACAGGATTGAAAAAATGAATGCCGCAGAACCTGTCGGCACGTGCTGATTCTTTTCCAATTTCCGTTATTGATATTGAGCAGGTATTTGTTGCAAATATTGTTTCCTTTCTGCAGATATCATTTAACTGTCTGAAAATGTCTCCCTTAAGCTCCAGATCTTCCAGTACTGCCTCAATGACCAGGTCTGCCTCACTATACTCCTGCAAATTATCCGTTACAGCAATCCTAGCCAGTATTTCCTGCTTTTTTTCAGCAGTAATCCTGCCTTCTTCAATATAAGTGTCCAAGGAATTTTTTATCTTAACCATGGAAGCTTCTGCCTTTTCAATTTTTATATCACCAAGAACGACGTTATAACCAGCTGCAGCTGCCGCCTGGGCTATACCAGCACCCATAGTGCCGGCTCCTATTATTCCAATAATATTCAGCTCCATAATTACCTCCATAGCTTCTTGAGCGATATATAAAATACCGCTCAAGAAATTTAATTTTATTTATTTTGTATATTTAGCGAACTTCTCCAGCATTTTTCTTGGAGTTACGTATTCTCTATCAAATATAGGGATATCCTTTTCGATACCAGCCAGATATTTTGCTATTCCCTTTAATTCTTCAAGAGGATATCTTGACATCATGGCTACTTCTTCCATAACCGGTGATCCGCCTCCGTGAAGTCCTGCTACGATCATGCCGCCGCCAAACTCTGAAAGCATCTGATCCTCTATCATCCTGAAGCATCTGTGAACATTTTCTGCTGAGATGTTAGGATTTCTCATAATATACTTGTTAAGAAGCTCTCCAGTTTCTGGGGCGTAGTATTCTGATTCCATAGGAATTGTTGCAATTAAGCCGCCTGCCAGGTCTGCAAGTATTTTATTTTCGTTGTAAATTTCTTCTCCGGCAAGCTTTCTTCCTGCATTTGTAAGTATTTCATCTGGTATATATGTTCCTGAAGGTGATTTTTGTCCCTTGATAGCGCTGGCTATACCGCAGGCAAAAACAACCTCAGCAATTCCGATAATGTGAGCCAGCTTTCCTTTTACATGGGACTGCTTTGCAATTCCATTGTATTCGGCAACCAATGCGGACATGCTTGCTAAAACCTCAGATGTAGCTGGTTTGCAGCCTGTATAGGAATGTCTGTGGAAATGAGCAAACATTAAAGCCAGGAATCCTGCATATGGAGTTTGTCTTGGATCTGCTTGGCCATTCATGAATATTCTATCGTTTGGAATGAAAACATCATCAAATATTGTTAATGATTCCATATCTCCAACGTGTGCTATAGGAGCATCAATGTGGCTTCTCTTATGTCTTACTCCAGGAAGAGCAGCAAGCTTAACTCCATCCCAGTCTGCAGGAATAGCAAAAGATACTGCGTAATCCTTATCATCCGGACCCATGAATCTTGTTGGAGTTACTATTATTTCATCCACATATGGTGCTGAAGAATTGCATGATTTTGCTCCTCTTACAATAATTCCGTCTGGTCTTGTTTCAACTACTCTCAGGTATAAGTCAGGATCAACCTGTTCTGAAGGTCTCTTCATTCTGTCACCTTTAACATCTGTCTGTGCACAGTTTGCAACTATATCGTTTTCCTGAACCCATTCAAGGTATTTAAGGAAATTCTTATTATAGCTGGTTCCTAAAGCTGTGTCCATTTCATAGGTAACAACGGATAGAGCATTTAATGCATCTACTCCCATACATCTTTGTATGCATCCGCCTACTCTGTGGGACAAAAGCTTAGTCATTTTTTGTTTCTTCAACAGATCCTCCTCTGTCTGATGAATGTGGGTGAATCTGTTAATTGTCTTTCCAGTTAAGTGGGAAGTAGCTGTACAAACGTCCTTATACCTTTCATCATGAGCACAGTCAAAGGTCTGTC
>CALBDU010000040.1 GCA_937927335.1 uncultured Clostridium sp.
TTTAGTGATTTTTCAAAATATGACACATGATTATCCATTTCGGCCGACAAATAAAATGGCCACCAAATAAGGCAGCCATTAATTACATATTAAATTAAATTTTTATACTTTCAAATTAGAAAGGTGCATAGCCTTGTTCTGACCACCAGTCCCCCAATAATTCATCATATTCTCTTGATAGGAGATCTAAATGAGTTTGCTCCCATTTCACTAATTTTTTGAACAATTGTTTTGCACTTTCTATTTTTGTATCATTAGCAGCTTTTGTATAATATTCTATGGAAGCCCGTTCCATTTGAATTCCAATGCCAAATACAGCTACTGCCACTGATCCTGCTTCCTTGTCTATTTTTTTCCATTTCAAGTTACCTGGAGCAGGTACGTCCAGCTCATTCACCATCTCAAAGCTTTCACTGTCACCGCTCTTTACTAATTCATACATATTTTCAAGCCATTTAACATGTTTTTTTTCTTCCTCAGCCAGTTCCAGGAATGCTTCAGTAATTTCTTTTGTGTTGTTCTTCCGTTCTGAAACCATCCTATAGAATTCATAGCCTTCAATTTCCTTAACTATAGCTTGTCTAATAATAGTCAATTCAGAATTAATCATTAACATCCCTTCCCTTCAATAAAATCATGTATTTAAACAAATTATATAGCAATAAATATGGTTATTCAAGTAACTAGATTTTAAAATCGGTTAATATTTCTTTTTTACGTGCTCCGATATTCTTCTAACTGCTTCCTTTAAATTTTCGTCTGAATTTGCAAACACAAATCTCATGTACCCTTCTCCCATTTTCCCAAAGGCAGAACCTGGAACAGCTACTACACCGGCTTCCTTTACCAGCTCCTCTGCAAACTCAAGGGAGGTCTTTCCAAAGGATTTAATATTTGCAAATGCATAGAAACTACCTGGGGATTTTTTACATGATATACCAGGTATATTGTTTAATCCATCAATTAAAATATCACGGCGTCGGGTATAATCCTTAATCATTTTTTCAACAGCATTTTGAGAACCCCTCAGTGCTTCTATTCCTGCCATTTGAACAAAGGTTGGCACACATGAAACAATGCCCTCCTGCAGCTTGGGGATATTTGATGTTATTTTCTTGTCTGCAATTAAATAGCCAAGTCTCCACCCTGTCATAGCATATGATTTTGAAAATCCGTTTATTATTATAATCTTATCCTGAACTTCCGGTATTCCTGCCATGCTTACGCACTTGCAATTGTCGTAAATAATTTTTTCATATACTTCGTCAGAATATACATATAAATCATATTTCTGTACAAGCTCAGCAATGTCTTCTATTTCTTTTTTGCTTAATACAGCACCAAGGGGATTGCTTGGTGAATTCAATAAAATTGCTTTTGTTTTTGAAGTTATTGCTTTTTCAATATCCTCTGCCCTTATATTAAAATCATTTTCTTCATAAACCGGTACTGCTACTGGCACTCCCCCAGCCATTAATACCATACCTTCATAGTTTGGAAAGGCAGGGTCAGGTATAATTACCTCATCACCAGGATCCACTGTGGCAAATATACTCAAGGCAAGTGCTTCCATGGCCCCTACAGTTATAATGACATTTTCAAAATCATATTTTCGTGGCAAATCCTGATAATTATCTGCAACAGCCTGCCGCAATTCCTTAAGGCCTGCATTTGGGCTATAGTGGGTAAATCCTCCATCTATTGCTCTTTTAGCTGCTTCCTTAATATTTAATGGTGTATCAAAATTAGGCTCACCAACTGTAAGTTTAATGGCATTGTCATATTTTTCAGCCAGGTCAAACATCTTTCTAATTCCTGATGCTGGATATTCCATAGTTCTCTTTGATAATAGTTTCATTGACAAACCTCCTTAAATTATCTGTTTTCAACCAGCCTTTTATAGCTATCCAGTCTTTCCTTTGCATCTGCTTCAGCCTTGTTAAACAGCTCCTCTGCATGATCCGGGAAGGCTATCTCCAGTGATGCAAACCTGGTTTCCCCTCTCAAAAATTCCTTTAAATCTTTAGTTGGTTCTTTTGAATCAAGGGTAAATGGATTTTTTCCTTCCTTTTTCAATTCAGGGTTGTAACGATAAAGATGCCAGTAGCCTGACTCCACTGCATTCTTCATTTCAAGCTGACTCTTACCCATACCGCATTTTGGTCCATGCTCGATACATGGGCAATATGCTATTATAATTGAAGGTCCCTCATAGGCCTCTGCCTCCCTGAAGGCTTTTAAGGTCTGTGCCTGATCATACCCCATTGCTACCTGGGCAACATAAACGTAACCATAGCTCATTGCCATCATGCCAAGATCCTTTTTCTTTGTCCTCTTACCTGAGGATGCAAATTTTGCAATAGCAGCAGCACCAGTTGCCTTAGAAGATTGTCCTCCTGTATTTGAGTAAACCTCTGTATCCAAAACAAGCATATTTATATTCTTACCTGAAGCAAGAACGTGGTCAATTCCGCCATAGCCAATATCATAGGCCCAGCCATCACCTCCAAAGGCCCAATAGGATCTTCTGCACAGATAGTCACTGTTATCTACTATGAATTGCTTCATATCAGCTTCCTCTTCGTTTACTGGAACATAGCTCTGGGCAGCTTTTACCAAAGCCTCAGATACTTTCCGTGATTCACTGGGGGATTCCTTCTTTTCAAGATATTCCTTAGCTTCTTTACCTATGGAGGTTTCGGATAATTTTAAAGCATAGCCTGCCAGCCTTTCTCTTATCTTCTCAGCACCTAAGCGCATGCCGTATCCGTATTCAGCACAATCCTCAAATAGCGACATTGCCCACACTGGTCCTTGTCCCTTGCTGTTTTTTGTGTATGGTGTTGAAGGTGTGCTACCGCCATAGGCAGTGGAACATCCCGATGCATTGGCAATATACATATGATCACCAAACAGCTGGGTTGCAAGCTTGATATATGGTGTTTCCGCACAGCCTGCACAAGCGCCTGAAAACTCGAACAATGGTTGTGCAAACTGGCTGTTTTTCACTGTTTTATCACTAAAGGCATCTTTCTTTACTGAAATTTTCTCCACTGCAAAGGTCCAGTTTTCATGTTCATGGAGCTCAGTGGAAAGTGGCTTCATTTCAAGGGCCTTATCCTTTGCTGGGCAAACATTTGCGCAGCTGCCGCAGCCTGTGCAGTCTAAAGGTGATAACTGCATTCTGAATTTATACTCTTCCAATCCTTTTCCAATTGCTTTAACTGCTTCAAATCCTGCTGGAGCCTTTTGAGCTTCTTCCTCATCCATAAGGAACGGCCTTATTGCTGCATGAGGACAAACATAGGAGCACTGATTGCACTGAATACATTTATCCATGTTCCACTTTGGCACATCCACAGCAGTACCTCTTTTTTCATATGCAGTGGTGCCTGATGGCCATGTTCCCCCTTGTATGTTCTTATACATTGATACTGGAAGTGAGTCTCCCTCCTGCCTGTTCACTGGAATAACAACATCACGGATAAATTCCGGCAGGCTGGAGGTATCCTTTTTCTCAATATCAGCCAGGGCCCAGCCTTCTGGTATATCCACCCTCACAAGGTTGTCTATTCCCGCATCGATTGCAGCACAATTCATATCAACAACATTTCTGCCCTTCTTTTCATAGGTCTTCCTAACTGCTTCCTTCATGTGCATAACAGCATCTTCAATTGGTATAATATCTACCAGCTTGAAAAAGGCAGACTGCAGTACTGTATTTGTTCTTCCTCCAAGTCCCAGTTCTCTTGCTATCTTTATCGCGTCAATAATATAAAACCTAGCGTTCTTTTCTGCCAAAGCTCTTTTCATGGTTCCAGGCAGATTACTATCCAGCTCTTCCCTGGTCCATTGGCAGTTTAAAAGGAATACTCCACCAGTCTTTAAATCCTTAACCAAATCATACTTATCTATATAGGAAGGATTATGGCATGCTACAAAATCGGCTTTATTTACTAAATAAGGTGAACGTATGGGGTTTTTGCCAAAGCGCAGGTGTGATTGTGTAAGTCCCCCTGATTTCTTTGAATCATATACGAAATATGCCTGAGCATTAAGGAAAGTATTTTTTCCTATAATCTTTATGGTATTCTTGTTTGCTCCTACGGTTCCATCAGAGCCCAAGCCCCAAAGCTTGCAGTTTGTACAGCCTTCAGAAGCAATATCAACATCTGCTTTTACCGGCAGTGACAGGAATGTAACATCATCCTCTATTCCTACTGTAAAGTTGTTTTTAGGTTCTTTAGATGCCAGATTCTCAAAAACTGCCAGTATATATGCCGGAGTGGTATCCTTTGAAGCCAGGCCGTAGCGTCCTCCTATAATTGTCATAGGCTTTTTCTCTTTGAAATAAACGCTCATAACATCCTGATATAACGGTTCTCCCATAGCTCCAGGCTCTTTTGTTCTGTCCAATACGGCGATCCTTTTTACAGTTTCAGGAATTGCAGCCAAAAAGTGTCCCGCTGAGAACGGTCTGTAAAGATGAACATTTAGCAATCCAACCTTTTTTCCCTTTGAAGTCATGTAATCCACAGTTTCCTTGATAGTATCGGCCGCGGAGCCCATGGCTATTACCATATCTTCAGCATCCTCCGCACCATAATATTCAAATAATCTGTAGTTTCTTCCTGTTAATTTATTTATTTCATTCATATATTCTTCAACAATAGCCGGCAGATTTGTATAATAATTATTGCAGGCTTCTCTTCCCTGGAAGAAAATATCCGGGTTCACAGTTGTTCCTCTTACGCAGGGATGTTCCGGGTTCAGTGCATTTCTTCTGAATTTATTAACTGCCTCCATATCAATGAGCTTTTTCAGATCGCTGTAATCCAGTGCTTCAATTTTTTGAATTTCATGAGAAGTTCTAAAGCCATCAAAAAAATGCAGGAATGGAACCCTTCCCTTTATGGCAGACAGATGTGCCACTGCAGCCAAATCCATAACCTCCTGAGGATTTGCTGATGCCAGCATGGCGAAGCCTGTTTGCCTGCATGCCATAACATCTGAATGGTCACCAAAAATTGAAAGTGCATGAACAGATAATGTTCTTGCTGATACGTGGAATACTCCCGGAAGCAGTTCACCAGCTATTTTGTACATATTTGGTATCATAAGCAGCAGTCCCTGGGATGCCGTATAGGTAGTAGTTAGTGCCCCGGCTTCCAACGATCCATGAACAGTACCTGCTGCACCGCCTTCAGACTGCATTTCCACCACATCTACTCTTTCACCGAAAACATTTTTTAATCCCTTTGCAGACCAGTCATCCACAAATTCCGCCATGGTAGAGGATGGTGTTATAGGAAAAATTCCTGCCACCTCTGTAAATGCATAGGATGCATAGGCAGCTGCCTGGTTTCCATCCATTACTTCAATTATTTTTGTCATAAACTTTCCTCCATTCTTTAAGTTACTTGATTATATAGCAATTTTCATGCCGTTAAATTAACCCTTCCAGGTTTCGCTAACTAAGTCATTTCCCTGTAAACAGTTACAATAAAAATCAATATCTGAACCTGTTTTGCATATCTTGATTGCATTTAGGTTCAAATATTGCTAAGCTTATATTAGAAAGTAAAAGGAGGACACTTATGATTAATCCTAATGATAAAAGTAAAAAATATCTTCAATATGCATTTTTCATTGACCAAAATGACAGATTGTTTTCCTGTGATGAAAATGGAGAACAGTTCCTTCATTCAATAGATATCACTTCCTTTTATACTCATATACAGTGTATACGGCTCAATAGTGCCAGCACCGCTTCTACTGTTATAATCAACAACACCAGCTACAGCATAAGATTGATTCCGGTAAGTTCCCTTACCCGAAATACGGATCATCATTTGCTGGATATAATGAAGGAAGGATATATAATAATACTTCAGAACCAATCCTTCTTTTCATCCATAATACAAAAATTAAATAAAATTCAATTCCAGCAGGAGCAATACAGGGAGATTTTAGATAATTACTCAGACGGCATTTTTGTAACAAAAGCAGATGGAACTGCACTCTTCAGCAATTCACACTATGAGGAAATTACTAATATTAATCTTGAAACCATAATGGGAAAAAGCGTTTATGCCATGGAGTCAAAAGGGCTTTTTACCCCTCTGGTTACACCTACAATACTGGAAACAAAAAAAGACTATACAGTTTTTCAACTATTTAAGTCAGGAAAGCAGGCTATAATCACAGGCTCGCCAATTTATGATATGTTTGGGGATACCATACTGATTTTAATTTGTGTAACGCCTCTCACAAATCCTCAGCTAATTAAGATGTCACGGGAATTTTTCAAGCCTGCTGCAAATACAAAAAAAGAATTGAATCAGGATATGCAGATTGATGTAATAGCAGAAAGCGATGAGATGAGGCAGGTAGTTCAGGATATACTAAAAGTGGCCCATTATGATGTGCCCATACTGATTCTTGGGGAATCTGGAACCGGCAAGGAAGTATTTTCATCAATCATTCATTCTTCAAGCAAAAGAAGGTTTAATCCTTTTATTAAGGTTAATTGCAGTGCTATTTCGCCTACCCTGCTGGATGCCGAGCTTTTCGGCTATGAAGCAGGTGCCTTTACAGGTGCATCGCCAAAAGGAAAAGCAGGACTTTTTGAAGCTGCGGATAATGGCACACTGCTCCTTGATGAAATTGGCGATATGCCGCTGGATATACAAGCTAAAATTTTGCGGGTAGTTCAAAACGGTGAGTTTTATAGAGTGGGAGGATGGACACCTATTAAGGTTAATACTAGAATTATTGCAGCTACAAATAAGGATTTAAAAATCATGGTATCAGAAGGAAAGTTCCGTAATGATTTATATTACAGATTAAATGTCATTTCTTTTTATCTGCCCCCTTTAAGATCAAGAAAACAGGATATCGCACCACTTTTGCTGCATTACTGCTATATCTTCAACAAAAAATACAGTGCAAACAAGGTTTTTTCCATGGAATTATTAAATGTTCTTTCCGAATATTCCTGGCCGGGTAATGTAAGAGAGCTTCGAAATCTGGTTGAAAGAATGTTTATTCTCTGCATGGAGGATACCTTTAAACCCGAACATTTTTACAAAACATATCTTAAAAAGGAACAGCGGAATTGTGAACTTGAAGCCTTTGAAGATGGAATAGCTGTAAATGGAATCCCTCCGCTAAGCAGCTCCGTTAAAACACTGGAAAAAATCATAGTATCCAGAGCATTGGAAAAGACAAGAAATACACGAAAAGCTGCTCAGCTTGTTGGGGTAAGTCAAACTACCATAATGCGAAAAATCAAGGAATACAATCTTTCTGCCAATAATAGATTTGACCAGATTATTTAATGAATATATGTATAAGTAACATAATGCTTAAATTGAATGCACAGTTTCTAAAGCAACCTCTACCATTTTAGTGAAGGTTTTTTGTCTTTCTTCAGCTGAAGTTAATTCACCAGTCAATAAATGATCGCTTACAGTTAATAATGCCAGTGCATCCACGTTATTCCTGGCTGCAATTGTATAAAGTGCCGCTGCCTCCATTTCAACTGCAAGGCATCCAAATGCAGCCCATTTTTTCCATTCCTCAGCATTATCATTATAGAACGTATCAGAGCTGAAGATGTTCCCTACCTTAGGCTCATAGCCCTTTTCAACAGCAATATCATAGGCTTTTTTTAGCAGCTTGAAGCTGGCTGTAGGAGCATAGTTCATACCATTAAACCTGTTTCTGTTAATGTTTGAATCTGTTGATGCTGCCATACCTATAACCAAATCTCTGACCTTCACTTCTTTTTTATAAGAGCCACAGGTTCCAACTCTTATTAAATTCTTAACACCATAGCTTTCAATTAATTCAGTGGTGTATATAGCTATGGACGGTATTCCCATACCTGTCCCTTGAACAGAAACCTTCATGCCCTTGTATAATCCGGTAAAACCATACATTCCCCTAATTTCATTATAGCAAATTATATCCTGCAGGAAATTTTCTGCTATGAATTTGGCTCTCAAAGGATCTCCAGGCAGCAATATACTTTCAGCTATTTGTCCTTCTGCTGCATTGATATGTATACTCATATTTTTCCCTCCACCATATTTATATTCTTTTGTGACTATATGATTTAATAAATGCCTTTCATAAAGTCTTAACTTAATTCTACCATCCAGTTAAATAATTTCCAATATCCTATGTTTTAATGGTAAAATATAATATAAATATTTTTAAACTATTATGAAGCGGAATTAAGAGCCTCATCGTCTAAATGTAATGAAGGTTCTTCTTGAACGTGAGGACCGCTTGGTTGAGGGGGAAATATCTTAAAAGGTATTGTGGTTGCATATGGAAGAAGAAATAAAACGATTAATGGACAGCTATGGAAATGATGTCCTGAGAATAGCCTATCTGTACTTAAAGGACAAGTACCTGGCTGAAGATGCTTTTCAGGAAGTATTTATAAAAGTATATAAAAATTTCGATAAATTTCGAAAAGACAGCAGTGAAAAAACCTGGATCCTGAGCATAACAATGAATACCTGCAAGGATATGCTGAGGCTTTCCTGGTTCAAAAAAGTCACCATGTTCAAGGATGTAGAGGACGATTTATCCTTAAGAACCTGTGAAAATGTAGATGACAGTGTTATCAACAAAGCTCAATATGAAGAACTGTTAAAAGAAGTGATGAATTTACCGGCAAAATATAAGGAACCTCTGATACTCTATTATTATGAGGACTTATCAACAGTCGACATAAGCAGTATTTTAAAAATACCCGAGGGAACAATACGCAGCAGGTTGTATCGGGCAAGGGAAATGCTGAGATCAAATATAGATGGGAAGATTGAATATGAAGGATAATATGAAAAATTTCAAAGAGATATCAGATTTAGTCCTTAAGGACATTTATGCTTCTGATGAATTAAAAAGAAAAACCTTGGAAAGATGTACTGCTAAAAAACAGCCCAAATTTAATCCGGCAATTCTTTCAACTGCTTCTGCTGCTGTATTATTAATTGCTTTTGGAATAACCAGCCACTATATTAACCACCCTATGGTTGCTACAAATTCACATGTTAATGATCAAATAAGAAATGAATATAAAAATCCTCCAGCTGCTGGAAATTCAGATTCTTCGAAAATGATTGCAGAAATTGTACCTGCCCAAAAAAGCAGCAGCATAAAGAATGATTATAATATATCGGCAGATAAACCTGCAGAACCAGTGGCCAATGCTCAGAATAATATTAATACTGATGTGCAGGTTTTTAACACTACTGCTGCTGACGACACAGCCCCAGCTGCTGATACTGCTCCAGAAGAAGAAAATGATATGGGTCAGAACGTTTCAGCTTCCTTGAGCAAGGAATTTGCAGTAACTTTTAGATTAAAACCGTTAAGTCTGGCAGATGCTGAAAATAATTTTGGAAGCAAAATTCTTCTGCCCCAATATGTACCTGAGGGCTTCACCTTAAAAAGCATATCCATTCCGGATAACGAATCAAATTGTATAAAATTAAGATATAGTATACGCACTGCTTATTTTGAAATATTACAAAGTAAAAATTTATCTGAATTTAAAGGTGACAAAACCATAAATTTAGGAAATAACAAAGCTGCCGTTAACTATTCAAAGGATGATAACTCGAATAAAATTACAACTATCACCTGGACAACGAACAGCATACAATATACCTTGTCTGGTGATTTACCGGAAAATATTTTAATAAATATTGCTAAATATTTAAATTAATGAAGCGGAAATGAAATTTGATACGTCTAACTAACTGAAAACACAATTAGGGGGAAACTTGAACATGGCAAAAAACATATTAGCACATGTATGTATTGCTTTATTTACTTTAGGAATTGCTTTAATACCTGGCTCTGCAAAGGCTGCAGACTTAAGTGAAGCAATTTCCAGCAATGCGGACTTCAGCATTATATCATGTGACACTGCTCCAGAGGCTTTAAATGAAGAAATTAATCTTTATAAAGGAAGTGAAGGCTTTCTTTATTATATAGATAGTGATTCTGGTGATTTATATACGGCTGTTATGCTTGGAGAAAGGCCTACACCGGGTTACGATGTGAAAATAAATTATATCAGGAATGTAGAGGGAACGGTTTCTATTTCTGCGGATGAAATTTCACCTGACAAAAATGACATACTTCCACAGGTTATAACCTATCCCTATGCAATACTAAAAACTAAATTGACAGCCAATAAAATTTGCGTAATAAACTCTTCTGGAAAGGTTTATAACTACTTAGGCTCTAACGAAGCTATTCCAATCTTAGGGGTTTCCTGGATCATCGGCAGCTTACAGAACGTATATACCAACAACAATTATATTTTTTTAGAAATCTTGGACTCAAATAAGGTGTCTCGGTTATTTTATGTAAGTAATAGTGATGAATGGAAAAACAAAATCAGGAATTTAAACTTGAATACTGCTGTAAGTGTAAGATTTGCACTGGGAACCCCTGAAAAATATAATGAGATGTATGCATTCCCCATGAGTGAAATAAACGCTCCTGTGGATAAAGCTTCTCTCTATGACAGCACCTGGGAGGAATTAGATTCATATTCAAACGTTCCTTCTGATAAGAAATGGACAATAACCTTTAATGAGGAACTTGATGAAAATTCTTTAATTAGCTCAAATATTTACGTTACCGATAAAGCTGGTAATATAATCCCTGTCATATTGTCCTTATGTGAAGATAAAAAATCCGTTGAGCTTATACCATATAAAAACTACAAGCTGGGAGAAAAATATTATTTATTCATAACTAATGATTTGAATAAATCAGATATATCTTCAAAGGGCCGTAGAATGAGCTTTAAAATCGCAGACTGTACAGAAATCAAATAGCAATTTACTTTTGTTCCACCATAAAAAATCCTCGGCATTTTAATACTTTGCCGAGGATTTTTATTTATCTTTTAACTATTTTACAGGAACTGCACTATTATCCTTTAAAACAACGTCATGGGCTCCACCTTCAATAATACTTACGGAAGAAACCAAAGTAAGTCTGGCTTTCTCCTGCAATTCTGAGATGCTCAGTGCACCGCAATTACACATTGTTGAACGGACCTTGCTTAATGTAATACTTAAATTATCATGAAGACTTCCTGCATAAGGTACATATGAATCAACGCCTTCTTCGAAGGAAAGCTTTGAGGAGCCTCCCAGATCATATCTCTGCCAGTTTCTTGCTCTTGCAGAGCCTTCACCCCAATATTCCTTCATATAACTGCCATTTACGATAACTTTATTTGTTGGGCTTTCGTCAAAACGGGAGAAATACCTTCCCAGCATACAGAAATCACATCCCATTGCTAATGCCAGAGTGATATGATAATCATGAACAATACCGCCATCAGAACAAATTGGTATGTAAATACCGGTTTCTTCAAAATATTCATCCCTTGCCTTAGCAACCTCTATAACAGCTGTAGCCTGCCCTCGACCAATACCTTTGGTTTCACGGGTTATACAGATAGAGCCTCCTCCAATACCAATTTTAATAAAGTCGGCACCGGCATCAGCAAGAAATCTAAAGCCTTCCCTGTCAACAATATTTCCTGCTCCAACCTTAACACTGCTGCCATATCTTTCACGAATAAAATCAATGGTCAGCTTCTGCCATTCTGAGAAGCCTTCTGAAGAATCAATACACAAAACATCTGCACCTGCATCAACTAGTGCCGGAACACGTTCTGCATAATCCTTAGTGTTAATACCCGCACCTACAACATATCGTTTTGAAGAATCCAATAATTCCAGGGGGTTTTCCTTGTGAGAATCATAGTCCTTTCTAAATACAAAGCCAACCAGCCTTTGATTATTATCAAGAATTGGCAAGGTATTAAGCTTGTGATCCCAAATCATGTTGTTTGCTTCTTTTAATGTTATTCCATCTTTTCCATAAATGATTTTTTCAATTGGAGTCATAAATTCACTGACCCTTGTACTTTTGTCTAAACGACTGACACGGTAATCCCTGCTGGTTACAATTCCCATTAATTTGCCATTAGGGGTGCCGTCATCTGTAACTGCAACAGTAGCATGACCGGTTTTTGCTTTTAATTCAAGGATATCAGCTAATGTCTGATCAGCCCTTATATTAGAATCACTACTAACGAAGCCGGCTTTATGTTTCTTTACTTTTTTAACCATTTCCGCCTGCTGTTCAATAGATTGAGAACCATAGATAAAAGAAATTCCACCTTCCTTAGCTAAAGCAACTGCCATTTTATCATCAGAAACAGATTGCATTATAGCTGACACAAGGGGAATATTCATAGATAGTTCTGGTTCTTCACCTCGTTTAAATTTAGCGATAGGTGTTTTTAAAGACACGCTTCCTGGTATGCACTTTGTTGAAGAATATCCTGGAACTAATAAGTATTCACTAAAAGTATGTGATGGTTCATTAAAATAGTATGCCATTCCCTTACCTCCGAAAAAGATTTTATCAAAAAATTATAGACCTTTTTGTTGAAAAAAGCAAGTGAGGAAATAAAGAATTTTATTGAAGCCAAATTATGTTATAGCTCGTCTAATATAATGAAAAATAAATTTATAAAGGAGATTGAAAACAATGGGAACTACTAATTTTTTAAAGCAAAAATGGTCAATAATTTGCACATTGGCTTTTGCATTTTTGCTATTATTTAACCTTGGCTCATCCAAGGTGCTGGCAGCCGATTCAAGCAATACTGCCACAGAAAAAACAATAAGCGTTACTGGTGATGGTAAAGTCACAGTGACTCCTGATTTGGCCTATCTGTCCGTGGGAGTGCTTACAGAAAAACCTACTGCAGCTGCTGCAGAAAGTGCCAACTCTGCTTTAATGAACAGTGTTATTGACTCCATTAAAATGCAGGGTATAAAGGATGAGGACATCAAAACCACAAACTATAGCGTAAATCCAGATTATGACTACGATAAAACTACTGGAGCAAGTACAATAAAGGGATACACTGTAACTCACACTTTAACTGTAACTGTTAGGGACATAAGTAAAGTTGGACAAGTAATTGACGCTGCTATTAAAAGCGGTGCTAATATATCCAATGATATTACCTTTGGAGTAAGTGATTATGCTAAATATTACAACATAGCATTGACAAATGCCTTATCAAATGCACAAAGCAAGGCACAAGCCATATCAAATTTCTTAAGTATTTCACTGTCAGCTCCTGTTAAAATAACTGAAAATTCAACTGGAATTCCTTACGTTTACCCTTATGCAATGGGTAATAAGATGGAGGCAGCAGATTCATCAGCTTCTACTTCAATACAAGTTGGAACCTATGAAATTAAAGCAAATGTCAGCTTAATTTATCAATATTAATCTGTATATAAGTAATTAATATATATTTAACCTCACTAATGAAAGCCCGAACATAACGTTTGGGCTTTCATCAATTTATCTTTTTAATATAGTCAGTAAATACATTCCTAAACAGAGTTTCTATCTCATAGGCAGACATTGGCTTGTAGTAGTAATAGCCCTGAATTTCATCACATTCTTTATGTTGAAGGAACTGAAGCTGTGTACGGGTTTCAACCCCTTCAGCAATAAGCTTTAGCCCAAGATTCTTGGCCAGATTAATAATTAGATTGGCATAAGCTTGATCCCTTTCCGATTCATCTATCCCCCTAACGAATTGTATGTCCATTTTTATCTGATCGAAGGGCAGCAATTTCAACCGGCTCAGCGACGAATATTCCGTACCAAAGTCATCAATGGAAATGCACACACCAAGATCCTTTAACTGCTTGAGAGAATCAACAATATCCAAGGTTTCACAGACAACTGTACTCTCGGTTATTTCAAGATCAAGGTATTCCGGGCTCATTCCCGTTTCCTGAAGAACTTCCCTAACCTTATCAACTATATCATTACCTTTGAACTGGGCAAAGGATAAATTGACTCCTATTCTAACAGGAGGAAAGCCCATATCCTGCCACTTCTTGTTCTGATAGCATGCTGTTTTAAGCACCCATTCACCTATTTGATTAATAAGTCCTGTTTTTTCAGCCAGCGGAATAAAAATATTAGGAGAGATCTTTCCCAGCTTAGGATGATTCCATCTCAATAATGCTTCCAATCCAACTATGGAGCCTGTTTTAATTTCAATTTGAGGCTGATAATATAAAGTTAACTCATTTCTTTCTTGTACATGATACAAGCTGTTTGTAATTTCCACCGCATTTTGAATTTCATATTTCATATTGGAGGTACACAGCTTAAACTGGTTTTTACCACCCTCCTTGGCTTTGTACATAGCAATATCAGCATTTTTAATTAGAGTGTCCACGTCGCTGCCATCCATTGGATATAATGAAATACCCGCACTGCCTGTAACGAAAAGCTCCTGTCCACCAATAACAAAAGGCAAATTGAAAATAGATAATATGTTGCCGGCAACTCTTCCAATGTCCTTAATATTTGAAATATTATTTATTAAAATAAGGAATTCATCTCCCCCAAAACGTGCTACAGTATCAGATTTACGCACATTCTGGCTAAGCTTAAGGGCAACGCATTTCAAAAGCATATCACCATTTTCGTGACCAAGTGTATCATTGATATTTTTAAACGAATCAAGGTCAAGAAACATAACGGCAAATGTATTTTCATAACGGTCGGCATTATTAATTGCCTGATTGAGCCTGTCTTTAAATAATGTACGATTAGCCAGGGAAGTCAACTGGTCATAGTAAGCCATAAACTCCTGTTTTTCCTCTGAATGCACCTTAGAAAGAGCATTTGAGGTCAAGTTTGACATGACCCTTAATGTGAGTATGTGATTGTCATCCCACTTTTTTTTGTATTTTAAATTTACAAAGCCGGCAAATCCAAACACTTCATTATTGGCTACTAATGGCACTGAAACAATGGATTTAATATTGCGGTTTACCAGCATATTCTTTTCCATGGAAGCTTCCTTTGGTATCATCTCTATATCTGACAGCTGTACAACCCCGTCCTTTAACGATAACTGATTGAATAGCCAGGGATACATAAAAAACGGATAAGTTTCCTGTGCATAGCCCTCAATATTCTCTCCATTGCTATTCCATCTGTAAGTGCATACAGCTTCATTCTTAATACGGTCGAACAGAAAAATGAAAGCCTTGTCCACGCCGAAAAACAAGCCGTTCTTTTTCAGCATTATATTGATTTTTTCATTAACATTCAAATGGTCAACTGTAATAAAATTCGTACAGATATCTGCTATGTTTTTTTGAATTAAAATTTGATCTGTATTTTCCTTTTGTTTATATACATTTATCTTATTAAGATATAAAGCCATCCACGTTGCAACAAGGTATACCAGGATTTTTCCAATGGTCTCCCAACCTGTGGTCTCAATTCCGCTAGCAGAACCAAGCCGCCACAGCAGAAGCTGTGTAAATACAGAGAACATTGCTAATATCACCAGCATTTTACCATTTCTAAAAATTGAAAATATTATAATTAAAATAAATGGGAAAGCCCACAATATTGAGCTGTAAAACTTGGCAAGCCCCATTGTCATGATGGGAATGGAGATTGACATTATAGTCAGGATAAAATTTTCCTTTAACTTCTCAGATATTTTGATATGCTGAATAATCCCGATAAAAATAGCCAATGAAAATAGTATCAGTGATATATAAATTACATTACGTAAATTATTTCCTTTCGTACCCAATCCTAAGGCCCCATTAAACAGCCCTCCAACTATAAGAAAAATAGTAAAGAGGCTGTAAGCAAATGTCGGGCTTGAAACGCTCAAAAGAAATTTCAGGTTTTTCATAGACATTGCGTTCACCATTTTATTCCTTTCCAATCTATGCGTATGGTCTTATTTTAATATGATAAAATCATACTTCAGGTTAGTATAAGGCATAAATATGAGGCAGCAGAATTCACCTGACATAGCTCATTATGCACTAATACAGCATTAATGATGTTTACTTTTCTTTATTAATACTATTGTATAATTTGGTTAAGTTGGTGTCAACTTCCTTATTAAAAAAATTGTAATTAAATTAAACATTACATCAAAAATTGTTGTTTCAATAAATCAATATATAATTCTCTCGTCATTAAAATATGTTGCTTGTGATTTTCTGTTTATATCGGTAGCAAATTTTGCTTTTCATCATAAAATGAATAATGAGATTTATTTGTTATGAAATCATAGGAGGATTTACATGTACAACTGCCCATATTATAATTGTCCATTTTCAAGCAGCATGATGAGGGATTTTGACAATCTTGAGGATATTTATTTTGATGGTGCCAGAGCATCCTGGCAGGAAGTGAATAGAATATTTTCAATGCTTGTAAGACAAAGACCGGACCTTTTCAGATCCTTTGCAAGATTTGGGGTAAATCGTGGGTTGATCAATAATTATTTCAGGACTCTAATAGCTTTTACCATAGACAATTCAAGAAGATTTACCGGCAGCATAAATCAAAAAACCAATGCCATCTATGAAAGTTTCAGAAGAAGGTATGCCTGGATATTTGGTTCACTTCGTGCAGCCAGGGTGCCCCCATATATTGTTGAAAGTACCTTCAAGTCAGTTATTGAATTTACTTTGAGAAATATCAGGAGGATGCCAGGTCCAGGTTACGGTCCTGGAGCTCCTGAAGGCCCAGGTTTTGGCCCCGGTGCTCCTCAAGGTCCAGGTTTTGGCCCAGGCGCTCCTCAAGGTCCAGGACAAAGATAAGCTTTAAAAAAGAACCCGCCTGGATATAATCCAGGTGGGTTTCGCTATATAACTTCCTCTTCAATTTCTTTTAATAAACTGCAGCTATCCTCAGGGGTAAGATTAAAAAGATCAAGGATATTCTGGTCAACTTCCTTTTTGGCATCTTTTGCGATCATATTCCAGGAATAGATACCTGCTATGTGAACAAGTGATACAAGTTCTCTGTCAAAAACTCTTTCATCAAAAGGGTTGTGGTGGAATAAAGCGGATTCAACCACAGGATATGGAAGACCCCACCAGGCAAGGAGGTATGCTCCAAGCTCTGAATGAGATGTTGGTAGAATACTCATTTCTTCGTAATAATAAAATAAATCCTTCTCAGGATCCACCCCTTCAACCGCTTTTATATATTCATCTGTAAATGTGCTTATAACAACAACATTGCCAATATCATGGAGCAATCCTGCCATTGAGCAAACTTCAGGCATTTCTCTTTTGTAAAGCTTCCTATACAGCAAAGGTATTATCTTATTGGTAATAACAGCATGCTGCCACAGGGTTTCCAGATCTCTGATTAACCGCTTGTTATTATGGTTATCTAATTTTTTATAAAAAATGGTCATTAAAACAATATTTCTTACATTATTTAAACCAAGATACGTTATTGCCTGTCCAACAGAGCCGGTCTTTATACCGTAAAGTACTGAATTTGCAGCCTGAAGCACCTTTGCTGTTAATGAAGGGTCGCTTTCAATAGTTTCAGCAATTTCCTTCATGCTGGCATCCTTTTCAATAAGCTCGTTGAATTTGTAAAAAATGCTTTGTGAAAAAGGCAGCACTTCAATTTTATTTATCACTTCCAGCAGTTCCTTGTTTTCCAGCATTTTTTCCACATTAAAGGTACGTTCTATAATGTCTGTGACCTCCTGGTTTTTTACTGGTTTAAACAAATAGGATTTAGCCAGGCATTCCTTGTGTATTTTCATCATTGTATTTTCATCGGAGTCTTCACTTAAAGCCAATCGTATGGTGGAGGGATATTTTTCTTTCACTTCCCTAAGTACCGCATATCCACTCATGCCAGGCATCTCAAGATCCACTACCACTAAATTTATTGGTTCCCTGCTCAGCAATTCAAGAGCCTCGACACCGCTCTCTGCCGTGTAAACATCATACATACTGCCGGCAAAGGTTCTTTTTATTGATTTTAATAACTGTTTATCATCATCCACAAATAAAATAGATTTTCCCATATATACACCTACCCTTTGTATGTGTCCATTATATTATCGATTATTATTTCTAAAACTTTAACATATGTAGAAAATTTTACCTGGACATATATTCGTTTGCAAAATCAAGGTGCTGTCTCATTGCAGTAACAGCCCCGGCAATGTCATGCCTTTTCAGCGCCAGATATACCTTTTCATGCTGACTGGATAGCAGTGTTCTGTTCTCTTCCTCTAAAAGGATTTTCATTCTTGCATCCTTAATATAAGCATCAATCAACGAAGATATGGCATTTAACAAAGTAATAATAAGTTTATTCTTTGAAGCCTGGGCAATTTCATAATGAAATCGCTTGTCAATTTTGACAGCATCATCTTCATTCATGCTTTGCTTTAACTGCTCTACTATTTTTTCAAGGCTGTCCAGCTCCTCCTGGGTGATACGCTCTGCTGCCAGAGCGGCTGTCTCAACTTCAATTATTCTTCTAACTTCAATAATTTCCATGGGGTTGCCCTTTTCCAGCATAAACATTATTGAAAGTGGTTCAAACAAATTATTCTTGAAATCTTCCCGGACAAAATTTCCTCCGCCCTGCTTGCACTCAATGAGGCCTATAATCTCCATAGCTCTCAGTGCTTCTCTAATGGAGGTTCGGCTCACCTGAAGCTGTTCCACCAGTTCCCTTTCGGAGGGCAGCTTATCTCCTTTTTTTAAAGTGCCGTCAGCAATCATGCCTTTTATTTGTTCAATTACCTGTTCATACACCTTTGTGGTCTTAATTGGATTTAACATGACAACTTCTCCTTTGTCCGTGGTTTTATATCTGTTATTTTATAATAACATAAAATGACAAAAACTCAAACCCCGCACCAAGGATTTGAGTTTCAATATTACAGTTTTTTCACTGTGGCCGTTGATACTATAAGCATTGCCAGAGACCCTATTATGAAAAGCCAGCCCACAATTAAGAAAAATTTAGTATATGTGGAGGCTGTACCTGCTATATCCAGGATTCCCTTCAGAAAGCTGCCTGTTGTGCATGCGGCAACTCCTGAATTTAGGCAGTTATAAAAAGTTCTATAACTTTTATCACTGATAATCCTTGGCGCAAAGGTGCCTGTCCCAAGGAAGAAAACTGCTGCCCCCAGGGGATACAGAAACATCCATGTCATATATGACGAGCTCACCCCATGTCCAAACAAACCATATAACAAGTTTACACCGATCACTATGAAGGTCACAAAAATATAAACAAGTATTGTTTTCCTGAATTTACTGTTGAAATAATTCGTTTTAGTATCCGAAATAAACAATGTCGCTTACCTTCCTCTCTCCTGAAGTTCTGCCATCTGTAGGATTATTAATGACCTTTCCGTTAAAATACATGGTGGAGGATCCGCCACCGTCCAGATTATAAGCAACCGTGCACCCTTTTTCCTTAAGGACCTGAGCCAGCTGAAGCAGTGAAAGTCCTTCACTTTCGCTGGTTCTGCCGTCTGATACCACTACAATGTAATGGAGCTTCGAAACCTGCCCAATGGCTGTTCTGGGGTTGCTTGTCTTTGACTGGGAAACCTCACTGGAGCTGTCTACAGTTATTTCTCCGTTATTTATCAATGCAGGCCCAAAGGATAACACCTGTGCTATGCTGCCGCTGCTTGTTATTGAATCCAGGCTTTCCGCACCTTCTGAAATTATGGAGAAGTCACCATTGCTGTCAATTACAAGATCTTCACTGTTGCCTGATGTTTTAGCAGTACTTCTGTATACTGTTCCATTCCTAAGCACATACCCATAATCCCTGAATCCGTAGTAATCACCGTTTATGGCAAAAATGGCATTTTCTGAACTTGCAATATCTGAGGTAGTTTCCTTTATGTTTCTTCCATAAGTATTATCAGCCAGAGCTGTTTTTAAATATGAAGCATCACTTAACTGAATATCAGCTATATATATGGTAGAATTATATTTTTGCACTGTATCTATGGTTATTTTTATATTTTCGTCTTCATAGGAGGTGTCGGTAACTTCGGCATCTGAACTGGACGAGGATTGCTTTGATGAAGTAGATGCTGAAGCTGAAACAGCAGCTACTGATTTTTCTATGACAAAGGAGTCCATCAGCACATAGCTGAAAGCCCCAGTTAAAATTATTGTAAAAATTACTGCCCATCTGAAGGGTTTAGCTAAAAACTTTCTCATTGCTTGGCAAGTCCTTTCTTTTCTGAAAAATAAAGTTCTTTTGAATCTGATAGCTGAGGAAAAACAAAGTACTGTCCACCAGTATTTTTATTAGTGTAAGGTGAACTGATATATGACTCAGTACCGTTACGAAAAAACCGCTGAGCATCATTTGGCTGCAAAACAGCACAGAATACTTTAACATTTCCATCTTATTGCTATTTTTACTTCCAAATACCCAATGCTTGTTCAGCATAAAATTCACATACCCCGACATTACTCTTGCAATGATTGTGGCAATGATTATTCCAGCCGATGCGTCGGAAAATACCAGATTCATGAATACTGTAAACAGAGTTAGGTCTATCATTGCACAAACCAGTGATGATATGCTGTATTTCAATATATTGAAATAAATCAGCACAGAATCTCTCATGGGATGGAAGTGGGAAAATTTATTATTTTCCAAATAAATTGTTGCTATAGGAACATGTACAATAGCTATTCCTGTTTTTCCAAATTCCATCAGCATATTCATTTCATATTCAAATTTGTCTCCTTGCGCAGCAAGACACTGCTTTGTATATTTAGCAGGTATTCCCCTCAGTCCCGTCTGAGTGTCCGGACATTTTTGCCCTGTACTAAGCTTAAACACCAGGGAGGTTATCCTATTTCCCCATCTGCTTTTAAATGGAACATTCCTTTCACTGAAATCCCTGCTGCCAAGGATCAGGCAGTGTGGATTTTTTTCCACCTCTGCCGCCACCTTAACAATATCACAAGGAGCATGCTGGCCATCTGCATCTGCAGTAACATAGCCGCAGCTATCCGGGTAATTGAAGGCTGCAAACCTTATGCCGGTTTTTAGGGCAGCTCCCTTTCCCATATTGATTTTATGGATGCATATGTCACAATTGTACTTTGTTTTCAGCAGTTGAAAAATCTCATCACACTGCCGGCTGCTGCCGTCATTAACTACAACTATTTTTAATCCTGCTTCCCTTAACCCTTCTGCTAGCTCTATCAATTTTTCATCTGGGTTAAGAGCTGGAATTATTACTACTGGCTTCATTTGGCCACCTCCCTGTTTTTAATAATATTATTGTGTTGGAGCCTTTCTAGTTCCATGACTTCCAGGTCCGCCTCCGTTTGAAGCTGATGCTCCTGCCTGGGTTACTTCAGATACTGAACCTGATACGGTAAAGCTTCCTGCCAGAGTTTTCTTGTTTTCACCTACATATACATTGTAGGTGGACCCTTTTACCAATTTGGGCGAGCTGATGACTACCGATGCATAATCCTTGGCTGGAGTCACTGTTACTATTACTGAGCCGCTGGAGTCTGTAATATAGACAGGGGTATTTGCCGCCTGCTGGGTTAAATTAATTTTCACAGAATTCTGGGTGGAGGATGTACTTGGGGCCTGTGCCATTCCCGAGCTGCCTGCTGCAGTTAAAATTCCTCCTGTCAAATCAAAGGTTCCGTTATAATCCAAGGCTCCATTTCCATTGCTAACTGGTCCATTAACTGTGACATTGCCTCCGGTCATCTTTATTGATCCATTGGAATCAATACCGTCTCCTTCAGCATTTACAGTAATGTTGCCTCCATTAAGGTTTATCATGCCCGAATCCGAGGAAGCAAAGCTGTTCTGTCCCTGACGTCCGCTGGTGGATGAGGAGTCGGCTCCTCCTGATGCGTTTAAGCCGTCATCGCTGGAGGTCAGATTAACTGTACCGTCATTTATGGTTATAGTCTGGCTTTCAATGCCTTCATAGGCTTTTGCAATGTTAATGGTTCCTTTGTTTATTGTGAGAGTTGAGTCTGAATGTAAACCATCATCTCCTGAAGATATATTGAAGGTACCATTGCTGATAACCAGGTTATTGTTTGAATGGAAGGCATCATCTGATGAATCTATATTGAAGGTACCACCCTCAATCACTATATTCACTCCTGCTTTAATTGCCTTTGCACTGGCAGTATCTTCTTCAGTATCAGTGGAAGTTGCACTATCCTGCTTTTGAGGGCCCCATTGGCCCCAGTTTTCCTTAGTGCTGCTGTTGGCGCTTCCTCCTCCAGATTTAATGGTTATATCTCCACTTTTCACAAAAGTATTTACCTCTCCCTGAATTCCATCTTCACCTGCTGTTACATTAAGCTTTCCACCTGTTATCAGCACGTAGCCCTTTTCAACATCGGTATCATTGGTAGCTTTTATGCCATCCTCCTTTGAATTTACCACTATATTTCCGTCTGTTATCACCACTGTGTCCTTGCCCTTGATGCCATCACCAGCTGCAGTTATAGAAATATTTCCGTTTTGTATTTTCAGATCGTCATTTCCTGCGATACCGTCATTATTTGCAGATTCCAGGCTTAAGGATCCGGTACCGGTTATTATTAGATCATCCTTGGAAAATATCGCAGCATCCGGTTCAGCCTCTGCAGCAGCAGAGGTGTCCTTTATATAATTATTTGTGCCGGCAGCCATTGAAACAACTGCTTTGTCGCAGCTTTTCACATATACCGGGGAAGAACTGGAAGAGCTTATGTTTACTCCGTTCAGTATAATGTACACCTTGTCATTTTCCCCTGCAGCTACAATTATCTGGCCATCAGTCACTGTGCCGCTGATGCTGTAGGTACCTGCAGCAGTTATTGTTACCTTCTTGTTTTCAACTGTTGCTCCTGTCCCATTAACCTGTACAGTATCCCCCAGCTCGATAAATGTGCCTGCAGTTCCCACAGTCTCAACATCACCTGCACTTACTGCTATACTTGATAAAATTTGTGCTCCTGTGGCACTGGTTGTATTCTTAGCGCTGCAGCCTGCAGCCCCTAAGGATAGGGTCATGGCTATCAGCGCGGCTATCATTTTACTTTTCATTTTTGTTCCTCCACAAAATCAAATATTATTCTATGCCTTACTATACAAGGCAATTATCTTATTAAAATAAAAAACATGTATTATAATTATGTGATTAGTTCTTTTAATCTACTGTTGTGGTAATTGTCAGTGAAATGTTTAAATTGCCGTTTCTGCATCTTAATTCATCAATTAATTTCTTCTTGTCTGTATTTTCATCGAAATAAACCTTATACGTGAGCTCAAAGAGAGCACCGAAATCCCTGGTTTTAATTTTTTCAAGGTTATAGGATGAAGTATGTTTGTCCAAAATTTCAGTAAAGGCATCCTCATAATTCAAATCCTCAGGCACTGTAATCTTAAGCTGCATGGGGCTTTCCTTTGCCATAGCAAATTTAAATTTGTACAAAATTATCATTAAAGCGCCCAGTATTAATGTAAATATTATCCCATAGCCTATATAGCCCATACCGCATGCCAATCCTACTGCTAATGTAAAAAATATATAGGATATATCCTTAGGCTCACCAGGAGCGCTTCTGAACCGGATGATGGAAAATACTCCTGCCAGACTGAAGGCCCGGGCTATGTTATTTCCTACCAATAATATGATTATTGATATTATTACCGGAAGCATTATCAGGGTTACTGGAAAACCCGAGTTATAGCCCCCCTCTTTGTTTGTTTTCATATAAATCAAGCTGATCATAAGCCCCAATACTATTGCTGAAGCAATAATTCCCAGTGTATTTCCAAGGCTCAGGGAGGTAGTCCCCGTGGAACTTAAAATAGCTTGTAAAAATGTAGTGTCTAACATATTTGCTTAATTCTCCTAACATCATTTATTTTTTTCTGTTCTTCAACATATCTCATATACTCATTTCCATACTTGGAAAAATTCGTACTGTATAGTGACAGTCCTGATAGTAAACTGGTAAACCATAAGGGCATAGCACCTAGAATTTTCACTTCCATCAGGTACTGCCCCTGCTGAAGGATATCCTTTCCGTAGTTCCCGGATTCCAAAGACAGATTGTATCTTCTGGTTAGAATTTTGGAATCCAGCGTTAATCTGAAATCCCTATTGTCTTTTCCAAAGAATGCCTTTCTGCTGTAGCCAATATATACAGAAGGCTTTACTTGCTTTTTGCATAAATAATACTGAATTTCATCTAGTACCTGGCAGCTTAAATAATCTCTGCATGATGGCCTTCTTCCCTCTTCCAAAAATTCATAAGCCTCCCCCAAGGTAATTACGGCTCTCCGTTTATTGACTATTCCTCCAATTTTCTTTTTTAATTCGAGAAACACCTTATCGTTAAGTCCTGCTGGAATTTGGTAGCTCCTAAGTCTCAGCTTTTCCTTGTAGTAGGGCTTTGAAATAGAATGTCTTATTACATCGCTTTGAATTGTATCGTAATAAATGTTGTATATACTATAATTTTTTCCAGACCTGCAATGCTCATCAGCATCCATATATTTAAGCAAGCCTGGCATAAGCATGTCATATTGCTCTGTACTTAATAAGTATTTTTTTTCATAACGTTTAAAGGATTTAATTGCCATTTTACACTCTCCCTCTTGCATCATCTTTATTTCATATTACATGGCAATTATCTCCTGATTATAAAAAATTCATGTTAAGATTATGTGATAATGTTAATAAAATAAAAGCTTAAACCCATTTTTCAGGATTTAAGCTTTTTTTTTATTCGCAGACCTTGCCAGGATTCAGTATATTTTTGGGGTCAAAGGCCATTTTTATATTTCTCATTAATTCCATATAGTCATCACCGTACTGCTCAAACAGATAAGGCTTCTTTGCATAGCCTATACCATGTTCTCCGGATACAAGCCCTTTTAATTCAACTGATTTTTTGTACATGCACTCAAATACAGCCTTCAGCTTCTTTTCCCACACAGCCTGCTCCATATCATCTCTTAATGCATATACATGAAGGTTTCCATCTCCTGCATGGCCAAAGCTCCTTATTCTTATATCAAACTGCTCTTGCAGCTCATGGGTATACTTCACGAATTCTGCCACCTTATTTCTTGGCACAACCACGTCACATTCGTCCATTTCCGTTGTATCAGCCTTAACAGCTTCCAGAAATGCTCCTCTTGCAGACCATACTGCTTCCTTTCTCTCATCGGTGTCGGTAATATAAACATCCAGAGCACCTTCCTCCAGGCAGATGTTTGCAACCTTTTCGTAATTTCCTTCAATTTCTTCCCTGCTGTTGCCATCAAAGGTTAAAAGCAGGTAGGCATCAGAGGAATTGTCCGGAAATTTTTTGCCCAGGAATTCCTCGGCAGCAAGGATTACCTCCCTTTGCATGAATTCTACAGCAGTTGGCGTAGATTTTGATTTTATGATCTTTGGCACTGTATTAATGGCCATTTCAAGGTTAGGAAATGGTATCAAAAGACTAATAGACTTCTTTGGCAGTGGAACAAGCTTCAACACAGCCTTTGTTACTATTCCCAGGGTACCCTCAGAGCCGCAGATAAGGTCTTTAATGCTGTAGCCTGAGCTGTTCTTCACCACCTTGCCTCCTGTTTCTATAACCTTTCCTGTAGGAAGCACAACGGTCAAGCCCCTTACATAATCTCTTGTAACTCCATATTTTACGGCTCTCATACCGCCGGCATTGGTGTTTATGTTGCCTCCTATGGTTGCCGACTTTTCACCTGGATCAGGGGGATAAAACAAGTCATGCTCCTCAACATATTTTGCTATTTCCATAAGCAGAACTCCTGGCTCCAGGGTTAAAGTGAGGTTTTCTTCATCCAGTTCAAGGATTCTGTTCATTTTTGTAAGGTTTATCATTATGCCTCCCTTAATTGGAACGGAAGCCCCTACCAGCCCGGTACCTGAACCTCTAGCTACCACCGGGATATTATTTTCATATGCATAGGTCATTATTTTTGAAACTTCCTCAGTACTTAAAACCTCCACCAATACATCAGGCATTTTGCTGATTCCACCTAATTCATCATGGCTGAAATCATCATTAATGTCTTCTCCTGTAAAAACTCTGTCCTCACCTAATAGCTCTACAAGAAATTTTACATCCATATCTTCAAGTTTTTTATATTCATTGCAGCACATTTTTTTACCTCCTTAAGCAATTGCTTTTCCTTCTTTTATCCTTTTAATAAGCTCAGGCACTACTTCATAAATATCTCCCACAATACCATAATGGGCTACATTAAATATTGAGGCTTTAGGATCGTTATTAATAGCTACTATGCATTCTGAATTGTTCATACCGGCAGAAAACTGCACTGCGCCGGATATCCCGCAGGTGATTATAAGCTTAGGCTTTACAGTTCTTCCGCTTAAGCCTATCTGATTTCTGGGATCAGACCATCCAGCTTCTATAAGGGGTCTGGTTGTTGCAACCCTGGCACCAAGAAGCTCCGCCAGTTCATTTATCATGTCCAGATCCTTTTCATTTTTGACTCCCCTGCCTGCAGCAACTATTACTTCGGCATCTGATATGCTTGCTTCCACAACTTTTTTTGTAACCTTTAAAACATTGATATTAGATGCAAGCTTAGCTTTGTCCATATTTACTTCAGTGATTTTTCCTGAAGGTTCACCAGTTCTCTCTGGTGCATCCATAACCTTGTATCTTACAGTAGCCAGCTGGGGCCTGTTGTTTGGATTTAATATCTGAGCCATGATATTACCGCCAAAGGCAGGTCTTATCTGAACCAGGTCAGTATTTTCCTTCATATCCAGTATGGTACAGTCGGCAGTAAGACCTGTCTTAAATCTTGCAGCTACTCTTGGGGCCAGTGATCTGCCTACTGTGGTTGCTCCTACCAGCAATGTGCTTGGTTTAACCTTGTTGATGAAATCCTCCATGGCTGCTGTATATGGTTCTATGGTGAAGTCCTTTAATTCCTCATAGTCATAGATAAATACCTCATCTACTCCATAGTGAAGAATTTCCTCTGTTTTGTCCTTTATATTGTGTCCAAGGAAAACTGCATATACAGGGTGACTGATTTTTGCAGCAAGCTCCCTGGCTTTTCCTATAAGCTCATAGGTAACAGGATGTATATCTCCCTCTACATGATCCACATAAACTGCAACTCCATTCCACAAGCTCTTATCAATGTGCTGGGTTTCCTCCTCAACAAATTCCATCACCCCAGACGGACCTTTTTTAACACAAAGCTTGCACATTTTGCAGCCTGCATTTATATCAAGCCTGCCCTCCTTCATTTCTATTGCCTTAAAAGGGCATATCTTTACTAATTCTTCTGCAATGGCAGGTGTCACTTTATCATGATTAATAACTAATTTTCCCACTTTAATTCCTCCCTGATTTATACGAATTTTAAATCCTTTAGCTTAGTAAACAGCTTATCACCTAATTCCTGTCCGTTTCCCTTCCATATTTCCTTATCAGTATTTACTGCAGGAGGAAATATCCTTTCAACCTGAGTAGGGGAACCGCTTAAGCCATATCGTTTTTCATTCTGGTCTTGAAGCTCCTTTAAGGTTAATACCTTAATTTCCCTGTCCTTTGTAGCCAGCTTCTTTCTATAGGATGGCAGCCTCGGCTGGAAAATGTCCTTCTCCACCGTGAGAAGACACGGAAATTTAATTTCAGCCACTTCAATAGTATTAGGCATGTCCATTTCAACTACCATGGAAGCCTCATTAATGTCTTCAATTTTAACTACATTGGCTATATGTGGAATTCCCAGATATTCTGCCATTTCAGGGCCGACCTGTGCAGTATCGCCGTCTGTAGTCTGCTTGCCACATAAAATCAGATCCACATTTCCCATCTGCCTTGCTCCCTGTGATATGGTGTATGCAGTGGCAAGTACATCAGCTCCTCCAAATTTTCTGTCTGATAAAAGAACACCTTCATCCGCTCCCATCATATAGGCTTCCTTTATTACCTCCAGTGCCTGAAGAGGGCCCATGCTTATTACCTTTACAGTACCACCCTTCATCTCCCTAAGCCTCAAGGCTGTTTCCAATGCATATAAATCATAAGGATTCATTTTTGAATCCACACCATCTCTTTTCAATACTCCTGTTACCGGATCCACTTCAACCTTTGAAGTACCGGGAACCTGTTTAATACATACTAAAATATCCATATTTCTACCTCCAAATTTTTATCCTTTATTTCAACCATCTGTTTATACTTATATAGTAAGTTTTTCATTTCAAGATGGATTATTTTCTTAGAACCCAAATATTGGTCCCATAAAGTACGCAATTACACCAAGGATGATTACATATACTATGCAAAATTTTACTGTAGCGTTTAATATTTTACCCTCTGATCCAATTAATCCAGTTGCCGCTGTGGCCACTGCAATGCTTTGAGGCGATATCATCTTTCCTGCTGTAGCGCCTCCGGTATTGGCCGCTGCCAGCCAGTAAGGATTTATTCCCAGTGATTTTGCCGCTTCTACCTGAAGAGGTCCGAAAAGAATATTGGCTGATGTATCACTTCCAGTTACAAAGGTGCCTATTGCCCCTATAATTGAAGCTATCAAGGGATACCCATGTCCTGTTACAGCCACTAAAACCACTGCTATGGATTTAATCATTCCGCTGTAGCTCATTACCTTTGCCAAGGCTACTATTGAAACTATAGTTATTATTGTTTTACTCATCTGCTTAACTGTACCTGTAAAAACCTTTAAAATATCCTGAACCTTAGCTCCCTGTATAAGTCCACCGACAAATCCGGCAATTATAATCAAGGTCCCAGGGTTATTTATCCATTTAAAGGTATAAGGATGATAAAAGGTAATTGTGGTGCTGAACTTTGATAATCCATTACTTATGCCTGGAAATAACGGGCTGGTTATAAGTATTATTACAAAAACCAGTATAAAGGGCACCCAGGCCATAAACCCCTGTTTAAAAGGTATTTTTTCTGCATCCTTAGCTGCAGTTTCCTTATGGAATATCTTTGCCCAGCCTATTGTTACAGCTAGACACACTACCGATCCCAGTATTGCAGGCAGCTCGGCGCCAATATATTTTGCAGCCAGCACCTCTGGTATTGCAAAGGATAAACCTGATGCAATTGATATTCCAAGGACTCCCTTTATGGATTTAACACTTTTACCTGTAAGCATCACCAGTACTATTGGAACCAGTACAATTAGTATTCCCAGCTGACAGGCTACCGCATAGCTTAGAGTGTTGGGATCAAGATTTGTAAGCTTGGCCAAAGTTGACACAGGAAGTCCTATAGCTCCAAAGGCTGTAGGTGTAGTATTTGCAATAAGACAGATTATTGCTGCAAAGACCGGATCAAAGCCAAGGGCAGCCATTATACTAGCAGGTATTGCCACTGCTGTGCCAAAGCCGGCAATTGCTTCAAGAAAGCCTCCAAAGCCCCAGGCAAGTATGAGAACCAGTATCCTTTGGTCAGTGCTAACACCGGTCATAAGCTTTTTAATAACATCCATACTTTTTGTATGAAGAGACAAATTGTAAATAAACACTGCTGCTATTATTACAAGAATTATTGGCCATAATGCTCCTGCAGCACCTTCAATACCTGCTTTAAAGGCATCCAGTACAGGCATTTTCCAAACTGCCACAGCCAATAAAAACGTTATCAGCAAAGTGACAGGTGTAGCCTTGTGACCAGGAGTTTTAATTACGCCAAGGGAAACCATGAGCCACACAATTGGTATTAAGGCAATGCAAAATAATAAATACATGTTCATCCTTTTCCTCCTATATTTATTTCTTTTATTTTGGTCTTATGGTCTAATGGTATGACCACTTTTTATTATAATAACATAGTTTTCATAATAGTTAAACAATTGATAATATATTAACGCTGCTATGATTAATGGTTGTTTTTATATCCCCCTGATATAATTAGGATAAAAATAAAAAAGAGAGCTGGATTTTTTTTAAAATTTCCAACTCTCTTATATTATTTTTATTATTATGACAATTTCTTGACGATGTCAATATTAGGTTTCTGGCACCAATGTCAACTTTATTCGAATAGCTCCTTCTTTAGGTCTTCGATGGATTTGCTTGAAGATGGGTTGAAGGATACTACCCGTTCCAGCTTAAATTGATTTTTTTGTGTAATGTCACGCAGCTTTGTAACCACAACATTAGCATTCTTATCGGGAGTAAGTGGCAATGCAACGATTATTCGATCATCAATAGCAAGCGCACTGTCTATTTTTCTTATGGAACGCCGTATAAGCTCCGAGGTCCTGTCCAAATTTCCACTTTTTGTAGTGAATACAAGAAAACTTAGAGCCGATCCTGCACGTACAGCTCTTTCATATTCATTAATAATTACATTAAGTACCTTATTTTTGCTGCTTTCAGTTTTACCCTTGGTATTTCCATAGTAGGTTTCCATTATTTTTTCAACCCGTTGTATGAATAGGTCAAATTTAAAGGGCTTTGCAATATAATCTATGCCGCCTGCATCGATGGCAGCATGTACAATTTTCGAATCACTGTTGCTGGATATGAAAATTACAGGTATGTTACAGTATTCAATGCTGTTTTTTAACTGGCTGGCAAATTCTATCCCACTGATCCCAGGCAGTTCGATATCCAGTATTATTAAAATTACATCATTTAAATATAGGTGGGGCATTTGACTTATTGAATCAGCAGAGCTGAACTCTGTTATATTGGAAAAGCCGTTATTCTCAAGAGCTTTTCTAATTTGGAGCCTGAAAAGATGAGTATCTTCTATTATCAATATTCTATCCATTCCAATCACGTCCTATTCTTTCATGTTAATGCCCTAATTAAGTGCAGATGTAATCTTTGAAACATTATATCACAAAAATACACTTTGTCACAAGAAAGTGATAATTGTTCCCATAAGGCGGCTATTCTAAAGTAAAACTAAACCCGCCATAAGGCGGGTTATTTGGTAGGGACAGCGGGGCTCGAACCTGCGACTTCATGCTTGTGATGCATGCACTCTAACCAGCTGAGCTATGCCCCCATATTATATCAAATTGACTGCAAATTCATTATCCCTCTTTTTGGTATTTATGTCAACCGGGGCCTGAATATTTATAAGGGATTTTTATCATTCATCCAGCCATTTTCCTGCCGATGAATATTTTAAGCCAGCATATTAGGCTCTGTCACAACAAACGGATGAATTTTAATGTTTTTTTAACAGGCTATTAAAAAACCTTTTTACTTCATTTTGTGAGAGGGTTGCGAATTAACCTGCTTTGGAGCGTATTATTGTTATGGCGTGACTTTTTTTGCCGGGCTTTGGGCTTGGAATATTCGGGCTTTGGGCTTGAATACATAAGGCTTTGAGCCTGGATTATGCGGGCTTCAGGCTTGGCATACATAAGGCTTTGTGTTCGAAATATGCGGGCTTTGGGCTGGAATATGTATTTTTCTTGCCTTAGGGCCTTATCATCATGTTCAGTGGCAAACCTTCACTATTACAGCTATTTTTGATAGACAATTGTATTTCTGGAATTATGGGTATGGCGGTACTGCACCTAATCGGAGCATAATTTTTATGAAAAGTCCGCAACCATTAAAATAAGGCTTTGTTTGATACATCTGTGCAAAATTTCAAGTAGTGTGTAAATTTTTTGGTTTAATAATTAATTTTCGGCTGTATTTTGCATGAATTATGGGTTTATACGTTAAATTTTAGATATATTTACGTTTATTTTGAACATTAATTGAAATTTTGCTCATTTTTTGCATAATTTAAGGCTGGAGTTGCTCAAATATATAATGAAGGATTCCCAATCTCATAGGTAAGGCCGGATATCCTTAAAGATCAAAAAAGTCCCCAGTCTAAAACTGTAAAGGCTAGACATTCCCATAGCCTTATCAATAGTTTTTTAAGATATTTTCATGTAGAGATTGAAAATTATTTAAAATTTTGCTCATTAGCGATAAAAATTCCATTATGGGCCCCTAGATCATAGGATAAGACTGGGTATACTCAAAAATCTTATGAAGTGTCCTTTATCTCATAGGGCAAGTCTGAAGATTTTCAAAACTCTATGGAAAGTCCCAAATCTTATGGGTATGGCGGTACTGCAATCTAATCGGAGCAAATTTTTATGAAAAGTCCACAACCATTAAAATAAGGCTTTGTTTGCCCCATCTGTGCAAAATTTCAAGTAGTGTGTAAAATTTTTGGATTAATAATCAATTTTCGGCTATATTTTGTGTAAATTATGGGTTTATACGTTAAATTTCAGATATATTTACGTTTATATTGAACATTAATTGAAATTTTGCTCATTTTTGCCAAAACTTAAGGCTGGAGTTTCTCTAATCTATAATGAGGGATTATCTCATAGTTAATTGAAATTTTGCTCATTTTGCGATAAAAATCTTATTAATGGTCCCCTAAACCATAGGGCGAGACGGGGTATACTCAAAAATCTTATGAAATATCTTGGGCTTATGTTGCTATGCCGGATATTCTCATTGAACTTGTCCACTAATTGCTATTTAGTGGCTTTTTTTAAGAACCTCTGTAAACCTGATGAGGTCAAGGTTTGATTAGAGGCGTTTACGGTGGGTTATCCAGCTTTCCGGAATTATAATTATCTGTTTTGGTGCCGCCAGCTAGTATCCTTACTATATCAGAAATGTTTTAAGCCAGCTTATAGGCTGGCTTAATTTCATAGCAGCTTTTTAATTGTAAAATTGTCCTCCAGCAGTGTCCAATTTTGGGGATATGGATAGCCCAATGCCCAATAGCTTATCCCCTTTAAGCCATAGCTCTTTACCATATTAAATTTAGCCTGGGCGCTTCGGGCATCCTCGAACCATACCTCATGTCTTACACCCCTATCATCTGCGTATCTGTAAAAAGGAGACTGTGCAACAGTATTATATTCTATTTGAGCATTATATTTAACAGCACGGTTTATTGCTTCCTGGTTACTGAAGGTTTCAGCTTCATTCCCTTTAACATGGGGAACCACCCAGTCTCTGGCGTATATTTGGAATCCAAAAAATATCTTATCTCTTGGTATCACAGTGACAGCATAGTCAATGACCCTTCTAATCTGATTTATTGGTGAAATTGGCTGTGGGGGACCCATTCTGTATCCCCATTCGTAGGTCATTAAAACTACAAAATCCGCAATCCTTCCATGAGCTTCATAGTCGTGAGCTTCATATAGACTGCCTTTTTGAGCAGCACTGGTTTTTGGTGCCAGTGCAGTTGAAACAAAATAACCCCTTGGATGCAGTCTGTTAACCGTTAGCTGGAGAAACCTGTTATAAGCTTCCCTGTCGGCAGGAAGTACATTCTCAAAATCAATATTGACTCCCTTGTAGCCCTTGGCAGCCATTATATTAAGCATGTTTGAAATTAATTTTTCCTGGATGGAGCTGCTGGATAGCACTACATGGGCTAGGTTGTTTCCCAGTTCTGTGGAGGTAAAATTAGTAATGGCCATCATGGGAACTGCTCTTTCAGCTAAGGCAGCATTTACCGCTGAAGTATCATTGATGGTTTCAAAGCTGCCATCCTCTCTGATTCTGTAAGCAAAAGGACTCAAATAGGTTAAATGTTCCCCGTCTTTTCTCACAATTGACGCCGTATTCTGATCAAATTCATAAATATATCCGTTTGTATATATGAGGGGCCTGTCTTTAACTGGTATTATGATCAATGCGCCGGTTTCCACGTCATTTGGAGACTGTATATTATTTACTTTTATTAAGCTTGCCAGTGAAACTCCATAGCTTCGGGCAATGCTGTACAGGGTGTCTCCAGGTTTTACCCTGTATCTGGGAGCCGGAATGATAAGTACAAGGTCAGGATAAATATTCTCAGGATGGGTTATTTTATTCGCCAGCATAATTTCCCTTATGGTAGTGCCATAGCGTTCAGCAATGCTCCAAAGGGTATCCCCTGTTTTCACAGTATAATATCTGTCCTCAGTTGGTATTATTATAGACTGTCCTATTACCAGGTGGTTTGGGTCAGTAAGCTGATTTGCCTTGATTATGCCGGAAACAGGAACGTGGTAGAATTGTGCAATCCGCCATAGATTTTCACCTTTGGCCGTTACATGAATCAGCATCATAAATCCTCCAAATTTATTCTATAATATAATTTATGCGGAAGAATTATATTTGATTAGAAATAATAAAACCTGAGGATGATTTTCCACAGGTTTTTCTGTTACATTTTTTTAAGTGTTCTTTTTAAAAATTCCTTTGTACGATCCTGAACAGGATTGTTGAATATCTGTTCTGGTGATCCCTCTTCTGCTATAACTCCTTTATCCATAAAAACCACTCTGTCTGCCACCTCTTCAGCAAAACCCATTTCATGAGTTACAACCAGCATGGTAAGTCCAAGCTCTGCCAGTTCCTTCATAACTATTAAAACCTCTCCTACCATTTCAGGGTCCAATGCGGAGGTTGGTTCATCAAAAAGCATAACATCTGGTTCCATGGACAAAGCTCTGGCTATGGCCACACGCTGTTTTTGTCCGCCGGAAAGCTGTTTTGGCTTGGCATTAATAAAAGCCTCCATGCCAACAACCTTTAAATATTTCATGGCTATTTTTTCTGCTTCTTCCCTGGAGCGTTTTAAAACCTTTATCTGACCAACAGTACAATTGCTCAAAACATTGTGGTTGTTGAACAGATTAAACTGCTGAAAAACCATTCCAAGCTTAGTTCTGTATTCTACAACATCATGCTCATCATCCAGTATATTTTTCCCATGATATATGATTTTGCCGCCGCTGGGTTTTTCAAGCAGATTAACGCAGCGTAAAAGAGTTGATTTACCCGAGCCTGAAGATCCGATAATGCAAACCACTTCACCCTTTTTAACTGAAAAGTCTATATCCTTTAATACCTCATGGGTACCGAAGGATTTGCTTAAATGTTGAATATCAATTACTTTTTCCATATCATATCCTCCTTACCCTATATATTGCCCTTTCTTTTAACTGCATCTTCCGGGGTTTCCACCTGCATTTGATTTGCATACATAATATAATCCTCCGGGCCGTCAATTCTATGTTCTATATAGCGCAATATCCTTGTTACCGTAAAGGTCATAACGAAGTAAATAACACAAGCCACAGTGAAGGATTCAAAATATCTGAAATTGTTTCCTGCAATGGATTTAGTGCTGAAATAAAGTTCACTTACCGATATAACATTAAGCACTGAGGTATCCTTTATATTAATTACAAATTCATTTCCTGTAGCAGGAAGAATATTTCTTATAACCTGAGGTATTACTACGTTTGTCATTGTCTGAATATGGTTCATGCCAATGGCATGAGCTGCCTCAAACTGTCCCTTGTCTATGGAAACAATACCGCCTCTTACTATCTCAGACATATAGGCGCCAGTATTTATTGATACTATGAAAATTGCAGCAAAAAGCCTGTCCATATCTATTCCAAAAGCCAATGCTGTTCCGTAATAGATAACCATAGCCTGAACTATCATAGGTGTGCCTCTGAAAAATTCAATATATGCTGAAAGTATAGGATTTACAATTTTGAGAATAATTCTCCTTGATCCCCGCTCAGGTGTTGGTATAGTTCTTATCACGCCAATAAGCATTCCAATTATAAAACCGAATATAGTGCCTGTAATTGATATTAAAAGTGTTACACCGGCACCCCGAATGAACATGGGTGCATTTTCTGTTGCAATTTTTATAAGCCAGTCTAAGCTCATAATTCCCCTCCTTTATACGCATTAAAAACCGGCTGCATTGAATGAAGCCGGTAATTATCCTATTGAGCTGCCGGTTGATTTTTTATAGCAGTATCCATAATAGCCTTTTGATCTGCTTCTGAAATTCCGGATAATACTTCATTTATTTTTTCAGTTAAAGGACTTCCCTTTGCTACACCAACAGCTACAGCTGTGTCATCATCAGATGTTACAAAGCCGCTTCCATTTGCAAATTCCACCAAAGCAAATTTTTGATTTGCTGTAGATGCACTTACACCTTCAGGACGTTCGGATACATACCCGTCTATAACTCCTGATTCCAAAGCAACTCTCATTGCAGGGAAGTTGTCCATTGCAGCTTGTTTATTAACACCCTTAATCTGATCTATAACAGTGTAATGGAAAGTGTTAAGCTGTGCAGTTATTTTAGCTCCGCTGAAATCCTGGATTGATTTTGCAGTTTCATATTTTGAACCCTTTTTAACTACCATAACAAGATTTGATTTATAGTAATTCTTTGAAAAATCTATGGTCTTTTTACGTTCTGCAGTTGGTGACATACCTGCAATAATAGCATCGATTTTACCTGATGTAAGTGCTGGTACAAGACCATCCCATTCAGTTTTAACGATAACAAGCTTCTTGCCCATAGCTGCTGCTATTTTTTTTGCTATTTCCACGTCATAGCCCCCGGCATATTCCTGAGTGCCTTCAATCTGAACAGCTCCATTGGAGTTATCCTTCTGAGTCCAGTTGAATGGAGCATAACCAGCCTCCATACCTACCTTGAAGGTACCCTGTGCTGAGTCGTCATTCTTTGTGCCGCAAGCTGTAAGCAGCATAGCAGCAAACATTGTTAATACTAATAAAATTGACAATTTTCTTTTCATTTTAAATCCTCCCCAAATATTAATAAAAAAAGGCCTGAGAATAAACTCAGGCCGAAAAAGGTACACTTTTAGAAACAACTATACCAAAACCCTCATCTTTCCCATAGGAGATAGCGCAACTCAATAAACCGGGTAGCTTACTGAGACAGTCCTGCAGTTCTTAGCTGCAGACCCAGCATATAATACCGAGCGTATTATAAACTTCGGCGGTATTTCCTTCTTCCCGGGATCAAAGCCTGCTCAAGCTACTCTGGGAACTGTTAAAGACCGCGCCTCTACCTCACTATTAAAAGTGAGGTCTTATTCAATTGTTAAGTTATATTTTACAGTAACAGTTTAGTTATGTCAACCCAAGTCGGCCAATTAACTTCATTGTGCTAAAATTAAAATTCAATTTCAGCATTGTCCTGCTTAACTATATACCTGGTATGAGTTCCCTTGAATTTTTTATCCAGGATCTCCTCCAGAGCATCAAGGGCATTAATCAACGGGCTTCCCACATTGTCGTCGAAGCCTGTAAGCTGGAAAAATACATCATGGGTATCCAAAGTCATCTTACCAAGCTCGCTTTGACGCCATACCCATTTTCTTGTCTGAACCACATCACCACTGGTAAAAACAAGCTCCCCTGCTTCCACAGGTTCATATTCATCTGCTCCAAAGGGCAGGAATTTTTCATTTCCTTTTGTAAACCCAACCGACAAATCATCCTTTATATCTGCCAGATCATGTCCTCCAAGGGACACCTGGTTTTCGATGGATATGGCATTACAAAGATCTACCAGTGAATTAATGGTTGGAAGCTGTCCACCTTTTAGAACTCTTTTCATCATGGCTTCCATAGAGTTTACAAATTTATTTGGATTAATACCCGCATTTTCAAGGACCTGCCTGTAGCCTTTTATTATGGGCTGGCTTTTAAGATCCTCCGGTTTAATAATGTTTCTTACATCATTTTCAGCTTTTCTCAGCCTCTCCGTTTCCTCTGGAGCTGTTTCGGTATTGGTAAGTCCCCTGGCTACTATAATGCCGAACCTAAGCTCAGGGTTTAATTCAAACACCTCAGGTTTTACAGTGTATTTCATAATCGCGCCTCCTATTATAACTTTAGTTTATTCTAAATCTATAAATTACAAAATGTCAATATTATTACAAAATATGTTATAATATGATAATACACCTTGATTTTTTTTAATAAGGAGAAAGTTCATGGAAAACAAATTTGATAAAAGCCCATATAAAAGCCTTATTTTAACAGTAGCTGTGGTTCTGCTTTTATCCTTTGTAATTATTATGGTTAACCAGGCACTGCAGTTGATTAATATTGCCATGATGGTGAACCCGTTATTAGGAAAGGCCTTATCAGTATTTTTTTTGTTGATAGTTTTAGGTACAGCAATTTTAACTATCTTGCTCCTTGGGAAGCTTGAAAAGCCTTTGTTGATTCCAGATGAAGAAGATCAGGCAGAATACTCAAATTACCTAGCCAAGCTAAAGAAAAGATTGATGAAAAATAAATTTCTCAGGAAGACAGGCTTTATCTGGGATGCCGGTAAAACTGACAAGGAAATTCTGGAGGAAGCCCTGGATTTGTTGGATAAGGAAAGCCAGCGAATAATCAAGGGAAGTGCTTCTGCAGTTTTTGTTACTACTGCTATATCTCAAAATGGCCCTTTAGATAGTATTTTTGTATTTGTAACTTCTATAAAGCTGGTGTGGAATATTTCCATGCTATACAAGCAGAGACCTGCTTTAAGCGATTTAACTAAGCTTTATGCCAATGTATTTGCCACAGTACTCCTTGCCAGGCAGGTGGATGACCTGGATTTGGTAACTGAACAGTTGGAACCCGTTATTTCAACCCTGTTTGGAGGGACTGTTGGCAGCATGGTGCCTGGAGTGAGTTATGCAGTTTCCTTTGTGGTGGATTCAATATTTGAGGGCAGCATAAACACCCTGCTGACCTTAAGAGTAGGGCTCATCACTGAAAAATATTGCAGAAGCCTTACAAAGGCAGAACCTGTTAAAATAAGAAAGACAGCAAGTGTCCAAGCTTGTAAGCTGCTTGGAAACATAGTAAGTGATAACTCTAAAATAATAGCAGATGCTTTGTTTAACGCAGTTAAGAATGTTACTTCCCAGTCAATAAAAAAGGGAAAGGATAAATTTGCAGAGGCATTTGAAAAGCTTGTTAAGAAAAATGAGCATGAAATTAAAGCATAAAAACAAGAGATGATTTGGCAGTGCCAGACTATCTCTTGTTTTTTATTTAGATCTAAGGGGTATTAGACTAAATCCATTCCAGTTTTAAGGGCCTTCAGGTTAAGGTCTACAAATTTTTCCTTAACATTTTCTCTTATTATCTTTTCCCAGTTTATAGCTTCAAGGTTCATTAATTTTATAATTGTTCCAAGAAGTATTACATTCATAACCTTCTGATTTCCTAATTCTTCTGCAAGCTTTGCAGCTTTGATTACCTTAGTTTCCACCTTGCTGCTAATTTCTTCGATTATCCCCTCCGGATACTCTGCTTTTCCTGATAATATTGGCATTGAATTAATCTGAAAGTCATTAATTACAGCTTTTCCATCTTTTTTAAGATACTTCAGCCATCTTAAAGCCTCCATCTTTTCAAAGGAAACCAGTATGTCTGCTCCTCCAACCTCAATAACTGGAGATTCAACCTTATCGCCATATCTTACATCTGTGGAAACAGCTCCTCCTCTTTGTGACATACCATGTATTTCACTCATCTTTACATCGTAGCCGGCTTCCATAAGACCTGCAGTTAAAAGCTTGCTGGCAAGTATTGTGCCTTGTCCGCCAACTCCAACCAAAATTATACTCTTAACCATTTATGCTTCCACCTTTCCAATAGCTTTTACAGGGCATACCTGAAGACAAACTTCACAGCCCACGCAGGAATTTGGATCTATTTTTGCTTTCTTTTCAGCTTTGTCAAAGGACAATGCAGGGCAGCCTGTTTTTATACAAGCTTTGCAGCCTACACATTTATTTTCATCTATTATACATTTTCCCTTAAATACGTTAGTGAACTCTTCCTTGTCCTGGTTTGTAAGCTTCTTTAATACGCATGGCCATCTTGTAATTATCACTGAGGTTTCATCCAGGCTCAATGCCCAATCCAGCGCATCTTTAACTTCTTTAAGGTTATTTGGATTTATTGTCTTAACATTATTAATACCAAAGGCTCTAACAACCTTTTCCATATCCACTTCAATGGTTTCTGCTCCCTGAAGTGTATAGCCTGTTCCAGGGTTTTCCTGATGTCCTGTCATGCCTGTAATTCTATTATCAAGTATTACATTAACTGTATTACCCTTGTTATAAGCAACCTCCAGCAGTGAATTCATTCCTGTGTGCAGGAAGGTTGAATCTCCAAGTACAGATACAACTCTCATCTTGTTGTTTTCCATCATATCAAAAACCTTCTGTGCACCGTGGCCTATGCTGAAGCTTCCACCCATGCATACTGCTGTATCCATTGCACTGTATGGATCGTCAAAGGCTAAGGTATAACAGCCTATATCTCCTGATACCATAACATTTTTTCTCTTTCCAAGCTCGTAGAAGAAACCTCTGTGAGGACAGCCTGCACATAATGTTGGAGGTCTTCTTACAACCTTAGTCTCGTCATATTCAATAGTTTCCTTTGTCTGTCCGTAAACTGCCTTTCTTATTACATCTGGTGTCATTTCTCCAAAGGTTGGGAAGGTATTCTTTCCAAAGCAGTCAAAGCCTAAAAGTCTTACTCTTTCTTCAATATAAGGATCATTTTCATCTATAACATAAAGTTTGTCTACTTTTGATGCAAATTCTTTGATTTTTTCATCAGGAAGAGGATGTGTAAAGCCAAGCTTTAAATATGATACTGTATCTCCAAAAACTTCCTTAGCAAAACGGAAGGAATCACCTGATGCAATTACACCAGTCTTAGTGTCATTCCATTCTATATAGTTGTATTTTGTGCTGTTTGAATAATCATAAAGATTTTTCAATCTAACATCCAGGGAAGCTCTTAATCTTTTAGCATGAGCAGGCACTGTAAGGAATTTCTGCGGATTCTTAACATATTCCTTAATTCCAACTTCTACTCTGTCTTCACATTCAACTATGTCCTTTGAATGACATACTCTTGTGGTCATTCTTATAAGTACAGGAATATCATACTTTTCGCTTACTTCAAAGGCTTCCTTAACCATTTCCTTTGATTCCTGGCTGTTTGAAGGCTCAAACATAGCTACCTTTGCAGCCTTTGCATAGTTACGGTTATCCTGCTCTGTCTGTGAGGAAAACTGGCTTGGGTCATCTGCAGATATTACAACCATTCCCCCGTTTACTCCTGTATAGGCTGAAGTAAATAAAGGGTCTGCAGCCACGTTAAGTCCAACAAGCTTCATGGCGGCAATGGATCTTGCTCCTGCAATGGAGGCACCTATAACAGCTTCCAGTGCAACCTTTTCATTTGGTGCCCATTCTGCATTTATATCCCTGTAAGTTCCGATATTTTCTAATATTTCTGTGCTGGGTGTTCCAGGATATGCAGAAGCAAACTTAACTCCAGCTTCCCAGGCTCCCCTGGCAATTGCTTCATTTCCAGTTAGTAATTTTTTCATAATTTCACTCCTCTTAATTTGTAAATAAGCAGTTTTTGAAATTGTCGTGTAATTGTTTACATAAATATAGAGCAATTATCATGCCAATAAAATTTCAATCATAAATCCTTATTTCATGCCGTTTAAAAATTTTAAAAAATAAGAATGATGTAAACCAATTTAACATTACGTTAACTTAGTTTACATCATTCTTCATGATTTTTTCTTTTTCCAAAGGGCTGTTCTGCTGATACCCAGCTGTTTTGCAATTTCTGCTTGTGAAACTCCCTTGCTGGTAAGTATGTCGATAACCTTATCTTCCATAGACTGGTACATCTCTCTCAGGCTGGAGTCCTCCTGAAAATTCATAAATTCACCTTCCGAAAGAGTGCTGTCCTCCAGATCAATTTCTTCAAACAGTATAAATCTTTGCACCACACTTCTCAGTTCTCTTACATTGCCGGGCCAGCTGTATTCAACTAGCTTTCTTTCAATATCCGGCGTCAGATGAAGTTCCTCCGGGTTTGAACACAATTCTCTGTAATAATGGTTAAACAGAGGTATAATATCCCCTTTCCTTTTCCTCAGGGATGGAATATTTAATGCAAGTATGTTCAGTCTGTAAAACAAATCGCTTCTAAACCTGCCGTCCCTGACCTTTCTTTTCAGTTCTTCATTGGCAGCAGCTATAATTCTAACATCCAGCGGAATTACATAATCTGAACCTATCCTCATAACTTCTCTTTCCTCCAGCACACGAAGCAGCTTAGCCTGAAGATTAAGAGACATGCTATTTATCTCATCAAGAAATATTGTTCCTCCATGGGCAAGTTCAAACAGTCCTGGCTTTCCGCCCTTTCTCGCACCGGTAAAGGCGCCCTCCTCGTAGCCAAAAAGCTCACTTTCCAGAAGATTTTCAGTTAAAGCAGCACAATTTATAGCTACAAAGGGTCCTTCACTTCTTATGCTCACATTATGCATGCTCTGTGCAATCATTTCCTTGCCGGTACCGCTTTCGCCATAGATCATTGCTGTACTGTCCGTAAATCCAATTTTTATTGCCTTCCCTATGGTTTCCTTCATGTAGGAATCATTGGCTATTATATCTTCAAATTTGTATTTTGCAACCAAACCTTTTTTATTCAGCTCATACCTGATTTTTTTCTCCAGGCTCTGAAGCTTGGTAATGTCCTGAAAGGAACAAAGAACTCCATGGACATGTTCCTCCACATTTAGTATTGATACATTGGCTGTTATAGTTATCCTTTTCATCTTTATAATTTCATTATTCAGATTGGTTTTGGTTTTAAGTACCTGGAGCATAAAATCAAGCTCTGGACAGGCTTCCGTAAGCTTTTTTCCTATAACCTCTGAATTTTCTCGCTTTAGCAGCTTTTGTGCCCTTTCATTATATAAAATTACATTGCCTTCCCAGTCTATGGCTACTACAGCATCATGGATTCCATCAAGAATGGTCTTTAATACCTCATTCTTGAATTTCTGGTCGTAGATGCTGTCCACCAGTTCCCTGGCATAGGTTACAGCATTATAAATGGATTCTTTGCTTGCGCCTATATGCACATTGTCAATTCCAAGTCTTTCCGCATAGCTGCAGGGAATACCAGCCCCGATAATAACCACCTGATGCCTTTTGTCAAAATACTTGTAAACCCGTTCCTCTATCTCTTCCTTTACCTTATATCTTTCAATAATTATGCTTGTTTTTATTAAATCCTTAAGCTCGTCATAGTCAAAATATTCATATATGGAAATGAACAGAACAATTTCCTTTTTATAAACACTGGCAGCTTTTATGGCAAGAAGAATGTCAAGAGCTGTAATTTCAAGATTCACCACCGGCACGTTTACCTTGCCTACCGTATACACGTAGCCTCCGCTTCTTCCAACAACAGCCTTTGCACCTCTGCTCTCAAGAATTTTCCCCTGCTCCTCCATCTTGTCTGGATCGAGAATGTCAATAATAATTCTGCCCTGTTCCACATCTTTAGGAAATAACTCAATTATACTGTTCTTAAGCTCCAAATCTGATGCTATAATACCAATTTTCTTATCCATAACTACTCCTCAAAAATATTATATGCTGTATTTATTATACAACAAATGTACTTAATTATCGAAGTGCTGAAAAATTAAGACCAGCCTTTGCCGGGCTGGTCCTATTTTCCAAAAGCAAGCTGGCTGACATCACTGCAATGAGGTTCTTCAAATAGACCCTCCATAGATGCAATAAAAGTCTCCAATTCCTCAGCAGGTATAGCCTTGCTGTAATAATAGCCTTGTACAAAATCACACTTTATCCTCTTTAGTACCTCTAGCTGCTCTTTAGTTTCCACTCCTTCTGCGCATACCTTTCTCCCAAGATTATGCACCATATCAATTACATCCTGAACCAGCTTCATATTTTCCGCCATACAAATATTGTCTACAAAATATTTATCTATTTTTATATAATCTAAAGGCAGATTCATCATATTCATAAGGGAATTATAGCCTGTACCATAATCATCAATTGACAAAGTAAGACCCATGTCCTTAAAACTCCTTAGAACCTCTGCCTGAGGCCCCTGATATCTTATGAGGCTTCTTTCTGTAATCTCATACTCAAAATACCCTGAGTCCACCTTGTTTTTCTGCATAAGTTCATTCAAATAAATAACTATGGAATCATCCTCAAGATCCTTTGCTGAAATATTTACCGATACATTTATTTTTATCCCTTTATCGTGCCATTGCTTAAGCTGTTTCATGGCTTTTTCCGTTACCCACTTTGTCAATTCGCTGATGGAGCCTGAATCCTCAACTATTTTAATCATTTTGGCAGTGCTGACGTTATTGCCAGGCTCTTTCCATCTTAAGAGAGCTTCTACTCCATATATTTTATTGTTTCTCAAATCAATTTTAGGCTGATAGTGCAAGGTAAGCTTGTCTTGTTTAAATGCCTCATAAAAGTTTACCAGAACCTTGTATTTTTCCAAGCCTTTATTTGCATAATATTCCTCAAAAATCACTATATCTTTTCTGGAGTTCTTTACCTGACCCATAACTTTTCCTAAGTTTATTATAATTTGTTCTACATTTTCACCATCATAGGGATAGCTTACAACTCCACACTTTAACACAAAATTTATAGATATCCCGTTTATATATTTAAGCTCCTTAAATTTAGAAATGAAATTCTTTCCTATTTCAAGACCCTGCTCAGCATCCACTTCAGGCAATACAACCACAAATTCGTTTAGGTAATGGGAGTATAGTGACCGGCCTTTAAAATTTTCTTCTGCAGCAGCTAGCAGGTAGTGAAGTGACTTAACCCCTATCTTTAAATCAACATATCGTGAAATCTGCTCCAAATTTACAAATTCAAAAACCAGCAGTGTAAAGCTTTTATAAGCTTTGTCTGCTATATACTTTGTTATGTCCAGTTCAAACTTATTTATATTTGGCAGCCCCGTACTGGGATCCTTATATGCTTGAAGTTCAATAACACTATTCAGCCGTTTTATCTGTTTCAGCATCAGGCTTACAGTAAGACTGACCACGATAAAAAATAAGGTTCTGTAGGTCCAGCCCACCATGGACTGCATAGTACCCAGACTGACATTTTCAGGCATAAATGGACCCAGGGCAAGGCCGGATATTAGTGCAAATAAAATCCCACCCTTCATTCCAAATAAAAATGTGCCTATTATAATAGGTACATACATTATATGGGTATAGGAATAATGGGTTCCACCAGACTTATAAATAAAAAGGGTTAATAATGCTATTGTCATTAAAACACATAACCCAGCGACAATTTTATACTCAGTTTTAACTTTTCCTGACATAATACGCACTATTACTCCACCTTTTTACAAATAGTAATGTTATTATACCACAATTTTCAAAATATTTTAAATATTTTTTAATATTTTATTTGTTTAAGATCGGAATTAAGCATTTCAGCTGTTTTAGTAACAGCAAGCCCCCCTTTGCAGGTGCACCTAAGCTCTGGAGGCAGCATAGCTCCTACATTGTTCATGGCAGTTATAACCTCGTCCAGGGGTATTACTTCATCCACCCCTGATAAGGCCATATTGGCACAGGAAACGGCATTTGCTGATGCCATTATATTTCTTGACATACAAGGTATTTCCGCCAGTCCTCCCACAGGGTCACAAATCAATCCAAGGACATTTTGAAGGCTTAAGGATGCAGCTGCCAAGGACTGCTTAACTGTCCCACCTGCAAGGTATACTATTCCTGCTGCTGCCATTGAAGCTGCAGAGCCGCACTCAGCCTGACATCCACAGGTTTCTGCTGAAAATGTGGCATTATATGCTATCAGCACCCCAATGAGCCCCGCACAAAACAGAGCCTTTATACAGTCCTCATCATGGAGCCCAAGGCTTTCGCATACAGGAATTAGTGTTCCTGGTATTATGCCGCAGGACCCAGCTGTTGGTGCAGCAGCAATAACCCCCATGGAGCTGCTGGTTTCCATTCCAGCCATGGCTGAATAAATTATCTTGTTTAATACCCCAAGGTCCAAAAGGCGCCTTTCCTCAGCAGCTTTCTTTACCTTATACGCCTGATGCTGCAGCATATAGGGCATCTTTTCCCTGCCGACAATCCCTTTTTCTATTGAAGCCTTCATTATTTCAAGAATATGCCTCATCTTCTCCAGTGCTTCACCTTCAGAAACAGCCCCTCTTGAGCATTCATAATGGAGAGCTGCCTCAAACAAGTCCATGTTGTTTGCCTCAGAATATTTTATGATATCTTCGCAGCTTTTAAATGGCATTGTACATTCTTTCCCTGACAATATAGGCAGCACCGGTTTGATAAGCTTAATATAATCAATTGGGTACAAGCTACCTATCTCCTTTATCAGGTTTAAAGGCAATTCCTTTGACAGTTTGATGTTTATCATAAAGCCGGATTCATTGCTGGCAGTTTTTACAGCATAAGGCTCATAATTGCTTTTTTTAAGCTGTTCTACAACAAGCTCAGTAATATCAATGGTTTTGCAAAGTATAATCAACTCAAACAGATCACCTTCTATGGAGACCTCAAAGCCATTGAAGCCTATTATTTCCACCATGCCTCCACCTACAGAAATGCCTGTTACAAGGTATTGAACAGCTTTATCATCAGTGAGCAGCAGCTTTACTGTGTTCGGATGGTTAGCCTCAAAGTCAGCTATACTAAATGAAATGTCCAGCCCGCTTTCAGCTGCTTCAGTTAGTGAATTCACCATCCTAATATCCTCAGGTTCCCAGCCTAGAAGACCTCCAGAGAGCCCCTTGTCGCTGCGCTGTCCTTTGTATGTATTTGCAAAGGAGCCATTGGTTTCAAAGTATATGTCAGCCTTAATTATTTTATTAACTGCAAACTGACCTGCAAGCCGTCCGATCCTTGCAGGTCCGGCAGTGTGAGAGCTTGATGGTCCTGTCATAACTGGACCAATTACATCATTGAAAATGCTTGGAAACTTATTCATTTACACAACCCCCGATAATTGATATTAAATAAGTTCGACATTTGTTCAAAAATACCTTTAAAAAAAGCAGGCACCATGGCCTGCGTTGAAATTGACGTATTTTTATTCTGTTCCATACTTTTCTAAGCAATTTCTGCAGACACATGCTTTTCCCCTTTTGTCTGCAGGGATCATATCAAGGACCTTCTTTGGAAATACCACATTATCGCACCAGCAGCCACCCTGTCCATGCTGACAATTGTTTTCCCTGCCGCATATGGGGCATATTTTTTCTGTTACTTTCATAATATCAATCTCCTCTATCTAAGCAATATGGCAAAAACCGGTATGGTAGCCAGGCACAATAGTGTTGAAATCAATACACCCTTTGTAGCAAATTTTACATCTCCGTTAAACTGCTGGGCAAATATAACCGTTACTGCAGCAGCGGGCATTGCAAATGACATCATTACCACAGTTGAAAGAAGTGAAACTTCTCCCAGTAAAATTCTCACAATAAATATTGCCACCGCTGGAACTATCAACAGCTTTACAAAACTGAATCCGTATATTTTCCAGTCCCCTGCAATCTCCTTGAATTTGATATCTCCCAGCTGTGAACCTATAACAAACATGGACAATGGAGAGGTTGCAGCTCCTATCATTGAAACTGAATCCCCAAGAAATTTTGGCAGTGTAGTACTGGTTAAAAACAAAATAAAACCGAGAAATATTCCAATTAACCCAGGATTTATAAAATCCTTAAAATTAAGCTTTGCTTTCAAGCCTGCAGAAATCTGAATCAGTACTACTCCGATTGTGAAAATCAATATATCATTAACCATTTCCACCATGGAGGCATAAAACAAGGCTTCCTTTCCGTATAATGCATTAATTACAGGCATGCCAATAAAGCCGGTATTGGAAAATATAAGCATAAAGGCCAGAATACCTGCCTGTGACCTTTCCAGCTTAAAGACTTTATGAGCTATAGCTGCCAAAATAAATACTGCAATGAAAATTATAAACAGCAGAAAAAAAATATATTTGCAGCCATCAAATATTTCTTTTGTATATGGTACCTGCATGGCATTTATAACCAGGCATGGCCAGGTGATGTTAACAATAATTGAAGATAAACCTTTTGTCTGGTGTTCATCAATGATATGCCTCTTTTTTAGTATAAAACCAGGAATAATCATTATAAAAATCATGGCAAGGGAATTTAATATTTCTATTGTGCCCATATATTCACGCTCCTTATTATCCTTTATTTTATGATACTATACGGTAGCATATTATTCAATGTGCACACCATACTATAATTTCGGGCAGCATAAAGCCCGCCTGAATTTTTCAGTGCGGGCTGTTGTTATTCCTTTCCCTGCAATGCATCAAACCTCTTCATAACTTCCGCAATGGTGTCCTGGCAAATTTGAGGCAGATCACTGTTTGTGGCGCTCTTGAAATCCATACCGGCTTCCTTGAAGCCCTTTTCAACAGCCTCTCTCATCTGCTGCAATTTTTCAGGATCATCTCCTGCAAAATATTTTGCCATGGTCATTATTCTATCTGCAACTGCCTCTACTGAATATGCTCCTCCTTCAGAAATGGCGGCCTGAGCACCCTCCTGTGTAGTGGCTAGAGGCGGATATGCATTTTCAACAGATCCAAATATCTTTACCAGCAGGTCACTGGTTCCTTTAGGCATTGCTTCAGATTGGGTTTCTGCTTTGCCAAGAAGCTTATTCTGGTTTTTTATTGTGTCACTGATGAATTTTTTAATTAAATTAGCTTTCTGGTTTTCCTGATCCTCTTTTATCGCTTTGATCTCTTCTGTAGTGAGCTTGGTTTTGCCAGGCCCATAGGTCAAAGGTTCCTTATCCTCAGATTTAATAAACTGATCTGAACCAAGAACCTCCTTATTTTCCTGCTTAATATCATCTTTGTCCTTACCTGCTTCATTTTTAAATGTATTTATTGAGGCGTTAATTCCCTGAACCCCTTTTATGTCCATATCACAAAACCCCCTTTATTAATATTAATATTATTATCGTCCATTACCTTCAGAGCCTTTAATCTTCTCCACCTTAATGTACCTTGCACTTATAGCTAATGCCTTATTATCCATAGATGCAAATACTATTCCCACAACCTTTGAGCTGCTGTCGATTACAGGGCTTCCACTATTTCCAGGGTTAACCTTAATATTGATTTCGTAAACCGGTGCAAAATTCCCTGTGTCAAAAACCACATCACCTATACTTCCTCTCTGGGAAATTCTTGAATATCCCAGAGGGTTTCCAATTACAGTAACTGTATCACCCTTTTTCGGATCGTTTTCATTATTAATATTTATAAGCGGCAGATCGTTCCCTTTTATTCTAACCACCCCGATATCATTGTCATTGTCCAATGTAAAATCCTTTGAATAGAACTTCCTGCCATCAGAAAATTTCACAGTGACCACTGCTGCGTCCCTTATAACATGCTTGTTAGTAATTATTACTCCTTCAGAAGAAATATTAAAGCCTGTACCCTGTTTTGCGTTTCCATTAGTATCAACTGCTTCCACATAAACTACCCCGGGCCTGCAATTCTTCACTATCTCGTCCTTAACCAGACTCCCGTTCTCACTTATAAAATTAAACCTTTGTGAAATAAAAAAGGAGAGGTCAGGAAAGGAATAAACTATAAAAATTGTTAATGTAATTAATGCTGCTGCCCTAATAAGAAGTCTTGATCTTTTTCTTCCCTTCCCCTGAGGCATCTCATAACTTTCAGCTTCTGCATCATATTCCTTTGTTTTCTCCTCATCGCACATAACCAGCACTCCTTTTCAAGAAAAAACCACTGTCAAATGAATAGATTATTTCTTCCTTCCGATAACCTCTGTAAGGATTCCAAGCAGCAGCCCAAGCAGAGATAAGAACATGTAGCCTGCAATGCTGGTTAAATCCGACCAGCCGTTATTTTTGCCCCCAATGGTTATATACAGCATATAAATAATGCCTCCTATATTGAAAGCCATATAGGTATACGAAAACCTTCTTTTTCCGAAGAATCCTGCTAAGGAAAAAATTGAAGCGGCAATTGAAATCAATGCAAATGATACATAGTTTTTTGTGTCCATAGAGGAACCCGCCATAATCCTGGACACGTATAATGCTGCTATATTTATAATGAAAACACCTATGAGAACATACATCCATTTCTTTGATTTTTTTGCAGGCAGCAGCATATTATCACTCCTTATTTCATAAATTTTGATTTAATTATACATCCTCCAAAGAAAAAATCATATGTCTTATTAACTATGAATCACTTTGTCAATTTCTAATTTATCTTATTATTTTACGGGACAGCACAACAAGAAAATAGCTCATGGTGGTCACACCTAAAAATGCTTCAAACAAAACCACTATTTTACTTATTGAATTTAAAGGGAGAATGTCCCCATAGCCTACAGTAAAAAAAGTTATTCCGCTTACATAAACATAATCAATAAAAGTTGTGGCATGCTGAAACATTATAATTGGACAAACATAATACAGCAGGGAAAATCCAAATATTAATCCAAGGATAAACATGAACAGCCTGAAGGGTTTTGTTCCATAATCACTTATGAGCAAAGTGAGATAATTCTTACACTTATTGAAGATATTTTTCTCATGTAGTTCATTTTCCATTTTTCTATATTTTGAGTAACAGAGATCTTCATGCTCATATTCACCAAGACTTCTGAAATTTTCCTTCAGCATAAGAAGCTGGTTTATATCATCTGTTTCCTTCACTCCATTAAGCACAGAATTCATGATCCTGCTGAAGCTTTTAAAATAAATTCTGCCATTATTAATAGTGCTGTCAAAGCGGATGCTTTTTGAATTCTGATGAATATCCAGCTTTAATATTGAGTTTAGAAGACAAGCTGAAAATGACAATTCATAATTTGAAGCCAGCTCTATCTCGCTAAGACCATTTAGCTCACACCCCATAAGACTTAATATATTAATATCACTGTTTCTGGAATCTATACCGCCAATTTTGCAATGGCTTATAAAAAACTTATCCAGCTTGGCCTTTGTAAGACATACAGTGCCTATGCTGCCCCTGGTATTATTAATCTCCACTTTTGTATTAGTCATTTCAGAGGATAAAAAATTAATATTAATGTGGTCCTTTAGCTGAAAGAGCTCCACTGATGAATTTTTAAATTCCGTATTGTTCATGGATATGGTTGGATTGTCATAGAGGTTCTTATTGCAGCTTATTCCCATTAAGCTAACATCTGCGGATAAGAATCTGGCATTGTCAAAGTAAAGGCTTCCCTTATGAATATTAACATTAGTTAGGCAAAATACCATTCTGTTGAAAATTGAATAATCAAAGCATACATCCTCATTGGTTATATTCAGCTGCATCAGATTCACAAGCTTATCACCTAGGTTTTCCCCATTCCAGAAGGAACAATATGCGCTGAAGCCTTTAAGCTTCCTAAATTGGCTTTCATCAATTTCATAAAATCTATTTGTACCATACCAGGAAAAATCGTCAATGTAAGTGTAGTTAAGATTTATAAAATCCCCATCCTCATATTTCTGCTTAAGGAGCCTATAATCCACGCAGGCAAGCTGGGCAATCTGTTTCCTCTCTCCAAGCTCATCAATATAGTATACTGCTACAGATCTAGGGGTAGTAATATCTGATACCTGAGTTGGATAAACCCTGCCCTTATGCTTGTTTGATATCTTTTTTTCCCTTATCCAAAAAACTCTTTCATGATTATCTGTATATTCCACTACAACCCTGTTCACGTTTATCACCTGCCCTAACCTATATACTTATACTGTTTTATGATAAATTCTACAGATCTTCCTAATTCCCTTTTAATCTTCAAAATTTTTAAACAATTTTTGAAAAAAGGGGACGTTGCACAACACAACTAAAAAAAACAGTGTGAAAACTGAATTTATTCTGTTCTTCCTTTGCAAAAAATATTAAATCGGAGTAAATTGGCAAAAGCATGTTCAATTTACTCCGACTCATTTGTAATTTAGAATAGGAGCATCGCTCCTAATTTATTTAAAAGTTATTTTACGACAATCCCTAAATTATTATTCTTAATAAATGTTTTTATGTCCTTCCCGTCAATATAGCCTATGCCGCCCTCCGGTTTTATCTTGAAAAAATTGATAATAAGCTTTTTACCATTTAAAATGCAGTCATCAAAATGCAAGGGTGCAAAATAAACCTCCATTGAATCGTCCAGATCATCCAGGTTAAGTGTCTTTATTGGCTTTAACATTTCATCAGTATATTTAAGGTCCTCCAGCATCCAAAGATTGTTATTCCAAAACCTGGCCTCTTTTTTTGTGTGGCTAGTAAACACCTCTCTATTTTTTATGGCGCTTAGTGTCCTTCTTACTGACTCTTCATTGAACTCATCATCATAAGCGTATTTAAGGCCGGGCATTTCAGCTATTTCATAAATAAAAATTTCCGGCACCTTTTCCTTATCCTTTAAGGCTTGCCAAAAATAAAGCATAGCCTCTATAGCTTCAAAATTAATGTTCATTTTGATCACTCCTCGTATAATGTAGTTAGAAACATTGATAACAAATCAGTCGGAATTTC
>CALBDU010000041.1 GCA_937927335.1 uncultured Clostridium sp.
AAGCATGTTCTCTTTTTTTGCTTATCTAATTTACACCATTATACGGACTTAATTTATATTTACGTTTATATTGAACATTAATTGAAATTTTGCTCACTTTCGCCCAAAATTCAAGGCTGGAGTTTCTCAAGTCTCTAATGAAGGATTCTCAATCTCATAGTCAAGGCCGAAAAACCTTAAGAATTACCCAAAAACTAACGCTTGTCCATGCTTTTTATATAACCTTTACAGGAATTCCAAAAATTGCCTCAATCTCATATTCAATTTTATTACACAGAGATTTCTCTGCTTCATTTGATTTGAATAGAACATTTCCACTTTGAATATATGTTTTTACTTCACAAAGCCCAATTGATTCAAATACTCGTTTCAAATCTGCCATCTTAATTATATTTTTTCCACCTACATTAATACCTCTTAACAATGCTATATAAACAGTCATATTGTAAGCCCTCCTTAATATGAAAATAAATCGTAATATCCAACATTGCGAATTAACATAATAAGAATGTGCAATAATTAGTTATAAATATTATCTTCAACTGTTTGTTTCAATCCTTTGAGAATAATGTCCCAGTTTTTACAAGTTCGATTAAATATTTCTTCTGTTTTAATATTGTCTTGAGTAACTGAAAGTAAAGTATCTTCACCTTTTTCCATCAATTCATAAGTTTATTTATGTACAATAAATTACTATTACTCATTACTCTGCTTTTTATTATATCATGAGATAAGCCATCCTTAGCTACACAAACAAAGCTTCTCTAGTCTTGAAGTAACTTACTTTGCATCTGCATGGACAGTGTGGGAATGAATAAATAAATGCTTTCTTATCTCGGCATCTTTTTCGGCATTAAAGTAACAAAGCCATTTGAACCAGTAGATGTAGTTGGAAAGGTATTTAGTTGAAACACCTCTGAATCTATCCATCCATTGTCCAAGATTATTATGGAATGCGTTAACATGTTGAATATGGTATATACCTTCTTTATGCCTTCCTCTTTTGATTCTTTGATTTTTAAAACCATACTTTTGGTCTTCAAGAAACTCATATACTTTCAGTTTATCATTAATGTTTAAACGAATTATTTCTTCCAAAACAGATTCTACATTAAGCATAGGATTCATCTCCAATATCAAAACATTCGAACACCTGTTCCTATTATGACTCTATTCAAACACAAAATCAAATTATCAACATCTTTCTTGAACACAGCCTAAAATAAAAGCTTCCTAATGCTATTAAGGAATGGGTCCAATTATTTTGTAAATTATGTATTTCCATTTAAGCAATATGTTATAATGTTGTAAAGTTATGCCAGTAACATGCCTGTTTCAGTAAGTTTTAAGGGGGTTTTATTGATGTATATTATACTATCAGCACTAATAATTGGGATATTTATGATATGTGCAAGTATTATTCATGGAAGGTATATTTTAAAGCTTGTTGAAAATAGTGAAACTGGTATTTATCAAATGATTAAAGTGGATGAAAAAAATATAGTTCTATTAGATACAAGAACGGGACAGTATTGGAAGAAGCCAATACTAGAAAATTCACATGCAAAAACAACCAGCGAAAAAGAAGATAAATACGCATAGTTCTTTTTTTAACATATCAGCTTATCGCCATGTGGTAAATTTGCTCGAATGTTTTATATGGAGGGAGAAATTCAATGCCAACTTATAATGTATATGTAAAAGCTAACACCCTGAATGATGATCAAAAGCAGAAGGTTGCACAGGCTATAACAAAGTCACACAGTAATTCTACAGGTGCACCAGAGTTCTATGTACAGGTTATTTTTAATGAAGTTATGGACAACAATCGTTATGTTGGCGGATATCGCTTCAACAGGCATATGTGGATACGGGGAGATGTGAGGGTAGGCAGAAATGCTGACCAGCGTAAGCAATGGATGCTGAAAATGATTCAGGATGTGAGCCAGTCAATTAACTGGGATATCAATGCAATCTGGATTGATTTATGCGGTATTGAACCAGATAGTATTTTGAAATATGGACAGGTTTTTCCTCCTGCCGGACAGGAGGAGCAGTGGTTGAAGAGTCTGCCTGATGGAGCAAAGGAAATTGTTAAAGCGCTGATAGAGGGTAAAGGTTAATTCATAATTGCCAATATTATTAGCCCATAGTTATGTTTAGGAGGTGAATGATATGAAAATATGTGTAATACATGGAAGTCAAAGAAATGGCAACACAGAAAAAACTATTGAAATAGTTAAATCAAAGTTAAATTCACTTGAAAATAATGATTATTTTGATTTTTATTTGCCAAGGGATTTGCCGAAATTTTGCTGCGGATGCTTTCAATGTCTTGACAAAGGCAGTTTTGGCGGTGAATATTGCCCTCATGCTAAATACACTTATCCAATTTTAGAAAAAATGAAACTATCAGATGGCATCATTATAGCTTCACCTGTTTATTCACTTGCAGAAAGTGGACAAGTTAAAGTTTTTCTTGATCATTTTGGTTGCATTTTTATGAGTCATCGGCCATTACAGGAAATGTTCTCCAAGACGGCTCTTATAATATCTACAACAGCTGGCGCAGGTACAAAGCATGTGATAAAACCAATTGAAAGAAGCCTGAAGTTTTGGGGCATTCCAAAAGTTTATAAATATGGTTTAAAGCTATGGGCTAAAAACTGGAGTGAAATGCCCCAAGAAAAGCAAACTAAATATGAGAAAGCTTTAGATGAAAAGGCCTCTGTCTTTTATAAATCAATGAAAAACAAAAATATACATATCCCTTTAAAAACAAAGATCATGTTTAACATATTCAGAAATCTCATGAATAGCTATTCAGACGGTCATCAAGACAAGGAATATTGGAGAAACAAAGGCTGGCTCCAAGGAAAAAGGCCTTGGTAAAATAATAAGCTGCAGGAATGGCCAGTACAATTAGTAGGGATTGAATAAAATTGTTGATGTTTAATTTAGAAAGGGGAAATAAATTATGAACGCACAAATTAATCTAATTACAATTTGGACAAATAATATAGATACCATGAAAAATTTCTATAACCAGGTTCTGGGCTTCAAAATTGAAAACGACCTTGGTAATTATGTTGAATTTGAAAACGATGGTGTAAGATTTGCCATCTGTAGTAGAGATGTTATGTATTCATATAGTGCTGAATATAGAAAAGAATCGTTGGGACAGGTCTTTGAGCTTGCTTTTCCATGTGAAAATCCCAGCGATGTTGATGAATCATTTAAGAAGCTAATTTCCAAAGGGGCAGCCTCTATCCATGAACCGCAAAATATGCCTTGGAATCAGAGGACGGCGCTATTTGCAGATCCGGATGGAAATATCCATGAAATTTTTGCAGAAATTAAATAATACCAATTTATCTATAATCTCATTTAAATCTGGAAATAATATTTATTGTAAATATCTGTTAAGGAGAGAATCTAATGAATAATTCAACTCAGAAAATAACTACATTTTTAATGTTTCAGGATGAAAATGCTGAAGAGGCTATGAATTTTTACATTTCACTATTTGATCATTCTAAGGTTATAAGCATTACCCGTTATGGAGCAAATGAAAGCGGCAAAGAAGGAACTGTAATGCATGCTTCATTTATGTTGAACGGACAGGAATATATGTGTATAGACAGCAATGTGAAGCATGGCTTTACATTTACTCCTGCAATGTCCTTATATGTTACATGTGATACTGAAGAAGAGATAGATAAATTGTTTGCAGCGCTGTCAGAAGGGGGCAATATCTTGATGCCCCTTGGTTCTTACCCCTTTGGTGAAAAATTTGGCTGGGTAAATGATAAATACGGTGTGTCGTGGCAATTAATAAAACCTTAAGGTTTTATTAAGAAAGTTATTATAATATGAATTTTTGTTTTGCAGTACTATAATTATAAGTGTTTAATAAGTACGAAAGGATAACGCTTATGAGTATCAATATTCTGGTGGTAGATGATGAACAGGCCATAGCAGACTTAATAGAAGTTTATTTAAAAAATGAAGGTTTTATTATACACAAATTTTATACCGGTGAGGACGCGCTTCAATGTGTTCAGTCAGAGCATCTGGACCTTGCCATACTTGATGTGATGCTGCCTGATATTGATGGCTTTACTCTATGCCAGAAAATCAGGGAAAAACATAATTTCCCCGTAATCATGCTCACTGCCAAGGAAGAGGAAATTGATAAAATTACAGGACTCACATTAGGTGCGGATGATTACATAACCAAGCCTTTTCGGCCTTTGGAGCTTGTTGCCCGTGTGAAAGCGCAGCTCCGCAGATTTACAAAATATAATTCTGCAGAACCAAACCAGGAAGTAAATTTGATCTCCTTTTCCGGCTTGATATTGGATATGGACACCCATGAATGTACCCTGAATGAAAAAAAGCTGCCTCTCACTCCCACAGAATTTTCAATTCTCTGGACTCTTTGCGTAAATCGCGGACGGGTGGTAAGCTCAGAGGAATTGTTCCATGAGGTATGGGGAGAGAAGTATTTCACAAACAGCAATAATACTGTAATGGTGCATATCCGGCATCTAAGGGAAAAAATGCAGGACAGTGCTGAACATCCCAAATATATCAAAACGGTATGGGGGGTTGGCTATAAAATTGAAAAATAGCACATATGGTAATTACACAAACCTGAAGAGAAAAGTCTTCATGCGGATGCTCATGATTACAGCTGCCGCTGCTGGTACTGTTTATCTATTGCGCTATATCCTCCGTGGACAAATTGGGGATCGTATCGTTGGATTTTTAGTGGACACTTTTCATTTCAGCAATTCGGACGCTCAAACAATTTATCAGCTTGTGATTCGCAACAATATGAATATGATCATGTTTGTTGTAATCCTAATACTTTTAGTTATTCTTTTTCAATTTTTGAGTTCCTGGTTTACTAAATATTTTGATGAAGTAAGTGCTGGAATGGATAAGCTGGTTGAGGATTCCCAAAATGAAATTACTCTATCGCCGGAATTAGACTTTATGGAAAATAAGCTAAATCAGATAAAAAACAACCTGGAAAAGCAAAAGAAAGCTGCCCTTGATGCGGAGCAGCGCAAAAATGATCTGGTAGTATACCTGGCTCATGATATAAAGACACCTCTGACCTCGGTTATAGGATACTTAAGTCTTTTGGACGAAGCTCCCGATATGCCTCCAAAACAAAAAGCAAAATATGTGGGTATTACCTTGGAAAAGGCTTATCGATTAGAGCAGCTTATAAACGAGTTTTTTGAGATAACAAGATTTAACCTTCAAACTATTGTTTTGAATAAAGAAAAAATCAATTTACAGTTTATGCTCCAGCAGCTTGCAGATGAGTTCTATCCGATGCTGACTCCACAAGGAAAACAGGTATCCGTCAATGTACCAGACGGGCTCATAGTGCTGGGAGATGGAGACAAGCTGGCCCGTGTATTCAACAACATTCTGAAAAATGCCATAGCCTATAGTTATGAAAATAGCATCATTGATATTTCAGCCATGGAGCAGGACAAATATATTGTTATAACCTTTACTAATGATGGAAACCCAATCCCTGAGGCAAAGCTTGCAACTATTTTTGAAAAGTTTTACCGTTTGGATTCTGCACGTTCCACAAATACTGGTGGAGCAGGGCTGGGTTTGGCAATTGCAAAAGAAATAGTCACTGCTCATCATGGAACAATCTCTGTGGAAAGCAACATGGAAAATACTAAATTTACAGTAAAGCTTCCGTCATAAGAAAATCTTAAGAAGTTCATAAGGTTAAATTCAAATATAGCTCCTTATTCTATGTTTAAATAATAACAGCACAGAATAAGGAGTTGTTTATTATGGCACGAAAGGTAAAAAAGAATAAGTCAAAAATATTAAAATCAGTATCATTTCTGTTTATAGCTGGAATTGCTGCTTTTGCATATAATTCCAGCTTTCCAGGCTACCGGTACATATTTGATAAGGCTAATAACCCTAAGGCTTCATCATATTCGGCTATTTCCATAGCTCCGGACAAGCTGAACAGTCCTAATGCCATTCTGATCCGCCTAAAGGATCATACTGTCCTACTGCAGAAAAACAGCGGAGAAAAAATCTATCCTGCTTCTATGACTAAAATCATGACAGCCATTGTAGCAATAGAAAATTTACATAGTATGAATAAAGGAGTAAAACTTACAAATTCCGCATTTCAGGGGCTGTACAGAGCAGATGCATCAATGGCAGGTTTTCTGCCTGGTGAACAAGTAACGGCAATGGATCTGATATACGGGGCACTGCTGCCAAGCGGTGCGGAGTGCTGTATGGGCCTTGCTTATGAAATAGCGGGTTCAGAGCAGAATTTTGTAAAAATGATGAATAAAAAGGCGGCTGAGCTTGGTATGAAAAACACACATTTTGAAAATGTCACCGGGCTTCAGAATGAAAACCATTTTACAACAGCTAAAGACATGGCTGTTCTCCTGAGCTATGCCTTGAAAAATGATACCTTCAGGAAAATTTTTACCTCGTCTAGTCATTCCACAGCACCAACCAATAAGCACCCTAATGGAATAACCTTTTACAGCACCATGTTTCAGGAACTGAAGGCTCAAAGCCTTATGAACGGCAAAATATTAGGAGGAAAAACTGGATATACTGAAGAAGCCGGCCTATGTCTGGCCAGTATAGCAAGAGTGGGTAACCAGGAATATATTCTGGTTTCTGCAGGTGCAAAAGGAAATCACCAGTCTGAGCAGTATAACATAACCGATGCATTAGCTGTCTACAATAGTATTGGAAAATAAAAAGTGGAGGTATTATGAATAAATTTTCGCAAGTTAAAAAAGTCATTTTATATTGTGTTTTCATTTGTTACATACTGTTATTAATTAAAATATTGTTTTTGTCAAGAATATCCCATTTTGAGCATAGATCAATAAATCTCATCCCCTTTTATAGCATAATGGAATATTTAACAGGAAGCTCTCCTAATTTAAAAGCATTTGCTTTTGGAAACGTTGTTGGAAATATAGTTATTTTTATTCCCCTTGGTGCATATCTGCAATTATTGAAAAATGATAAAAGAATAATAACTAATTTGTTGTTTATATTTATAGTAAGCTTATTTGTGGAAGTCATTCAAGGGCTTTTGGCCATGGGAGCATCAGACATTGATGATATAATTTTAAATTGTTCAGGTGGCTTCATTGGAATTTTAGGTTATAAATTATTATTATTTATTTTACGGCATGAGAAAAGAGTTAATACTGCAATCACAATATTATCAGCTATGGGATTACCAATCTTATTGTATTATTTGTTTATGGTGAAAATGAGATTCTGAATATCCTTATTCCATATTCAGAATGCTCCCCTGTGTTTATAAATAAATATCCGAAAATTCAACTTTAACAATATCTACATGTCTGTTGCCCAATAAACTCATATCAATATTATCATTATTATCTTCCTTAACTACTCCTTCTGGCAAGGTCACTTTAAATGTGCTTCCCTTGCCAACTTCACTTTTTACAGTTATGGTTCCTTCTAAAGCTTCCACAAATTTTTTCACAAGAGATAGACCAATTCCAGCTCCTTCAGCTCTTCTTGACAACGAGCTGTCTACCTGTCCAAATCTCTCAAATATTGTATCAATTTTTTCCTCTGGAATACCGATTCCAGAATCCTTCACTTGAATACAAACTTTATCTTTAGCACAATATAAATTTACTAAAATAGTCCTTCCTTCAGGTGTATATTTTATTGCATTTGATAACAGATTTAAGAGTATGCGCTCATATTTTTCTTCATCTATTCCTATTATCTTCTTAGTAAAAGAAGAACAAATTTTAGCTTAACCCCGCTCTTTGCAGCATATATATAGACGTTCTCTAGGATACTGCGGGTAAGAAATACTATATCTAAATTAATTTTATTTACTTTTATCCTTCCTGCATTTACACGAATTATATCAAGAAGGTTATTAACAAGCCTTAACTGTCTATATGTATTTTGTTTAATAGTTTTGATATATTTTCTGGATTTATCCGGAAGTTCATCCCAACAAATTAAACTCATAGCTTGAATTGCTGAATCTATTACTGTAATGGGTGTCCTAAGTTCATGGGATATTAATGAAAGGAATTCATCCTTCATTTCAATTGCCTGCTTAAGAGCCTGGTTCTTTTCACGTTCTGACTCCAACAGTTTCATTTTTTGGTCTTTTAATTTTTGTTCATACTCAATTACTTTAGAAATATCCCTGGAGCATAATACACCCATGACGAAATTATTATTTTTATCATAAATGGGTGTGCCGCTAACGCTAATATGCAAAACCTTATCAGGGAGCTTTACCTTCATTCTCATATTAGTAAACTTCTCGCCGTTTTTTACACGACTAGATGGAATTCGGTCTAAAGGGATTTTATTTCCCTCACTCTCATAATAGAATTCTGCTTTATAAAATCCATCGCCCGTTTGTTCCACATCACTATATGTAGGAAACATCTCCCTGGCAGCCTTATTAAATAGTGTATAATTACAATTACTATCTAAAATAGATAAACCGTCTGACATACCCTATATTATTGCATTTAGCTCTTGCTGCTGTTGTTTTATTAAAATGTTTTGCTCTTCCAGCTGTTTGCTTTTAAGTTCAATTTCCATTCTATTAAGAACTTTTTCAGTTACATCCTGTGTATTGGTTATAATGTATTTTACTTTTCCATCCTCCATTATTGGGGTTATTATTTGGTCCCAATAAGTTGTTCCTCTTGCAAAGCCATGATATTTCATTTCTTTAAAATGGCTTGATTTCATTGATGCAATTACATCATTAATTGCGGTATCAGTAATGCTGCCCTTATAGCCATTAATAAATTCATAAATTTTCTTCCCAAATGTTTTATCAGGGGTATTAAAAGGAGCATCAATAAAATCAAGATATACTTGACTGGCTTTTAGAAGTGTTAAGTCAGGAACACTATAAATTGATGTTCCCACTATGTTTTCAGATAATAACTGATAGGCGTATTTAAACTTATCTTGAAGCCTTGAATTTGGCTTCTCTTTAAAAATAAATATATCTTTTAAACCATCTTTTATTATATTTATATTAATAAACCTGACTTCAAGAGTTTTGGTGAACAAGAAATAGTCTTTATTTTCATCGATATCTTCATAGTTAAAATCAGGTCCAATTCTTAATGAGTTATATATAAAATTAATGTCGTTTCCCAATAGTTCATCTTCTATATAATCAACCAAATTTATAAATGCTTTGCTTACATTAATAATATAATTGTTACTTATTATTATATATGCCCGCTCACTAATATTATTTAAATTATCAATATTATCCAAAAAAATAACACCCCCTATTACTTATATCAATATATAAATAATATTCGACATTTCTTTAGTCAATCCCTCCACATTTCCATATATACCAATTTGTTTCATTCGACAAAATAAACTTAATATAACTTACTCTGTTTATTACTAACTTTCCAGGATCAGGCACCTATGGTAATTTTAAAAATTGAGTTATAATAAATATTGACATATCAAATGTAAAAAAATAAAGATGTTTTAGACCAGCTAATAAAAGTCAATAATTTTTGATGAAAATTTCTTGTACTATT
>CALBDU010000042.1 GCA_937927335.1 uncultured Clostridium sp.
ACTTTGTACAGCGTTATAGGAAGCTACAAGTCAATTGGACATAGATCTGAAGGCTGTTGCAGTAAGCGGCTGTGATGAAATTAGGCAGGCGATGGCTCTGGCCAGGGCAAACAGGCTGGATGGTAATTTTATTGAGGGGATGATGTGTGAGGGCGGATGTATTGGTGGTGCCGGAACTATTGTTTCAAGGAAAAAGTCAAAGCCTGAACTTATGAAATATAGTGGAAGCTCTGGTGAAAAATCATTAATTAAAAATAGAAGTCTCGAGAAGTTTGAAGGTATCAGCTTAAAAAAATAACACGTTGACAAATTTCGATATTAAGCTAATAATATATAAAATAACAGTTTAGGAGGTATATATGCTTGATAAATATGTAAATAACATAAAGTCCGGAATATCTCCAAGAAAATCCTATATTGCTGCAGCTGTCATATTGATTTTTCTTTGTGCGGCTGCCTATATATACTTCAATAAGTATTTTTATCTTTTTGCTGATCCTAAAAAATTAAAAGCTCTGATTATGGCCTACGGACAGTTTAGTGTTCCTGCCTTTCTGGTTCTTCAGATGCTGCAGGTTATTGCTTTTTTCATCCCAGGGGAAATAATCCAGATTGCAGGAGGATATATTTTTGGCACCTTTTACGGTACAGTCCTTTCACTGGCAGGGATTACCGCAGGCAGTGCGGTTATATATGGTGTATCCAGTCTGTTCGGAAGGCCTATGGTGAGAAGGATAATATCCAAAAGACATCTTGAGCTGTTTGAAAAAATTCTTAAAATAGGAAGTATTAACTATGTAGTGTTTTTGTTATATCTTATACCTGGCATTCCAAAGGATGTTTTAGGCTATATATGCGGCTTTTCTGAAATTACCTTTAAAAATTTTATGATATACTCCACTTTAGGAAGAATACCAGCTATAATAGCATCAGCGTATTTCGGAGCCGGGATTCTGACTGGCAGCAGAAATCAGCTGATGCTCATTGGTGTAATTTCCACCTTGTTGTTTATAGTGGGTGTTTTTAAAGGAGAAAAGCTTGTTAGGTCCTTGGTTGGGAAGGAGAAGTAAGCTTTCCTGATAGATTTTTGTAAACAAACATTAAAACAGCGGACGCAGTTAAAATCAACACAAGTATGAGTATTGCGCAGTGAAAAAAGAATTCCTCAGGAAGGATGTTTATTACCGGATCCTTTAAAGGATCGAAAATCCAGTAGTTGTTGGAAAAAAACAATTTGTGAAACATAGTGAAGGACATGTTAAAATTTATGGCAAAGGGTACTGCGGCTCCGATAGCAAAAATTATCGAAAGCCAGGAGGCCCATTTAAGAACTCTAAAATTCCGTTTCTTGAAGGCGTTGAATATTCCCAATATGGATATTGCTGCGCATATATATAATATGTAGTTTAATTTAATAAATATATTTCTTACCTCCTGAAAATGTATAATTCCTTCAGGAGATGAGGGTAGTCCTGGTATTTTAAAATCTGCTGCGTGATTGCTGTTTACATAGTAAATTAGATAGTCATAAGCAGATTTTATTTCGTTTTTATTCAGATTGGTATAATTGCTGATATTAAGGTGATTTATGTCATAGTAATATAAAGGCTTAAAGCTTACTGTGAATTTAACTGATAGAATAATTATTGCAAGAGCTAAAACTGGAGCTGAAATTTTATTCATAGTGCACCTCGTAAATAACATATTAAAACAATTATACTTCTTAACTTGAATTTAGCAAAAAAATAAAAAAGAGATTAAATAAGCGAAAAATGGATATAATTTATTGTAATTGCAGAATATCACCCAAAACAAGTAAAATATAGAATAATCAAAATTTGATATTCTCATATATATTATTTATCATAATAATAGTGTTAGCACTCAAGATAGCTGAGTGCTAACAAGTTTTAAAAAGTTAAAATAAATCTAAAATACATTAAGGAGGGGTTTAAATGAATATTAGACCACTTGGAGACAGAGTAGTAATCAAAAAATTGGAGGCTGAGGAAACAACCAAAAGCGGAATAGTTTTGCCTGGTACAGCTAAAGAAAAACCACAGCAGGCAGAAGTTGTTGCTGTTGGACCTGGAGGATATGTAGATGGCAAAGAGGTAAGAATGGAGCTTAAGGTTGGGGACAAAGTGTTGTTCTCCAAGTATTCCGGTACAGAAGTAAAGATTGACGGGGTAGAATATACTATTCTGAGACAAGATGACGTTTTAGCAGTTGTTGAATAGTAAAATAGTTTATGTAAAACAGGAGGTATTATAATGGCAAAGAACATAATGTTTGGCGAAGAAGCAAGAAGAAGCATGCAGGCTGGTGTTGACAAACTTGCCAACACAGTTAAGGTAACATTGGGACCTAAGGGAAGAAATGTTGTATTAGATAAAAAATTCGGATCACCGCTGATAACAAATGATGGTGTTACCATAGCAAGGGAAATCGAACTGGAAGATGTATATGAAAATATGGGCGCACAGCTTGTTAAGGAAGTTGCAACTAAAACTAATGATGTAGCCGGTGATGGAACAACCACAGCTACACTGCTTGCTCAGGCTATTATCAGAGAAGGCTTGAAAAATGTAACAGCAGGAGCTAATCCTATGCTTATAAGGCAGGGTATAAAAATAGCAGTAGATAAATCTGTAGATGAAATAAAGAAAATTTCAAAGCCAGTTAATGGAAAAGAGGATATAGCAAGAGTTGCTGCAATTTCAGCTGGCGAAGAGGAAATTGGTACCCTTATTGCAGACGCAATGGAAAAGGTAGGCAATGAAGGTGTTATCACTGTTGAAGAATCAAAAACCATGGGAACTGAACTTGACATAGTTGAGGGAATGCAGTTCGATCGTGGCTATGTGAGCCCATATATGGTTACTGATACAGAAAAAATGGAAGCAGCTTTAGACGATCCGTATATACTTATAACAGATAAAAAGATAACAAGCATTCAGGAAATCCTTCCTTTGCTTGAACAGATTGTTCAGCAGGGTAAAAAGTTCCTTATTATATCAGAGGATATAGAGGGGGAAGCTCTTGCTACATTAGTTGTTAATAAATTAAGAGGTACCTTCACATGTGTTGCTGTCAAAGCTCCTGGTTTTGGCGACAGAAGAAAGGAAATGCTTCAGGATATAGCCATTTTAACTGGCGGTGAGGTTATTTCCGAAGAGTTAGGCAGAGATTTAAAGGAAACTACCATTGAGATGCTTGGAAGGGCAGAATCTGTTAAAATATCCAAGGAAAATACAACAATTGTTAACGGCAAGGGAAATAAACTTGAGATACATGACAGAGTAGCACAGATCAAGAGACAGATTGAAGATACTACATCAGAATTTGACCGAGAAAAGCTTCAGGAAAGACTTGCTAAGCTTGCTGGTGGAGTTGCAGTTATAAAGGTTGGAGCTGCAACAGAAACTGAACTTAAGGAAAGAAAGCTGAGAATTGAAGATGCACTGGCTGCGACTAAAGCTGCTGTGGAAGAAGGAATTGTACCTGGAGGCGGAACTGCTTTCATTAATATAATCCCTGAAATTGAAAAATTAGACTCAATGGATGCCGACATAAAAGTTGGAATAGATATTATAAGGAAGGCTTTGGAGGAACCTGTAAGACAGATAGCATTCAATGCAGGTCTGGAAGGCTCAGTTATAATAGAAAAAGTTAAAAACAGCGATGCTGGCATTGGTTTCGATGCACTTAAAGAAGAATATGTTAACATGATTAAGGCTGGAATTGTTGACCCTACAAAGGTTACCAGATCAGCGCTGCAAAACGCAGCATCAGTTGCTTCCACATTCTTAACTACTGAAGCTGCAGTTGTAGAAATACCTGAAAAGAATGCACCTGCTATGCCAGGCGGACCTGGAATGGGAATGGACGGAATGTATTAAAATGAAGGCTCTCTTTTAGAGGGCCTTTTATTGTATTTAGAATACCCCACGTTAGACGTGGGGTTCGGTAGAGCTTTCA
>CALBDU010000043.1 GCA_937927335.1 uncultured Clostridium sp.
CATTTTCACAATGACAAACTGTCCAGGCCAACAGGATTTTGCCACCCTGGCTGCCTCTACATCCATGAGATAGATGTTAGGGGCAAGTGTTTCTTTCTTTGAAATTTTATACATGTTTTTTCCCCCTTAACCACAAATAAAAAATAAAAATCACATCAAAATACGTCTATAATTATACCATATTAATAGGTAAAATACATAATTAATATTAATTTAACGAATAAAAAAAGACTATTGAGGCGTCAATAGTCGAAAAAATAACAATTATTCTTTTTCATTCAATAGACAGGTTAAAGTTAAAAGGCTGTCACTTAAATGTGCATTTTCCACCTTTGTTCCATCCGGCACTACTAGATCTACCGGTGCGAAATTCCATATTCCTTCTACTTTATTTCTGGTCAATGTGTCTGAGATATTTTGCGCAAACCTGCTTGGAACGCATATAATTCCAATATGGATGCGATTATTTTCAAGAAAGCTGTCCATGGTATCAATATCACGAATTTCAATATCGCGAATTTTGATACCTATTAGCTTGGGATTAATGTCAAATATAGCCTCAATAGAGAAACCAAGCCTGTCGAATTTTGAATAATTAGCTAAAGCCTGACCGATATTCCCAGCTCCAACAATTATCACCTTATATTCTTTGGTTAATCCTAGTATCCCGCTGATCTGGTTAAAAAGGTCAGTTACATTATATCCATATCCCTGCTGTCCAAAATCTCCAAAACAGTTTAAATCCTGTCTTATCTGAGACGCAGTAAATCCAATCTTTTCACTAAGTTCCTTAGATGATATTCTATCCACATCATTTTTCATTAAGTCTTCCAGATACCTGTGATATTTAGGAAGTCTCTTGATTACCGCCATAGATATTGTTCTTTTCTTTTCCATCTTGCACCTCTATTTATATTATTAATGTAATCACAGACTAAGTTTGTTTATATTTTATCATATATCTTATATATTAATAAATATAAATTTAAAAATTTACTACAAAAATATTTATTTACATAGTAAAATGTTAATGTTAAGGACGGTGATACTATGATTATTTTAAGCTGTAAGGATATAATCAAAAGTTTTGGCATTGAAGTGCTCTTAAATAAAGTTACTTTTAACATAAATGAGGGTGAAAAGATTGGATTAATTGGTCCTAACGGAGCAGGTAAATCAACTTTATTTAAAATTTTAACAAGTGAAACAACAGATTATGACAGCGGTGAGCTTTATATTGATAAAAATAAAACTATCGGTTACCTTTCCCAGCATCTTTCATTGGAGAAGGATAATACAATATACGAAGAGCTTCAACTGGTATTCAGCCAGCTTATAAATTTGGAAAATAAGATTTCCCAGCTGGAAGAAGAATTAAACAAGCCATATGACCATGACAAAGAAGAGTTCCATAATAAACTTATAAGGGATTACACCACTGCCTCAGAAACCTATATCAACTGCGGCGGCTATACCTTCAGAGCAGAGATAAGCAGGGTATTGAAGGGCTTAGGTTTCTCTGAGAACGACTTTGATACAACCATTGATTTATTAAGCGGAGGTCAAAAAACCAGAGTTGCTCTTTGTAAACTGCTTTTGATAAAACCGGATATCCTTCTTCTGGATGAGCCCACAAACCACCTCGATCTGGAGGCTATAGAATGGCTGGAGGACTACCTTAAAAATTATAAGGGAACCATAATACTTATATCCCACGACAGATATTTTCTTGATTCCATTACCAGTAGAACTCTGGAGCTGAGCTCAGGTAAAATTTCAACATACAATGGAAACTATTCTCAATATATTGATTTAAAGAAAAAAGAATATGAGGTACAGCTAAAGGCTTACAATCTGCAAAAGTCTGAAATCAAAAGACAGGAGGAAATTATCGAAAGATACAGATCCTTCAACAGGGAGAAAAGTGTAAAAGCTGCTGAAAGCAGGCAAAAGGCTTTGGATAAGGTGGAAAGGCTTACAGCCCCTGAGAAGGTGAACGAAGCTGCCAGAATTAGTTTCGAAACAAAAATAAAAAGCGGCAACGATGTGCTTCATATAGAACAATTAAAAAAATCCTATGATGACCGTGAATTATTTTCCAATATTAATATTGACATTAAAAAAGGAGAAAAAATTGCACTTATCGGGGAAAACGGCATAGGAAAAACAACTCTGTTTAAAATAATTATGGGTAATATTGAAAGCGACTCAGGTATTTGCGTTTTGGGCAAAAATGTAAATATTGGTTATTACGATCAGGAACAGTCAAACCTTAATTTAAACAAAACTATTATTGATGAAGTCTGGGATGAGTATCCCGAGTTGACCACCACCGAAGTAAGAAATGCCCTGGCAGCCTTCCTCTTTAAGGGGGATGATGTATTCAAGGAAATAAACCTTTTAAGCGGTGGTGAAAAATGCAGGATCAATCTTCTCAAGCTAATGCTTTCCAAATCAAATTTCCTGCTGCTTGATGAACCTACAAACCATCTTGATATAATGTCAAGAGAAGCACTGGAGGATGCGGTATTAACCTATGACGGAACCATACTGTTGATTTCCCACGACAGATATTTTTTAAATAAGGTTATAGGAAAAATTTACGAACTTACCAAGTCAGGTATAAAGGAATACCTTGGCAATTACAACTATTATATTGAAAAAAAGAATAATCCTTTAAGGTTTCAGGAATTAGAGGAAGCTTCAGGCTTGTCAAAGACCCAGATACAAAATGCAAAAAAGAAAAAAAAGGAACTGGAAAGAGCCGAGAAGGATAAGAAGCTGCAGTTAATCAGTATTGAAAAGCAGATAGCTGATTATGAAACTGAGCTGGTGGAACTAAATGAAAAGCTGTGTCTTGAGGAAGTATATTCAAATCCCGAGGAGAGTTCAAAAATAAGCAATGAGATTTCAAATATAAAAGAAAAAATCAATCTATTATATGAAGAATGGGAAGAGTTAATATGAAAAAGGAGGCTTATGCAGCTGCATAAGCCCCCTTTTTAGCTAAAGATCATAAGCAACTTCACCATGAAGCTCTTCATCCAATCCTTTTATCTCGGCTTTTTTATCAACTCTTACAGGTATAAAGATATCAATTACCTTAAGCAGGCCATAGGTAACGATAAATGAATATCCGCCAGCTATAGCAACTCCAAACAGCTGTACAAGGAATTGATGCATGTTTCCGTATATCAATCCGCTTATACCGTTTATTGAGCTGCTTGCAAATACTCCTACTAAAATAGATCCCAATATTCCGCCAACTCCATGGACACCCCAAACATCCAATGCATCATCAAGCTTCAATACAGTCCTGAACTGAACTGCCACATAACAAATCAGAGCCGATAAACCCCCGATAATTACTGCAGCCCAAGGCTTTACATAGCCAGCAGCAGGAGTTATAGTTGCAAGACCTGCCACTGCACCAGTCAATGCTCCAACCATACTTGGCTTTTTTTCATGAATCCAGGACACTAAGAGCCATACAATCATAGCTATAGATCCGGCAATATCTGTGTTAGCCCAAGCTACTGCTGCTATTCCATTTGCAGCTAATGCACTTCCTCCATTGAAGCCGAACCACCCAAACCAAAGAAGTCCCGTTCCTAATGCAACAAAAGCAATATTATGCGGAGCGGTGCTCTCCCCAGGCAATATATTCCTTCTGCCTACAAATATCACAGATGCAAGAGCTGCCACACCAGCAGTAACATGTACTACAATACCGCCTGCAAAATCCACAAGTCCAAGCTTTGCGAGGAAGCCACCTCCCCATATCCAATGGCACACAGGAATATATATTAGCAGACTCCAGAAAACAAGGAAAATTAAATAGCTTTTAAAGGTTACCCTGTCTGCAAAGGCTCCGGTTATCAACGCTGGAGTTATAACAGCAAACATCTCCTGATAAACAAAAAAAACTAAAAAAGGAATAGTTGGTCCATAGGATGAATTAGGGGTTAGCCCCACCCCATGAAGCCCAAAAAATTGAAGGTTACCTATTATCCCGCCTATATCCTTTCCGAATGCTAAGCTGAACCCTCCGAATACCCAAATAAAAGTTACAATACCCATAGAAATAAAACTTTGCATCATAATTGTTAATACATTTTTCTTCCTTACCAAGCCTCCGTAGAAAAATGCAAGCCCAGGTGTCATTAGGCATACTAGCGCAGCACTTATCAAAACTAACGCTGTATCGCCCGAGTTAATGTTAGCCATTTATTAGTCCTCCTTAAAAATAATATTACCCCAATGGAATAATCAGCAATTTTGATGCCAATTAAAATTGCATTGAAATAATTTGTATACGTTTTCTGGAGTCCTTATTTTTAAGGCCTTTGATCTGACTCTTGGATTAAAATGGGCAAAAAATAAGGGCACTTTTGTCACAATGTGCCATAAATGCCCCTATTCATCAATGCTATATTTAATAATTTTTCTGTGCAGGGATCTTCTGCTTATACCAAGCAGTTCCGAGGTTTTTGTTCTATTTCCTCCACATTCCTTCAAGGCCTTAATAATCATGGTCTTTTCCGCACTATCCACAGCCTTGTTCAAATCGCCTATATCCTTATCCAAAGCCGATTCATTGAAGTTTATAATGTACTCAGGCAGTGCTTCAGCATTTATTACATTGCTATTGATAATTACTACACATCTTTCTATAACATTCTCCAATTCCCTTATATTACCTGGCCAATTATATCTGCTTAACAGCTTAAAGGCTTCATCTGAAACCTCCTTAACATTTCTATTGGATATAATGGAGGATTTCTTGAGAAAATATTGTACCAACTGACTGATGTCTTCCTTTCTTTCTCTTAACGCAGGCAATGTTATAGGAACCACATTTAACCTATAGAAAAGATCCTGCCTGAATGTGCCGTATTTCACCAGTTCCTCCAGATTTCTATTTGTTGCTGCTACTATTCTTACATCCACCTTAATGGTTCTAATTCCCCCAAGCCTTTCAAACTCCTTTTCCTGTATTACCCTTAAAAGCTTAACCTGCATCAAGGGAGTAATATCACCGATTTCGTCCAGAAAAATTGTTCCTCCATCAGCCAATTCAAATCTACCTGGTTTTGAATTGTTTGCACCTGTAAAAGCTCCCTTTTCATAACCAAACAATTCACTTTCCAACAGGTTTTCAGGTATGGCGGCACAGTTTACCTTTATAAACGGCTTATCCTTCCTGTCGCTTAAATTATGGATAACCTGGGCTGCCAGCTCCTTTCCAGTACCGGTTTCGCCATATATCATTATGGTAGCTTTGCTGTTTGATACCTGCTTCATAATTTCAATGGCATTCTGCATTTTAATGCTTTTGCTTAAAAAGTAATTTTCTATGGAGCTGTTTTGTTCTTTAAGATTTTCAATGGTATCATCCAAACTGCCAACTATTTTTTCTATTGATAAAAGCACCTCGTTCAAATCAAAGGGTTTGGTTATATAATCAACTGCTCCCATTTTCAAGGCCTCCACTGCCGTTTCCACTGTGGCAAAGGCAGTGATAAGTATAACTTTTATTGAGGAATCTATTTCCCGTATTCTGCTTAATAATTCAATTCCGCTTATCCTTGGCATTTTAATATCAGTGATGACAATATCCACCTGATGGCTGTTTATTACATCCAAAGCCTCTTCACCGCAGGATGCGGTTAGAGTGCTGTACCCTTCTTTTTTTAAGAATTTATCCAAAAGCTTTGTAACGTTATTTTCGTCATCTACTATTAATATAGAGTATCTTCTCATATATATCCCCTACCAATCCTTGGTTGCAGGAAGTTTAATTATAAATTCTGTTCCTGAGCCATATTCACTGTTTAATTCTATGAATCCCTTGTGATTTTCTATTATCCTTGAACATATTGCCAATCCTAAACCGGTACCTTTGTCTTTAGTGGTATAGAAAGGTTCAAATATTTTATCTGTATCTTCATTCTTTATTCCCATTCCATTATCCTTAATTATTATAAAAACCATATCCAGTAATTTTTCATAGCCGGTGGTTATTTTAATTTCCCCATCTTTTTCAATAGACTGAATTGAGTTTAATACTAAATTCATGATTACCTGTTCCATTTCATCAAAATCCAGCATAACATATGGTGTTTCCTTAATATAAAAGGATAACTTTATATTACTTTTTTTTAATTCAAGCTCCAAGGTTTTAACAGTTTCAATAATAACATCGTTAACCTTTGCAGGTTTCAGCTTCAATTCCTTTGGCCTTGCAAAGCTCAAGAACCTGTCCACAATCCTGTTTAACCTTTCTACCTCGTCAATAATAATGTCCACATCTGAAGCCATATTGCTGTCGCTTAATTCAATTTTTATAAGCTGCGCATATCCCTTTATTGATGTGAGGGGATTTTTTATTTCATGGGCAATACCTGAAGACATTGCAGCCAGAGACTCCAGATGTTTAGCTCTGATTACACTCTTCTCAAGCTCTCCTGTAATTTTTATAACCTTCTGCTCCATAGACTTTAGACTTGTATTCATTAGATTAAATGGAGTAGATATTACTCGAGACATATATATTATAAGTACAAAAATAGCTAAAACTGAGATTAATACAACAATAAGCGTAAATTTCCCCAAATTATTGCTTATCTCAAAAGCTTCAATTTGAGACTGCTCCACAAAAAGATACCAATTTACATTTTGGCTGTCATATTTAGATAGCTTGTAATATGCAGATATAAACTTTTTGCCTTCTAAGTCGTAGTAGGTTATTCCACTGTTGCTGTTCGCCCCGATATTCTCTGCTGATTTGTTTTTGTTTTGATTTGGAACCATGTACTCGTCTTTTGATGAAGCAAAAAAGGCATAACCTGTTGTTCCAAGCTTAACATTATTTACTATATCCTTGATTGCTTCACAATTAACCCTCTCAAAAACAGCACCGGTAATATTTCCTGATGAATCCTTTAAAGGTGCAGCAAGATAAATTACATATGCATTTTCCCTTGGGAGATATGTGAAATCTGAAACATAGGTGTTTGTCCCCGCAATCCTTCCAACCCATTCATCATAGTTAATATCCCCTATGCCTTTACCTGAATATGCCTTAATTTTACCGAAACTGTCTGTGGCAACGATGTAATCATAGGTTTTATATGCCTTCATTACGCTGTCAAGGTATTCAGTTTTTAATTTAGTTTCGATATTATTCCTTGTAAGCACCGGAGACTCTGATAATACCTGTATATCTCCATAACGCTCAAATAAAAATCTTTCAATTTTATTACTGGTTTCCTGAGATAAAGTTTCCAGTTCCTTTTCCTTTGAATATACAACGGCTATTTTTGTGCTTCTGTAGAAAACCAGTCCCACAGCTAAAAATAGTATTAAAGCAACTATGGCAAAAAGAATATTTAACCTTACTCTAATTAAATTACTCTTCATTATATTCCTAACAATTCCTTCAATCTTTTTACATTATTTCTGCTGATTGGCACCTCAGAATCCTCAACATCATTCATAACCAGCTTATAGGTGCCGTTAAACCATGAAAATAATTCCTTTACATTATCCAGATTCACCAAATAGCTTCTGTGAGCTCTGAAAAAGTTTGATTTCTTTTCTATCTGGTTTAATGTATATCCTGTTAGATAGCACTCCTTTTTTGTTTTAATGTAGGTTTTTTCCCCTTCAATATAGCAAAAATATATGTCCCTTAAATCAACAAGCACAATTTTACCCCTAAGCTCACAGGGAATCTTTTTGCATGCATGTTCCTTTGTTTCAAGTTTGGATATTATCTGAGATATCATCTCAGGCAATTCATCCTTTGGACTGTTTTTCAGCCTCCATTTTTTTTGCACCCTGTCCAGGGTTAATTGAAGCCTGATGTCATCCACAGGCTTCAAGATATAATCCAGTGCATTCAGTTCGAATGCCTGTACAGCATGCTCATCATAGGCAGTGACAAATACTATTATTATGGTATTATCCATTTCCTTGACCTTTTTAGCAAGCTCTACGCCATTTTGCACCGGCATATTTATATCCATGAATACAACATCCGGATGAGTTCTATTTATAAGCTCAAAGCCGCTTTCTCCATTGTAGGCCATGTCTTCTACAATAAAATTGTCATTTTGAGAAATAAGGTATTTCAATTCTTCTGCTGCAGGTATTTCGTCTTCAATTATCACACATCTTATTACATCCATTTCTACATAACCTCCTTTGGAATCTGAAAGCTTACTGTGGTTCCACCGCCTAGTTCTGTACTCAAATTTAATGCCGGTTCCCGCCCATAAAGAAGCTTTAGCCTGTCATTTACATTTTTCAAGCCAATGCCAGGCCACTTTGTACATACCTCTTCCAGTCGATCCTCTGTCATGCCCACACCAGAGTCAACAATTGAAAACTCCACATAAGAATCGATTTCCCTGGCCGATACATTTACTGTACCGCCATTTTCCTGGGGCAGTATGCCATGCTTAATAGAATTTTCAATAATGGGCTGCAGTACGAAAACCGGCATTTTGATATCCATCAGCTCCTTTGGTATTTCAACTTCCACCTTAAGCCTGTCACCAAATCTTGCCTTTTCTATAGACAAGTAGGATTTTACAAAATCAATTTCCTCAAACAGGGCAACAAAATCCTCCTGTCGTTTTAAGGTCTGTCTGAAATAGTTGGATAAATTTATTATCAATTCCCTGGCCCGTAATGGATTGGTTCTGCAGAAGGAAGATATTGTATTTAATGCATTAAATAAAAAGTGCGGCTCAATCTGGGCTCTAAGTGCTTTATATTCCGCTACAGTAGCTTCATGGGCCAGTTTGTTAAGCTTATATATTTCCATCTGATTTGAAAGTAGATCACTGAGTTCCTTTGCAAAATTTTCAAAGTAGCCATTCAGTTCTTTTTCCGATCTTGCCTGCAGTCCTATAACACCCTCAAAGGTATTTTCTAAACTATATATGGGGGTAAAGTAAAAAAACAATTTTCTGCTGTAGCTTTCAAAGGAAACAATCGTAAAATCAGGATCCTTGTAATATTCATTAAGGTTTTTTATGAGAACAGCTTCATCCACACCCTCGCCGCAGTGACTTAGAAGCTCTTTATTGTCCGCCACAAAAACACTTTTTATATTTCCAATTTCATATATAATTTCAGCTATATTCTTAGCTGTAGTCTTGTCCAAACCTTTTCGAACGTGATTTAAGGTCCTCTTTGCTATATTAAGAACCTTTTGAGATTCAATAGCACCTAATCTTGTATACTCCTCCCTGGCATTCTTAATTATATTTATGAATACCACCACCCCTACGGAGTTTATGGAGATCATTGGTAAAGCTATGGTTCTGACTAAATTTACGCTATCCTCCAGGGGCCTTGAAAAGATAAGAATTATAAGCATCTGAAGCATTTCTGCAATAACTGCGCCAATAAATCCGCTTCTGACACTGAAGGCACCATCCTTTGAATATTTTCTGGCCAGTGCTCCCATTAAACCCTCAACTATGGTAGCCAGAGCACAGGAAAAAGCAGTAAAGCCCCCTAGGAAATATCTATGGGTACCGGCAATCAATCCAACAATTACACCAATTACAGGTCCGCCTGCAAAGCCTGCCATTATCGCTCCTATAGGCCTGGTATTAGCCAGTGCATAAGGCTCCAGGTTCACTCCTGTATAGGTTCCTACAATAGCCAGAACGCTGAAGAATATTATCATGCTGACCTTATCCCCTAAGGTTAATTCGTCCTTTATAAGATTCTTAAATATATGTGACTGGTTATAAATGTACGCTGCTAAAGCTATCAGCGCCATTCTTTCCAGGAGCTGTATGTATATCAATGGAATACCCCTTTCATTAAAATCTACTTTAATTATATATCAAAATCTTAAGATTGTACGTAGTAATTTTAGAAAATGTCAAACAAGCCTTGCTTTTTACTTCTCGCCGGTTAATTTTTGCTGTTCACCTGGATTTTGTTCATAAAAAGTTAATATTAAGTTAGAATTTATGTAAACATTTAAATATTCAGAACTTATTATTAATTTTATAGGGAGGTTTTTATATGAATTCTATTGTACTCGTTATCGTCGGTGCCCTTATACTTATACTGGGCTACAGACTCTATGGAGCATTCATTGCTTCCAAGGTTCTGGTTCTCGATGAAACAAAAGAAGTACCATCAAAACGTTTTGAAGATGGACATGACTTCGTACCAACAAACAAAGTTGTGCTTATGGGTCACCATTTCGCAGCTATAGCAGGTGCAGGCCCACTTATAGGACCAGTTCTTGCAGCTCAATATGGTTATCTGCCAGGAACACTTTGGATTCTAATTGGTGGTGTTTTTGCCGGTGCAGTGCATGACATGGTTATACTTTTCGCATCAGTAAGACATGACGGTGAATCCTTAGTTGAAATTGCCAAGTCTCATCTTGGTCCAACCATGGGTTTTGTTACAGCAATTGCGGTATTATTCATCCTTATAATTGCTATGGCTGGTCTTGGACTGCCAATTGTTAACTCACTTTATAACAGTCCTTGGGGTACCTTTACTGTTGGATTTACAATTCCAGTAGCTATGTTTATCGGTGTTTATTTAAGATTTATACGACCTGGCAAAATTGCTGAAGGTACAATATTAGGTATGGCTCTTATAATAGTAGGAGTTGTCCTTGGACCTACAATTCAACATACTGCTTTAGCTCCATACCTTACATTTAATGTAAAGCAGATGTCAGTAATTCTTGCTGTTTACGGTTTCTGCGCAGCTGCTATCCCAGTTTGGTTATTGCTGCTTCCAAGAGACTATTTGAGCACATACATGAAGCTTGGTGTTGTATTCTTCCTTGCTATCGGTATCATAATTGTTAGACCTGACATCAAAATGCCTGCTATTACACAATTCGTAAATGGCGGCGGCCCAATTGTTCCAGGTAAAGTTTTCCCATATATATTTATAACAATTGCATGTGGAGCTCTGTCAGGATTCCATTCACTGATAAGCTCAGGAACAACTCCAAAGCTTATATCCAGCGAAAAGGATATACTTCCAATAGGCTTTGGTGCAATGCTTCTTGAATCCTTCGTAGCTTTAATGGCATTAATTGCTGCTACATGTCTACCAACTGCAGATTATTTTGCTATAAACTCAGCCCCTGCAGTATTTGCAAAACTTCATATGGTTCCAGTAGAATTACCTATGCTCTCAGGCTTAGTTGGTGAAAACCTTGCCGGCAGACCAGGCGGCGGTGTATCACTGGCTGTTGGTATGGCTTACGTATTCTATAAGATCCCTGGAATGGCTCACTTAATGGGTTACTGGTATCACTTCATAATCATGTTCGAGGCATTATTTATCCTTACAACCATTGATGCTGGAACTAGAATAGGAAGATACCTGCTTCAGGACTTCTGTGCAAGGTTCTATAAACCATTTGGAAATAAAAACTCATGGCCTAATATAATCCTGTTTAGTGGTGTTATGTCCTTCACCTGGGGCTATCTGCTGTATACAGGAAACGTATCGGTAATATGGCCAATGTTCGGTACTGCAAACCAGATGCTGGCTGTTATAGCCCTTGCAGTAGGTACATCTGTAATCCTTAAGAACAGCAAAAACATCAAATACGCATTCATTACAGGAATACCAATGATAGTGATGGCTATAATTACTGGATATGCTGCAATACTTAATATTACAGGAAACTACCTGCCAAAAGGCTTAATGCTGATGACAGTTATATCCGGATTATTACTGGTATTAATGGTAATCATAGTTGTGGAAAGCTTCAAGGTTTGGAAGAAAAATATTGAAGAAATTAAAACTTCTGAAGCAGCAAAACAAGCATAAATTAAAGGTCCTGCAGGAAACTGCAGGGCCTTCATTATTCAAATACATTTTTTATACTGCCAAATATATCTTTATTGGCTTTTATTTTTTCTTCACTTCCAAAAACACACAAGTAATTTTGCTTCATGAGTTCTTCAATCATACTGCCTAATTTTCTTATATCCTCTACTTTGGTATCAAGGACTTCAAGCCTTTCCTGCTGTATATCCTCATAGCTGATTCCCCTCAGATAATAGTCCACAGCTCTTTCACCCTTCATTGCAGGAGATAGCGGAAAATCCAGATCAGAAACAGTACCGATTATATACTTTGTCATTTGACGTTCATCGGTATTAAAATCTTTAAAGTAAGCTCCTGCTTCATCATACACCTTTAATGTTTCCTTCAGGTTAGGATCCCTGTAGGAGGTATAGAACATATTGCCGTTCCTTTGGAAGGATGAGAAGCATCCGTAGGCTCCTCCCTGAACTCTGACACGATTCCAGAGATAATCATAATTATTTATGGTTTTAAAAACCAGCATGTTTCCTGAATATTTATAGCCAAGCTTTATATAATTATACGCCTTCGCTACATATTGGACTTTGCCTGAGGTCATCAAACCTTCATTTTCTCTGGTAAGGTCAAAATCATATTTCTGTTTTTCAAGCCTGCAACAGGTTAACTTTCCATACAGCCTGCTGAAATTGTTCTCCAGTATATTGTATTCATTATCTTCTGCGGTAACTCCAGCAAGGAAATTGCCCTGTCTGAATATATTCTGGGATAAATCCTTCAATATGCCGGATATTTCTTTAAACTTAGTATCAAAATCCTTTTCAAGCTTTACTATAAAATTATAAAAATCGATTCCGGAGGTAAGCTCTTCAAAGCTGCCCTGGGAAGAGAAATATGAAATAAGATGGTTTGCAGCAACTATATGCCCCCTGTCAAACAGCATCATTTCCATCCTGGATTTTGTTTCCTGAATTATTTCCTTTAATCTCTTTTTATCATCATAATTGGTTGATGTGAGAATTTCCTTCAAAAGCTCTAACAGCTTTGGAATATTCCCACTGAGCACCTTAGACTTAACTGTAAATTTAGGATGAAATTCTTCAGCTGAACCGCTTCGTGAATAAGTAGCAGAGGAATATCTAACTCCCCCTGTGTATATATTCAGTTCCTTTACAAGATCTTCATAGCCATAATTTTCAGTATCCATTTTTCCCAAGGCTGAAGACAATATTGTGAGATAAGGTACTTGGTCCTTTGGCACAACAGCTGCATCAAAATACAGATTCACATAGGCTATTTTATTTGTAAAAACTGGACAATGAAGCACTTTGACTCCTTGAATTTCCTTTTCCACAAGTTCCAGCTTTTCCGATTTTTTATCTATGTCCTCTATGGACAATAAAGGAATTTTTTCAAGGTCATCCTTGGAGTCATGTGCCAGCTGTCTTTCTTTTAATCTGGCAGTTTGCATAACAATTTTATCCAGTTCCTCAGCTGAAAGTCCCGCTTTATATTCCGCCAGCTCCTTGCGCACAATTTCAGCCTTTTTCTCAGCCAGTCCCTTTTCAGGTTTAACTATGAGCATTGAACCATGAGAATTATCAATAACATATTTTTTTATCATTTTTTCAAAATAATCGGTTTTCAAGGCAGTTTTTATCTTGGCCAAGGTGTCCTCATAACAAAGATGAACAAAAGGATCAGCATCATACAACCAGCTGTCCATGCATTTCATGCTGTAAATCAACCCTTTGGGGTACCCCTGGAAGTCAGCCTCACGAAGCTGGAATTCCTTAATATTTATGGAAGCCTCGATGGCCTTTTTATCTATACCATCACTGATAAGGCTGTTCAGCGTGTCATAAACCACCTTCATGAACTGCTCTTTTTTATTAATATTTGAATTTTTAACCACTATGCTGAATATAGGCTGCAGTATGCTGCCTTCATAAGCGCCAAAAACATCCTTGCCTATTTCCGCATCAATAAGCGCCTTTTTAAGAGGCGATCCTGGAGTCTCCAGCAGAAGATGCTCCAATATTTCAAAGGCCAGGTTAAGTTCAGGATCAACAGCTTTTCCGGCCGCAAAATTAAGGCTGAGGAATGTCTTATCTTCTTCCTTTTCATTAGCGGAAATGGGGTAAGTTATTACGCTCTCCTTAATTTCATCATAGGGTTCCTGTATTCCTATAGCTGAATCCACCTGAATCTTATCGTAGCCGTCTAAATAGCTTTCATTTAAGAATTTGAGTTTTTCAATAATATCCATATCACCGTACAGGAATATATAGCTGTTTGATGGGTGATAATACTTCTTGTGGAATTCCGTAAACTGTTTCTGGGTGAGCATAGGAATTACCTCAGGATCTCCGCCAGACTCCACTCCATAAGCAGTATCAGGAAAAAGGGATTCGGAAATCTTCCGGAAAAGAATGGATTCCGGGGAAGAAAACGCCCCCTTCATCTCATTGTATACCACGCCCTTATATGTAAGCTCATCTTCCTTGTTTTCCAGCTCGTAATGCCAGCCCTCCTGCATCATTATCTCAGGGTATTTATAAATGTTTGGATTGAATACTGCATCCAGGTAAACATCCATGAGATTGCTGAAGTCCTTATTGTTCCTGCTGGCTACCGGGTACATGGTCTTATCCGGGAATGTGAATGCATTTAGAAATGTATTCAGGGAACCCTTAGCCAGTTCCACAAAAGGTTCCTTTGTAGGAAATTTTTTTGAGCCGCAGAGCACTGAATGCTCCAGTATATGTGCCACCCCAGTACTGTCTTTGGGAGGAGTCCTAAAGCTGATGGTAAATACTTTGTTATCATCCTTGTTCTTAAGATACAATAGTTTTGCGCCAGTCTTTTCGTGCTGGAACACAATCCCTTCAGAATCGATATCTTTAATTTGTTTAGTTTCTTTAACTATAAATCCATTGTATTTTTCTCCAATGTTAAACATCATAAAATCTCTCCCCTCTTTTATTCATATATTTTGTATTATAGATATATTTTATTCTAATGTTTGGGAAAGCTCAGCAATAAAACTTGCTGCAAGAAGCACTGCATAATAAAGTGAATCATCGCTGCCATCAAAATTGGAGGAATGAAGAATTTCATTCCCTATTTCTCCTTGGCTGATTCCAAGCCTGAAATGAACTGAAGGCACCCTTTCAGCAAAAAAGGAGAAATCCTCTGCAGTAAAGCTCCTGGTTAATGGCAATACATTCTCATGTCCAAGGATTTTTTCGGCATGCTTTATGAATTTCTCCGCCAAAGCCTTGTCATTAATAAGGGGCGGGTATCCTTCCTCATATTCAGTCTCTACACTGCAGCCGAATTTTTCAGCACAGAGCTCTGCAGTTTTTATTAGCTGACCCTTAATCTTTTTCCTTAAACCTGCATCAAAGGTCCTTACTGTACCCATTATTTTTGCTTCATCAGAAATAACATTGCAGGCATTGCCCGAGTTCAAGGAAGCAAAGGTAACTATAAAGGGATTCAGCGGATCATTTTCTATTATCTTTTTATTGTTGAAGGATTGTATTAGTTCAATGGCAGGGTAAATTGGATTTCTGCATAAATATGGCACTGCAGCATGCCCGCCTTTACCTGTAAATGTAATTGTAAAATCATCCACAGATGCCATGGATGGTCCACTGGCAGCTTCAATCTTTCCTACAGGAAGTCCCGGCCACACATGAAGGCTGATCATATATTCAACCTCAGGTTCCTCTAAAACCCCTTCCTTAATCATAGGCAAAGCACCTCCGGAATCCTCTTCCCCCGGCTGAAAAATAAATTTCACATTTTTACTGAAGCCCATTTGCTTTAAAACTAAAGCCGTTCCCAGCACAGCAGCCATATGGAAGTCATGTCCGCAGGCATGGGACACCCCGTTAACGGGAAGGGCATCCATATCCGCCCTTATTCCGATGCACTTTTTTTCATTATTTAATGTTCCTACCACTCCGGTATTAAAACAGGTTTTTACCTCTAAGCCGAAAGAGTTAAGATACTTTTTTATTATATCACTGGTATTATATTCCTTAAAGGATAATTCAGCATTTTCATGCAGTTCTTTTCTAATAGCTTTGAATACCTCAAGATTTTCCTTAACAACAGCTTCAATATTCAAATTCAGCACCCCTTTCATAATGCAAGATAAACCCTATCTCTCCTTTGAGATAGGGTTTATAATAATTACTTAAGTTTAACAAGCAGCTGCCCGGTTTTAACCTGTTTTCCCTCTTTTGCAGCAACGGTTTCAACTACACCATCTGCACTGGCAACTACATTTGTTTCCATCTTCATTGCTTCAATAACAATGAGGCTTTGACCTTCCTTTACGGATTCTCCTTCTTTCACAAGCACCTTAAGTATGGTTCCAGGAATACTTGCTCCTATTTCCAATTTGTCTGAAGGATCAGCCATTGTAATTTCCTCTTCAAAGGAACCTATTCTTTCACTGCTAACCTTATCCTTGATTTTTATTTCTCTCCTATTGCCGTTTACTTCAAATATCAAGGTTCTGTTGCCCTGATTATCCAGCTTTCCTATTTCAAGAAGCTGCACTATAAGGGTTTTTCCTTCAGCAATTTCTATTTCAGAGGTTTCGCCTTCATAGAGGCCGTGGAAGAACACATCACTGCCCATTCTGCTAAGGTCACCGTATTCCTGCACATATTTGATGAAGCCTTCGAATACGTCTGGATATAATGCATAGCTTACTGCATCCTTATCTGTAGGCTCAAATTTGTATTTTTCCTTAAGATTAGCCTTAATCTTCTCAAAATCTTCAGGTGGAAGAAGTTCTCCAGGTCTGCAGGTAATTGGCTCTTCACCTTTAAGAACAATCTTTTGAAGCTCCTTGTTAAATCCACCCATTGGCTGGCCCATCATGCCCTTGTAGAAGGACACCACCGAGTCAGGGAATGCCATGTTTTTAGCTTTTTCATATATATTTTCAGGAGTCAGGTCGTTCTGTACCATGAATATTGCCATATCACCCACCATTTTCGAAGATGGAGTAACCTTAATAATATCGCCTGACAGTTCATTAACTTTTTTATACATATCCTTTATGTCGTCGAATCTATGTCCAAGACCAAAGCTTTCAACCTGAGGCTTCAGATTTGAATACTGGCCTCCTGGTATTTCATATTTGTAAATCTCAGCGCTTCCTGATTTCAAGCCGGACTCAAACTGGCTGTAAACAGGTCTTACTGCACTCCAGTAATCTGAAAGCTTCTGGATATCTGTAAGATTAATTCCAGTATCCCTTTCAGTATTTTCCAGAGCAGCTACTACTGAGTTCAGGGCTGGCTGGCTTGTAAGCCCTGACATGCTGTTAAAGGCTGTATCTACTATATCCACTCCTGCCTGTGCAGCCATAAGCACTGTAGCCACACCATTGCCTGTAGTGTCATGGGTATGCAGGTGAATTGGAATTGAAATCTCATTCTTAAGAGCTTTTATGAGCTTAACTGCCGCATATGGTTTAAGCAATGCAGACATATCCTTTATCCCCAGTATGTGTGCTCCTGTTTTCTCTATTTCCTTTGCAAATTTCACATAGTAATCCAAGGAATATTTATCCCTTGACTCATCAAGGATATCACCGGTATAGCACATGCAGGCTTCTGCAACCTTACCCTGCTTCAATACCTCATCAATGGCAAGCTCCATGCCCTTAAGCCAGTTCAGGGAGTCAAATATCCTGAATACGTCGATACCGCTTTTTGATGCCTGCTTAATGCTTTCAATTATTACATTGTCAGGATAGTTCTTATATCCAACAGCATTGGCACCTCTTAAAAGCATCTGGAACAATATATTTGGAATTCTTTTTCTAAGCTCTTCCAGTCTGTCCCATGGTGATTCCTTCAGGAACCTGTAGGCAACATCGAAGGTAGCTCCTCCCCACATTTCCATGGAGAATAGATCCCTTCCTAAAATAGCCTGATCGTTTGCTATTTTAATCATATCCCTGGTTCTCATTCTTGTAGCCATCAGAGACTGCTGGGCATCCCTCATAGTAGTATCGGTTAAAAGCAGCTTTTTCTGGCACTGAATCCATTTAACCAGTGCTTCAGGACCGCCCTCATCCAATATCTGCTTCGTTCCGTTAAGTGTTCCACCAAATTTAGTCTTAGGAATTACAGGAACATCGAAATCCCTCTTGTCTCCATGGGTTTCATTTACAACCTTTTCTCCTATATATTTTAGAACTCTTAACTCTTCATCAGCCCTAGGTGATATATCAAATAATTCAGGATTTTCAGCTATGAAGTTTGTATCACATTCTCCCTTTTTAAAGGTCTCGTGATTTAACACATTTATAAGAAAATCTACATTTGTTTTAACTCCAGTTATAGTAAGTTCCTTTATGGAACGTATGGATTTTCTTATTGCATCCTGGAAGGTTCTTGACCATGCTGTAGTTTTTACAAGGAGGCTGTCATAATATGGACTTATTACTGCTCCAGAAAAACCATTACCGCCGTCAAGTCTTATGCCAAAGCCTGAGCCGGTTCTGTAAACATCAATTTTTCCAGTATCTGGTGCAAAGTTGTTTGAAGGATCTTCTGTAGTTATTCTGCACTGTATTGCATATCCCCTTGGTTGAATTGAATCCTGGGATGGTATTCCAACTTCCTTTGATGAAAGCTCATAGCCTTCAGCAATAAGAATCTGGCTTTGAACTATATCTATGCCGGTAACCATTTCAGTAACTGTATGCTCAACCTGTATTCTTGGGTTCATTTCTATAAAGTAGTGATTTCCTTCCTTATCAACAAGGAACTCCAGGGTTCCAGCACTTCTATAGCCCACAGATTTTGCAATCTTCAACGCGTCCTGACAAATTTGTTCCCTTTTTTCCTCTGTCATGGATACTGCAGGTGTAAACTCAATTACCTTTTGGTGCCTTCTTTGGATAGAGCAGTCTCTTTCAAAAAGATGCACTATATTTCCACTTTTATCACCTAGTACCTGTACCTCAATATGCTTTGGCTTTTCCAGATATTTTTCTATAAATACATCGTCTATTCCAAAAGCTTTTTTTGCTTCATTTTTAGCGCTTCTATAAGAAGTAATAAGCTCCTTTTCGCTTCTTACTATTCTCATTCCTCTTCCGCCGCCTCCAAAGGCAGCCTTCAGCATAACGGGATAGCCGCAGAAATTTGCAAAGTCTATTGCTTCCTGCTCATTTTCAATTGGCCTGGTTACTCCTGGTATTGTAGGAACGCCGGCAGCTTCAGCAACAATTTTTGACTTAATCTTGTCACCAAGCTTATCCATCATATCAGATGTAGGTCCTATAAATTCGATACCAGCCTCCTGGCATTTTCTTGCAAACTCAGGGTTTTCAGCAAGGAAGCCATAACCAGGATGGATTGCATCCACGCCTTTTTTCAGTGCAAGATTTATTATTTCGTCGATATTTAAATAAGCCTCTACAGGTCCTTTGTTTTTCCCTATTAAATAAGCCTCGTCAGCTTTTGTTCTAAACAACGAACGTTTATCTTCATCTGAGTAAATAGCAACTGTCCTGATACCAAGTTCATGACATGCTCTGAATATCCTTATGGCAATTTCACCACGGTTAGCCACAAGAACTCTTTTAAATTTTTTAACCAAGAATCCCATCTCCTTTACTATAATGTTCTGCATATTTATGAATTTTATCTTATAAATATCAGTGCAGAGTATAATATCTATATTATATATAAATATCAAAATTATTTCAATTGAATTTTGATATTATTTATTCTTGCATTTTCAAAAACATAAATACCACCTTTTTATTATATACCTTGAATCCATTAGTTTCAACCATAACAATAATGCAATTTTTATATTAATAAAAAATCTTAATTATTTTTTGTTCTTTATTGTCGGATGCATAGAATCATCTTTCTCCAAGCTTTAAATTTGGTACAGCATTTAAATTTAAGCTTGATATTCTTCCCTTCATAAATTCAAAATATGCTGCACTTCCAATCATGGCTGCGTTGTCAGTACATAATATGAAATCCGGGAAAAGTATTTCTATTCCATTAATTTTTCCTGTTTTAATAAAGGTTTCCCTGAGGCATGTATTTGAGGCAACACCTCCGGCTACGGCCATTCTGTGAACCTTTTTTATTTTACAGGCTTTAATTGAATTATCCACAAGAAACTCCACCACAGCTTTTTGGAAGGATGCAGCAACATCTGCCCTGTTTATTTCAATGTTTTTCATTTCCGCCTGGTTTAAATAATTTAAAACAGCAGATTTTAACCCGCTGAAGGAAAAGTCCAATGAACTGTCATCATGGAAATTTGCTCTTGGAAACTTTATTGAATCAGGGTTACCCTGCCTTGCCAGCTTATCGATCTTTGGTCCTCCCGGATAACCCAGTCCAATTGCCCTGGCAACCTTATCATAGGCTTCTCCTGCAGCGTCATCACGAGTCTGACCCATTATTTCGAACTTTCCATAGTCCTCCATGTATACTATATATGTATGGCCCCCTGATACCACAAGGCATACGAAGGGCGGCTCCAGCTCAGGATATTTTATAAAATTGGCACTTATATGCCCTTCTATATGATTTACTCCAATTAAAGGCTTCTTTGAAGCATATGCCAGTCCCTTGGCATATTGAAGTCCTACCAGCAGCGCTCCTACCAGTCCAGGACCATAGGTAACACCCACAGCATCAATATCTTCTAATGTCATATTGGCTTTTGCTAAGGCTTCGGAAACCACGTTCCCTATAACCTCCACATGAGCTCTTGATGCCACCTCCGGCACCACACCACCAAATTTTGTATGTATATCAATCTGGGATGAAATTATATTCGATAGTACCTTTCTTCCATTTTGAACCACTGCAGCCGAGGTTTCATCGCAGCTGCTCTCTATGGCCAGTATATTTATATTATCCTTCATAAAATTACCTCACAAAATAATAAACTGATAAACAAATTTCATTATACTTAATAAAAACACATTATTCAACAGTATATTATACTATAAATTAGCCTGGGATTAGTTTATTATATAAATATAATATTATTTAGGAGATCGATATGAAGCCATATGCAAAAGTAATTATACAAGGCTCCCCCATTTCAAAATCTAATTTTAAGCTTTTCAACATGAAAGGAAGAGCTATACTTCCCTTCAATTCAGGAAAGTATCATGACAGGTATGCCATTTATGAAGAAGAGATTGCTTATCAGGCAAGGATTCAAAATCCAGGCATCTTTCTGGAGGAATCCCTTATTGCGGTATTAAAGGTTTACTATAAAAGCAGAAAAAGACATCCGGATACAACAAATATAACTAAAAGCATATTTGACGGCATCGAAAAAAGCGGATTAATAATAAATGACGCCCAGGTGAGAAGGCTTATAATTGAGGAGTATTATGATGTACAAGCCCCAAGATTTGAACTGGAGCTTTATGGTGAAAGCTGTTTTTCCATGACCTACACCATCGGTGAAAATCTTAATGCGGAACAGCCCATATTGTATACGCCTCCGTCAAATAAAAAAAGAGCTGTCAGGACCCATGCTGAAAAGGCTGATAATGTTTCACAATTGAAATGCGAAATATGCGGCAAAACTATATCTGAAAAAGAAAAAGTCTCAGCAGACAATGGTAAAACCATATTCTGCAGAGACTGCCTCAAAAAGCTTTTTTAGAGAAGTATTCATCAATAATTTTCTCGGCCATACGTTTTTGTATGGCTGCCTTCACTACAAGACCCACTACGGTAGACAGCAGTTCATAATATTTCCGTCCCTCCAGGTCTGTTCCCTTAAAAAAGGATTTATCAAACAATTGCTTTTCCTTAAATTCCTGATGTTCTTTTTTTTCAATTTCCGTAAAGGCATTATAGATTTCTTCAAGCTCATGACTATACCCTTTTCCGGTTTTTATTATTTTTACCATAGGTGAAAGTAAAGCTTCGATATCATTAATGGATAACACCTGCTTCAAATAATAGGTCAGCACAATGAGCACCATATTATCCCTGGAATACTTCTTTTTATTTGGCGGTATTAGTATTCCGGCCTTGGTGTAGTTATTTATCATAGTCTTAGTGAGCACATCCTCCAGATCGTTTCTTTTGAGATAACCAAGCTTATCCTTAATAAAGGTGGTCACCTGATCCATATAAAGATCTAAATCGGGAATTTTATCATAGGTTAATTGTTCGAACTCAGTTATCTGTTCTGCTATTTTTTTCAATTCCTCTTCCATAAAACACTTCCTGCTAAAATTCGTTTATTTCGGATAAATATTCATAAGCAGCTATTCCTGCTTCTTTTCCTTCATTTATAATACTGTCTGCATTTTTGTGGATAAAGCTGGCATCACCGCATATGAATATACCATCACAGTCAGTTAAAACACCACCCAAGGCTTTTATTTCAGCATTCTCAAGAAGATCATACTTTGGCACCAATTCCACTGAAATGATAACTGTATCACATGCTATATCCATTTCTGTACCTGCAATGGCTGCTCTATTGCCATCCACCCTCACTACAGTTACCTGTTCTACTCTTGCATTTCCCTTTATCTTTATTACTTCATGGCTTAGCAGCAGAGGTATATTAAAATCCTCCAGATTTTCTTCGGTATTTTTTTTATTTCCCCTCACCTCAGGGGATTTTTCTATAACAGCTTTCACTGTTGCCCCTTCAATAACCACTCTTCCGGCCATTATCAAACCCAGGTCCTCAGAGCCTATAACAACTACTTCTTTACCAGGGAGAAACCCATCTATATTTATTATCTTTTGCACTTCACCTGCAGTATATATTCCTGCAGCCTCACTACCTGCTATTTTTATTGCATTTCTTGTATTTTCTATACAACCTGCTGCATACACCAGGACCTTCCAGTTTACCTGGAATACCCCATCTTCTGAATTTACTGCTGTAAGAGTTTTATCCTTGCTTAAATCCAGCACCGTGGTATTGAGCTTAAATTGTATTTTTAATCTTATGGCATTATCAATGAGTTTTTGGACAAGCTCAGGGCCTGTTAAATCTTCCCCAAAAACCTGGACTCCATACCCGCTATGGATACACTGATTCAAATTGCCTCCTAGCTCATGCTCTTTTTCAATGATTAAGACACTATTAATGCCGCTTTCCTTTGCCTGGACAGCCGCAGATATACCTGCAACGCCCCCACCTATTATAACTAAATCAAAAAATTGCATTTTATACCTCCAAAGCCAAACACAATTTATAAAATTTATCAATGACACTATTTCTATAATACAATTGGAAAACAAAAAAAGCAATCTGGAAAGACTGCCTATTCTGTGTCCAAATATGGGTTGGAAGGACCATACACGGTACTTGACTAGCGAATTGACACTCTATTTTTTATCTCCATCTGGAAAAATAGAATGAAACAAAACACCGTAGTGATGATCTCTGCCATAGGAAATGCCCACCAAATGCCGCTCATGTGGAGCACTTTGGACAGCAGTGCCATAAGTGGGACTAGCAAAATCAGTTGGCGCAGCAGATTAATTAAAAGGCTGTATTTAACCCTTCCAGTGGCCTGGAAGAATGATGCAAACATGAAGCCACAGGCCGCCAGAATATAGCTGGCACTCATGATACGTAATGCAGGTACTCCGAATTCCATCATATGTTTTGATGCTTGGAAAAGCTTCAGTGCCTGAGTTGGGAATATCCACAGAATTACCGTGCCGAATCCCATCATCCCAATGGCGATGGCTAGTCCGGTTTTGAAGGTTTCCATGAGCCTTTGCCTGTTTTTTGCACCATAGTTGTATCCCATGACTGGCATGCAGCCTTGGATCAATCCATTTACCGTCATAGTGACAAGCTGCTGGATCTTGAAATATATCCCAAAGAATGCTACAGCTGTCATAGAATATGCTGCAAGAAAAATATTTGCAAAAACAACCATTAATGCCCCCAGTGCGTTCATTACAAGGGAAGGAAGTCCAACGACGATAATATCCAGGAATAATTTCCACTCAATATGAAAGTCCTTTATTTTAATTTTTACTTTTTGTTTTGTACAAATCAATACATAAAACCCCAGTACCATGGAGAAGGTATAGCCGGAAACTGTTGCAATAGCTGCTCCTTTAACACCAAGAGCTGGCGCCCCAAGAAGCCCGAAAATCAGGATCGGATCAAGTACGAAATTCAGAACAACCCCGGCAATCTGGAAGAGCATCGGGGCCAGCATGTTTCCCGTTGCCTGAATGATCTTCTGAACGCATATATGCAGCATATTTCCAAGGGCCATAAAAACAACGATATTGGAAAAATCAAGTCCCAGCTGATAAATTACCGGATCGTTTGTATATGCATGAAAAAACGGCTTCACTACAAGCAGCGCAATAATAGTTACAAGGGTTCCCACCACAGCGGAAATTATGATACTGTGGGTAACGATGTTATTTGCCCCATCCTGATCTTTTGCCCCAAGCCGTCTTGCAATAAGTGCATTGGTGCCTACCCCAAGGCCAATAGATATGGAAAGAATCAGTGTCATAATTGGAAATGCCAGGGATACAGCAGTCAGCGCATCCTGACTTAGCCAGGCCACAAACATGCAGTCAACAAAATTGTATGTATATTGAAGAAACATAGATATCACCGGTGGAATGGACATGGAAACAAGAAGCGGTATTACGGGTTGCGTACCCATTTTATTTTCTCTGGTCTGCACAGATTGATTCCCTGCAGCCACTGTCTGCTTAATATTACTAGCCTGTACTGACCCAGTCTGAATTTCTGCTTTGATCATCTCTGAAATGTACCCCCTAAAGCAAATATTGCTGCACGAAGCGTGTTTTACCAATACGGTCCAACAGTGGACCCGATTTTCATTATATCACAAAATCCCTGTACTTAAGCCAGGTATAAAATTTTTTCTTTCAGCGCCAGCCACTGTAACGCTGCTATTTAGCAATGTAATCAACTATCTTTAATATAATTTCTTTCTCCATGTGTTACGATTGTGTTATTTGCATATGAAAAAGGCTTTCCGAAAATCGGAAAGCCTTTTGTTTGGCAGGGGCAGTAGGATTTGAACCCACAACCAATGGTTTTGGAGACCACTACTCTACCGTTGAGCCATACCCCTAAGACAAAAATTATTATACCTTAAAATTTGCTAAATTGCAATAGTTATTAATTATTTAGTTTATCCTCATACATTCTTTTATCAGCTAATAATATCAGTTCATTCAAATTTTCTCCATGTTCAGGATAAACAGAATAACCAATACTAACACCTATTTCATTGTCCGGAAAAATATCAGAAACATTCATTTTTATCTCATCTATTCTTTTATTGAGATAATTTTCATCCACATAATCCATGAGAATAATAAATTCGTCTCCTCCGGTTCTTCCCAGATATCCCTTAAGTTTCACTGCGTTTTTCATAATTGTAGCAGCATTTTTAATATATTCATCACCATAAACATGTCCATAACTATCGTTTATTTTTTTTGTTTTATTCAAATCACAAACCATAACGAAAAACGGATTACAATCCTCTATCAGGTTTGCAAAAATTCTTTCTATCCCATTTCTATTGTATACTCCGGTCATATGGTCTGTGAGAGATACCTCCTCAAACATTTCTATCATTCTTTTAGTATAACTGCTCCACACCATTACTCCTATGGTAAACACGATTACTCCTATTAAAAAACAAATCCTTATGAAAACATGCTCATATTCAAAATATATAATGGCTGAAATCATATCTGTAAATGTACCAAGTAATAGTACAGAAAGTCCTGAAATTAATATTCCAAAGGCATAAGTTTTAAATTCCCATCTTCTTTTTGTAAAACGAGCCATTCTTATCATATAAATTAATAAAATAACAACAAATATAAAAACAATCACTTTTTGCATTTTCACTTAACTTACCCCTGTCTCATAATATTATTGCTCTTTTATATTAACACTGTTGTAAAAGGAGGTGAACAGTCCTTTATTGAGCATCAGGATATCCTGGTATTTTATATCATTTTCATAGCACCTTACGTTAAGAGTATTGATATTATTGTTTTTAATAAAGCCTTCATTTTCACTTAGTACATTGCTGTCACAGTATAAAAACACAGTTTTAGAAGGCTTTTTCAGTGTGGTGTTTTTTTCAGAAAGCCTTATATAGTTCAGAGAATTGTACCTAACAAAATAATCCAGTTTGTCCTCCGCATACACAAAGGTATAGTCTGAAAGCTTCGATGTAATATCAAGTATAGCTCTTTGTTCAGCCTCAGTAGCTTTTATGGTTTCATTGAAATTTTTTTCATAGAAGTCCCTGTTTTTTGGGTCATTGTCCTGTATCGAATTTTTTATATTTAGAAGGGCAATTTTATAATTATCATAATTTAGTAGGTAGTATGGGTTATCCTTCATTATTTTATCCTTGTATTTTATTTCCTTATTAAGAGATTGTATCTTAACACCTCGGGAAACATTTATAACTCTTACTTTATCTTTGCTTAGCTTCTCAATAAAATCATCCGCCCAAGGTTCATAGGCTGCTCCCATATAAATGAATAAATCCTTATTGCCTATGTTGTACAGACTGTCATCTGTAAAGCTGAAATTATACTGAGATGCTCTGTCCTTAAACATATATTCAACATTGTGCTTATCGTGCACTATATCCTTAACCATATAATATAATATTCTGTCTGTAGTGACTATATCAAGACATACATCCTTCTTAACCACTTCATCGTCATTCTGGCCTACAGTATTATTTGCAGTATTGCTGCTGCAGCCGCCAAGTATCAGCGCCAATATAATAAAAAGTGCAAAGACTCTTCCTTTCAAGTGCTTCACCTCAAACTCCATATTTCTATTTTTATTTTACATAAAGTGAAATCACAATGCAAATTAATATATTTTCTTTTCTTTTTTATTAAATTTGTTTAAAATACTAATGAGGTGAAATTAATGGAATTTTTATTGGAAAGTGTGGAACAAACCCTGGAGCTTGGAAGAAAAATTGGAAAATTACTTAATCCAGGTGATATAATATGTCTGGATGGAGAGCTCGGTACCGGGAAAACACATTTGGCAAAGGGCATAGCATCGGGTTTAGGTATTAAGGAGCATATTACAAGCCCCACATTTACAATAGTAAATGAATATGAAGGCAGAATGAAACTATACCACTTTGATGTGTATAGAATAGATGACCCTGAGGAAATTGAAGCCATCGGCTTTGATGAATATATTTTCAGCGATGCAGTAAGCATAATTGAATGGTCTGAGCTGATAAGCGAATTGATACCCGAGGAACGCATTCAAATCAATATTAAAAAGCTGCCTGAAAAAGGTGATAACTGGAGATGTGTAACCATTGAATATACTGGCAGCAGATATGATTACATAAAGGAGATAAAAATATGAAAATCTTAAGTGTGGATACAGCTACGGAATCTGCTTCCTGTGCTGTTCTTGAGGAAGGAAAGCTACTTGGCGAGATAACCTTCAATTATAAAAAACAGCATTCTGTTATTTTAATGGATATTATTGATTCGCTGTTGAAAAATTTAAAGCTTGATATAAATGACATGGATGGTTTTGTGGTTTCAGAGGGTCCCGGTTCCTTTACTGGTCTTAGAATTGGAGCAGCAGCTGTGAAGGGATTGAGCCAGGGCACAAACAAACCCTTTACAGCAGTATCAACCCTGGATTCCCTGGCATACAACATGGCCTGGACTTCCGGCATTGTTTGTCCCGTTTTAGATGCTTTGAGAGGAAATGTATATTCAGCCCTGTACAAATTTGAAAACCACAGTCTTGTGAGACTAAGTGATTACCTTGTTTTATCGGTTAAGGAGCTCATAAGCTTACTTAATGAAAAGGGGGAAGCTGTTTGCTTTGTAGGAGATGGGGTTCCATTATATAAGGATATATTCCAGCAGGAAATTATAAATGTATCTTTTGCCCCAGTGAATCTTAATCTGGCCAGGGCATCCTCCCTTGGCGAGCTTGGTATGATAAAACTGAAAAATAACAATTTCAAAGACAGTTCCTTTGCTCCCTTTTATTTAAGAAAGTCCCAGGCAGAAAGAGAATATGATAAAAAGCAGGAAAATAAAAATGAGTAATCTTAGTGTAGTTCCATTTCAGCTGGACCATGTTGAAGATGTATTGATGGTAGAAAAGCTTTCTTTTTCAATTCCCTGGAGCAGGGACTCTTTCATTAATGAAATATCAAATAACAGCATTTCAAGGTACGTGGTATGCATTAAGGATGGAAGGGTCATAGGCTACGGGGGCATGTGGCTCATTGCTGGAGAAGCTCATATTACCAATATCGGAGTACATCCGGATTTTAGAAAAATGGGAGCTGCCAGCGCCATTGTGGAAGCACTGTTTGATATATGCAAAAGGGAGTCAGTCTCTGATATTACCTTGGAGGTCCGGGAATCAAATGTGCCTGCAATTAGTCTTTACACAAAATACGGTTTTGTTAGAGAGGGTACAAGGTATGGTTATTATGAGGATAATAAGGAAAATGCAATAATCATGTGGAAACACAAAATATGAAATGAGTGCCCATCAGGGCACTCAGCTTATTTTATTGCTATTCTGTTGTAGTTTTTCTTTCCTCTTCTTATAAGAATGGATCCGTCCTTAAACATGGCTTCTGGAACCAGCATATTTGCATCTGCAACCTTTTCATCATCTATAGTAAGTCCGCCCTGCTGGATAAGTCTCCTGGCTTCACCCTTTGAAGGCATTATCCCTGTATTTACAAGCAGGTCTGTAATTGTGACATTTAATTGATCCTTTGAAATTTCCGTGGTTGGAACATTGCTAAGGTCAGCACCACCTGCAAACAGCGCTTCTGCTGCTGCCTTTGCCTTAACTGCCTCTTCCTCTCCGTGAATAAGCTTAGTAACCTCAAAGGCCAGCACCTTTTTAGCTTCATTTATTTCTGAACCCTCCAAAGCTCCAAGTCTTCTTACTTCATCCATAGGGAGGAAGGTTAACAGTGCAAGACATTTCTCAACATCTGCATCATCCACGTTCCTGAAGTACTGGTAAAAGTCGTATGGGGATGTTTTTTCCTTGTCCAGCCAAAGTGCTCCTGATACAGTTTTACCCATTTTCTGTCCCTGGCTGTTTGTAAGAAGGGCAATAGTAACACCAAAGGCAGGCTTTTGAACCTTTTTCCTTACAAGCTCAACACCTGATATTATATTGGTCCATTGGTCATTGCCTCCAAACTGGAGAACGCAGCCATATCTCTGATTTAATTCATAAAAATCATAGCCCTGCATTAGCATGTAGTTGAATTCCAGGAAGGTAAGACCTCTTTCCAGCCTTTGTTTAACGCTTTCTGCAGTAAGCATCTTATTAACTGAAAAATGTACTCCCACTTCCCTTAAAAAATCTACATAGTTAAGCTTTAAAAGCCAATCCGCATTATTAGCCATTATAGCCTTTTCATCGGAGAAGTCAATTACTCTCTCAAACTGTTTCTTGTAACAGGAAGCGTTATGATCAATCTGCTCTTTTGTCAGCATTTTTCTCATATCTGTTTTTCCTGACGGGTCTCCCACCATAGCAGTTCCACCGCCCAAAAGCACTATTGGCCTGTGACCTGCCCTCTGCATATGGGCCATAACCATCATCTGTATAAAGCTTCCCACATGAAGACTGTCTGCTGTCGGATCGAAACCTATATAAAATGTAATCTTTTCCTTTTCTAAAAGCTCTCTAAGCTCTTCCTCGTGGGTAAATTGTTCGATGTAGCCTCTTTCTACTAATACATCAATAACACTAGACATAAACATACCTCCTCTTATTAAATTCAGGAAATAAAAAAACAGGCCTTCTGCTTGGGGCGAAGGTCTGTCGCGGTACCACCCAAATTTGTAACTTAATTAAAATAACGGCTGTTAACCGGCGGGGCCTACTACAAATTCAGCCTGCAACTCCAAGGAGTAATTCACTATGAAACAGCCATGGGCTTTCACCTGCCGCCCACTCTCTGATGGAACATTTTCATACCTACTTTTCCTTTTCAACGTCTTTATATTGTAAAAAAGTATACTATAAAATTATCCCATCGTCAATATAAAATAAAATTAAACTTTTTGAAATGTAAAACTTATGATAAAATTTATATAATGAAGGAGTGATATTTGATGAATAGCTGGAAATTCAAAGCAGCAGTATTAAGCAGTGAAATAAATTTAAATGCCATATCCTCCCATTTCGGCTTGAACAAGAAATTCAAGTGGGAGGATCCTTTGGTACTGTCGGGCAGTGCACTGAAAGGATTGATAAAGGATACTGAAAACAAGTGGATATATATTTATTATTTTGGTTCACTGGTATTTATCAACATGGAGTATCATGAAATTCAGGACCTTGTAAAGTACATCAAAGGCATTGATGAAAACCTTAAAAATAACAACATCAATGAATACATAGATGACTATAAGCTTGAGATAAGCCCTGAATATGAATATTCATTATATAATGACCTTATGACCTCCAATGAGTTTCAGCCCTATTACCTTGACATTATTTCACTGGTGCTGGCAAAATCCATATCTCTTAAAAAGGTGGAAAATGATACTGATAAATTACTTGATAGTATCGAGGATGTCATTGACTATCTGGAAAACGGAAAATTTAATATGTCTGACAAGCAACTTGCAAGAACCTCTGCTAAAGTCATAAGGTTCAAATATAATACCATATCAAACCTTATGCTTCTTGATAAGCCTAAAGCAGCCTGGAATAACGAGAATATCGAAAATTTCTTTCTGGAACTGGCTGCTCTGTTTGATATTGACGACAGATATAAGAAAATAACCCACAAATCGGAAATTCTTCATGATATAACAGATGTTTTTGGTTCTCTTACCCATGAAAAAAGGGCAACCAAGCTTGAAATTATGGTCATTGTACTTATACTGTTCGAGCTTCTGATTTCATTATTTGAATTATTCACTAAATATTTTTAGGCCGGATTTCTCCGGCCTATTATATTATTTAAATTATTTTCATTGTTATTCTATGCAACGTACCTCCTCATAAATTCAGGTACATCATTTTCTCCATTAATGTTTATAAAACATTCTATGTGGTTTTTATCTATTATTTTTTCCAGCTGATAAAACAAATGTGCCGCATCGTTTAAATCCATATCTACAATATTAAACAACCCATCAATAAAAATGGTATCAATATCGTAGTCCTCGGAAATAATGCCGCACAAAAAACCATAAAAACTGTCTTCATGTTTTAAATCAAAATCACCTGTGTCAATAAACCTTATTTTTCTGTCTAATTCCAGTAGTGGCCTCTTATCATCATCGATATAAACAACGTGTCCCTTGCTTTCCAAAACCTTTTCATTTGCCAGATTAATTAAAGCTTTTGTTTTTCCTGAACCTCTTTTGTTACAGAATACATGAATCATTTTTACCACCCCTTAATAATATTTAGGTGCCAACCTCATAGATAAATTATATAATAGTCAGAATATTTTTTCAATGTCAGTATTATGTTTAATTACTTTGATTTTGGTGCTTTAGCTTGTTTATGCCCGGAAATATCACTTTAAAGCTGTTTTCATTTATATTGTTAACAAACATAACTTTTCCTATGTTTTTAAATAATTTTTTCATTTTTGTAAAGCCCTTTTCCGCCTTTAAAAGCCTGCCCTGACTGTCCATGGAAATAATTTTTTCATAAATCCACATATTGCGTTTGTTATATGCATTATTAAAGGTATTTTTTGTATCAGCAAAAACACCTGGGCTAGTGACACTAACACTGTTATTGTCTATTATTACCACTATTTCTTTTGAATATACAGTATAATCTCTATAAATTACTGCGTTCATTACGGCTTCAAACACGGCCTCCACGGGATACTCCTCCGGCAGGCTCTCTTTAAGGATCAATTCACTTTTATCAATCATTGAAAGCAAGTTGCCCTGTACAATAACATCTTCAGTTTCCTTTCCTTCCAATTTGTTTACAACTCGTATGAAATTATGTGGTAAAAACAAATAGTTCTTATCTGAAAATACAAGAAGTCCACCCAAAGTAGCCAGCTCACAATCACTTTCCCTCTCAGCATGGATAATCCCTGCGGATTCCATTAACTGTTTTTTAATGGAATCGTTAATTTTTAAGCCCTTGGAATCAAAATATTTTTTCACTAGCTCATTGTTTATAGAGTCCATACAGCTTCCTGCTATAGGGATGGTTTCCGCATTCAAGCTGAAGCCTTCCTGAAGAGACTCAATTATTTCCTGCTTTCTCATGGTATCAGTGGTGGAACCCCTTCTAATATAAAATGCACCATTATCCTTAATCTGATACGGCTTATGGGGCCCGTCATATATTGTTATAACGCCAAGGGTTTTGCCGTCATAATTCACCAGCTCCAAAGCAACAGGAATAGGCGGTTCACTTCTTGTGGAAATAATCTGCTGAACCTGCTCCTCTGAAATGTCTAACCCATCAATACCTATTATTCTTTTGGTTGTATCCTCAACACCAAGTATTATATATCCCCTTCCCCACTTTGAATTAGCTATGGCGCATATATCCTTGGCAAGTTCCTTCCTTCCGCTTTCTGATACAATGTCAATAGTCTGCTTAAAGTCGAGCTTAGTGCCTTCAGGCCTTTTTATTAAATTTGTCAGTCTTTTTTTATCCATAACCATTACCTCTTTTAGTACTATATATGAAAAGCTTATTATTATTATAATACATTTTTATTCATTAAAAACATATTTAGTGCAACAAGTTAAATATTGTTTTTTATAAAAAAAATGATATAATTAAATGTAAGAGTCTAGCTCATATTATTTATGTATAGGTCAATTGTTTCAAGGTACTTTAAACTCCTTATATCCTAGGAGGTAAATTCCAAGAACAAATTAGTCCTATGATTTTAAGGAGGTTAAAAAAATGGCTGATAAGACTATTGAATGTAAAGATTGTGGAAAAGAATTTGTTTTCACTGAAGGAGAACAAGCATTTTACAAGGAAAAAGGATTTGAAAACGATCCAGTTAGATGCCCTGATTGCAGAAGGGCGAGAAAAAACGAAAAAAACAAAATGAGAGATAGATAATAGTTAATTTGGCTGTGCTTGCACAGCCTTTTGCTTTATAATAATTTCCTTAAGAATTGATTAAAATATAGCTATAATAATATTGGAGGTACTGATATGAAGTTTATACGCTGGCTCGCTGCTGTATTCCTTTTATTTTGGCTAATTTCCCTGGTTTTCAGATTAGGAAGTGTGCTGGTTAATGTTCTTCTTTTAATAGCAGGGCTTATCTTTGCTGCCGATGTAGCTTGTCATAGAAAAAAACAATGGTGAATGTGTACTTAGCCTCTTCTTTTATGTTATAATGGTTTTGAAATTGGAAGGGGGCTATTTTTTTGTATGCCTAAAAATAAATTTTTTCAAAATATATATAGAATCTTGAAACCCTTTGCATTAAAATTATGGGGCTTTATTAAAAAATATTATTTTATATTCATTGGGATATATTTCCTGAAAAATGCATTGTATACAGCAATTTATTCAGATACAGGCACTGATTATAAAATATATTTATTCCTGCTGGCATTTGCCGCGTTCACAGTATTTTTTGATATCAGAAGAGATGTAAAACTTATTTCATTTTGTGTACTAGCTATACCCTTTTTATTTTTTATCTGGTACATAAATGCAAACGGCTATACATTCTGGGGAAAAATGCTGAGCTGGCAGATCAGCCGTGGTATAGTAGTTGACCTGAACGGATTATTTGCAAGCATACCATTAAATGATGCATCCTTTGCGAGAGCATTTAAAAATGATACCTTAACCTGGTTTTTCAGATTTGTTTATAATAATGGTTTTGTGCTTCCGCTGCTGCTTCCATTATACAGGGCCTTTATCTCCCTGGATTTTAAGAAAATGCTTAGATATGCATTATCAGGACACATTTTTCAGGTATTTCTTATAACTCCTTTTTATCTTTTATTCCATCTTCAGGAGGTATGGTATGTACTTGGCCAGCCAGACGGCCTGGCAAGAAATTTAAGTCCTCAGGCTGCTGCAGGAGTTACTTTAAATTGTTTTCCTTCCATGCACACATCCATTGCTTTCGCTATGTTTTTGCTGGTAATGAGGGAGAAAAATAAAATCTTTAAATACATATGGGGTTTTTACTGCTTAAGTGTAATATTCTCTACTATGTATCTGGAAATTCATTGGGTAATAGATGTTATTGGCGGACTTATCCTAGCTTACGGAACTGTTAAGCTTGTGGATTTTGTTTTGGACAAGGGTAAGCAGATTATAACAGCACCTTTAAACTTTTTATATTATAAAAATAGAAAGAATTCAGTAGTTTTAAACAATTACTATTTGGATACAATGTAAATGAATGCAGTATTTAATGCTGCATTTTATTTTTATGGTGGTGATGGTAGTATGAATAAATTAACCAGGTCATTTTATGAACGCAGTACTGAGCTTGTAGCAAAAGAGCTTTTAGGCAAAATACTTGTACATGAGTCAGGCGGCGTTAAAATATCAGGGAAAATAGCTGAAACAGAAGCCTACCTTGGGGTCGCTGATAAAGCTGCCCATTCATTTGGTGGCAGAAAGACCAATAGAGTTAATGTAATGTATGGAGCTCCAGGGCATTCCTATGTTTTCATGATATACGGCATGTATTACTGCTTTAATGTGGTGACGGAGAAGCCTGGAATCCCTGAGGCGGTGCTTATCAGAGCTCTGGAGCCGGTAGAGGGCCTTGAAGAAATGTCAGTAAATCGCTTCGGCAAAAGCTATACCACTCTTTCCAAAAGGGAAAAGCTTAATCTTACTAACGGCCCCGGTAAACTATGTGGGGCACTGGCTATAGATAAAGCTCTAAATGGGGAAGATTTGTGCGGCGATAGATTATATATAGAAGATAACAATGAAAAGTTCAACATTATCACCAGCACCAGGATTGGTATTGACTATGCCCAGGAGGCTAAGGAATACCTGCTTAGATTTTATATAGATGGAAATGATTATGTTTCAAAATAGCGAGGGATAAAATGGAATATGTATATATTTTAAAATGCAAGGACAACAGCCTTTATACCGGTTATACAAATAATGTTGTTAAAAGGCTTGAAATGCATAACAGCGGAAAGGGAGCAAAATATACTATGGGAAGATGCCCTGTAGAGCTTGTATATTTTGAAACCTTCAATACAAAATCTGAAGCCTTGAAAAGAGAATATGAGATTAAGCAGCTTTCAAGGCAGGACAAGCTGTTGCTTTTAAAAGCCTTCAATAAAGAAGAGATCCAGACTTTGTTAAAATCTGAATCCCTGAATTGTTAATCACCTTTTCCGATATCTGATAATACAAGACCCTTATTGTGATCCAAAGCCCAGCTTATTCCCCATTCGCTTTGGAAAATTAAAAGATTTCTGTCTTTTAAATCCTTAACCTTCTTTGTGTCACTGGTTAAATTGAGATCGTCCACATCAATATTTGTGCTTTCGATCCATCTAACAAATCTATATGGCAATCTGTCCATTTTCATATCTACATTATATTCATTTTTCATCCTGTATTCCAATACTTCAAACTGAAGCACTCCAACAACACCTACAATTATTTCCTCGATGCCTATGTGAAGTTCCTTAAAAACCTGAATTGCCCCTTCCTGGGATATTTCAGTTATACCCTTGATAAACTGTTTCCTCTTCATAGTGTCCACAGTTCTCACCCTGGCAAAATGCTCTGGTGCAAATACAGGTATACCTTCAAACTTAAATTTTTTCTGGCTTGCGCAAAGGGTGTCCCCAATATTGAATATGCCTGGATCAAATACACCAATTATGTCTCCCGCATAGGCTTCTTCAACAATCTCCCTATCCTGTGCAAGGAATTGCTGTGGCTGTGCAAGCTTTATCTTGCTGTTCCCCTGTACATGGAACACCTCCATGCCCTTTTTGAATTTTCCGGAACATATTCTCATAAATGCTATCCTGTCTCTGTGAGCAGGATTCATATTGGCCTGTATCTTGAATACAAAAGCTGAAAAGTCCTCCTTGAATACATCAATTTCCCCTTCATTTGAAGTCCTTGGGGCAGGAGGTGCTGTCATAGTAAGAAACTGCTCAAGGAAAGGTTCCACACCAAAGTTTGTCAGGGCACTTCCGAAAAATACTGGAGTGAGTTTTCCCCTGCTTACCTCTCCTATATTGAATTCATCACCGGCAATGTCCAGAAGTTCAATATCTTCCTTTAGTTTATCATGAAGGGCGCTTCCAAGAAGGTCCTGGAAAACATCATCATCAACATTTCCTTCTACAGATTCTACCTCTGTCTGTCCATGATTACCACCGTTAAACACTTCCACCAGGTTTTTATTTCTGTCAAATACTCCTTTAAAATCTGCTCCAGAGCCTATTGGCCAATTCATTGGGTAGGACTTTATTCCAAGTACATTTTCTATTTCTTCAACCAATTCAAATGGATCTCTGCTTTCCCTGTCCATTTTGTTGATAAAGGTAAATACCGGTATTCCCCTTAAGCTGCACACATGGAAAAGCTTCCTGGTTTGATCCTCAACGCCCTTGGCTCCATCAATTACCATTACTGCGCTATCCGCAGCCATCAAGGTTCTGTATGTATCTTCACTGAAATCCTGATGACCAGGGGTATCCAGGATGTTTATGCAATATCCTTTATAATTAAACTGCATAACAGAGGATGTTACTGATATACCTCTTTGCTTTTCAATTTCCATCCAGTCAGAAACCGCATGTTTAGATGATTTTCTTGCTTTAACTGAACCTGCAAGCCTTATAGCGCCCCCGTACAACAGCAGCTTTTCTGTTAATGTGGTTTTACCCGCATCAGGGTGAGATATAATGGCAAAGGTTCTCCTTCTTTCAATTTCTCTTTCTAATTCCGACACTGAACCCGCTCCTTATAATTTTATCTACATCAATGATTTTAACTGTATTATACGGACCTGTCAATAAATAAGACCGTTATTGCTAACGGCCCTTTTATTATCTTGGAATAAATCCAATTTTTTTATGCATTTTTCTAAGAGTTTTATTTGCTGCCAGGGATGCCTTCTCTGCCCCCATCCTATAAATAGCTTCAAGCTTGTTCTTATCTGAAAGCAGTTCATGAACCTTATCCTGTATGGGTTTAAGATCAACAATTAAAGCCTCAGCAACATCCTCCTTAAACTTGGCATAACCCTGTCCTTCATATTTCTTTTCTATATCCTCAAAGGACATGCCAGTGGCACAGTTCAATATTGTCATAAGATTTTTAACACCCGGCTGGTCATCTGAATACTTAACAATGCCAAGACTGTCTGTAACGCTTCTGTTGATTTTCCTCCTTATTACCTCTGGAGGGTCCATGATAAGAATATAACTGTTTGGATTATCAGAGGATTTAGACATTTTCTTTTCAGGCTCCTGGAGGCTCATAATTTTTGCTCCAGTTTCGCCTAGATATAATTCAGGCACCTTCAGGGTTGGACTGTATAAACTATTGAATCTTTCAGCCAGATCCCTTGTAAGCTCCACATGCTGGCTCTGGTCTACACCTACTGGTACCAGATCTGCATTGTAAAGAAGAATATCTGCCACCATCAGGTCAGGATAGGTAAATAAGCCTGCTGAAACAGAAGTATCACCATACCTGGCTGATTTATCTTTAAATTGTGTCATTCTTGAAAGCTCACCCATATAAGTGTAGCAGTTGAACAGCCATGCTGCTTCAGCATGTGCTGATACATGAGATTGAATAAATAATGTGTTTTTATCAGGGTCAACACCTGCTCCAATATATGTAGCCAGTACTTCAAGGGTTCTAGCTCTTAATTCCTTTGGATCCTGCCTTACAGTGATGGCATGAAGGTCAACCACGCAGAAGTAGCATTCATATTGATCCTGCAGCTTAACCCAATTCTTTATTGCACCAAAATAATTTCCTATGGTTAAGTTACCTGAAGGCTGAATACCGCTGAATATAACTTTCTTTTTTTCTTCCATTTTTATTACCTCCTTAAATATAAAAAAACCCTATTGTTATTAATAACAATAGGGCGTGTAATCGCTGTGCCACCTAAATTCAAAAGCTTAGCTTTCCTTAAACGGGTACCTGTTATACCCTGCCTTTGTAACGTAAGGCTTACGTCTCCAGCTACTTTCAGTTCACTGTGATTCTTAAAGATCCATTCAGTTTAATCATGACTGCTCCGGTTACACCCTCCGGTGCTCTCTTTTAATCTGTTTTTAAACCTACTTGCCTCTTATCATCGAATACTTTATATTTTAATCATCATAATACTATTAAAAATAAAAGTCAACTATTTTTTCCAAAGTCCATGAACATTGCAATATTCCCTGGCTGCAATAATTTCCTCATCCAGCTTAAATAATGCTTCAGGCTTTTCACCAGGTTTAAGGTATTTTCTATATACTTTTCTATCAGTAAGGACTTCAATCCATTCAATGTAGTGATTTTCAAGCATCGGATGTTCAACTCCTCCAACCTTAACCAGTACACCTTCTGCAGTCTTTTCAACTACTGGAACATGCTTTTCCTTTGCAGCATCCACTGTGTTCTCAACAATAAGCTTCATTGGCTGTCCGCAGCACACTAGCTGTCCGCCTGAATTATGGACTACTTCCACCATATTTCCACACACTTCACATTTGTATATTTCGTTAAGCTGAGTCATTTTATTTCCTCCTTACATTAAATAATATTTTTATTAATAAAAACATTATACATTATTATTTAAATTTCTCCTAGTACTTAAGAGTAATTATTTGTAGAAATTAATTATGATACCTAATTTTGAAATAGATTAAAGATATATGATGTTTTATACAACGTTTACAATATTTGTTGTACATGCTATAATTTAGAGACTCATTATTCTTGGAGGTATGTACAAAATGAAAAAGATTTTTTCATTATTAATTTTAGCAATTACTCTATTTACAATTGCAGGTTGCAGCAATACAACGGATTCCTTTATAAAGGAAGTAAACTCAAATGTCAATGTATTGGGTATTAAGTTTAACATGAATGAAGATCAGGTGAAAAAACTGGCAGGATCTGATGTTGAAAAAGAGCCTTGTATTACCGGATATGAATTTGCATATAACGATAAATTAATCAATATTGGCTTTAAAAATGAAGAAGGTACAGTAAGACGCATAACAACAAAAAATCACGATACTTCAATATATGGCATAAAGCCCGGAGACAAGTTGGAAGCTGCCTTCGCTAAAATAAAAGAAAGTGGTTTTACTGTGGACAGCAGTTCCAAATATAAATTCCATAAAAACAATATTATTGTTACAATACTTTCAATGAAGGAAACAAATGCTGATGGTTTAACCATTGAATTGGATCCTGATCAAAAATAAGGATGGGTTTTATTTAACCCATCCTTATATTATTACCTTAACCTCATATTCACCATTTTTGTAAAATGGGACAATACCTGATTTAATTATTTTATTGTTTATATAGATTCCCTTTTTTGAATCTCTGATGACATTAATATGGTATAAACATTCCCCTTTTCTGTAGTTCATGCTGAAATTGTCCCAGCTGTCAGGCACACAGGGTTCAATGCTGAATCCTTCTTTTCCTAATATTTTAAGACCAAGAATCCATTCTATTCCCGCCCTGTACATCCAGCCTGCCGCTCCTGTATACCAGCTCCAGCCGCCTCTTCCCATATGAGGTGCTGCTGTATAAACATCCGCTGCAATAACATATGGCTCAGTTTTGTATATCTGGCATTCAAGGTATGTCCTGGTGTGGTTAATCTGGTTCAACATATTAAATAACTGCCATGCCCTGTTGCCGTTTCCCATTTTAGCCATGGCAATAACCACCCATACCGCTCCATGGGTATACTGTCCTCCATTTTCCCTGACTCCAGGTAGATATCCTTTTATATACCCAGGTTCCAGATTTGTCTTATCAAATGGTGGAGAGAATAATGCTATTAGCCCTTTGTCTTCCTTAATGAGATGTTTTTCAACTGCTTCCATGCACAATTTAGTTCTTGATTCTTTAGCTCCCCCTGAAATCACAGCCCAGCTCTGTGCAATAGAATCAATTTTGCATTCATCGTTTTGTATGGAGCCAAGTGGTGTACCATCATCAAAATAAGCTCTTCTATACCAGTCTCCATCCCACCCGTTTTTTTCTAAATTGAAAACAAGAAAATTCTTTTCTGCAGTGTACTTGCAGGCGGATTCATGGTCTCCCATTCTTTCGCATAAAGATAGGAATTCATCCAATATTTTGTAAAGAAACCACCCAAGCCAGATGCTTTCTCCTTCACCTTGGTTCCCAATGCTGCTGAAACCGTCATTCCAATCTCCGCTGCCCATGAGAGGCAACTCATGTCTTCCATATTTTAGTGCCTTATTCAAGGCTCCTATGCAATGCTGGTATATAGTGCCCACTTCTTTTGACTTTCCAGAAATGCTGTATCTCTCGTCTTCCCCTGAATTCAGAGGCTTATCCGCCAGATATGGGGCTGTTTCATCAAGTATACTGTAGTCGCCGGTGTTTTTTATATAATCTTCAACTACATATGGCAGCCATAGCAGATCATCAGAAAATCTGGTTCGTATGCCGCTTTCTATAACTGGATGCCACCAGTGCTGCACATCACCTTCAGTAAACTGCCTTGAAGCGCTGTAGAGGATATGCTCTCTCGTAATAGACGGGTCAATATAGCTAAGAGCCATGGTATCCTGAAGCTGATCCCTGAACCCATAGGCTCCTCCAGACTGATAAAAGGCCGTTCTGGCCCAAATTCTGCATGCCAGAGTCTGGTACACCAGCCATCCGTTAAGCATTAAGTCCATGGATTTATCAGGCGTGCTTACTTGTATTGTTTCAGTAAGTCCCGACCAGTATTTCTTAACTTCCTCTAAGCCCTGGTTAATATTTTTTATGCTGCTGTAAATTAAAATAAGCTTTTCAATTTCCGTTTTATCACTTTCCTGTCCAAGCAGTATTACTAATTCCCTTTCTTCCCCTATACCAAGTTTTATCTTGCAATTTCCCGCAAGGCATGGATCGTATCCTGCCCCGGAATTATTTGAAAACCTGATATTATTCATTGCTTCAGGTTCATCAGGAGTGCCGTTTCCTATAAATTCAGATCTGTCACCAGTATAGGTTGTATCCACTCCACCTTCTATTTTCAGGTAACACTTTTCATTATTAAAGTATTGGCTAAATGTGTTCTCAGCATATATATATCCTTGGCTGTCTACGTATTTTGAAAAAATATATTGAGATGTTTTTTCTGCAGCAACTCCCAGTACCAGTCTGGCATAATAGGTTAGCGACAAGCTTCTTTCTATATCTGATAAATTTTTCAATGTTACTTTTATTATTTTTATTCTTTCATTTAATGGAACAAACATGGTCATTTCACTTGCTATTCCATTAGCTAGATGTCTGAAGCTTGAATAACCAAAGCCATGTTCTATTATATATTCGCCATTATCCCTAAATGGTTTAGGTGAAATTCCCCATTTTAATCCTGTTTGTTCATCCCGCAATAATAATGCTTCTGATTCCGAATCTCTCACAGGGTCATTGGACCAGCTGGTTAATTTATTTTCTCTGCTGTTTTTGTTCCAGGTATAGGATATGCCGCTTTCTGACACCTGAAAGCCGAATTTACCGTTGGTAATAACATTTATCCAGGGAGCAGGCGTATTCTCAAAGTTTTTTAATATAATCACATAGCTGCTGTTTTTACTGTGAAAACCTCCGAACCCATTAAAGTAATTAAGCTTGTATGTGCCAAAGCTGTACCATTTAAATGAGAAATCCAGATGCCTGATCTCCAGCTTCTCATAATTGGTTTCTGGAATTTCAATATTTTTCATTTTCCATAAAAGTGATCCCTCCCTGCAGTCTAATACAAACCTGGACACCGCCTTTATGAGGTTGATATCCTCAGCTTTTAGAGAAGTACTGTTTAATATGAATATACCTCCAGGTTTATTTTGTTTATCTCTGGCATATCCTGAGTCTACCAGTTCTTTTAAGGAATCCTGAAAATTTTGAATATAGGACGCTTCTTCCTTATTTAAGATTACTAGATCAAGCTTCAGGCCCTTCTTGGATAGATATTCATGGGCCAGCAGCATCTGTCTAACGTGATCAAGCTGTTCGCTTCCTTCAGCAGCAACAGTAACAATTGGTATATCACCTGATATTCCGAAGCACCAAAGTGCTGGCTGGCCGCTGGCCCCATTTTTAATTAAAGCCTCCCTGTCCTTAAGTGTTCTATTGATATATATAATGTACGAGGCTAAATCCTGAAACAAATTGGCCATGGGTGATTTAATCCCAAGATACTTAAGCTCAAGTGTACTGTGAGTCCAGGATAAATCAAAGGCTCTGGATATATTGTGCAAGTCTTTGTACTTGCAGGCTAGCTCTATAACTCCTTCTCTGGAATCTGAGATTCCAGTAGAAAAATACATTGTGCAGCTTTTTCCTTTCTCGATTCTTACCCTGACCCTTAAGCTGAATATTGGATCTAAAACTTCACCCTGGGTATTTTTAAGTGGGGCTTCATCCTCCATTGCCCAGGGTGATTGAAGATTTCGGCCCCTGCCTATAAAATCCTGCCTGCTGGTTTCCCAAGACAAGCTTCCCGTTTTTTCCCCTTCCAGTGTTAAGGAATGCATAATCCAGTTTTGTTTCTCAGATTTTGACCGGGGTCTTCTTGAGGCAATAATACAATCCGGGGTTTCCACATGCTCAGTTTTAATAAATAAATTGCTGAAACCCGGATGAGCCATGTCTGCCTCCAGCTTAGCAATTGTAACTTCAAAATAGCTTGTTATTTCAATGTCTCTGGCAGCATCGCCGTGGTTTACAAGGGTAACTTTTCTTAATTCCGCATTATCCTCCTGGGATACAATAATTTCTGTGCTGGTAGTAATGGAGCCGTCAGTCCTTTCAAACCTGGCTTTCCCTTCAGAAAAGGCGGTTTCATATTTATCAGGCACCGTCCTGGATGGCTCAAAAGCATTGCTCCAGTAATCTCCACTGTTAAGATTTTTAATATAAAAGAACATTCCATAGGAATCAAAGGACACATCTTCCTTCCACCTGTTTATTAATAAATCACCATATTTGCTGTATCCTCCCCCACGGTTTGTAACCATAATTGAATATTCCCCATTTGATATGAGATTGACCCTGGGCATTCCTGCCGGCAGTTTATTATTAGTCCTTGGAATAATTCTGCAATTTTCTTTTATTCCTGCTACAGGTTCATATATGCTACTTTTTCTGTAAACAGCTGTACTGGGCACCCTTTCCTGGAGCAGCAGCTCTGCAGCCTTTATTTCAGGAATACTGTGAAACCTTTCCTGAAGTACGTTGGACAACAGAACATTTTCAATGGACAGCAAACTCATCCCTTGATGATGTACCATATAGCTTTTTATTACAGCCTTCTCTTTCCCCTTTCCTATTCTTGAACTGGTGCAGTCTGCAGCCTCATAAAAGCCATATCTCCCTTCCATGCCTTCCCTAATCATTATTTCAATATTGGATAGCGAGTCCTTAAGATTTATCATCATGGCAAGCAGAGTGGAATAGGGCGACAGCACCAATTCATCCCCTGCTCCACTTTTAAGTGCCGTGTTAGGCGCACCAAAGGCCCTGTATTGATAATTCATTCCCATATCAAATTTATAAAATGCAGATTCCGATATGCCCCAGAACTTCGATTTTCCTTTTGAATAATTCATCTGTTCACGCACTGCCGCCCTGCAGGATTCATCCAGCAAGGTATGGGTATAGCCTTTCATGATAATCAAAGGCATAAAATATTCAAACATAGTACCGCTCCAGGACACAAGGCCCTTTGCTCCCCCATACACCGCCATCGTTCTGCCAAGTTTAAACCAGTGCCCCGGATCCACCTGACCTTTAGCTATGGCGATGAAGCTTGCCTGCCTGGATTCAGATGCCAAAAGATCGTAATAGCAATTGCTCAGGCAGCCTTTATCCATTTCATAGCCTATGGAAAACAACTGCCTGTTTTCATCATATAAAAGGGTGAAATCCATAGAGTTTGCCATATTCTCAAGTTTGCAGCGAAGCTCATCAATTTTAACCATAATATTATTTTTTTGTATAATATCCTCATTGACTTTCAACTCATCAATAATCCTCAGTAGAAATTTCTTTAGCTTACTGTTCCAATACATATGCTTTCTATCCTGAATAATAAAATCCTGTTTTTGTATTATACTGGCAGCCTTATCCCTGAAGGAGTTTATTTCAAACTGAAAATTTTCAAAATCACGGATCTCTTCCAAATAGCATTCCTTGATGGCTAGTTCCTCTTCGACCTCCTGCTGGGAAAGAATTAGCAGGTCCAATACACCTGAAGGGACATTGCCGTTTATAAGTTCCCCACAGGAATATTCCTTTAAAGACTGGCTTGCAACCATGAGATAACCAGCAAGATTACCGCTGTCCACTGTCGAAATGTATCTTGGAATTAAAGGCTCTAAGGTTTTAGTATCATACCAGTTGAGGAAATGCCCTCTAAACTTTGGGAGTCTTTCCATAACCTCCAATGTACTTTCAAGCCTTTCTGACAGCTCTTTGATTCCAATAAATCCCAGGTCGTAGGCTGAAATATTGCTGATAATTCCCATACCCAGGTTAGTTGGTGAAGTTCTGTGTGCCAAGCCATTTGGAGGAAATTCCTGATAATTATCAGGAGCCAGCCAATTGTCCTCCTCAGTTATAAAATCCTCAAAATATGCCCAGGTTTTTCTGGCTATCCTCCTAATATTTCGCTGCTGTTCACTGTTTATTGCATGGTTCGTAATATTCACTTCCTTACTTACCATATATGCTATAAAAGGCGCAACAGTCCAGATACCGCAGTATGGAAGCATCACAAATGCAGTATTATATCCTCTGCTTAGGGCAGATAAAAATAGCAGCACCCCTGCAGCCATGCTGAAACTCATGGACTTAAGGTAATCAGCCATATCTTTCCCGCATTGGTTTTCTGCATTTTCCGCAGTCTGCCATTCAAGCAGGTTTCTTTTACTTACATTTAATCTGTATAGTGTTCTTATAACAGCATCAGCCATCAAATATGCCTTATAGGGCAGGAAAACGAATACTAAAAATACTTTTTCAAAAATTGCGGCTGTACCCATTAGCTTATCCATCCTGCTTGAATTTTTTGACCGAAACACTACTCCTTCTGATACATCAAAAAGAATAGGGCTTATAATGGATGCAAATGCCACCAGCATCCATTCCCCTTCCCCAGGCAGCAGAATTATTGCAAGAGTAATTAGAAAAAATTCTGCAGGTGCAACTAGGCTTCTTCTTAAATTATCAATGATTTTCCATCTTGAAAGTATATTTAGCTGAGATTTTTTAAATATCCATGATATTATCTGCCAGTCTCCTCTGACCCACCTATGAAGTCTCCTGGAGAATGAATTGTAATATGCCGGATAATCATCTATAAACTCCACATCTGTAACCAGTCCTGCTCTGGTATAGGAACCTTCCAGAAGATCATGGCTTAATACAAGATTTTCAGGAATTTTATCCTTTAGAACCTCCATAAAAACATCCAGGTCATAGATGCCCTTTCCTGTATAAATACCTTCGTCAAATAAATCTTCATAAACATCTGACACTGATGTGGAATATATATCTATTCCTGCATCACCCGAAAAAACCCTTGAAAATAATGTCCTGCCTGCACTCTCAGTACTTATTCCTATTCTGGGCTGCAGCAGCCCGTGACCTCTTATCACCCTTCCCTTACAGCTGTCTACTACAGGGCGGTTTAAAACGTGATGCATAGCACCGATAAGCCTCCTGGCCGTATTTAAAGGCAGTCTGGTGTCCGAATCCAGAGTTATAACATATTTTACACCCATAACCTTCACCAGACTGCTGCTGATGGTTGTAAAGCTGGTGTTATGCTCCCCTCTCAGAAGCTTGTTGAATTCCATAAGTTTGCCACGTTTTCTCTCCCAGCCCATAAACCTGTTCTGTTTTTCGTTGTAAATTCTCCTCCGGTTCAAAAAATAAAAAATCTCCTCGCCAGGTCTGCAGTATTTTTCATTAAGTCTGCCAATTTCCTTTAGAGCAACAGCAATATATTCCTGATCCTCCAGGCAGCTTTCCTGGTCACTGTCCATAAAGTCAGAAAGCAGAACAAAATATAGGTTTCTTTCACGATTTGCCATATAGTGAACTTCCATGTCGCTTATCAGCTGTTTTATTCTTTCAGCATCCTCAAGCAGTGCAGGAACTGCTATAACTGTACTGCAATATTCCGGAATGCCGTCCTTGAATTCTATTTTAGGTATGAACCTAGGTGTCACAAGATAATTTAGGCTCCAGTTAAAGGCAGGAATTACAACTTCACTGCATGGAATTAATACGGCAATAAAAGCCAGTATAAATTCCCAGACACTGTGTCCAGGATAACTGGAATAGTTTAATATGCATAAAAAGAAGGCAAGCAGCAATGTAGTGGTTGAAACAGAGCCAAGATATATGGGAACTAAATTCCTTTTAACCAGATTATCAAGGGGTCTACTTAAATTCAGCTTTGCTGTGAGAACTTTAATTCCTTCATCCACCAGGTAATAGCCTGCATGCCTTTCATAATCGTTTTGGCTGTTGTTTTCAACTGCCTCTTTTGCACATTGTATTGACATTCGTGCTATATAGGCTTCTGATAGCCTTGTTTTTTCAGCAATCTTTTCCACACTGTGCCTGTAGTAATCTCTTGATTGGAAGTCCATGGAGCTGTACAGGCCCAGAGGGTCCTCTTTTAATATGCTTTCCACCACACTGAATTTTTCGAAATTCACTCTCCAGTTCATGTTAGCTGTTTCCCGTATTCCGGTTATACAGCTGCCCATTAAAATTTCGCAGGAGGCCTGTTTCTGATACTCAAGATTTATTATGCTGTCTGCATTGGTGTTTTTCCTTTCAAGTTCCTTGTCAATCCACTGATATACAGTCTGGTTCTCAACGGAGTTATCTCTGAGAGACTTTAAAAAACTGGAAACAAAATGGGAATTATAATCCATTCCCCTCAATATCCTTATTTCATTTATGGCTTCTTCAAGCTTATTATCATAAATTGCATCAACTATTTTATCGGCAGCCAGTTCCCCGCTTTTTATTTCCTTCTGGGCAAACACAATGCCCTGGACTACCCTGCTGATATTTTCAATAAGGGCTATCCTTATCATTATTGGCACTGCCCATAGTTCCCCAATTGTAAGAATTGTATTCCTCTGGCATGCGTTTATATAGATCTCTATGGTTTTTTCATCTACTTTCCCGTCGCTGTGTTTAATAATTTCCGCAGCAATCAAATATATCCTGGGCATTCCTTTATATATTCCGCTTTTTATAACAGGAAGATTTTTATAGTAGGCTTCCGGCATGCTGGCTTTTATGTCCCTATATTCCTTATCAATCATGTAGAAATTGTCCAGCAGCCACCGGGCACAGCTCATGATATCCTTTCTGCTTTCTGCCTCATTAGCAGTAAACTCATAGCCATGCACAATCTTTTCATAGCTTTTATTGAGACTTTTCATTACAGCCTTTCTGTTTATATATATACTTCCAGAGCAGCACTTAAAATTTTGTATTTCATCAGCGCTTTTCTCCAGGGCATCTCTGTTAATATTTATTACAGGTATATCCCAGGAGCCGCTTTCCTTCTTTTTATTTCCAGCTCCATATATAAATACGGCTGCAGCCAATAATACAATGCATAAAGCTATAATATAATACATCAAATCATCCTTTCAAAAAGAATTGCACTTTATGTATTATTCCCGGCAGGCCCGGATTTATTTATTTATATAAAAAAGATGCATAAATAAATTATGCATCTTTTATTATAAACCAAGCTCGTTGCTTATCATTTCCTCATAGGACTGCCTTTTGCATATGAGTTTTGTCTGGCCGTTGTTTACAAGCACCACTGCAGCTTTTGGTATTTTATTGTAGTTGTTGGACATGGAGTAGCAGTAGGCTCCTGTGGCAAATACAGCAAGGATATCGCCGCTTTCAGCTTTTGCCATCTCAAAATCTTTTATGAGTATGTCACCAGATTCACAACACTTTCCTGCAATGGTAACTGCCTCCTTTTCCTCCGGTTCCATTTTACTGCAGATTGCACATTCGTAATCCGCATCATATAGGGAGGGCCTTATATTATCCGTCATGCCTCCGTCTACAGCCACGTATTTTCTTATACTAGGGACCTCCTTGATGGACCCGATGGTATACAAGGTAGTGCCTGAATTACCAACTATTGACCTTCCTGGTTCAATGGTCAGAGCAGGTATTTCCATGCCCAGCTCCTGACATTTCTCAAAGGCTCTGTTTAATATTACACCAGAAAAGTCCTCAATTGAAAGTGGGTCATCCCATTCCTTATAGTAAATTCCAAAGCCTCCTCCAAGGTCCAGTTCCTTAACCTCAAGACCTGCCTTTTCCTTAATTTCAGCAACAATTTCAAGCATTGTATCTACAGCATCTTCATAGGGCTGGGTTTCAAATATCTGTGATCCAATATGGCAGTGTATTCCTCCAAATTCAATATTGGAAAAAGAATCTGCCTTTTTTACTGCTTCCATAATATTATTTTCCAAGGGTGTAAAACCAAACTTTGAATCAATTTGTCCCGTTTTAATGTAATCATGGGTATGGGCTTCTATTCCTGGAGTGAGCCTTAACAAAATCCTCTGTTTAACTCCGGCTTCTTTTGCTAGACTGTTAACCAGCTCCATCTCATAGAAATTATCCACCACAAAGGTTCCTACCCTATACTCAATTCCCATACTGATTTCATCCGGGGTTTTGTTATTGCCGTGGAAATAAACCTTTTCCATGGGGAACCCGCTTTTATGGGCAGTATACAGCTCACCGCCGGATACTACATCCAGGCATAATCCCTCCTGGTCAATTATCTGGCACATAGCCTTTGTGAGAAATGCCTTTCCCGCATATGCCACTCTGTTTTTTCCATTACCTGCTTTAAACGCTTTATAATATCTTCTGCACTGACTTCTAATCAGGGCTTCATCCATGACATAAAGGGGAGTCTTGTATTCCTTTGCCAGGTCTTCAGCACTTATTCCGCCAATATAAAGGGTGTTGTTCTTAACTTCCATACTCCCTAATAATTTCATATTAATGCCTCCGGTTTACAGATTAAATTCTGTTGCTATCAGTTCTATGGCTCTTTGTTTATCCTCCTGCTTTATTGCGCAGGTAATTCTTATTTCTGAGGTGGTAATCATTTTAACTTCAATTTTATTCTGTTTGAAGATTTTAAATACCTTTGCAGCCACACCGGAGGTTGTCTTCATTCCTATACCTACTATGGAGAACTTTGTAATATCTTGATCTATGGCAATGTTATCTTTATTTGAGTAAAATTTTTCAATGATATCAAGACATTCCTTTAAATCTGTTTTTGGTATGGTAAAGGATATATTTACCTTATTATCTACAGGTGCAGTCTGGCTTATCATATCGATATTTATTCTTTTCTTTGCCACGCTTTCAAATAAGTCTGACAAAAGATTTATATCATTGTTTATTTCCTTTATGGTAATGGCTACATCGTCATCACTGGTTGCCAGTCCTGTTATTGGTTTGCTTTCCATATTCATTTTGTTTGATACCTCCCTGATTACTGTTCCTTTTATATCACTGTTGCTCAAGCCTACATATATAGGTATTCCATACTTTTGACCAAGTTCTATGGATCTTGAGTGCATTACCTGTGCTCCCAGGCTTGAAAGCTCAAGCATCTCTTCATAATCAATTTCGTCCAGCTTCTTCGCGTTTTTATATTTTCTTGGATCTACGCTGTATATACCATCCACGTCAGTATATATTTCGCAGCTGCCCTTCAGTTTAACTGCAATTGCCACGGCAGAGGTATCTGAACCTCCTCGGCCAAGTGTAGTAATATCCCCTTCTTCATTCACACCCTGAAAGCCTGCTACGATAACTATCTTTCCTTCGTTAAGGCTTTTTCTGATTTTTTTGTTATCAATATCATATATAAGGGATTTTCCGTATTGCCCATTGGTTTTTATTCCTATCTGGTATGCAGTGTAGCTTATTGCCTCCTGCCCAAGGGCTTGAATAGCAATTGCCAGCAATGCACAGGATATCATCTCTCCTGTGGAAAGCAGTGCATCCATCTCCCTTTTGTCAGGATTATCTGTAATCTGACCCGCCATTTCTATCAAATCGTCTGTGGTATCTCCCATAGCTGAAACCACTACCACCAGGTCGTCTCCTGCTCTCTTCCTTTTTACTGCTGTTTCAGCAACCTTTTTGATTTTGTCAATAGAACCTACGGAACTACCCCCATACTTTTGCACAACTACTGCCACAATATCACTCTCCTATTCCTAAATGTGAAATTCAATGCCTATAAAAAAATGAACACGGCAAAGGAACACCTTGCCATATTCATATGTAAATACAACGTTGTGACTCCTTTGTAGCTCTCCACTTTAAAAAAAGTGACAACTCCCCATATATTATATGTGGAGCCAGATAATAATCCCGCCGGACCGTTATCTTCGGCTGTAATTCCTTTTTCTGCAATCATTGCCTGCCGGCTCACTACAGATACTATTAATTAACAGCGCCTCTACCCTAAGGCATCCATATTAAATTTGAATAAATCCATAATACCATAAGTAATTATACATTTCAACCGCTTTGTATGCATTTTTATTAATAATTATAATATTCTAAAAAAGACTGTAGTGCATAATTATAATCTTCAACCCCGCCAAGCTCCCTGATTGAATGCATTGCCAGTATAGCTATACCCATATCAAGTGAAAGAATATTCAGGCTTGAGGAAGCAGCCGGCCCAATGGTGGAGCCTCCCCTTTCATCGGACCTGTTTACATATTTTTGCACAGGAATGCCGCAGTCCTTGCATATTGATTCATAAACTGCTCCAGAAACAGCATCAGTGGTGTAGCTCTGGCTGGCACTTATTTTAATTATGGGTCCTTGGTTTATTAAAGGCCTGTTTATGGGATCGCTTTTTTCAGGATAGTTAGGGTGCAATGCATGACCCAGATCACAGGATATTAAAAATGACCTTGCTTGAGCTCTTAAATAATCCTCTCTGTCCATTCCCATGGACATTGCTATCCTCTCCAGTATAGAGGTAAGCATATTTGAATTTGCTCCCTGTCTTGTGGTATTTCCAACCTCCTCATTATCAAAGCATGCCATCACTTTGGTGCATTGTGTATTTTTCGATGAAACCAGTGCATTTATCCCTGCATAAACCATGGAGAGGTCATCCAGTCTTCCTGAGGAAATGAATTCATTGTTCAATCCCGCTATGCAGCCCTTTTGGTATTCATAGAGATACAAGTCAAAATCTGCTATATCATCTACATGAATATTAAGTTCCTCTGCAATTAATTTCTGCAGGTAGTTTTTACTTTCAAAATTTTTGCTTACCATTGTTAAAATGGGAAGGATATCTTTCTGCCTGTTAAGTTCCACTCCTTTATTCACATCGCGGTTCATGTGTATTGACAGGTTTGGTATTACAAGAATAGGTTTATTAATATTAACCAGACTTATCTCCGGATGCATAGCATCCTTTGTTTTGATCACTACCCTTCCTGAAATGGAAAGTGGCCTGTCTAGCCAGGTATTTATTATAGGAGATCCGTAAACCTCAGTATTAAGCTTTAAATATGACTTCTCCACTTCCATTTCCGGACATGGTTTAATTCTGAAGCCTGGTGAATCATTATGAGCGCCTATTATTTTAAAACCGTACTCTGCCACACTGCCAAGTCCCGCTGTAAATGCAATTATTGCAGATCCGTTTCTGATAACAAAATATCTGCCTCCATTTTTAATTTCCCATCTATCTTCTTCTTTAAGCTGTTTGAACCCGTTTGACATTAAAACTTCCCTTATGTTTTCCACTGCATGATAGGAGTCAGGACTTTTATATATAAAATCTATTAGCTTTTGAGCTTCTGTTATACTATTATTCATATTGATTCTCCTTTTATTAAACCTGATAACAATAGTATACCAAAACTTAAAAAAAAAGAAACTTATTATGATACACCCATAACAAGTTTCCTAAAATTCTATTTTTCCACAGTATATTTGGCATCCTGCCATGCAACAATGCCGCCTGGCTGCCTGTATACATTTTTATAGCCCAATTCTACGGCAATTTTAGCGCCTACATCGCTTCTTGCACAGGATGTAAATCCGCAATAAAGAACTACTGTCTTGTTCTTATCTGCTGGAAGAAGCTTAATAAATGCCGCCTTTTGCTCTGCAGTAACATCATTCATGCCTGTTTTTGGAAGTTCAGCATTTACTGCACCAGGTATATGTCCATTTTTGAAGCTTGATGCAGGCATGGTATCAATAATCACCATGTCCTTTTTGCTATCTACCCAGGATTTAAGCTCTTCAGTGCTTACAAGGCTGTATTTTCCTTCCTCTTTAGCTTTAACAAGACTCATTGCTGCCTTTTCTATGTTCTGTTCATTACCATCTACTGCTGTACCTACAGTTTTTGCTGGTGTTTGTGCTGCTGGCTGCTGGCTGGTTTTTGATGAACATCCGGCAAACAATGCCGCTGACAATGCCAGTACCATTATAAATGCAATACCTTTTCTTTTCATATTATCCCCCCTCAATCAAAATCAATTTATATTACCATATTTGGTATATTTTTGTCCTTAAATATTCAAAGATGCAATAAATGGGCTATTGATCATAAATATTTTTTATACCTCATACACCATTTGTTTTAAGCAGCATATCATATATAGTATTAATAATTTAAGGAGCTATAAATGAAGGGGAGAATTTACAATTACTTTCCAGGAGGGAATACCGCCAACGGATTCTGGTCATTTTACAGATATATTATCAACCCGGAGGAAGCCAGAAGGATTATATGCATAAAGGGAGGCCCCGGTACAGGAAAGTCCTCCTTAATGAAAAAAACAGGACTTTATTTCATTGAAAAGGGCTACGATGTTGAGATGCACCATTGCTCCTCAGACAATAACTCTCTCGACGGTATTGTTATAAAGGATTTAAAGGTAGCACTGATAGATGGCACATCTCCCCATGTAACCGATCCAGTATTTCCGGGGGCTGTGGATGAGGTTTTAAACCTGGGTGAGCATTGGCATGAACAAGGCTTTCAACCCTCAAGAGATAAGATAATTTCAATAAGTAAAAAAATAAGCAGCTACTTCCAAAGCACATATAATTATCTTGGAGCTGCCAGGCTTATGTATGAGGATTTGGAAAGCCAGGTGGCAAATTCCATGGATAAGTACAAGATTGCAATTCTTGAAAAAGAGCTAATTGCTAAAATACTTCCTGAATCCACAGGCAAAGCCGGTTCGGAAAGACATCTGTTTGCTACAGCCTTTACCCCAGGTGGAATAGTAACCTTCATCCAGAACCTTACAGAGGATTACGAAGTAATTTATGCTCTTAACGGAGCACCGGGAACAGGCACTTCTGAGCTTCTCAACTCCATAAGCTCAGCCGCACTGAAAAATGGTTTTGATGTTGAAATATACCATCATCCTCTTTTGCCTGAAAAGACGGAACATATCCTGATACCCGAATTGGATACCGCAATAGTGACCTCCAATGAATTAAACAATATGACATTTACAGGCAGCCAGATATACCTGGAAAATTATCTTGCAGCTAAGTATGACCGTGAAAGAAACACTACAACCAAAAAGCTTTTCAACCTGCTAACAGAACGAGCTCTGGAGCTTCTTGGAAACGCAAAGGAGCTTCATGATGAGCTTGAAACACATTATATCCCTAATATGAAATTTAAGGAATTGGACCAGGTTTATGAAAATACCATCGAAAAAATTTGCAGATATGAAAAAGAAATATAAAAAGGCTGTAGCTTGTACTACAGCTTTCTTTATAAAATCATAGTTCCTATACCCTCATTTGAAAAAATCTCCAGCAACAGAGAATGATTTACTCTGCCATCAATTATATGGGTACGCTTTACTCCGCCTTTTACCGCTTCTATGCAGCAATTAACCTTAGGTATCATGCCGCCTGATATCACCTTCTGCCTTATCAAGGTATCAATTTCATTCACATTAAGCTCAGTCATCAGAGAGTTTTCATCCCCGGGATTTCTTAGAACTCCGGGTACATCTGTTATAAGAATAAATTTCTCAGCCTGCAGCTTTACACTGATTTGAGCTGCAGCCGCATCGGCGTTTATATTGTATACTCTGCCATCCTCCTGACCTAATGCCACTGTTGAAATTACAGGAATATACCCGCCGTTAAGGCAGTTTTCAATAATTGAATCATTAACCTCCACCACTTCACCAACATAGCCTATGTCAGATCCATCCATAGCCTTAATTTTTCTTGACTTCAGCAGGTCTGCGTCAATACCGCAGATTCCTACTGCCCGGCCTCCATTTTTATCAATCAGTGATACTATATCCTTGTTAACCTTCCCAGCCAGCACCATCTGAACCACATCAATAGTTTCCTCATCGGTGACTCTCAAGCCGTGTACAAACCTGCTTTTTTTACCGATCTTGCCTAAAAATTCATTAATTTCAGGTCCGCCTCCGTGAACTACTACAACTCTTATCCCCACGCAGTTCATAAGTACAATATCCCTAATTACCGAATCCTTTAGCTTCTCACTTATCATGGCATTACCGCCGTATTTAATTACTATGGTTTTCCCGTTGTATTTCTGTATATAGGGTAGTGCCTGGCTTAATATATCTGCTTTCTGCAAATTCAAAGCACTATCTTTCTTAAACATTTGTAACTCCTCCTAAGACAGCTGATACCAGCACATTTCATGCAATGCTCTGGTGGCCATAACATATTTTAGCTTGTTTTCATCGTAGCCTTCCTGTATACCTGAGGTAAATACATTAATTACACAATCAAATTCCATTCCCTTAGCATAATAGGACGGAATTACAACCTCTCCTCCCTTATACAGGGAATCCTCACTGTTGAAAATATTGATATGCATACTCTCTTTGATGCCATTGCCTATTATTTCAGCTTCCCTGATGGTTTTGCATATCACAGCTATACTTTCATAGCCCTTTTCCTTATATTCCTTCAACTTAATAATAATACTCTCAGTGAGCATCTTAATGTCTGTAAAGTCTTTTGCCTGAACTTCTGAGCCTTTTCTTGCCAAAGGAACAATATCCATATTTTTTAAAAACTTTTTTGAATACTCCATTATCTGTGAGGTAGACCTGTAGCTTGTTTTCAGGTTAAAGTATTCTACATCACAATCTGTATATAATTCATGAATATCCATCATTGGAACACCATCAGAGGCAGGAATTATTCTTTGGTTTACGTCTCCAGTTATAGTAAAGGATTTACAGCCGGTAATCTCCTTTAATACAGTAAATTGGAGTCTGGAAAAATCCTGGGCCTCATCTATTACTATATGCTTCACATCATAGCCAAGCTTAACTCCTGTAAGCTTGATATAAAGGTAAAGTATTGGTGATAAATCCTCAAAGGTCAACCTTTTGTATTGGTTGAACTTATTGTAGATATCCGTTATATCCGGGTTATCCAGCCAGCAAAGCTCCCTTTTTACCCTGACAGCTTCCTTTACTACTTCCTTGATGTTAATTTTCCTTATAAATTCCAGATGATTTTCCTCCAGCGCACGATCTCCTGCACCAAGAGAATTTACCTTTTCCTGATGTTTCCTGTTTATCTCATTAACCAGCCGATAACTTTCATCCTTAATTTTAGAGCGTATTATTCTTTTTATTTTTATGCTTCTCCTGAAAAGGGGCATATCCTTAAAGTACTCCCTGAACATTTTTTCTATCTCATCACCAGCTACAATTATATTTCCATAAAATGATACAGCCTGTATTTTAAAATAGCTGTTGTCCAGGTCAGTGACAAAGTCTTTCAAGGTTTTTAAAAATTTATCAGATTCCTTATATTTAAATTCACTGATGTGCTTTTCATCACCATTAATAAAATTCTCCATGGATTCCTTAAAGGGAATTATATCTGCATTCCTGATAATACCTTCTGCAAATTCCATAAAGGTGGTCTGCCTTATTCCCGATTCCCCCAGGCTTGGCAGAACGGATGAGATATAATCCATGAATATGTTATTAGGCCCTATAATCAGCACTTTATTTTCAAGTATGCTTCTGTAATTGTAAAGCAGGTATGCAACTCTGTGAAGGGCCACAGTGGTTTTTCCGCTGCCAGCCACGCCGTTTATCACTATAGTCTTTGACCTGTCATATCTAATTAACTTGTCTTGCTCCTCTTGTATTGTCATAATTATATCTTTTAATTTTTCCCCGGCATTTTTACTAAGCACCATTTGAAGTATTTCATCCTTTATTTCTGTGGATGAATCAAACATGCCCTCCAGATGGCCCTTCTTTATTATAAACTGCCTCTTTAGCAAAACATCTAAGTCCACCGTTCCTTTTGGGGCATTATAGCTTAACCTGCCCAGCTTTCCACCGTAAAATACCGATGCTATGGGAGCCCTCCAATCCACTACAAGGGGTTCAAAATCATTATCCCGGTTTAACCCGAACCTGCCTATATAGAACTGTTCCTCTTCACCGGTTTCATTAATAACCATCTTGGCAAAATAAGGTGTCTCCCTTAATATCGTCAGTTCCTTAAGCTTCTTGTCTATAAGTCTGAAGGCTTCTTCATTGATATATCTTTCGTGGTCAAAATATTCCGCTACCTGGTCTTCATCATCCTTAAATTCTTCCAGGGCCTGTTGCCTATATTTAATTATAGATTCGGAAATTTTCTTTCTTTTATATATATAATTTAAGATTTCTTCTTTTATAATATTTTCAATATATTCGAGCCTTTGCTTTTCTTTTTCAAACTCAAAATTTTCCTTATCCATATTACCCCTCTCTCACCATATCCATAAATTCATTTCCCATTAAAGTCTCCTTGTCAAGAAGCTTTTCAGATATTTTCACCAAAAGCTCCTTATGAGCCTTGAGCAGGTTTACTGCTTCCTGGTGGGATGTCTTTATGATTTTCAGTGTTTCTTCATCAATAATAGCTGCCGTTTCAGCACTGCAGCTTTGAACCGGCCTGCCGTCAAGGTATCTGTTCTGCATAGATTCCAGTGCCATCATATCGAATCTTTCACTCATGCCATACATAGTTACCATGCTTCTTGCCGTATGTGTAGCTCGTTCAATATCGTTGGCTGCGCCGGTGGATACAGAGCCGAATTCCACTTCCTCAGCTGCCCTTCCTCCAAGCATAACAGCTATCTGACCCAGCATTTCATCCTTGGACAAAAGATACTTTTCTTCTGCAGGCAGCTGCATGGTGTAGCCAAGTGCTCCCATGGTCCTTGGAACAATTGTGATTTTATGCACAGGATCAGTACTTTTTACCAATGCAGCAACCAGGGCATGACCCACCTCATGAAATGCTACAGTTCGTTTTTCCTTTGCAGACATAATACGGTCTTTCTTCTCTTTTCCTGCAATAATAACTTCAACCGCGTCCTCCAGGTCCTCCTGTATCACTTCCGTCCTGTTGTTTTTAACTGCTCTCAGGGCTGCTTCGTTTATAATATTTGCCAGGTCAGCCCCCACAGCTCCTGGGGTAGCCTTTGCCAGATCATTAATATTCACATCCTCAGACATTTTAACCCCTTTTGAATGTACTTTTAGTATATCTTCCCTTCCTTTAAGATCGGGACGGTCTACAATAACTCTGCGGTCAAACCTGCCGGGTCTAAGCAGAGCTTTATCCAATATCTCAGGTCTGTTAGTAGCTGCAAGTATTACAACCCCCTTTGAGGAGTCGAATCCATCCATTTCAGCCAGCAGCTGGTTAAGGGTCTGTTCCCTTTCATCATTGCCTCCGGTTATACCAGCATCCCTGGTTTTTCCAATTGCATCTATTTCATCAATAAATATGATGCAGGGAGCTTTTTCCTGTGCCTGCTCAAATAAGTCCCTCACTCTGGAGGCTCCCATACCTACAAACATTTCAACAAAACCTGAGCCTGTTATGGAGAAAAACGGAACCTTTGCTTCTCCTGCCACTGCTTTTGCCAGTAATGTTTTTCCTGTACCTGGAGGTCCTACCAATAAAGCTCCCTTAGGCAGCTTTGCTCCAATATCCGTATATTTTTTAGGATTGTGAAGAAAGTCAACAATTTCTACCAAAGATTCCTTTGCCTCTTCCTGTCCTGCCACATCCTTAAAGTTAACCCCTGTTTCACTTTCACCATAAATCTTTGCAGTATTTTTCCCAAATGACATTACTCCGCTGCCCATCTTCTTATCAAGACGTCCAAAAAGCATTTTTCCGATAAATATCATCACAAGTATGGGAAGTATCCAGTTCAGCATTATACCCCTTACTGCACTGTTTTCCTGCTCCACGCCGCCATATTGGACCTTTGCTGCGTCCAGCTTCCTTAGAAGCTCCGGGTCAGATATGTTTTCAGTATAGAGTGTTTTCTTTCCCATAAAGCCTTCTTTTGGGTAAATGATTATCTTATCCTTGGATATTTGTACCTCATCAATCTTTTTATCATTGACATAGGATATAAAGTCACTGTATTTTACATGCTCAGACCTTATATTAACCATATAATCATTTAATGCAAATAAAATTAAGGCACCAATGATAAAATAAAATACTATATATTTAAGCATATTGCCATCCATTTTTTTATTCTTAAACATGAAATGTCCTCCAAAATTTATAATATAATAACATTATATTATATATTATACAGAATTTAAGTATAAAATTGCAATTTCACATAAAATTGCTGACGTTTTATGTATAATTTCCTCATCCACCATGAATTCCGGATTGTGTAGCGGATGAATGATTCCTTTTTCCTCATTATTGTTGCCCACAAATATAAAAGTACCAGGGACTCTTTCTTCAAAGCTTGAGAAATCTTCTCCCACCATAGTTGGTTTTTCAACTATTATTACGTTTTTATCACCGATTATCCTTCCTGCGGCCCTGGCTGCCATTGAGGTGATTTCGGCATCGTTTATTACCGGCGGATGGTATGGCGTATATGTAAATTCATAATTGGCGCCATTGGCTTCAGTAATTCCCTTAAGAATTTCCTCCATTATTCCTGGAATCTCCTCCCTGGTCTCATAGGATAATGTCCTTATTGTTCCTTCCAGATAGGCATTGTCAGGAATAATATTATGTGCTGTGCCTGCATTGAACTTTCCTATGGACAGCACTACTGGCTCAAGAGGGTCAGTCTTTCTGCTTATTACAGTCTGTAAGGCCATGTAAACCTCACATGCCGCTGCTATAGGATCAATACACTTATGGGGCTGGGCTCCGTGGCCTCCCTTTCCCAGTATGGTTATTTTAAAGTTATCCGTAGCTGCCATCAAAGCTCCGGATTTGACTCCTATCTTTCCAGACGGAATGCCAGGCCAGTTATGTGCCCCTATAACTGCATCCACTTTGGGATTTTCAAGTACACCCCCATGGATAGTCTTCTCAGCACCGCCTTCCTTTTCTTCTGCAGGCTGAAACAGGAACTTGATGGTGCCATGTATTTCATCCCTTAAGCCTGATAAAATTATAGCTGCTCCAATAAGCCAGGTCAGATGGGCATCATGGCCGCAGGCATGCATATATCCAGGGTAAATGGATTTATACTCCAATTCATTCAGTTCCATAATTTTCAGGCAATCCATATCTGCTCTCAACAATATGGTTTTACCAGGATATTTACCCTGAAGTACTCCTACCACCCCGGTTACTCCAACATTAGTTTTAACCTCAATATGGTATTGTTTAAGTATATCGGCAATTATCCCTGCTGTTCTGAATTCGTGTAGCCCTATTTCCGGATGCATATGAATATCTCTTCGGATTTTAATAAGCATGTCTTTAATATCTTCTGATTTTTTAATTATTATATCCTCAAACATTTTATAACCTCGCCTATTTAAAACTAATAATATTATATACTAAATGTATGCATCATATCAAAAAAGGAATGAACAAAGTCCATTCCTCTTATCATTTAATATGCTCTTCCCCAGTAAACCAGTTCCTTTGCTTTTTTGCCGCAGCAAACGCAGGTTTCAGAAATATGCTCCTGCTCAAATGGTATACATCTGGAGCTTGCTCCAGTATCTTCTTTTATCTTTTCTTCACAGGCTGTGTCGCCGCACCACATTGCTCTAACGAAGCCTGATTTATTGTCTAATACATCCTTGATTTCTTCCATGGTTCTTGCATCTGTAGTTCTTGTCACCATGTCCTTCCTGGCTGCCTCAAGCATGGAGTTATGGATATCGTCCAAAAGTTCCTGTATTTTAGTTTCCAGCTGATCAAATGCTACTGCTATCTTTTCCCTGGTATCCCTTCTTACAAGTACAACCTGATTTTGTTCCAGATCCTTTGGTCCTATTTCAAGTCTTAATGGAACACCCTTCATTTCATATTCACTGAACTTCCAGCCAGGCATTTTATCTGTTTCATCAAGTTTTACCCTGAAGTTTTTCTTTAATCTGTCTCTTAATTCCCTGGCCTTGTCAAGTACGCCTTCCTTGTGCTGTGCCACTGGTATAATAGCCAGCTGGATTGGTGCGATTCTTGGCGGCAGCTTTAAGCCGCTGTCATCACCATGTACCATTATTATAGCACCAATGAGCCTTGTGGTAACTGCCCAGGTAGTATAGTGAGGGTACTGAAGTTTGCCATTCCTGTCAAGGAATTGAATATTAAAGGCTTCTGAGAAATTTGTTCCCAGGTAATGGGAGGTTCCTGCCTGAAGAGCCTTTCCGTCATGCATAAGACTTTCGATTGTATAGGTATCATCTGCCCCGGCAAACTTTTCCTTTTCAGTTTTCTTTCCTTTAACCACTGGCATAGCCAACATGTTTTCACATAATTCGGCATAAAGGTTAAGTATCATTTGAGTATGACCTTCAGCCTCCTGTTTGGTTTCATGAATTGTATGGCCTTCGTGCCAGAAGAATTCTGTAGTTCTTAAGAATGGTCTGGTGGTCTTTTCCCATCTTACTACTGAACACCACTGATAATAAAGCTTAGGAAGGTCCTTGTAGGATTGAACAATTTTTGCATAGTGCTCACAGAACAAGGTTTCTGAAGTAGGACGTACTACCAGCCTTTCTGCCAGCTCCTCGTCTCCTCCATGGGTTACCCAGGCAACCTCAGGTGCAAAGCCTTCCACATGATCCTTTTCCTTTTGAAGGAGGCTTTCTGGTATAAACATAGGCATAGCTACTGCCTCATGGTCTGTTTCCTTAAATTTTTTATCCAGATAATTTTGTATTGCTTCCCATATTGCAAAACCGTAGGGACGTATTATCATACAGCCTCTGACACTGGAGTAATCTGCCAGCTCAGCTTTTTTAACTATGTCTGTATACCATTGTGCAAAGTCAACATCCATTGGAGTAATTTCTTCTACGAATTTTTTTTCCTTTTCCATTAATTTTCCTCCTTAAAAATTGAAATAAAAAAAGCCCCGGATCCCAAAAGGGACCGAAGCTGAATCGGCGGTACCACCCTGATTAATAAATGCATGGCATTTATTCACTCAATTAAATAACGGTTTAAGCCGCTGTATCCTACTGCTACTTCAGTACAGATCTCCAAGGCAGGTTCGATAACCACTTTATAGGAATATTACACCAAATCTACTCCCTCTCTTAAAAAAGATATGATATCTACTAACCCTCTTCATCGAATTTATTTTATCATAAGTTATAAATTTTTATTTGTCAACACCTATTTCAATAATTTTTGCGCAATTGATACTGATTCCTTGGCATCCCTGCCGTAATAATCCGCGCCTATGGACTTTGCATAGCCTTCGTTTAGAACTGCTCCTCCAGCCATAACTCTGCAGTGAGGGCAGTTTTCCTTAACATAGGCTATGGTTTCTTCCATATTTGCAACTGTGGTGGTCATAAGGGCGCTTAATCCAATAAGCTTTACGCCGCTTTTTAAAGCCTCTTCCACAACCCTTTCCTTTGGTACATCCTTACCCAGATCTATTACCTCGAAGCCATAGCTTTCCAGGAGCACCTTCACAATATTTTTTCCTATATCATGTACATCCCCCTTTACAGTGGCAAGGATTATCTTTTCTGCACCAGCATTACTTTGGGGATTAACTTCAATTTTTTCCTTTAAAACCCCAAATGCAGCCTTTACGGTTTCTGCGGACTGAATCAGCTGAGGCAGGAAAATCTCACCCTTTTCATACCTTTCTCCAACGTGGTCCAGCGCGGGAATAATTTGATTATTTATAATATCCAGCGGATTATTGCTTTTAAGCAGCTCTAGAGTTTTTTCCCCGGCCTCGTCCCTTAACCCTCTTTCAATAATGTGGAACATGCTCTGTTCCTTTTTCTCCTGAGGCTTTGTGACTGATCCTTGTTCACCGCTATACAGCCTGACATAGTTTTCGCAGTTTACATCCTCATTCCAAAGCACTTTAAAGGCGTTTACCACATCCATCATGGCTTTATCCAATGGATTTAATATTGGAAGGTCCAAGCCTCCGCACAGGGCTGCAGATAAAAACGTCCTGTTAATCAAACCCCTTTCCGGCAAGCCGAAGGATACATTTGAAACTCCAAGCACCGTTTTGACTCCAAGCCTCTCTTTAACCATAGCCAGAGCTTTAACTGTCTCTCTTACCTCTTTCTGTTGTGCGGCTGCAGTAAGTGTAAGACAGTCTATATATATATTGCTCCTTTTTATTCCATACTCCTCAGCCTTTTTAACTATTTTCTCAGCTATTTTAACTCTTTCCTCAGCAGAAGAAGGAATTCCTTTGGAGTCAAGGGTAAGTCCAACCACCGCTGCCCCGTATTTTTTTACTACTGGCAGCACGGCGTCCAGGATATTATCTTCACCGTTAACAGAATTTACTATAGCCTTTCCATTGTATATTCTCAAGGCTTTTTCGATTACAGCAGGATTGCTTGAGTCTATTTGAAGGGGAACATCCAATATGGATTGTATTTCCTCAATTACATTTGCCATAACAGATGCTTCATCAATACCCGGCAGCCCTACGTTAACATCAAGTATGTCGGCCCCAGCCTCAACCTGGGCTACAGCCTCCCTGATTATGTAATCAAGATCATTGTTTTTCAATGCTTCCTTAAACAATCTCTTTCCCGTTGGATTAATTCTTTCTCCAATTATCCTTACACCATCTACAGCTACCACTTTAGTTGGTGTGCATACAGCTGAAATTTCCTTTGCTGCAGCCGGTTTTGCCTCTAACCCTTCTACGGCGCTGCGAAGTGCCTTGATATGATCATCAGTGGTTCCGCAGCAGCCTCCAAGTATCCTGGCGCCCCTTTCAGCAAATTTCCTCATGGAGACTGCAAATTCCTCCGGAGTTACCTTATACACCGTATGTCCTCCGCATACACAGGGTATACCGGCATTAGGCTGTATCATAACCGGTATATTGGCAAAATCAATTATTTTATTTACTATAGGCTCCATTTCCAAAGGTCCTAAAGAACAGTTTATTCCCACTGCATCCACCCCCAGGCCCTCTGCCACAAGAAGCATTGCCTCTGCACTGCAGCCTGTAAAGGTTCTTCCTCCTTGCTCAAAGCTCATGGTAAAAAATACGGGCAGGCCTGAATTCTCTTTTGCAGCCAGTATCGCAGCCTTAGACTCATACAAATCTGTCATGGTTTCTATAAGAATAAGGTCAACTCCGCTTTTAACCCCCTGCACAACCTGCCTTTTAAATATTTCATAAGCTCTTTCAAAGCTTAAGGTTCCCATGGGCTTTAAAAGCTCTCCTATAGGTCCTATATCAAGAGCAACGTAAGCATCTCCTCCAGCTATGGCTTCTCTTGCATCACTTACTGCCGCATCTATAACCTCCTCCACTGTAAAACCTGATGTTTTAAGTTTTATCTCGTTGGCCCCGAAGGTATTGGTGGTTATAACCATTGCTCCTGCTTCAAGATACTTTTTGTGTATACCGATTATTTTGTTTTTATCCCTGATATTTAATATTTCTGGCAGTTCCCCAGTGTTCAGGCCTGCCTTTTGCAGCATTGTACCCATGGCCCCGTCAAAAATCACAAATCCGCTTTTCAGATGTTCCCTAAGCATTACTTTTCCTCCCTTTTATATGAACAATCAACCTTGCCGCAGCCTGTACAGCCATTATGGTAATTACAATTTCCCTGAACTATGCCAGCTACAGCTGTTACTGACTTTCTAGGCAGTAGTATGGAGCTTTCCGAGGCAGTGAGACCTATTCTCTTTTCTGCATCTAACAGCCTTAAAAAGGTTTTTTGAATAGTTATTGGCAGATCACCATACCCCGGACTAAAACGAAAATTTAACCGTCCGTCTGTTATTTCATCTTCTATAAGACTGCAAACCCTGTCACAAACCTCTTCTACATATGCAGTGGCACAGGCATCGAGAATTAAAGCTCTTGTCATGTCGGTTTTTTCATAGTATCTGATTCTCTGATCTACCTGACCTCCCAGTGTAACTGCCATAAGAACACACCTTTCCGAATTTTCCAGGTATTTGCTTATGGAGTTCCCGCAAAGCTCAAATGCTCCATGATTCAAGGATACAGATCCTTCCCTGCCTGTAATGTCAAAATATTGATAAACATATTTTTCCGATGAAATTTTCTTAATTTCTTCCATGGATTGCTGGATTTTATCCTGGGTAATCTGATCGATAAATTGATTTCTATAGCCCAGATACCTTAAAATTTCTCCCCTATCCATTGCTAACTATCCTATTTTCCGAATTTATTATTGAACCTATATTTTCAGATATTTTTCTTGCAATATATGGATTATTCATGGTGTAAAGATGAATTCCATTAACTCCGGTGGATATGAGGTCAACTATCTGGTCCATTGCATAAGCTATGCCTGCATCCTTTAGCGCTTGTTCATCGTGCTCATATTTATTCATTATCTTTATGAATTTTCCAGGCAGCGATGCCCCACATAAGGAAACCACCCTTTCGATCTGCTTCTTATTTGTAACAGGCATAATACCGGCCTGAATTGGTATATTCAAGTTTTTTTGCACAGCCTTATTTAAAAAATTGTAATAATAATTATTATCAAAAAACAATTGGGATATAAGATGCTCCGCACCGGCCTCCTTTTTTAATTTAAGTATATCTATGCCTTTGCCTATATCCTTGCATTCCACATGACCCTCGGGGTAACAGGCGGCGGAAATTCCAAAGCTGCCCTTTTTCCTGATAAAGCTTATAAGCTCACTGCCATAATTAAAATCACCCTGTGAGGACTGGTTTAATGGTACATCTCCTCTAAGTGCAAGCACATTTTCAATGCCGTTGTTTTTCAAATCCTTGAGCACTGAATCAATATCTTCCCTTTTAGAGCTTATACAGGTTAGATGAGCTAAAGGCTCTATACTGTGTTCATTTTTTATAAAGGCAGACAGTTCACAGGTTCTGTTGCTTATGGAATTACCGCCTGCTCCATAGGTCACGCTTATATAATCAGGTTTCAAGCTGCTTAATTCACTTATGGTTTTATAAACAGTGTCAATTGGTGAAGTGATTTTTGGCGGAAATATTTCAAAAGAAAATACCACTTTTTTTTCATTGAATAAATCTTTAATGTGCATAACTACAACTCCTTCAATATAAAATAAAAAAATCCCTTCGATGAAGAGATTACATAAAAATACTGTATTTTCACTTATCTCTCAGCATCGCTGCAGGATTTAGCACCATGTATGCAAATGAAACATACTGGTTGCCGGGTTTCATAGGGCCAGTCCCTCCACCACTCTAGATAAGAACGATATTAAATTATTTTTATATTATATATTAATAATCAGGATATATCAACCCTTTTCTTATTCCTGAAAAATATTTTAATAATGAAAAAGGATATTAAAATCAGAATTCCGCTGAGGAAAAATCCCTGGGAAGGTCCAAGCTTATCGCAAATAATACCAGTAATTAGGCTTCCTAATGGTGCAGAGCCTGCAAATACGAAGGAATAAACGCTCATGACCCTTCCCCGGTATTCATCCCTTGAATTTAGCTGCAGGGATGAGTTTGCTGTAGTGGTAAACTGAATATTGAATACACCTGTAACTGCCAGCACCGCTGCTGTAATAATAAAGCTCCTGTTTAAGCCGTTCAGTATAAGCATAGTTGCCAAACCTGCGGCACTTAAGTAGAGAACCTTTCTTTTAAGCCCCTTTCTGCTTCTCACAGTAGCAAATATAGCTCCTGCAAAGGATCCTATTCCTAGAAAGGACATTAAAACACCATAAGCCTTTTCATTCAGGTTAAGCACCAGCTTTGTAAAGGATGGCACCAGTACATTATAATTAAATCCGAAAATGCCAATTATAAGAATAAGTAATATGGTTTCCAGCAAAACCTGTGACCCTGCTACATATTTCAGCCCATCCTTAATCTCTTTAACCACATTGGTATTTTTTATATCATTTCTTACATAGGACTGTACCTTTATTTTGTATAAGCCATATAAGACCGCCAGATAACTCAATCCGTTGATTAAAAAGCACCAGCCTACCCCCATATAGGCCATAACCAGCGCTCCTATACTTGGCCCCAGTATTCTTGCAAGGTTAAAAACCGCAGAATTTAAGGCTATTGCATTCATAAGATCTTCCTTTCCGGCCATTTCCACAGTAAAGGACTGCCTGGTGGGCATATCAATACAGTTAATACAACCCAGAACAAACCCCATGATTAGTATATATTCATACTTCACACTGCCTGTAAAAACCAGTAGTGAAAGCAGCAATGCCAGTATCATGGACAAAAGCTGTGTAAGCAGCAGAAGCTTCTTTTTTGAAAATTTATCTACTACAACCCCAGCAAAAAGCGAAAAAAAAGTTATAGGTATGAATTGTACCATACCCAAAACTCCTAATTTAAAAGGTGAATTTGTTAAAGAAAGCACCAGCCAGCTTTGGCCTATGCTCTGCATCCAGGTTCCTATCAAGGATGCACACTGTCCAAGGAAAAAGTATCTGAAATTTTTGTGTGTAAGTGCATGAAAATGTTTATCTATAACTCTTGATGCTGGTTTCATAAAGTTCATAATTTGCTCCCCGACTATAATATTGTACATTAAAATTATAAATTAATGACAAGGCTATAGCAAGGGAGCTGAATAACTTTAAATCTTATTGTTTGCCAGTTTATTCAGTTCCATAGTTAATCCCAGCAATTCTTCCACGCTGGCATTAGTCTCCTCAATTGCTGCAGATTGCTGCTCGGTATTTGCCAAAGTTGAATTGGAAATTTCTAAAGTGTTTTTCACTGATGCCTGAATTTCTGATGTAAGATTCATTATTTTCATTGCTGTTTCCTTTGAGTTTTGTGATAATGTTCTTATTTCACTTGCCACTACGCCAAAGCCTCTGCCTGCTTCTCCAGCTCTGGCTGCTTCAATTGCAGCATTTAAGCCCAGCATTTTTGTTTCATCAGCAATACTTTTAATGGAATCCAAAATTGTATTAATCTGTTCAGAAATTTTCTGTACATTTAGAATTTCGCTGTTTAATGACTGCTGATTTTCAGTAACTGTTACAGATGTTGATGAAAGCTCCTCCATGGTTGCTGAAATCTGTGAAAAGCTTTCAGTAAGTTCTCCAGACATAGAGCCAAGTTTATACTGCTGGTAGCCAATCTGCGATAGCGCATTTGCTACAATAAATAAAACCTCAGCTGCTGCCCTTATGTTTTTTTCTTCAGTTATTTTTACCTTGTTAACTGCATCAACATAACCGTCGGCATCAACCCCTATCTCCTTGGCAGTCTGCCTGTATCTGGACTCCTCCGGCTTTTTAGTAAGTACCTGGCCTCCAAGGATGGTTCCAATCTGAACCCCTTCAATCATTATAGGTGCAGCGAAGTCAATGAGGCCGGCATGGCAGGTATATATATATGGTCTTCCAGTCCTAACAGCTTCCTCTCCACCCTTTTTGTGAGATTCAGCACAGCGGTTGTCTCCAGCAGTTGTTGAGTGGGTAAATGCTTCACAGAAATCAGTGTAGGAGCTTGGCTTTGTAACAGGAGTGCCATTGATATCTACTGTAACACTGGCTATATCCATGCCCTCTGCAAAATTGTCCTGAAATTTCTGAAGCAAATCAATATTTATAACATCACTAACTTTTATTTTTGATAAATCAATATTTTTTGACTGCACATTATTATTCATACAAACACCTCTTATATAATATTTATTTGTTTTTCGGATATAAACGTAATAACCCGTTCATTATAATTAATTATTGAAAAGTCACCAGTTTCCCCTGATACTGTTTCTATGTCACTCTCTTCAATATTTATGACATCATCAACATCATCCACCATTAAGGCAATAGGCTGGTCATCACTCCTTATGAGAATCAGTTTGTTATTCTCATAAGCTTTGCCTAAGTTTAACAATGTGCCCATATCTATTGCAGGTACTATATCTCCACGGATATTTATCAGTCCTGCGATATATGCTTTTGCTTTTGGTACATACGTTACAGGCACTAAATGTTCGATAGCCTCCACCCTGTCTATGGAAATACCAAAGGGTTCATCAGCCAGCTTAAAAGTCAAAACTTCCATTAATAACCTCCTCCTTACGACAGGTTCCCTAGTAAATACGGAATGTCAAACACCATAGTTACATAACCGTCGCCTAAAACAGCCATACCCTTAAATTCCTTGACCTCCTGTATAGCTTTAGGCTTTCGTCTAACCACCACATCCGTCTGTTCCAAAAGTGAATTTACCGGCAACACTTTCATTTTATTATTTAATTTTAAAACCACATAATTTGAAAAATCATTTTTATTGTCAAATCCAAGGCTTTTACCTATAGGTATTACAGGAATAATGCTGCCCATATAATTTATCAGCTGGATGCCGTTTGACATCCTTCTTTCAGCAGTATCAATATGCATAACCTTTTCTATGCATTCCATTGGAATAGCGTAGGTCTGATTATTAATCTCAACCAGCTGGGCCTTGATTATAGATGATGACAATGGCACTGTTATCAATATTCTCTGATATGTATCCTCGTCATACAGCTCTATTTCTGAATTTATTTCCTTTGCTTCATTAAATAAAAATTTTGCCCATTGATCCAATTCAATATCATCCAGATGGGTTAATGATGCATATTCCTTCTTTAAATTTACAATAAAATTTTTAAAATTTTCCGATTTTTTATTAGTTACTTCTACGATAAGACTTGATGTATCATTTCTGGAGGATAATTTAATTTTTTCATCATTACTTTCCGCTGCTTTCAAGGCATCCTTTATAATGAAGCTTATAATATTGAATATGTGTCTTTCATTATAATTGTCGAATTCTGCGTCGGAACCCGATACTTCAACAAATTTAAAGCTTTCACCAAAGGAGCTGCTTAGGCTTTCATATACAGCCTTCATACGTTCTGTTTGAATCTTTTTTACAACTTCCTGGATCTTGGATACAGTCTGGACTTCCTGTCCTAATATTTTTTTAACTTCCATCTCTATTGTCTGGTCCTGTATCTTCTCAATCCTAATTTTATTTACCACCAGCTCTTCAATAAGCTTTAAAAGCTCCTCCATTTTTTCATTATTAATTTCCAACAGGCACTCACCTCTAATCGGCTATATTTACAATTTCAGGATTTATTATGCTCACCATATTGTCTCTAAGCTTTATTGTACTGTTAACATACTGGCTTTTTACCTTTAAAAATGGTACATTATCATTTACCTCTTCAATTTCCCTGACTTCATCAACTATAACTCCAGCTTTTCTTCCATTATGATTTATTACAATCATCTGACCCTCTGATGAAACCTCAGCTCCATCCAGATTTAAAAGCTTTTTTAAATTGACAGCTGGAATAATTTCATCGTGATAGCTTATCACTCCTTCAATATAATTTTTATTGCCTGGGATTTTAGTGATTAAAGTGAAATTCATAATTTTCTCCACGTCATTCACCTGTACGCCCAGGATTTGACTGTTTATTGAAAACGTTATGAGATTCGACATATTTCACCCCTCTTTGATAAAATATTTTATAGTAGTTTAATTTTCGTACCATTTTATAATTACTTTAGTATATTTTTAAATATAATTTTAATTTTAATTAAAATAAAAAAGCCATCCCTATGGACAGCTTAAACTTTTTATTATTCAAGAGTTGATGTACAGTGAGGACACCTTGTTGCTTCAAGGGGCACTTCACTTAAACAGTATTTGCATTTCTTTGTTGTAACCGCAACTTCCTCCTGCTTTTTCCTGGTAAACCTGCTTAATTGTTTTAAAACGAAAAAAATTGAAAATGCTATTATCAAAAAATCAATAATATTATTAATAAAAACACCATAATTTAAAGTGGCTACACCAGCTTTTTTTGCTTCATCAATTGTTTTAAAGCTGCCGCTGCCTAAAGTTATAAACAGGTTGGAAAAATCCACATTTCCAAGCAGCAAGCCAATAAGCGGCATTATGATATCGCTAACCAGGGATGAAACAATCTTTCCAAAGGCTCCACCGATAATTACGCCCACAGCCAGGTCTACTATATTCCCCTTTAATGCAAATTCCTTAAATTCCTTCAGCATATACATTCCCCCCTAATATTTTTTTATATTATAGCATATATCCGCACATAAGAAAACGCCTTCAACACGAAGGCGTTCCAATTATTCAGTATATTCGTTAGCTTTTTCTTCACCCTTTAATACTCTAAGAGTACCTAATGCCAGTGCCTCAAGCTCGTTTTCACCAGGCACTATCTTCACAGGAGCAATAAAACCTACGCTCTTTTTGATTCTGCTGGTTATAAATTCGGAATAGGCTATTCCTCCGGTAATAATTATTGCATCTACCTGTCCATCCACCACAGTAGCCAGTTCACCTATGCCCTTGGCAATTTGATATGCCATAGCTTCATATATAAGCTTTGCATATTGGTCGCCGGCCTTGATCATAGCTTCAACCTCCAGCGCGCTGTTGGTTCCAAGATAGGAAACAAGACCACCTTTACCTCTCATTTTTTTAGATACAACAGCCTTATCATTTTGATAACACATGTTCATTAAATCCTTGCAAGGAACCCTTCCAGATCTTTCCGGTGAAAATGGACCCTCGTCATCAGATACTATGTCTATAATCTTTCCATTCCTGATTACACTAATAGATATGCCGCCTCCCAAATGAGCCACAATAAGGTTCAGGTCCTTAAATTCCCTTCCCATGTCCCTGGCAGTTTTAATGGCAACAGCTCTTGTATTTAATGCATGAACAAAGCTTTTTCTTTCTATATCCTTCATGCCTGAAATTCTTGCTATAGGTTCAAACTCGTCAACAGAAACAGAGTCACATATGAACGCAGGTATGTTTAGAGCCTGAGCCATACTGAACGCAATAATTGCGCCAAGATTTGATGCATGCTCTACCACTGGCCTGTTTTTCAGACGATCCACCATAAGCTCATTAACCCTATATGCTCCTGCCTTTACAGGAGGAAGAAGTCCGCCTCTTCCAACTACTGCATTCAGGTCTTTAATATCAATATCCTTTTCCTTAAGTATTTTTAATATTGCCTCATACCTCATTTCATATTGGTCAGCAACATTTTTATATTTCTCAAGCTCTTCATTTTGATGCTCAATATTGATTTTAAAAAGTTCTTTTTCGTCCTCGTACACCGCTATTTTTGTAGATGTGGACCCTGGATTGATTGCAAGAATTTTATAACTCATATTTTCCCCTCCTAATTTTTATTGGGCTTCTTTTTCGCAAAAGCCAGTATTCCGCCTAGTGCCACTGAAAGAAATGCAGCTGCTATTACTCTGTATTCCGCAGGCAGCAGGAACACAATTGTATGGGCAGGTATCCAGAAAAAAGGAATTGTTTTCAATATAACGAAGGAATAAAATCCCTTCCAGTCTATTCGGTTTGCTATTTCTCCTATGGTGATATTCTTTTCACCCTCGTACTTCATGTCTAAATAGGTATCGGTAAATCTATGGAATGTCATCATGGCAGGGCCGAAACTCAGGTTCATTATAGCACTTACAAAAAATGCCCATATGAACTTAGATCCTTTACCAGGTAAAAGCCCCTGGTTAGTTGCCGCAGTTACTCCTCCCGAGAATACTCCAAAGGTAAGAACTATGGCCATTCCCAAAACTCCCCATATTAAAGCTCTGTATATCCAGCCTTTTGGTACAGTCCAACTGGCAGATACAATCCTGATAGCCAGTAATTCCCCCATGGTAGCCAAAATAAAGAATTTAACAAAGCCCGCCAGATATGGATGCTGCGTTGTAAAGGCAACAAAAACTGCATGGCTTGCCGGTACAATAAGTATTGCTGCAATTATCGCAATACCCAGCGTCCAAAAAATGTCTCCTTTCTTCAAAAAAACCCCTCCTAAATAATTTACTTTAGTTAAGCCGCTGATGCGGAATCAATATATATTATAGCATCATTTTGTGAGCTTTTATATAACAGAAATCATTCCAGCAGAAAAGGCTTTTATATTTACTTCTGCCAGTTTTTCCTTTACGTTTCCTTTAATAACAGCTTCCCAGTCTATGCCATTAAGCTCCATAGCTTTTATCAAGGCACCGAAAAGTACTATATTCATAGTTTTTGAATTGCCAACCTGCTCCGCAATTGAAGCAGCATCTATAACTGTTGTATCAGCTTTTTCCTTCAAAATATCCAGCACTCCTGTGGGATAGTCTGCCTTGCCTGATAAAATGGGGGCTGAGGGAATTTTATAATCATTTACTATAACCTTGCCCTGGGGCTTCAGATAATCAAGCCACCTGAGAGCTTCCATGGCTTCAAAGGATACCAGTATATCAGCCTGGCCCAGACCTATTATGGGTGAAAACACTTCTTTACCAAATCTTACCTGAGTAGTAACGCTGCCGCCCCTTTGCGCCATTCCATGAACCTCCGACATTTTTACATCATAGCCTGCTGCAACCAAGCCGCTGGATAATATTTTGCTTGCAAGAATGGTACCTTGCCCGCCTACTCCAACCAATAATATATTTTTAACATCTGACATAATTTTTCACCGCCCTATACTCTTTTTATTGCTTTAACCGGACAAACCTGAACACACACCTGGCAGCCGGCACATTGAACGTTATCAATTTTTACTTTTCTTGTTTCCTTATTGTACTGCAGTGCAGGACATCCTGTTTTTACACAAGCCTTGCAGCCTATGCATTTTTCCTCTTCTACAATACACTTTCCGAAATAATTTCCAAATTCCCTCTTATCCATTTCAGTTTGTTTCTTCAGCACACAAGGCCATCTTGTTATGATTACAGAAACTTCATCATTACCAAGTGCCCAATCTACAGCATCTTTCACTTCATTAAGCTTAAGAGGATTAACAACTTTTATATTTTTTACACCCAGGGCCTTAACAAGATTTGGTATATCCACAATCACTGTAGGGTCACCCTGAAGGGTAAAGCCTGTGCCTGGGTTTTCCTGGTGACCAGTCATGCCTGTAATTCTGTTATCCAATATGCATATGATTGTATTGCTGTTATTAAAAACCGCATTCAGTACTCCGTTTATTCCTGTATGAAAGAAGGTGGAATCACCCATGATGGATACAGTTCGCATACCCTCGTTGAATTTATTGAATATTTTCTGGGCTCCATGGCCCATTCCAACACCGCCACCCATACAGATACAGGTATCCTTTGCATTAAGAGGATCCGAGCCTCCCAGTCCATAGCAGCCAATATCGCTGGTTATCATAATATCCTTTGTTTTTGCCAGCTGGTAGAAGAATCCACGGTGTGGGCAGCCTGCACATAACGTTGGGGGCCTGTTTGCCAGTATCCCTTTATCATATTCAATAACCGGCGGCTTTTTACCCAGGATAGCCTCTGCTATAATATCAGGATTAAGCTCCCCTGTGATTGGAATGAGCTCTTTTCCAACACATTGAATTCCTGCAGCCTTGATCTGATCCTCCATATATGGCTCCAGCTCTTCAATTACATAAAGTTTATCTACCTCTCCTGCAAAATCCCTTATTTTATCTATAGGAAGAGGATAGCTGAATCCTATCTTAAGATATGAGGCTGAATCCCCAAATACTTCTTTGGCATATTGATATGCTATACCTGAAGCTATAACACCTATTTTTTTATCATTCCACTGTATAAAGTTCAATGTGGTTTCATTTGAAAATTTTTCAAGCATTACAAGCTTTTTCTCCAGCTCCACATGAAGTTTTCTTGACACCGCCGGAACGGCATCGTATTTCTGAAGGTTTTTTACATATGGCTTTTTAACCTGAGGAAGCTTCTCCCCCTCCTCTACCATAGACTTGCTGTGATTTACCCTGGTGGTGGTTCTCATAAGCACAGGCACATCATATTTTTCGCTTATTTCCATGGCATACTTCACCATATCCTTAGCCTCCTGGCTGTTGGACGGTTCTAACATGGGCACCTTTGCAGCCTTTGCATAATACCTGTTGTCCTGTTCATTTTGGGATGAATGAAGTCCCGGATCATCTGCCGACACTATTATCATTCCGCCGTTAACCCCTGTATAGGCAAAGGTGAAAAGTGGATCTGCAGCTACATTTAATCCTACATGCTTCATGGCAGAAAGTGATCTTGCTCCGCTAATGGATGCACCTATGGCTGATTCCAGTGCCACCTTCTCATTTGGCGCCCACTCGGCAATTATATCTCCCTTATACTCTGCAATATTTTCTAAAATTTCCGTGCTTGGAGTGCCGGGATAGGCAGAAGCATAGCTTATGCCTGCTTCAAACGCTCCAAGAGAAATCGCCTCATTTCCAGTAAGTAACTTTTTCATTAACTTTCCTCCTACTCGTATCTTTTATAATGGCAATTGCTACACTACATAACAGCAAATTTTGTGCCAAAGAAAATCATTAAAATAAATGCTTATTGCCGGTGTGTTTATTGTTATTTCAGGTTGAATGGGTTAATTGGGGTATACCAATTAACCCATGTTTATGTTACAATTCTCTTAAAACGCTAAAGGAGATAGATATGAAAAAAACCATTGCCCTTATCAACTACGATTCAAAATCGGCAGATATATACAGTGAACAGATAAAAACAGTATTCTCAAACCACATAGTGGTGAGAAAACACTGCATCAATCAGGAAAAAATCAGCAGCACTATCATAGCTGATCTGGTTTTAGTACAATACAGTGACGGATTTGAAGAAATTAAGAAATATATTCCCCATGACACCCAGATAATGTTTTGCAACAGAACTATATCAAAATCAGGCTATAATAAAATATTATCCATACCTGATGGAACAGAGGTATATTTATTAGATGAAACACTGGAAATGTCCAGAAGTATCATTTCTGTTATATATGAAAATGGTATTAGAAATTTAACCCTGATTCCAGCCTGCCCAAAAAGCCCAATGAATTATCGGGGCAAAACCGTGGTGATTGTGGGTGAGTCTACCTATGTACCAGAGGAGGCACAGAAAATTATAAACATCGGAAGCAGTCTTCTGGACATAAGCACGCTGATAAGCATCGCCTTCAGACTGGACCTTGACCATATAATATGCAATAAGGACATCCAGAAAAGTTATAGTGAGGTTATCCCTTCAAACCTGGGATTAATGGAAATTCTGGGTAAAATAAATAGATCTGAAGGTATGCTGGATGTACTTTTAAATGTTATTGAAGATGGTGTTATTAACATAAATACTAAAGGTCAAATTATTTCCTATAATGAGAAAGCCGGAAAAATTCTTAATTTAGACAGCAAAGCACCTTTTAGAGAAAATGGAATATCTAAATTTCCCGATATTCCCTTCAAGGGAGTGTTGAAAACCAGAAATGCCGTAAAGGATAAGCTTATCAAAATAAGCGGGTATGATGTTATAGCTTCAGTGGATCCCATAGTCAATTCAGGAAAGCTCTATGGCGCCTTCGCCATATTAAAAAATTTTAGCGAAGCTGAATTAAAACAGCATAAATTCCGATCACAGCTTATCGGCAAAGGGCACAGAGCAAAATATAACTTTGACGATATAATTGGACAAAGCGAAGAAATTCTAAAATGCAAAAAAATTGCCGAAAGAATGGCTGAATCTAACTCAACAGTGCTTATAACCGGTGAAAGCGGCACAGGAAAGGAGCTCTTTGCACAGGCCATACACAACAGTTCTGTAAGAAGGGACTATCAGTTTGTTGTAATTAACTGTGGCGCCCTGCCGGAAAGCCTTCTGGAAAGCGAACTGTTCGGATATGAGGAAGGTTCTTTTACTGGTGCCAGGAAAGGCGGCAAGCCAGGTCTTTTTGAGCTGGCTCACAAGGGAACCTTGTTTTTTGATGAAATCGGGGAAATGCCCCTTTCCCTTCAGTCCAGACTTCTCAGAGTGCTCCAGGAAAGAGAGGTTATGAGAATCGGGGGCGACAGGCTGATAAGCATTGATGTGCGTCTCATAGCAGCAACCAACCGAAACCTTAGGGAAATGGTGGAAAAAGGGTTATTCAGAGAAGATCTTTTTTACAGGCTCAATGTACTTAGCTTGAAGGTCCCTTCTCTAAATTCAAGAAGAGAGGATATAGACTTAATCATAAGCAAACTTAAAAATGAATTTAATGGTGATTTTACCCTTACCCCCGAAGCTAAGGGTGCAATGCTCAGCCACAACTGGAAGGGTAATGTGAGAGAATTGCAAAATTATGTGGAATATCTTACAAATCTAGGCATCAACACTGTGGATGCCCGGGACCTGCCCTTTTACGATGAGGATATGAATGAACTTGATAATGGTAAAGATCTGCTTTTGGAAGCTGCAGGCAAAAACCTTCATTCTTATATAATGGTGTTAAAAAAACTTGCAGAGGCTTACAATGAAAATAGAAGAGTTGGTAGAAGAAGTATATTAAAGGGTTGTGAAAATGAAAATATATTTATCAGTGAACAGGAGATAAGAACAATCCTTACAAATCTGGAAAACTGCAACATGGTTACTATTTTGAAGGGACGCAGCGGCACAATTATAACGGAAGCTGGAAGAACCGCCCTGGAGAAGCACAGAGACAAAGCGGGCATATAAATTTCACCCTTATGCTATTGAATTGTGGTAAAATAAAATGAAGGTGATAAACATGGCTAATCAATCAATTAAATGCATAGGCAAAGAAAATTGCACAGGCTGTTTTGCATGCTCAAATGTCTGCAATGTAAAGGCAGTGAATATGAAGCTTTCAGATGAAGGCTTCTATGTACCGGAAATTGACGAAAGCATTTGTTCAGACTGCGGTGCCTGCAAAGATGTATGCCCTGTTTTTAATTATAAAACAAATAATTACAACAGTAACAAAATAGATGTTTATGCAGCTTACTCCACAAGTGATAATATTAGACTTCAGAGTTCATCCGGCGGTATTTTCTCAGAAATTGGGCGTCACATTATAAGCCAGGGCGGTATAGTATACGGCGCCAGGTGGGACTCCTCCTTAAATGTAATTCATGAAGGAATTGACAATCCTCAGGACCTGGAAAAACTCAGAAGCTCAAAGTATGTGCAAAGCAAACTGGATGACAGCTATAGAAAGATTTTAAAAAACCTGGAAAACAACAGGAAGGTCCTATTTACAGGCACTCCCTGCCAGGTGGCTGCCTTAAAAAACTTTACTGACAGTGAAAACCTGTTCACAATAGATGTGGTATGCCACGGCATCCCTTCAAAAGTGGTTTTTGAGGAATATCTAAAATATATCAGCAGCGGCAATGCTGTTATAAACTATAATTTCAGGGATAAAAGCCTGGGCTGGTCCAAATATATGGTAAAGGCTGAATTTAAAAATGGCTCTTACCAATGCATAACCAGACAGGATCCATTTTTCCACGGCTTTATATGCGATCTTTATTCAAATCTGCCCTGCTACAGCTGCAGTTTTTCAAAGCTCCCCAGACCCGGCGACATTACCCTTGGAGACTTCTGGGGAATTTCCAAGGATATAATGGATGAACGTGGCATTTCATTGGTTCTTGCCAATAATGAAAAAGGAAAACTTCTGTTAAAGGAGCTCCAGCGCTCAGATAGTGTAACTCTGATACCAAAAACATTAGAGGAAGCCGTAAAAGGCAATCCAAGGGTTTATAACGGCTATTTAAATAAACGGAAAAACAGAGCTGAAATACTGAAAAATATAAGAAAATCAGGTTTCAAAGCTATATACTACAGCTTTATCAAAGACACGGATAGATATAAACCAGACTATGAATAATAATACCAAGGGGTGAAATTTATGAAATATCTAATAATCGGAACTGGAGGAATCGGCGGCTCTTTAGGCGGATTCCTGTCAGCAGCAGGCAATGACGTATCCTTTATTGCCCGTGGGAAAACTTTAGAGGCTCTTAAAAGCCACGGGCTAAAGCTTAAATCAGGCATTAAGGGCGAGCTTCATATCCCTGAAGTGAAGGCTTATACCAGTGATGAATATAATGAGGCTGCAGATGTAATTTTCCTTTGCGTTAAGGATTATTCCCTGGAGAGTGTAATCCCTGTTATTGAAAAAAGCAGTAATGAAAATACCATTATTATCCCCTTGCTGAACGGCTACGGCATCGGACAAAGGATAAGTAAAAAGCTATGCTCTGGCAAGGTAATCGATGGATGCATATATATCTCAGCTTTCATTGAAGCACCTGGTTCTATAATCCATCTGGGCACACTGTTCAAGCTTGTTTTTGGCCAGAGGCCCGGTATAAATGCAGACCCTTTAATACTGAAGGAAATTAAAAATACTTTAGTTAAATGCGGAATTGATGCTGAAGTGTCCGATAAAATTGAAAATGAAATATTCAAGAAATTTTCTTTAGTTTCCACCTGTGCAGCTTGCGGAACTTATTATGATATAACAGCCGGTTCTATTCAAAATGAAAAAAAATACAGGGATACCTTCCTGAAGCTATGCAATGAAATTAATGAAATTGGCGTCAAACTGGGTTTTAAATTTAAACCCGATTTGACTGAAATAAATATTAAAAGCTTATATACACTCCCTCCAGATGCTACATCTTCACTGTATAAGGACATGAAAGCAGGTAAAAACAGTGAACTGGACAGTCTGATTTTCAATGTTGTAAGACTTGGTAAAAGGCTTGATGTGGAAACTCCAGCATATAATATGATTGCTGAACATTTCGGATATAAATAAGAGGTGCAAAATTATGCATATTCCAGACAACTATTTAAGCCCATCTACCTGTGCTGTTATTACAGCAGTAATGATACCGGTTTGGAAAAGGGCTTCATCAAAGGTTAAAGAGGAGCTTACAAAAAAGAAAATGCCCTTACTGGGTATCTGTGCTGCATTTTCATTCGTCATCATGATGTTTAACATACCACTGCCTGGAGGTACCTCAGGCCATGCCATAGGTTCAGTTCTGGCTGCAATCTTGCTCGGCCCAAATGCTGCCGTTGTATCAATAACAATTGCTCTTGCAATACAGGCTTTATTCTTTGGGGATGGCGGAATACTGGCATTTGGTGTGAACTGTTTCAATATGGCCTTCATAATGCCATTTTCCGGCTATTATATTTACAGAATAATAAAGAGCAGGTTTAAAGGAGTAAGCGGCCAGTATCTGAGTGCTTTCATTGCAGGGTATATATCAATAAATTTGGCTGCCTTTGCTGCTGCTATTGAATTTGGCATTCAGCCTGTGTTGTTTCGAGATTTGGCCGGTCTTCCTCTCTATTGTCCTTATAGTCTCTCCACTACTCTTCCTGCCATGCTGCTGCCTCATTTGCTTTTAGCGGGATTTGTTGAGGGCGGAATTACAGCTGCAGTATTGGGTTACATAATAAAAGTGTCGCCCTCTTTAGTTCACCAAGACAGAGAATTAAAGGTAAAGCCTTTATTGACCTTAATATTCTCTATGGCCGTTCTAACTCCCTTGGGGCTTTTTGCAACAGGAACAGCCTTTGGAGAATGGGATAATGGACAAATTAAATCCATGATAGGGTATGTGCCCAGTGGAATGAAAAACGGCATAAAATTGGATTCGTTGATGGCAGACTACTCAATAAATGGCATTCCAGCTTATGCAGCATATATTATTTCTGCAGTTGCTGGTATTGTGCTGATTATGTTCCTGGTAAGGCTATTATTCACTAAAACTAGTAAAAAAGAGGAATCCATACACTAATGAAGGATGGTGAAATATTGACAGCAGAATGGCTATTAAAAAAGGATAAACCAATAGATACAAGGGATACCGAGCAGTTCCTGAACAGAAGCATTTTCGGTATTTTAGGGATGCTGTCAAGAATTAGAAAATTAGGCTCCTACAGCAATAAACCGATATATACCTTAAACGCTACACTTAAGGTAATATTTACTATTTTAAATATAATTTTGCTTTCATTATCAAGAAGCTTCCTGTTTATAATTATATATTTCCTATATATAGGATTCTTACTGATTTTTGTTGAAAACCAGCACAGGAAAAGCATTTTAGCTATAAGCTTAACACTTCCTGTACTGACATTTGTAATGCTGCTTCCATCTTTTATTAATGGAAACATAAATAACAGCATTTTAATAATAATGAAAGTATTTGGATCAATATTGTCGGCAAATATTTTATCTTATACCACAAAGTGGAATTATATCACTAAATCATTAAAATTGTTTTTAGTTCCTGATATATTTATATGGGTTATGGATATAACCATAAAATATATTGTAATTCTTGGCGAACATTCAGTAAATCTTCTGTATGCATTAAAGCTAAGATCCATAGGCAAAAATCACGGGAAGCATACTTCCATTACCAGTATAATGGGTAATCTATTCTTAAAGTCGAAGGATATGGGTGAAGAGATGTTTTCAGCCATGGAATGTAGAGGTTTTACGGGAGAATATAAAAGTATCTCAAAATTCAAGATTGATAAAGCAGATATTTTTTACTCTGCAGCAAACATACTGGTGCTGATTCTTTTTATTACTCTAAAATAACGAAGGGGACTTATAATGATAAAGCTTGAAAATATCCTATACAGATATAAGGACAGATTCGCATTGGATAATATAAACCTAAATATCAGGGAGGGTGAAGCCGTTGCTTTGATAGGGCCTAACGGCAGTGGAAAATCCACCTTTCTGAAGCTGCTTAATGGAATTATTTTTCCTGAACAAGGCTCATATTTTTTTGATAATGATGAAATTACAGAAAAAAAACTTAATAAAAATACTTATTCAAAAGATTTTCACAGAAAAATAGGCTTTGTTTTTCAGAATACAGATGCACAGCTCTTTTGTTCCACGGTATATGAGGAGGTTGCATTCGGTCCAATGCAGATGGGATTTTCCGATGAAAAAGTAAATGAAAGGGTTTATGACTGCCTTCAAATGCTCAATATTGAAAAAGTCAAGCATGAAGCCCCCTACAATTTAAGTGGTGGTGAAAAAAAAAGAGTTGCCATTGCCAGTGTACTTTCAATGAACCCCCAGGTGATAACTCTTGATGAGCCAATGAGTGGAATTGACCCTAAGGGAAAAAAATTCTTAAGGGAGCTTTTAATAAATTTGAATCTGGCTGGCAAAACAGTGATATGCTCCACCCATGATTTTGAATACACAAGAGGTGTGTTTAAAAGAGCCGTGGTTTTCTCTGAGGACCATAAAATAATAAGAGATGACAATTATGAGTCAATAATAAATGATGAAAAGTTTTTAGTTGAAAATAATATTAAATAATGGAGATTTAAAGTATGGAAAACAAATATATTAACCTGCTGAATTATATGAAAAAGCTGGAAAGCGCCGTTGTAGCCTTTTCGGGAGGTGTTGACAGTACATTCCTGTTAAAGGCTGCCCGGGAAGCCCTTGGAAATAAAGCAGCGGCCCTGACAATCGTATCTCCCTATATTCCCAGGTGGGAGGTAGAGGAAGCTAAAGAGCTGGTAAAAACTATAGGAATCAGGCATGAATTTATCCATATTCCCGAAATAATGGAGGAAATCAGGTATAACCCTGCAGACAGATGCTATCTCTGTAAAACTGCTGTTTTTTCTATGATCAAGGATTTTGCAGCGAAAAATGGCTACAAGTATGTTGTGGATGGCACAAATGCTGATGATATAAATGATTACAGACCAGGCCTCAGGGCTTTAAGAGAGCTTGAAATAAAAAGCCCCCTGCTGGAAACAGGATTAAACAAGGCTGAGATCAGGGAGTTATCCAGAAAATTAAATCTTCCAACCTGGGATAAACCTTCTTACGCTTGCCTTCTTTCCAGAATTCCATATGGAACTGAGCTGAAAACTGAGGATTTTATAAAAATAGAAAAATCGGAAAAGTTCCTTATGGATAAAGGATTTAGGGCAGTACGGGTGAGATGTCACGGAGACCTGGCCAGGATTGAAGTACCAAGAGGGAATATTGAAGATTTATTTAACGTTGCTTTATTGGATGAAATCTCAAAGGAGCTAAAGAAATTTGGTTTTAAATATATAACTCTTGATATTCAGGGCTACAGAACCGGAAGCCTGAATTCAGATGTAGCAGAAACTGTTATAGAAAAGGAGAATCACCATGGGATCTGATGATATTAAAATCCTTCTGGATAAAGTAAAGGATGGAAGCATTTCCATAGAAGCTGCGGTAAACAAGCTGGCTGATCTCCCCTATAAGGACCTGGGTTTCGCAAAAATAGACAATCACAGGGAGCTTAGAGTGGGATATCCGGAAATCATATACTGCTCAGGCAAAACCGTAGACCAGGTTAAGGAAATATTCAAATTTATGGATACTAAAAATAATAATATACTGGGTACCAGAGCTGGCAGCGAAATGTATGCAGCAGTAAAAGAAATTTGCCCTGCTGCTGAGTTTAACGAGCTTGCGAGAACAATTACCGTTAAAAAGAGGGATATTCCTTTAACCGAGTCATATATTGCAGTTATTACTGCCGGAACCTCGGATATGCCTGTATCTGAGGAGGCCGCAGTAACAGCCGAAATATTCGGAAACCGGGTTGAAAGGATCAACGATGTTGGAGTGGCTGGAATCCACAGGTTGTTTAGCAAGCTTGATATAATTCGAGGAGCTAAAGTAGTGGTAGCAGTCGCCGGCATGGAGGGTGCCCTGGCAAGCGTTGTTGGAGGATTAGTGGATAAGCCTGTTATAGCCGTACCCACTAGTGTAGGCTATGGAGCCAATTTCGGTGGAATATCCGCCCTGCTCTCCATGCTAAACAGCTGTGCCAGCGGTACAAGTGTTGTAAACATAGATAATGGCTTTGGCGCCGGATATATTGCCAGCATGATAAATAAACTGTAAAAAATAGCACTGCCATCAAACAGATGACAGTGCATTATTATTTATTAAATTCAATTATTGATTTAAAAAGATCCCCATCTATCTGGATAGTAAGGCGCCCTCCCTGCATTTCAACTATGCTTTTTGCAATTGCAAGGCCTAAGCCTGAACCCTCTGTACTTCTAGATTGATCTCCCCTTTTAAACCTTTCGAATATTTCATCCACATCAAAATTCAATTCAAATGCAGAAATATTTTTCATAACAATATATACACTGCTTTCCTTTTCAATTACATCAATATAAACCCTGGTATTTTTCTGGGAGTACTTTAAAATGTTTCCAATGAGGTTTTCGAAAACTCTCCAGGTCTTTTTGCCATCTAAATCAATATAAACCTTATGATTAGGATAGTTAGCCTTAAACTCCAGGGAGGCTTCCCTTATTTTTTCATCAAATTCAGCCAATGACTGATTTAAAAGAGATATTACATCAAGAGTTTCAATATTTAGCTCAACAGAACCACTGGCTATTTTTGATGCTTCAAACAGATCCTCTATAATAACCTTCAGCCTTTGTGATTTTCTGTCCAATATACTTATGTATTCGCCCATTTCCGCCCTTGAAATATCCTCTTTTTTAAGGAGGTCTATATAATTTATTATTGAGGTCAGTGGAGTTTTTAAATCATGAGACACATTTGTTATAAGCTCAGACTTCAGCCTTTCACTCTTCATTTCGCTTTCAAGGGAGTTTTTAAAGCTTTTACGCATATTGTTTATATTAACAGCAAGCTTGTTAAGATTTCCCCGACCTTTTTCATCTATGCTGTAATTTAAATCACCTGCAGTTATAGCTTCGGTACCTTGAATTATTTTATTCAAGTATCTTATTTTTCCTATAATGTACCTTGGCATAAATAAAATATACAACAAAATATATGCAGTTAAAACAAGTGGAAAATACCTCATGTTATTCTCAATTGATAATACAAAGCCACTAATACATGTACCAAATATAACTGTTAAAAAAATTACATATGCAGTTTTTGATCCAATACTTTTTTTATCAAAGTCATCTGCAGCCTTTTTAATGAATCTGCTGGTAAAAGCTTTTTCCCATTCCTCCTGCAGCGACAGTTTGCTTTTAGGAAAGGTTGCAAAACTAGTTATTGCAAATGCCCCATAGAAGGAAGTTATAACTAGCTTCAGCAGCTGATCCAAGCCCATGGGCATATAGAAAAAAGACATGTTAAATATATAAACAACCATAGCTGCTGTGTACAATAGAAATAAAACAACTCTTAAATCAAAGGATGCCTTCTTTTTATATGCTTCACCGAGACTGCAACACCTGATGCCCCTTTTGGCTGGCAGTACCGCTGCCAGTAAAAACATTACAGCCGCCACAAAGCATATCCATGACTCCTTTATCACCCTCTGCCTTATGGACAGGTAATATTTATAGCCCTCTATTATTTCATTGTATCCCTGAGTATTTTTATCTATCACTATCCAGCCTTCAGAATTGGTATTTTTAAACCACAAATTTATCTCGGGATAAATAGTGTCTCCGATTATGTATGCAGGCAGCTTAAGAGAGTATAAGCCGCTTTCATTGATGTATCTGTTAATGTCTGTATTACCTTTAATGTTAGTATAAACAGCCCTGCCGCTGTTGAATATTATATAATATCTTAGTGCAGGCTTGCTTTCCAGATATTTTTTTATGACCCCATATTCCGTATCACTGCTGCGTATTTCAGTATTAAGCCTCACTGCATTCTTCATATATTCAGCAGCTTCACTTTTAAACTGCATGCTGTTGAAATAATAGTCCCGTCTGAAGTAGTTATGGTTTTTCATTATATCCACTGCAGATATCAATGTTCCGGCAAGAAAAACCGAAGCAGCTATGAAAAAAATAAAGCATAAGATTTTATTTTTCGATTTTATATCCAATGCCCCACACCACCTTCAAGTATTTAGGATCCTTCGGATTTATCTCAATTTTTTCCCTTATCCTTCTAATATGCACAGCAACAGTATTCTCAGAGTTGAAATAAGGTTCATTCCAAGCCCTTTCATATATTTGTTCTATGGAAAAAACTGTTCCTGGATTGTCCATGAGAAGCTCCAAAATCTTGTACTCTATAGATGTAAGCTTAACTAAAGTACCCTCCACAGTAACCTGTTTGGTTTTTTTATTCAACACAAGGTCTCTTACATTAATTTCATCCTCGCTTTTGTATGTTCCAAGGTCCACATATCTTCTCAATTGAGATTTAACTCTTGCCGTAAGCTCCATGGGATTAAAGGGTTTTGTTATGTAATCATCCGCTCCGATATTCAAGCCTGCGATTTTATCTGAATCCTCAGATTTAGCCGAGAGCATAATAATCGGGATATTTTTATGTTCCCTTATTTTAAGAGTGGCATCGAAACCATCCATATTAGGCATCATTATATCCATTAGAATGAGGTGGATATCATTGGTTTCCAGAATGTTCAGGCATTCCAAGCCATCTCCAGCCTTAAATACAATCATTTCTTCATTTTTTAAATATATTTCAATGGCATTTCTTATAGCCTCATCGTCATCCACAACTAATATATTGTACTGCAAACTTATCCCCGCCTTTCACATAAAATTATATCATGACACAATAACAAGTACTATTTTTAAATAATTAAAATTTTATTAAATGAAAAACGCTATACAAAAGTACAGCGCATATTTTTATAAATCTCCCCTCAAGCCTATTTCTTCTGCCACGTTCTGCATTCCTTTTATTGTTTCCGCTATTACCTCTTCCATGGAGACTCCCAGTTTTTCCGCTCCTCCTTCAATTACTTCCCTGTTTACGCCGGCAGCGAAGCTTTTCTGTTTCCATTTCTTCTTAACGGACTTAACCTCCATATCCAATATGCTTTTTGTGGGCCTCATCAATGCAGTGGCTGTAATAAGTCCTGTTAGCTCATCTATAGTGAACAACACCAGCTCCATTTTTTCTTTTGGTTCCACATCAATACATATTCCATAACCATGGCATTGTACTCCGTGTATGTAATCCTCAGGATATCCTGCTTCCCGTAAAAGCTCCCCCGCTTTTACACAATGCTCTTCAGGATACATTTCATAGTCGATATCATGGATTAATCCGATAACTCCCCATTTATCAACATCTTCATTGTACAGATCTGCAAAATGCCTCATAACTGCTTCCACAGAAAGCGCATGCTTGATAAGGCTGTCGCTTTTGTTATATTTTTTTAAAAGCTCCAGTGCATCCTGTCTTGTAACTTGTGCCATAATATATTCCCTCTTTCCTTTGTAAAAGATTTGCATTTATATAATATTATACACCTCCAAACTCTAGATTCAATTAAATATTTATTTTGAAAAATGAAAGCGTATACAATTAATTTTTTAAAAAAGTTTTAAAAAAAGTGTTGACATTGCAAAAAATACATGATAAATTGATTAAAATAATAAATGCATTGACGAGGAAGAGTAAGAAGGTCAGAACTTTTAAAGAGAGTGGGGTTAGGTGAAAGCCCACAAAGGGATAAATTCTGAAAATCACCTCCGAGCAGCAGGCTGAATTAATAGTAAGCCACGCCGGCAAAGCCGTTAAAATTTTAAGTTATAAAATGGGTGGTACCGCGAGCAGACTTCGCCCCAATGGGATCAAGTCTGTTTTTTTATACGCTTTTTTAGTAAAATCACCCAATCAGTTGCATGTAATCACTAGTGAAAATTTAATATGCAGAATATTTTGAAATCAAATAGAATTTACGGAGGTTTAAAATGGCTAAGTTATATTACGATAATGACGCAGATTTAAAGTTACTGGAAGGAAAAAAAGTAGCAGTTATAGGCTATGGAAGTCAAGGACATGCACATGCATTGAACATGAAGGACAATGGAGTAAACGTAGTTGTAGGTCTGTATGAAGGCAGCAAGTCCTGGAAAAGAGCTGAGGCAGCTGGCCTTGAAGTAGATGAGGTAAGCAGTGCCGTTAAAAATTCGGATTTTGTCATGATTCTTATTCCAGATGAAAAACAGTCAAAAATGTATAAGGAAAAAATAGAACCATATCTCACACCTGAAAAAGCGCTGATATTCGCACATGGGTTCAATATACACTATGGACAGATCGTACCTCCTTCAGATGTAGATGTGTTCATGGTTGCACCTAAGGGTCCCGGCCACACTGTGAGAAGCCAATTTACAGAAGGAGCCGGAGTTCCATGCCTCATAGCAGTGCACCAGGATTTCAGCGGAAAAGCAAAACAAAATGCACTGGCATATGCTAAGGCAATCGGTGGAACAAGAGCTGGAGTGCTGGAAACAACCTTCAAGGAGGAAACTGAAACCGACTTGTTTGGTGAACAGGCAGTACTTTGCGGAGGAGTTACAGAGCTTATCAAAGCAGGTTTTGATACCTTAGTAGAAGCCGGCTACCAGCCAGAAAGCGCATACTTTGAGTGTCTCCATGAAATGAAGCTGATAGTGGATCTTCTTAACCAAGGAGGACTTAACACCATGAGATATTCAATCAGCGATACTGCTGAATATGGAGACTATGTAACAGGTAAAAGGATTGTAAACCAGGAAACAAGAAAGGAAATGAAAAAGGTGCTTTCTGAAATCCAGGATGGTACCTTTGCAAAGAACTGGCTTGTGGAAAACCAGGTTGGAAGACCATACTTCAATTCAGTAAGGAGAATGGAAAAAGAACATCTTATTGAAAAAGTAGGTGCAGAATTAAGAGAAATGATGCCTTTTGTAAAAAGGACAAAAGTTGAATAAAATTCAGTGATGGAAAAGTAAAAGTTTATCCCCTGGGCAAAGAGAACCGGGTATGGTGAAAACCGGTGTCAGGCAGACTTCGAAAATCATTCCGGAGAATATGGGCTGAAATAACGTAAGCTCATGAGGGTACACCCTTTATAGTGCAATGAGGTCATTTTATAAATGATGAATTTGGGTGGTACCACGGAAGTTAGCCTTTCGTCCCTGTTTTATACAAGGATGAAAGGCTTATTTTTATATATAGGAGGGTCAAAATGGAAAAATCATACGTTTTTTATCAGGGTAAAATTGTAGAGGAAAGTGAAGTCAGCATCAGTGTCAGGTGTAAAGCCTTCAATTACGGTCTGGCAGTGTTTGAAGGAATAAGAGCTTACTGGGATAGTGAGCAGGAAGAGTTGTTTGTATTCAGGATGAAGGAGCATTATGAAAGACTTCTTCAATCCTGTAAAACCACATATATTAACATTCCTTATACAGCACAGGAGTTATGTGACTTTACAGTAGAGCTGCTTAAGAAAAATAACTACAGGGGTACGACATATATAAGACCGGTAGCTTTTAAAGGCTCAGATTCCATATCCCCTACCCTATTGGATGACGATAACAGGGTAGTGATTTACTGTCAGCCTTTAGGAAGCTATGCAGGAAAAGACGAACTCAGAGTTGCAGTTAGCTCCTGGACCAGATTGGAGGACAATATGCTTCCTCCAAGGACAAAAGCTAGTGCAGCTTATATGAACTCGGGACTGGCATCTCTGGAAGTGGTCCAAAACGGTTTTGATGAAGCAGTATTTTTAACAAAGGACGGCCATGTATGTGAAGGACCAGGAGAAAATATCTTCCTGGTTAAAAACGGAAAACTTGTAACTCCAGCTGTTTCGGAAAATATACTTGAAGGAATAACAAGAAATACTGTAATTATGCTTGCAAAAGAAGAGCTTGGTATGGAAGTTGAAGAAAGAAAGGTATCCAGAACAGAATTGTATTCTGCAGATGAAGTATTTTTCAGCGGCACTGCCATGGAAGTTACAGCAGTTGTAGAGGTTGACAGGCGTAAAGTTGGCACCGGACACGGAGGAGATACTTGCAAAAAAATCAAAGATTTATTCTTTGGGTTAACTACAGGTAAAAAAGAAAAATATGCACATTTCTGTACACCAGTTTATAAAAAATAATAATTAGGAGGTATATCAATCATGACAGATAAGAATAGGAATTTCAAAGAAGAAAAAAACGAATCAAAGGTATATGCTGGAGGAAGAGACTACTACCAGTACTTGAAAAATCTCAAAAATGATAAAGACAACAATGAGTACTCAGCAACATTTATGATGTTTTAAGTTAATTTTTTTAAAAAACCATTGACATAATGTTTAAAATGTTGTAAATTATTAAACAATATATAAAAACTATGACAGGGATAAGTAAATACGGTAAATGTTTTAAAGAGACCGGTGTATGGTGGAAGCCCGGAAACAAACCTATTGAAACTCACCCTCAAGTTGCAGGCTGAATTTAGTAAGCTGTGCCGGCAAATGCCGTTATTTAATGAAGTGATAAATTTGGGTGGTACCGCGGACATATTTCTCGCCCCATGAGAAATATGTCCATTTTATTTACCCAAAAACTAAATAGAAATTAAAAGCTAAGATAGGATTAAGTAGGTATGATAAATATTTCAAAGAGAGTGGGAGCTGGTGGAAGCCCATAAATATTCATATTGAAACTCCCCCTGGAGCTGCAGGCTGAATTTAGTAAGCTGCGCCGGTAAATGCCGTTATTTGATAAAGTGATAAATTTGGGTGGTACCGCGACAGACTTCTCGCCCCATGAGAAGGACTGTCTTTTTTTATATCAAAAATTATTTTTCATCTGGCCAGTGAAAAATGAAAATAAAAATTAATTTTTAAGGAGGAAAATGATATGACAAGATATTCAAACATGATAGAAACATCAAATTCAAGAAACTTGGGAGAAAACAACAGAACCAGCACTTCTGTATTTGCTGGAGGAAAAGAATATTATCAACATTTAAGAGACATGAAAAGTGAAAATTCCTGCGAGAGCTGTGAATATTCAGCAACATTCATGATGTTTTAATTCAAACAGCCTTAAGCAGGCAAAACTTAGGAGGAACACAATATGGGAATGACAATGACGCAAAAGATACTGGCAGACCATTCAGGACTGGCTAGCGTTAAACCAGGACAATTAATTAAGGCAAAGCTTGATCTTGTATTAGGGAATGACATAACCACACCGGTTGCTATAAAGGAATTTGAAAAAATAGGCTCCAGTCAGGTTTTTCATGAAGAAAAGATAGCAATTGTACCTGATCATTTTACCCCAAACAAGGATATTAAATCAGCTGAGCAGTGCAAATGCTGCAGGGATTTTGCACATAAAATGAATATTAAAAATTACTTCGAGATTGGTGAAATGGGCATCGAGCATGCCTTAATCCCTGAAAAAGGTCTGGCTGTTGCTGGAGATGTGATTATTGGCGCTGATTCTCATACCTGTACCTATGGAGCCTTAGGTGCCTTCTCCACTGGTGTTGGAAGTACTGATATGGGAGCAGGTATGGCTACCGGGGAAGCCTGGTTTAAGGTACCGGAAGCCATTAAGTTTGAAATTACAGGAAAACTTGCTCCCTGGGTAAGCGGAAAGGATGTAATTCTCCATATAATCGGAAAAATAGGGGTGGATGGGGCCTTGTACAAATCCATGGAATTTACTGGGCCAGGTCTTAAGAATCTTACCATGGATGACAGGTTCACTATGGCAAATATGGCAATTGAAGCAGGTGCGAAAAATGGAATTTTCGATGTGGATGATAAAACTGAAGAATATATGAAGGAACATTCAAAAAGAGAATACAAAATATATAATGCCGATGTGGATGCTGTATATTCGGAAACATTAATAATAAACCTTTCAGATATAAGGCCTACAGTAGCCTTTCCTCACATACCTGATAATACAAAAACCATAGATGAGGCAGGAGATATAAAAATTGACCAGGTAGTAATCGGCTCTTGCACAAATGGTAGAATTGACGATTTAAGGGCAGCTGCCAGGGTACTTAAGGGTAAGAAAATAAACAAAAACGTGAGAGCTATTATTTTTCCAGCCACCCAGGCAATATATCTTCAAGCTGTGAGAGAAGGATTAATTGAAACATTTATTGAAGCAGGAGCTGTTGTAAGCACACCAACCTGCGGTCCCTGCCTTGGAGGGCATATGGGTGTGCTGGCTGCCGGTGAAAGAGCTGTGGCCACCACAAACAGAAATTTTGTAGGAAGAATGGGACATCCTGAAAGCGAAGTATATCTGGCAAGTCCAGCAGTAGCAGCCGCCTCTGCCGTAACAGGAAAAATCTCGTCTCCAGAGGAGGTAGTATTTTGATTAAGGGTAATGTAATTAAATATGGTGATAATATTGATACTGATGTTATCATACCGGCAAGATATTTAAACACCAGCATTCCGGCAGAGCTTGCAGCTCATTGCATGGAGGATCTGGATAAGGATTTTTTTAATAAGGTTAAATCCGCCAGCATTATTGCAGCTGGAAAAAACTTCGGCTGCGGCTCCTCCAGGGAGCATGCCCCCATATCAATAAAATCTTCCGGAATAAGCTGTGTACTGGCAGAAAGCTTTGCAAGAATTTTCTATAGAAATGCAATCAATATAGGTCTGCCAATAATTGAATGTGCAGAAGCCGCCAGGGATGCAGAAAATGGTGACGAAATATCCATAGATGTCAGTACCGGCAAAATCGAAAATATTACAAAAGGTACACGCTACAAAACTGAAGTATTTCCTGAATTCATGGAAAAAATTATGGAGGCTGAGGGTCTTATCAACTACATTAAACAAACCAAAAAGGAGACATTATTATGAGAATTGCTGTAATTCCTGGAGACGGCATCGGGCCGGAAGTAACAGCCCAGGCTGTAAAGGTACTAAAAGCTGTTGAGAAAAAATACGATGTGAAATTTGAATTTGAAGAAGCTGAACTTGGAGGTCATGCTATAGATAATATCGGTGTTCCACTTCCTGAGAACACTATTAACATATGTAAGAAAAGCTCAGCCATTCTTTTAGGAGCAGTAGGAGGTTCTAAATGGGACAGCCTTCCCTCTGATTTGAGACCTGAAGCTGGTTTACTGGGTTTAAGAAAAGCTCTGGGAGTTTACGCAAACCTTAGACCTGCCATACTATTTAAAGAGCTGGCAGCTGCTTCAAATCTGAAGATGGATGTATTAAAAGATGGTATTGATATTATGATCGTAAGAGAATTGATAGGCGGAGCTTATTTTGGAGAAAAGAAAACTTATGAAGTTCCAGGGGGTAAAAAAGCCCTGGATACCATTGAATATACAAGTTTTGAAATAGAGAGAATTGCGAAAACTGCCTTCCAGGTTGCCAGAGGTAGAAATGGAAAGCTCACTTTAGTAGACAAGGCAAACGTACTCCATACCTCCAGGCTTTGGCGGGAGGTTACTGCAAAGGTTGCAGTGGACTACCCTGATGTAGAGCTCAATCATATGTATGTTGATAATGCAGCAATGCAGCTGATCAACAACCCAAAACAATTTGATACAATCCTTACTGAGAATATGTTTGGAGACATTTTAAGTGATGAAGCTTCAATGCTTACCGGTTCATTAGGTATGCTGCCCTCTGCCAGTTTGGGAGAAAACTCCATTGGGCTTTATGAACCTATCCATGGTTCAGCTCCCGACATTGCCGGAATGGATCAGGCAAATCCTATAGGTACCATAATGAGTGCCGCCATGCTGCTGAGGTACAGCCTTTATTTGAATGCTGCTGCAGAAGCTATAGAAAAAGCAGTTTCAAATATTATTAAAAATGGGTACAGAACTGCAGATATTATGGAAGACGGAAAAATCCTCATTGGCACAAATGCTATGGGAGATTATATAGCTGCAGAAATATAACAGAGTGGTCCCCTCCCACTCTGTTATTTCTTTAATACAAATGCCATAACAAATAAGAATAATTCTAATCCCGTCTGTATAAACACGCCAATAAGCGGATAAGAATAAAAAGCAAAATTTAAAAGCTCCGCGTTGCTGTCAAAGGATATTATGCTTAAAACAAGTGCAAGGAGAGCTGAAGGATATGTAATACTTTTATAGGAGCTAAGGCCTGTTAGATCCGAGACCCCTTTGCAAAATGCCCACAACATATTTGCCACAGTTATTATACCTGCCCCTATGGCTATTATCATCCATATAATTTCCACACGCTGGATAATATCACCTATATCAATCATTCTGGTTAACTGCCAACCCACATTTACCAGGTTCCCAGCCTGGTCGCAGCCAAAAACTCCCACACCGAAAGAAACAAGTATAGATATAATAAAAGCTCCCATACTAACTGCAATAAACTTAGCAATAAACCCATTTTCCTGTTTACTGCATATTGGGGAATACATGCCCATGATAATGCATATCCCATAATATGATACTAAAAATATTGATCCTGTAATAAATGGATAAGTGCCATTTACCAGCTGAGGCTTAATTTGATTTATGTCCACCAGGGGAAAAATAAATATCAACAGCAGCAGCAGGCTTATAAAATATACCGGCCCTAAAATTTCACATGCTCTTGCTATTGTTTCTATCCCTTTTTTTACAGCATAGGAAGCAAATATGAATCCAGTTAGTATAACAAGCTGCATTGGTGTATTGGGCAATATAACATTTGAAATAAGCATGCCTATGGATCGCATAAGAAATGAAGCAACCATTAAAAAGAAAAGACAAAATAAAAAGCCAACCAGTTTCCCAAAAAAATTTCCCAAAATCGTTACACTGTACTGCATCATATTCTGTCCCGGGAACCGCACTGCCATATATCCATAGACCAAAGCCAGCATTACATCCAGAAACCAGGCCCCCAATGCAGATAGCCATGCATCTCTTCCTGCGTGATATATAAGCATTCCCAGAATCTGAAGGGTTGTAAAAGAGGTAATTATAGTAAACAGCATCCAAACAAACTGATTTGTACTTATAATTTCCTTATTATTCATAAAACACCACCTTAATGGTTTCTAAAAACAGCTCTGCCTATTGGGAAAAACAATTCCTTTAAAAGAATTATGGGAGTAGGAATATCAACCATTTTAAATATTGAAAAGCATATGCTGAAGGCTGTTAACACAATTAATGAAGTAAAGTCTCTCCACAATTTTTGCCTCGCAGCAGCTATTGTTTCAATAAAAATCAATGCTGTAAAAATCAGTATTATGGTTAATAGCATACGTACCCTCCTTTATTGCCTTATCAGCGGCTTATAATTAATGCGAATATTTCTCACTGTAGAGCTAACCTTGATATTGATGTTAATATCCTTGTAATAGGACGTGTTTTTCACAAAATAAACAGGGTAAGAAGCATAAATGTATTTGCCAAACCCAAATATATCCTGTTTTAAGCTCAATGACTTTTTAACTGCTGCAGATATTTCCTCCTTGATTTTCTCGTTTTGAGCTTCTTCAATTTCTCGTAATAATGGTTCATTTAAAAAATCGGTTATAAACTGGCTTTCTTCAATATTGCATATGACATTGGTATTAATGTCTATATAAATCTTATCTCCATTTATGGAAGGCTTTATATTGGATCTTCCCCTGACTATCCTGGAGGATAGTTTTTTATTACCAAAGGAAATAGAAACAAGACCTCCCACTGGATTTCCCTTAACCCACCAAAGACCTCTGGCTTCATCTCCTGTTAACCAATCTGTCATTTTAGTGTCTTTAAATATTGCTATACTGCTTAAATCAAATATTTCATTCTTATTTGCCGAGCTTTTGCTTGCAATATTTACATCTTTTATTTTTAAGCCTATGCCGGCTGTGAAGGCTTCACAGCCTGGAGAAGCCAGCAGTTCAATAAAATCATTAATATTATTTGCCAGAGCATTAGGTGAATTTTTTCTATTTTTCAGCGTTTCCTCCAAAATAGTACCTGTATCAGAGCTAAAACCAAAGTCAGTACTGAAAATCCTGTTTAATTGCTCGTTTTTAGAAACTAATAATTTTGCTGTAGGCCTTATCTCGCCTTCACGCTGAAAAAAATCAATTACTGGCACTATTCCTTTGGTTGATGCAAGCTCTTCGGATAATATAACCACCTTTGTATGTCCGAAATAAATCCTGTGATGCTGGTTTAGAGCCATTTTTTCAACTGCTTCAGATATAGTATCTCCGGATTCATTGAAAACATTAAAATTAGACTTGTTTTTTCCACCGGTTTCCTGTATTGTAACTTCAATTTTATTTTCACTATCCAGCCCTATTCCTAATAAGGTAACCACCGCCAGCCTTTCAGTTTCCGTTGAATCCCAGCATGCTGTAAAAGAAAATATTTGTATTAATATTAGAATTGCTGCCATTTTACATTTCAAGGCGTCCTCCCCCTGCCATCAATATTTGAAGAGATTCTTTCGGCAGCTTTAAACTTGGATAATGACCAAAACGGAAACCTGAGTATTGTATCTTTTAACCCTGCTGGATCAAGGGGTGCCAACGGATAGAGATAAGGAGTCCCGAAGCTTTTGATGGAGCACATATGAACAAGTATGAAAAGAAGTCCAAGCATTAGGCCATATAAACCCAGTATTGATGATAAAATTATCAAAGTAAACCTTAAAATACGCACAGAAAGTGAAATATTATATTGAGGTGCTGTAAATGATGCAATAGCTGTAAGGGATACTACTATAACCATCAATGGAGATACCACTGAAGCCTGCACCGCAGCCTGGCCTATAACCAAGCCTCCAACTATGCTAATAGCAGGTCCAACTGATCTTGGCAATCTTACTCCTGCTTCGCGAAGAATTTCAAATGCCATTTCCATGAGAAAGGCTTCAGCATAATTTGGCAAGGGTACTCCTCTTCGCGCTATAATTATACTTTCCAGAAGTCTGGTTGGTATTAGTTCCTGATGAAAATTAACCACTGCAATATATAATGAAGGGAGTATCAGCGCTATGCTGAGAGTTAAATATCTAAGCAGCCTTATTAAGCTTGAAAATGTAAACCTGTTATAATAATCATCCGCAGATTGCAGCAAGGAAAAAAACTCCCCTGGGATTATTAAAACAACTGGGGTGTTATCTACAATAACAACAACTCTCCCTTCCATCAAAGCAGCACTGGCTGCATCAGGCCTGTCAGTACTCCTGACTTGAGGAAATACAGACAGCTTACTATCATTAATTTGTTCTTCAATATAGTTGCTCCCTGTTACATTGTCTGCACTAATTTTATTCAATCTATTTCTAACTTCATTAATAAGTTCACTGGAACAAAGCCCCCGTATATAGCCTATACACAGCTTTGTACGGCTTATGCTGCCTAGAGTGAAGGATTCAAATATTAAATCGGAGTTATTTATTCTTCTTCTCACAAGGGATAAATTAACACCCATAACTTCAATGAAGGCATCCTTGGAACCCTTAACTGTGGGTTCCACTTCAGACTGGTCAACTTTTCTGAATTCATATCCCTTTTCCTCAATTATTAAAACCTTTTCCAAACCATCAAATAAGATGGCGATATTGCCTTTTGCAATTTCATCAGCCAGATCCTTTATAGATGATTTTAACTTTATCTGGGTATTTGTAATAACATTTCCCGATAGTATTTCTGAAATTATTTCATTACCGCTCATAAGCCCTGATATATAAGAATCTACCAGCAATGATTTCATAATTTGCGAATCAATGTCGTTCTTGGAAACCATATTATCAAAGTAAATAATGGCCGCAGATATCTTTCCTTCCCTGCCTACATTAAAATTTCTTATTATAAGATCAGAGTTAATGCCGAGAATGCTTTTAATCTTGCTTATATTTACATGGAGGGATGTATTCAGTTTTGAATTAATCATACTCGTTCCCCCATTTCATAGAAATATGAATTTTATATAAATATTTTTCCAATGCGGTATTTAATTATGCATATTTGCAAAATAATAAAGGATATTATAAAATATTGCATTTTATAATATCCTTAAAATCGAGGTGGTAGTATGAAGTATGGAGGGTTCAGCAACTATTTATCAATGATAATTGGAATATCAATTGTAGTGGTTTGCTGTTCCATAGCTTATTTTTTTCAGAAAAACCTGTTTAAACGGAATTAGCTTATACAATGATCTTAGCTTCCACTAATTCATTTGTATCCTTCACAAATACCTTTGTACCTTTATTTGCATACTTTAACTCCAGCACCGCAACTCCCACTCCGGTTCCTTTTCTTGGAGAAAAGTGCCATGAAGTTACTGTACCTACTTTTTTGTCGTTGGCAAATATACCTGCCCCGGGTGTTGGAATGCTTCCTTTTTCATTAAGCTGCAGAGAAACTACTTTTTTAGTTATACCTTTGCTGCTTTGCTTTAACAAAGCACTTTTACCGATAAAATCATCTTTATCGAATTTTATATAGTCTGCAAAGCCTGCTTCCAGAGGAGTTATATCTTCCAGTTCGTCTCCAAAGAGCAAATGAGCTTCATGCCTTAGGACGTCCCTGGTTTCAGCTCCCACAAATTTAATGCCTTCCTGTTCGCCTTCATTCAATATTTTGCGGCATATGTCTTTTCCATTTTCCCAGGATGTATATATTTCAAAACCATCCACACCGACACAGCCCATCCTTGAAAGCATACAGCTCTTGTTATCAACTATAACATCTTCCATAAATGTAAAACGTTCAATTTTATTTAAGTTGGTCTCCGTAAGCTTTTGAAGTATTTTAACAGATTTAGGACCATGCACTGCAAGCTGATAAAGAGACCCTGTAATATTTATTATACTTAGGTTCTGATAGCGTTTCCTATTAATGATCCACTTAAAAGTCTTCTCGATATTTCCGGAGTTGATTACAAATAAATAATGACCCTCACCGAACTTGTATAGTATCATGGATTCCATTACAGCTCCATAAGGATAGCACATTAATGTATGAAGTCCCTCATTATTACTTAAATGACTGATATCATTAGTTACCAGCTTTTGTATAAAAGAAAATGCATCTGCACCCTTGATTTCAATTTTTCCAATGCAAGACACATCAAAAAGTCCTGCACTTTTTTTAACTGCATCATACTCATTTTTTATCCGCCTGATTTTCTCTGTCAATATAGTGTTGTTTAATTTTTCCATAATTTTACCTCCTAAAGTGAAAACTAAAAAAATATGGAAAAGACCATATGGGGCTACTGTCCCATATGGCCTCTGTTATTAACCTGAGAGCTTTGATTTAGCAATCTTTCCCCGACGGTTCTGTCTTATTATCGCAGATTTTCAGAGTTATGTCCTACAGCAGTTCTTTTACCTGATAGTTTCTGGCAGTTTGGACCTGCCATTGCCTCTTCGGTTAACATAAATGTTATCTCCTGCTGCAATCATCCATCAATATTTAATTATCTTTTCAATATTTTTTAACAAAATCATTATAACAAAGATTTGAAGGATAGTATATACTCTATCATAACTTTAATAAATACTTAATACTTTCCTGCAGCACCTTTTTTTCTTATATAAATAAACCAGTAAACTGCAGCTACGAAAATGCCTCCGCCCACAATATTGCCCAGAGTCACGGGCACCAGGTTATTTACTGCAAAGGTCCCCCAATTAAGGTGTTGCAGCTTTTCTGCAGTAATTCCAAGGGCTCCTGCAGAATCAGCAAAGATTTTGGTTCCCTTAGCCATAATTCCTGCCGGTATATAGTACATATTTGCAACGCTGTGCTCGAAGCCTGAGGTTATAAAAAGCCATATGGGAAAGAAAACAGCCAGAAGCTTTCCCGCCATATCCTTTGCACCATAACTCATCCAAACTGCCAGGCATACCAGCCAGTTGCACATTATTCCAAGGTAAAATGCTTCCATGAAGCTAAGTCCTACCTTATAGCTGGCGATCTTTATTGTAATTCCTCCAAGAAGCCCGCCGCTGCTGCTGAACAGGCCTGACATATTCATCATATATGCTATAAACACTGCTCCTGCAAAATTCCCTGCATATACAACCACCCAGTTAATTAGCATTGATGATATGGTGACCTTTTTTTCCATCACTGCTGCAATTATCATAGTGTTTCCCGTAAAAAGTTCACCGCCGGCTATGAGCACCAGCATTAGTCCGGTACCAAATATGGCACCAGCCAGAACCTTGCCAAGGCCATAAGTTTCAGGCTTTGCAAAAAGGTTATATGCTGCCATGTTTGAGCCCTCTGCTGCAAAAGCTATAAAGGCTCCTGCCAGAATAGCCAATATAAACATATTCAATAAGCTCTGTCTTGTTTTTTTTACTCCTGTTTCTATGGTATATTGTGCAATTTCAGCCGGGATAAGATGGTTTTTTTCACTCATTTCATTCTCCCCTTAAAATATCATATACAGTTTTGCTGCATACAGGCTTTCACCACATTTCTGGCTAATATGGAGGTGGTTACCGATCCAACTCCTCCTGGTACCGGAGTAATCATCAATGCTTTTTTAATACAATCTTCGGTAAGCACATCTCCCCAGAGGTTTCCATTTTTGTCAGTGTTAATACCCACATCTATAACTACAGCTCCTGGCTTAATATAATGAGAATCTATCATTTCAGCTCTGCCCATAGCCGCCACCAGAATATCTGCTCTGGAGCAAATATCCTTAAGCTTCTCGGTTTTTGAATGACATATGGTAACTGTTGCATTTTCGTTAAGAAGCAGCATTGACACGGGCTTTCCCACCACCATGGATCGTCCTATAACCACAGCATTTTTTCCCTTTATAGGCACATCATAAAATTTCAGCAGTTCCATTACAGCGGAGGGAGTGCAGGGGGGAAAGCCTGTTTGGTCATTTTCCATTACTTTTGCCACATTAACAGGACTAAAGCAATCCACATCCTTTTCAGGAGCAATAATATATTTCATTATGCTCTCACTTAACTGCTTTGGCAGCGGCCTGAATACCAAAATGCCATTAACACTTTTATCATTATTGATTTTACCAAGCTCTGATATGAAGTCCTCTTGTGATATATTTTCAGCATATTCTTTAATCTCGGCAATAATGCCTATAGATTGGCATCTTTTAACAGCACCTTTTTCATAGGCCAGATCGTTAGACTTGCCTCCTGCTCTGACTATAATGAGTTTAGGGCTGATACCTTTGCTTTTAATTATATCAACTTTCTTTTTCAACTCTGAAGTAATGGCATCCGCCACCAATTTTCCTATCATAAGCTGTCCCATAATCAATCTCCTTTATAACAGACCTGGCATTTTAACTGTTTTCTTAAAATTATTATTACATAATGCATTATTTATTTATATCAATTATATTGACTTAATTTTGAACAAGTTTGAACAAAAAAACACAGCCAGAGTTATCTCTGACTGTGTTGCTGTTTATATAAAATTCCTAACCTTTACTACCTTGCCATCCTTTAGGTATACCCTTGGTACCCTCTTTCCAGGCATGCAAACAACTTCATTCTTAATGGTTCCAAGACATGCTGCCATATCATCTGCATCAAACTTCAGATCACCCTGGCTTCCCATAAGAATTACATCATCACCAATTTTAACATCGCCAATGTCTGTCAGGTCTATCATGCACTGGTCCATACATATGTTTCCTACTACAGGTGCGAACTTTCCATTTATAATTACCTTGGCTTTTCCGGAAAGCATTCTGGTATATCCATCTGCATAGCCTATACCTAAGGTCCCTATTATGCTCTTTCTTTCAGTTTTGAACTTTCTTCCGTAGCCGATATATTGTCCTGCCTCCAATGTCTTTATATGGAGAATGCTTGCCTTCCAGGTCATGGCTGGTTTTACCTTCAAAATGCTGTGATCCTGCTCCTCTGAGGAATAATAACCGTATAGAATAATTCCAGGCCTTACACCATCCAGGTGAGTATTCTGAAGATCAGTTATAGCTGCACTGTTAGCAATATTCTTTAATTTGATATGTAGTCCCTTTTCTTCAATCTTGCTAATAAACCAGTTGTATTTCTCAAACTGCAGCTTTGAATATTCTTTGTCAGCCTCATCAGAGGTACTGAAATGAGAGAATATTCCTTGGATTTCTATGTTATCCAGTTTGCTTATGGCCACTGCCTCATTAACACTTTCTTCAGTGGGCAGGAATCCTATTCTTCCCATTCCGGAATCTACTGCCAAATGGATTTTAGCAATTTTACCCTTGCTTTTTGCAAATTCTGCAAATTCTTTAGCATAATCATAACTAAACACTACTGGTTCCAGATCATATTCAACCAAATCACCAAACAATGAGGGAGGTGTAACTCCTAAAACATTTATCTGACAGGTTAAACCTGACTTTCTTAGCTCCACTCCTTCTGTAGAAACTGCTACAGCTAATCTGGTTGCACCGTTTTCAAGCAGCACTGGTGCCACATCCACTGCACCATGACCATAGCAATCGGCCTTTACTATACCAAAAATTTCCTTCGACTTTGCCAGTGCCCTGATATTTCGCATGTTTTCTGCGATAATATCAAGATCAACCTCCAGCCAAACAGGTCTGTGATTTGTAAACATATAATAACCCCCTAAAAATTATTTATCTATTTTATAAAAATTGATGGTTGTACAAGCAACAATTTCATTATAAACTAATTTTCAGTATTTTTAAACACGTTTGGGGTAACACCAGTATTTTTTTTAAATATTTTATAAAAGTAGTTAAGATTGTTATATCCCACCTTATATGCTACTTCCTTGATTGATAGATCCGACTCCTTTAAATACTTTACAGCTATTTTTATCCTTCTGTCATTAAGATAAGTTATGAAGCTAGTATTGCAATACTTTTTAAACATCCTTGCAATATAGCTTGGACTAGTATGAAATTTTTCAGCACAATCCTTCAATTCAATATTTTCATAATAACTGCTATTGATATATTCAAGGATCTCATTAAATATTTTATTATCGAAATGTTTATATCCCAAAGCCCTCTCAGCAGTTTCGAGAAACAGTTCAGGCTCAATAGGCTTCAGCAGAATATCCTTGGCTCCAAGCCTTAAAGACGCCTGGGCGTATTCAAAATAGCCATAGGCAGTAATAACAATAAAGCTTATATTGCTGCTGAAAGCTCTTATTCTTTCCATTACCTCCAAACCATCCATTACCGGCATCATGATGTCAACAAAAACCATATCCGGCTTAAGCCTTGTTATAATCTCCACCGCTTCATCCCCGGAAGAAGCCTGTCCAATTACTTCTATGGGAAGCTCATATCTTTTAATAAGGTACTTAATGAGGTCAATGGATAATTCCTCATCATCGACGATAACTGCCCTTCTCATATTACCTCCATCAATTTTGAACCAGAAATTCAGGAATAACCAGCTTTACAGCGGTTCCGTTCCCTGGCTTGCTATCTATAATCAGATTAAACTTATCTCCGTAAAACAGCTTTAACTTTGAAAACACCATCATAAGGCCTCTAAGCTCATATTTTTCATAATCATGTATTTTACTCCTAAGGAGGCTTAACTCCTGTGGGTTCATGCCCCGCCCATTATCAACGATCCGTATCACCACATTTTTATTGTCCATAACAGCTTTAATTTCAACCTTCATTCCGAATTTCATATCCTTAAAGCCATGAACAAAGCAATTTTCCACTATGGGCTGCAGGCAGTTGAATGGGATATTGCTGTCATAAACTTCGGGAGATACCTCCATATCTATCCTGAGCCTTTCTCCATATCTCAATTTTTGAAGGCTGGTGTAATTCTGAATATATTGAAGTTCGTTCTTCATTTGCACAAATTGACTTTCAGTAGTGGAGGTATATCTGAGCATTTTTGAAATATCAATTATTGACTGGTATGTCTCCACAGCATTTTCCTTTATGGCCATACCTGCCAGTGCATTTAAAGTGTTAAAAAGAAAGTGATTGTTTATCTGTATGTTCAGCACCTTTTCCCTGGCTGATTTAAGTGTTTCTTCAAGAACCACCTCATTTTTTACTATATCCTGAATCAATTCTTCCTTCTGATTGAGCTTTATTTCAGCATCCTTAAAAATATAATAGCTCTGGATAGTTCTGCTTAGCTTTTTAAGCTGCTGCAAAACCGCATTAACCGTACCCTTTGGAACAATATTTTCATTGTTCAGGTCACTATTATCCGGTAAAGTTTTAATATGACCTCCTTTAATGATTCCAATGGGCTCATTATTAAGCATTATTGGAGTATTAACCACCGTAAGTCCATGGGGACAAATAAATGCAGAAAGATCTGTATAATGAGGCGGCTTATACTCACCCTTAAGACTGTACATTGGGCACTCTTCACCCTCTACAAGGCATTTTGTTCTGCAGAATTTTGGATATTCCTTTCCACCTATAACAAGCTTGCCCTCCATATCAAATATGGATACCGGCATATTTAAAGGATTTATAATTGTGTCATATATATGCCGAATTTCATTGTTTAGCCTCATAACTTCGCTTACTGTACCTTCCGAAACCTTTGATGCCTCATTTATTTCCAATATATCAGGCTCGTACTGTACAGGAATGGCTATAAGCAGGTGCCTTATAGGCTTGTCACCTTGATTTATTGTTTCATGGATTATGCCTGCTTCCATATGGTATATCTGCCTGGGCTTCATCTCTGAAATCTCATCACCAATAAGCTGTATCCCTTCTCCGGAAAGCACATAAATGAATTGTTCATTTCCATAATGTATATGCTTGTTCTGCCTTTTGTGAGGAAGAATTGTAGTGATGCCTATGCTCATATTATTAAAGGAGTTGTTAAAATCAGGCTCATATATCCACTCTATATAACCCCAGTCAAAATACTGCATGTTTTTTTTCATTTCTCACCTCTCCTATCCGTTCCTTAATATGATTATAGCATATATGCTCCCTTAATTTATGCAATAAAAATAGGGTGGAATTTTCCACCCTAAATCAAACCGCTGAACTTGGTGATATTTGTTATAACCAATTCCAATCCACCCATACCCATTGCAAAGAAGGATAGCGCTGCCACCAGCCAAATGGCTCCGGTATCATAAACAATCTTGTCTTCGCGATTAATTACATATGCTATGATTACTTCTATACCAAGCAAAATCAATATAACCGGCCAGTAGGAAATGACAGTGAGATAGCTGACCCTTGGATATACAAGATGGCATAAAAACATAGCACCGGAAAGTATGAGAATAATACCTGTAGTTAGTGTGCCGACCCTTCTTCCCTTATGCATTAGACTCACTCTCCCTTTTTTTGCCCATAATCAGCCTGATGCCTAATGCAATTATAGCTATTCCTACGATTATTTGAGGTGACAATCGAATAAAATTATACACAGCATTGTAAACCTCACTGGGAATATATTCTGACACACTCCTTAGCAGGTTATCCATAAGCAGATACACACCTAGCAGCAGTAGAACTATACCCGAAAGAAGCCTGTGCTTGTTAAATAATTCTCCGTCAAGTCTCAGAAGCCTATCCATGGAAAATAAGTAATTATCCTCCATGGCTGTAAATTCTTCATCCGAAGAAAATCGTTTGTTCAGGCAGTCAAAGAATGCATAAAACCAGATTAAAGGGAGTATAAACAATAACGGACCAAGGGAGAGCCAGGAAGACAGAAATACCAATATTAAAAATGCAGTCATCAGTGACAGCCCTGTTTTCATAAAGCCCATATACATATGCCCTGCACCTGGCATAAGTGAAAAACACATGGTTAAAAATTTACCTCTTTTCTTTCTCATAAAAGACCTCCATTGTAACTATTTTTTGTGAAAATGTGTTTAGTTTTGTGTTTAAGGAATATACAATTCCTGCATCAGGAGCCTTAAGCTTCAAAACTCCAATATTTGAGCTTAAAAAACTAAAGGAACTGGAAAATACAATAAATAGTGATATGCAGGCAGCAGCAGCCACTCTTAAGGAGTAAAATATGAATTCCCTGTGCTTCTTATCACTGTTCCTGATTTTGCATATTGTTTCCTCCTTAAAGCTTGAGGGAGCTTCTGACAATTCATCCTCCTGGAAGCTATCCGCCAAAGCTCCGGCACATTCTTGGCAAATACAAATATGCATTAGCGCCTGGCTTAAATACGGTTCTTCCATAGTGCCCTGCTTTATTGATAAAATTGCATTCCATGTTAAATGACCATTCTTATCAAAGCTATTAACCATTTATATAATCCTCCTCCCACAAAACCTTCAAAAGTTTTTTTGACCTGTACAGCTGTGTCTGGAGGGTTTTAAGGCTTTGCCCTGTATCCTCCGCTATTTGGGACAGTTTAATATTATTACAAAAATAGTTAACCGCCACAGCCCTATAGGGTTCCTTCAATTTTAAGCATAAGCTGTAGACCCTGTCCGAACTTACCTTTTCCATAAAAATTTCTTCCGGCAGATTATTGCTGTCTTCAATGCACTGGTACTCTTCCGCTGATAAACTCAGGTTATTCCTGGCTGCACTTTTTAAATAATCCCTGCATTTATTTGCAGCAATGGTGGTTATCCAAGCTTTAAAATTATTTCCATCAAACTTATGGAATTTTTCATAGGCAGTGACAAAGGTCTGCTGGGCCAGCTCTTCTGCATCAAAATAATTTTTGGTAAAGGATAAGCAGATGGTTATTACCAATCGCTGATACCGGTTTATATATTCAGCAAATATTTCATTGTCAATAATCATCCCCCCCTTTTCATCCTTCATTAATATAACGATTTCAATTTATAAAACACTTCAACCTAATAAAAAAAGATTCAGTTTTAACACTGAATCTCTGTTTTTTATTTGCTCTCCAGGGCTTTTGTAATTTCTGCTATATACATGGTGTGGTAGTCATTTTCAGGATAAAAGCATTTTCCAAATTCAATATCAACAAAGCATTCAGGCTTAAACTCCTGTGTATAAAGCTTTTTGCAGATAAGCACCAGATCAGCCTCTTCAAAATATGGCGTACCACAGCAGTGCGTCTCCTTGAAGCCGGTCTTTAAGATTTTATCCTCATCCCTTCCGGAAACAGAACCCAGATATCCCAGCTCCTTTTTATATTTCTCATCATAAAATGACAGTGAGAATGTATCTGCTGAATCCATAAATTCCTTGGTATACCTCTGAGGCCTTATAAATACATATGCAACATTTTTATTCCATATAACTCCAAGGCCACCCCAGGAAGCAGTCATGGTATTTACCTTGCCTTCTCTTTCAGCAGTAACCAGCATCCACTGGCTGCCAATCATACTAAAAGGATTTCCTTTTAGCTCTTTTAGGTTTATTTCCTTGAATTCCTTCATAAAACCATTCCTCCATCTATAATAAAACTTTAATCATATTCTTTTTCAGTGTACGCAAATGCATTATGGTTATGGATGCTTTCTATGCTTTCCACATGGACACTGTACCAGGTTACTCCCTCCAGCCTCTCTAGTCTGATGGATACCTCTCTTACAGCATCCTCAACAAATCTTGGGTTAAGATATGCTTTTTCAGTTACAAACTTTTCGTCTTCCCTTTTCAAAAGTGAATATACCGGTGAGCTGGCACTGTCCTCAGCTATCTGCACAAGCTCTTCAATCCATATCAGCCTGTTCATCCTTATTCCCATGCTTATCACTGCTCTCTGATTGTGAGCTCCAAATTCGCTTATTTCCTTGGAGCATGGGCATAACGTGCTTACAGGCACATCCACTCTCATAAGAAAATTGAATTTATCCCCCATTTCAGCTTCAAAGGTACATTCCACATTATTTGGTGATACAATACCTGTTATAGGAGATGGTTTTTTAATAAAGTAATCAAATTTCACTTTACAATAAGCCATATTGGCTTGCAGTCTGGTTTTAAGCTTTGTTAAAAGACTTTCCAGGTTTTTAGGGTTTATGGAATCCATAGAATTTGCCATCTCAATGAACCTGCTCATGTGGGTTCCCCGAACATCTGAAGGAAGATCCACAGAAAGCTCCAGGATGCCTACCGTCTGCTGAACTCCCTGATTTTTATCCATTACCTTAACAGGCCATTTAAGGTCCTTTATTCCAACCTTTTTTAAGGCAACCTTTCTCTCATCTTTTTGTCCCTGGACATCATTCATAAATTTCATTGAAATATCTCCTCTTCCAATATTATTCCACCTAAAGAGAAAGATATTCTCTTCAAGCAGCGGAATGCGGCAGGGCATCGCAAATCAATGATTCTTCGTTCAGATGCAACTTCCCGTCATCTGGCACTTAACGCGCCCTGCCTACTCTGCCTTTATTTAATGTTATTTTGCTGCATGCAAGCTTTTACCACATGCTTTGCAAGTATGGATGCTGTTACTGAGCCTACGCCTCCTGGCACCGGAGTAACCATGGCTGCTTTAGTAATACAGTCATCTGTATTCGCATCACCGCATAATTTCCCGTTGTTATCCACATTAATCCCCACATCTATAATTACAGCTCCGGGTTTAATGTAGTTTGAATTTATCATTGCTGCCCTGCCTATGCCAGCTACCAGAATGTCTGCCTCCGAACAAATCCCGGAAAGATCCCTGGTTTGAGAATGGCATATGGTAACTGTAGCATTTTCGTTTAGCAGCAGCATTGCAGCAGGTTTTCCAACTACCATGGATCTGCCTATGACTACAGCCTTTTTCCCCTTTAACGGAACATTGAAAAATTTCAGCATTTCAACAACTGCAGATGGAGTGCAGGGGGGGAAGCCTGTTTCATCATTTTCCATGATCTTGGCCACATTTACAGGGCTAAAGCAGTCTACATCCTTTTCCGGTGAAATCACATATTTAATTTCATTTTCATCCAGCTGTTTTGGAAGGGGCCTTAATACAAGTATTCCATTAATGCTGCTGTCATTATTTAACTTATCCAATTCAACAATAAAATCAACCTGGCTGATAGACTCAGGGAACTCCTTAACCTCTGCTGCCACCCCTATGGACTGGCACCTTTTCAGAGCACCTTTTTCATAGGCAATATCACCCGGATTGCTTCCCGTTCTAACAATAGTTAGCTTCGGTGTTATTCCCTTAGCTTTTAGCTCTTCAATTTTATCCGCAAGGCTCTCACTTATGGCATCTGCCACTAATTTTCCTTTAATCAGCTGTCCCATGTTATCTCCTTAACTAACAGCCCTCAGTACCTTATAATATACTTCATCGGCAATTTTTACGCCTTCCTCTACCAAGGGATCTGTAATATTACTTATTTTATCGGTGTAGTTTTTATCCTTTATTGAGCTAATATTTATCAGAACATTCAGCTGTGCACCAAGAATTGCTGCTCTTAAAGCCTGAACTCCAACACCTACATCACTTATAGCCAGCTTTGAGCAATTGTCTACCAAAGCTTCATGCAGCTTGATGGCATCATAGCACAGCTTTACTATATCAGCAGGAACCTCACAGGCTGCCTTAAGGCAATCTTCCATGGTTTCATCCTTTAACCTTATTTCTTCTTCCGTTTCCTTGGGCATTCCGTATGCCTTGGATAATGGAAGAAAACATTCTGCATCCTTCTCGATCATATTAAGCAGTTCATCCTGGAGTCTGCCTGCCTCTGCAAGTATGCCCTTAAGCTTATCTTCATGCTCCAGAAATTTCTTTTTGCCAATGGTCAGATTGCATACCATGCTTCCCAAAGCGGTGCCAACAGCTCCAATAAGCGCAGCTGCGCCTCCGCCTCCCGGAACTGCCGATTTTGATGCAAGCAGTTCTATAAATATATTTAGATTATTATCCACCAGCTTCATACAGTACCTCCGCCCATTAAAACAGACCAGAGATTTTACCTGTATTGTCTACGTCAATTCTTTCAGCAGCAGGCACCTTAGGAAGTCCAGGCATCTTCATTATTGAGCCCGTGATTGCAACAACAAACCCTGCCCCTGCAGATATTGTGACCTGTCTTACAGTTATGTTAAATCCTGTAGGCCTTCCAAGCTTTGTCTGATCATCTGTGAGGCTGTACTGGGTTTTTGCCATGCATACTGGAGTATCTCCAAAGCCGTTTTTCTCCAGCTCAGCTATCTCCTTTGCAGCCTGGTCTGTAAATATTACATCCTCTGCTCCATATATTTTCTGAGATATAGCTCTTATTTTTTCCTTTATAGGAAGCTTTTCATCATAGGCAAACTGGAAATTCTTATTTCCTTCTTCCTCTATCAGCCTCATAACTTCCTTTGCAACCTCGGTTCCGCCATCTCCGCCTTTTTCCCATACCTCTGAAAGCTTCACATTTACGCCAAGCTCCCTGCATTTGTCCTCCACAAGCTTAAGCTCAGCCGCTGTGTCTGTAGGAAATTTATTTATTGCAACTACCGCCGGAAGCCTGAATACCTTTGTTATGTTCTCCACGTGCTTTAAAAGGTTTGGAAGTCCTTTTTCCAAGGCCTCAAGGTTTTCAGCGTTAAGCTCAGCCTTGGGAACTCCCCCATTGTATTTAAGGGCTCTTACTGTAGCCACTATTACCACTGCACTTGGTTTTAACCCTGACATCCTGCATTTTATATCCAGAAACTTTTCTGCGCCAAGGTCTGCGCCGAAGCCTGCTTCTGTAACCACATAGTCTGCAAAGTGGCAGGCCATTTTTGTAG
>CALBDU010000044.1 GCA_937927335.1 uncultured Clostridium sp.
ATAGTTGAACCGGATACGAACTCTATTTTATATTTCCCTTCCAGTTCATTTTTACTCATAGGATTGTTAGTAATAATACAGGGCTTCATTATCTTCTCCTTTTCAAAACAAAAAAGACAGTAGTAAAAGCTCCAATGCCTTTACCCTGTCCTGTAACCTGAGAGATTTACTCCTTCGGTGCTTCCGCTTTCCAGAGCTATGTCCATTCTCGGTCCTTTTACCTGAGAGATTCGTATTATCATGGAGTGATAATACTTACGCCTTCGGCTATCCATTTAAGAATACCGTAATTATCATAATTACAGCTAAGTAGTATTTTAGGCTTAACATTGTTAAGTTTTCTACTTAATCTCCCGAGAACATCATCCAAACAATATTTAGTTTTATTTCCTATAGATACATTATATTATATTATGTCATAAAAAACCATAATAAAACTGATGTAAACCTATTCATTTTTCTTATACCCTCCATAAGGGCGATAAATTCAAAATTTTCTGAATTTATCGCAAAAACAAAACGCATTGTTTCCAAAAAATTGTATTTTTTATTTAACAATGCGCTTATAATTAATAATTTTCAACAAAGAATATACCGCAAGCTCCTCTGCCTGCATGAACTCCCACTACACAGCCAACCTCGCATTCAAAAAAACCACATTGCCTTTGAATAAGATTTTCTCTCAAGATAGGCAGTATATCTTCATTTTCCACATGAAGCAGCACTGAAGTTTCTCCGCCCTTAATCCCTATTTCATTAATATAATCCAGTGCGTATTTTACTGCTTTCTTGCTGCCCCGGACCTTATCCTTCAATTTTATTTCTCCACCTTCAATTGCCATTATAAGCTTAATACCAAGTATGCTGCCTACAACCCCCACTGTTCGATGCAGTCTTCCACCCCTCACAAGATTCTCCAGGCTTTCAAATACCAGTACGCTTTTGATGTGAGGCATCATTTCCATAACCCCTTGGCGAATTTCTCTGGCATCCTTGCCCTCATCCCTTAGGCTGCATGCCTTTAAAACCATCAGACCCAAGCCTGATGTTACATTAAGGCTGTCAATAACAATTATATTGTCAGCTTCAAGCATACCCTTAGCTATGCAGGCTGATTGATAAACACCGCTCATTTTTGAAGAAATATGAATTGATACAATGTCCCAGCCTTCATTAATATATTTCCTGTAACACTCCATAAACCTTTGGGGATTTACCTGTGAAGTTGCAGGAAATTCATTAGAGTTCTCCATTTTGTTGAGCAGCTGCAGAAGATTGATATCCACACCATCCATATAGGTCTCCCCATCAATGTTTACAAGCAGGGGCAAAACTTCAATATCATATTTTTCCACCAGATAGCCAGGCAAATCTGCAGTGCTGTCTGTAATAATTTTTACCTTACCCATCTTTTGCCTCCTACTTCATATTTGGAAAATCCATCTGTCTTAAAGCTTCATAGGCTACTACAGCCACCGTGTTTGATAAATTCAGGGATCTTGTGCTGGTTTTAATCATTGGCACACGGATGCACATATCCTTGTTGCTATCCCTTATATAATCAGGCAGCCCCTTGGATTCCTTTCCAAATACTATAAAGTCACCTGGTTTATACTGAACCTGATGATAAAACCTGTTGCCGTGAGTTGAAGAAAAGTAAAAATCAGAGCCCTTATATTTTTCCCTAAGCTCTTCATAAGAATCATATTCATGAAGGTCAAGATATGGCCAATAATCCAGTCCTGCTCTTTTCAGGTGTTTTTCATCTAAACTGAAGCCTAAAGGCTTTATTAAATGAAGGCTGCAGTCTGTTAGAACGCAGGTTCTGGCAATATTCCCCGTATTCTGAGGGATCTCGGGTTCAAATAGAACTATATTTAAATTCAAAGAAATTCCTCCAATCAAAAGTAAAAACAAATTTTACTATAAATATCTTACTCCTATATTACTATTCAGTAAAGTTAACATTTAATTAATAAATTTCCATAAAATAAAAAACAGCCGAAAAACGGCTGTATGTGTAAAACTATTGGTGCGGAAGATGGGACTTGAACCCACACGTTAAAACACACGCTTCTGAGACGTGCCTGTCTGCCAGTTCCAGCACTTCCGCCTAACAATAATCATTATAACATAAAATAAAAAAATGTAAACACAAATTATTACTTTATTGTGTATTTGTCTGAGGAGCTGTGACAGCAGCCCCGTTTGCAGCAGGAGACTGGTCTGCTTTTTTGGTTCCCCTCTTCACAATTCCAGTAACAGGCTTATAATAATCATTTGAAACAGTTTCCTGTTTTACAAAGGTCCCATTAGTATATATTTTTCTATACACCTTAACCTTATACCCTGTATATGCAGGCTGTTCCACAACAGTTTGTCCTTCTAACAAAGTGGCATCATCCACATAATTAGTGGTTGATGGTATTGTAGCATATACTTCGTTAGTTACAGTACAGGTTGTAGCGGTTAATGAAGAGTTTGAGTAAATGGAGAATGTTACGTAACCGCCCCCTGTGGTCCCCTGAATATATAATGGATATGAATAAGAGTTTGTAAACTTGAAATCCAAATTTCCATAATCCACTGTAGCATCCATTCCTAATGGAACATAATGTGACGGCAGCGTGTGATGGGACCTTTCTGAAATTTTCAAGTTCCCTTTTAGCACTGCATTATAAAGCGTAGTGGATACCTGGCAGATTCCACCGCCAAGACCCGAGTCCACCTTATTTCCGATTATAACCGGCGCCTCCTGGTAACCTCTTGCAGTTGTCCTGATACCAACAACACCATTGAAGCTGAAGGTGTCTCCAGGCATTAGTATTGTTCCATTTACACTTTTTGTAGCCACGGCAATATTGTTTGCTCTGGCCGGTCCTGATATAGAGCCGTAATTTGTGCTGAAGGTTGATATTCTGGCATTAATACCTGTCAGCATGCTTGCTGTAATTTTCGGATTAACAATTTCTAATGGTGCATCAACATTTGTATCGGAACCAACTTTGCCGTTTATATCTGCATCCAGTTTACTTTGCAGCTGTTGAACCTGAAGTTTAGTTCCTTTTTGTTCTGGTACAACGGTAAAGCCTCCATTGATATTTATTGAAGCATTTTTCGCATCTTTATTAATCTCCTTTTCCATGACAGCTATCAAATTTGAAACAGGCTTTTTATCATAGGAAAAAACAATATCGAAATTCTTTGTTTTTGCACTCCTAATAAGGCTGTATTTACCCATCAAAGACAAATTTTTACCGTAGGAAAAAACCTCATTCAAGGTTTCGTCATATTTATATACTGGACTAAGCTTGGCATATTCCAAGCTATAGGTTTTATCTCCTGTTTTTATATTTATTTTCTTATTTAAAATACTATTACCATGGTGTTCCTCTAAAACAGTCTTTGCCTGCTCCTTTGTTTTTCCAGACAAGTCTACATTATCAACCATTACGCCAGGATAAATTAAGTTATCCCATTTTTTAACAGTATTGTATTCATAAGAAAAAAATCCGGTTATGGCTACAATAAAAATAACTATTAATGATATGATTGTCTTTTTATTCGTTTTTTTCTTTGCATCCTTAGTTCTGATGACATTCACCCCCTTGTTACACTTAAATATTATACTATAATATTTAACTTTTTGGTATAGAAATAATAATATGTGCTAACTGTTGTTGGAATATAAATTGAAAATTATTTTTCCGTCTATAGTTATTCCTTGGATATATATAGGATATTTTTTATTATTTTTAAACTTTAAGTCGAGATTCCCATAATCTACAGTTGCATCCATACCGCTTGAAATATAATGTACCGGAAGTGAATGATGATTTCTTTCCACAATGTCCAGCCCAGCCTTTATTGCAGCATTATACAGCGTTGTGGATACCTGGCATATTCCCCCTCCTAAACCATAAACCATTTTTCCATTCTCAATAACAGGAGCATTTTTATAACCCTTAACTGCTGTCCTTTCGCCCACAGTTTCATTATAACTGAAAATTTCACCTGGCATTATAACCTTCCCGTTAATGCTTTTAACGGCCAGTTCAATATTATTACACCTTTCAGGAGAAGATATTCCCAGGTATGCTGTACTGAATGTGCTGATTTTTTTATTTATTCCCTTTAGGGTATCTGAAGTTATCTTTGGAATCAGAGGGTTAAATACAATATTTATAATTTTATCCACTTCACTCTGGCAATTAATATCCTGAAAAAGTTCTTTAAGCAGTAAGGCAGTGTCCGGCATGTATCCCTGCACTTCTTTTAATACATTTAATTCATCATTGTTCACTACCATAGATGCATTTACCGGTTGTTTTGTTTCCGCTGCCAATATAGCAGACGAAAAATCTTCAACTGCCTTTTTATCATAAGTATAATGCAGCTCATAGTTGCATGAAGAAAAATTAACCCTAAAAATCCTTTCAATAAAACTATCATACTTCCCATAGGAATAAGCCTTATTCAAACAATCCTCAAGATCAAACATGAATTTCAGCTTATTATAATTTAGGGTATAGGTCTTTTTAGATTTTTCCGAATATACATTAATCTTTTTACCGGTAATTTTATTTATATATGATTGGTTTATGAGGTCGTAAGCTTCCTGTTTAGTCTTTCCCGAAAGATCAATGCCTTGTATTTTTACACCTGGATATATTAAGCTGCTGTATTCGCCTGTTTTTAAAAACGAGCAAAATATATAAGCTGCAGTTATAAAAATAAATAATAGAATGTACCCGGTTTTAATTCTTTTCAAAGCCATCCCACCCGATATATTATACATATTTATTTATATTAAACTGACGTTATAATATTCCAAAGACATCAAAGATAAAGCTTTGGGACCAGAGATCCCAAAGCTTTATTTCTGACCATATTGATTTTTATAATAATCCATCATTAATTTTGCATCCTCTGTACTGATAAGATTTATGTGTCCAAGATTTTTTGCATATATATATATTTGGGCACTTTTCTCAGTAAGCACACAGGATTTGTATGCTGCAATAAGGTTTTCACCTATACCTAAAGCGCCATGATTCTTCAGCAGTACAGCTTTTCTTTCTTCAATAGCCTCACATACATTTTCCGCCAGCTCATCTGTGCCAGGCAGCGCATACTTAGCTATTTTAATATTTCCACCTATATGCTGGATCATGTCCTCAACTATCATAGGTATTCCTAATCCCACTACTGCACAGGCTGTGGCACAGGTGCTGTGAGTATGTATGATGGCATTTATTTCCTTCCTGCTCTCATATATTTTAAGATGCATTTTCAATTCGGAAGTGGGTTTCCTTTTACCATTTACGATTGTACCTTCGCTGTCCACAACCAAAATATCATCTATGGTTGTGGTTTCATATTCCATACCGGAAGGAGTCACTACAAAGTATTCCTTACCCTGAAAACTTGTTCTAAGACTTAAGTTACCCCAGGTACCTACAATTAGGTGTTCATTGTACAACCGTAAAGACATGTCTACTATCTGTTTTTTTTCCTGGTGAAAAACATTCTCAAATTGATCCATTTTAATATCCCCTTATATTATAATAAAATTAAATACTATCAAAACATTTTTTAATAGAAATTTCATATGGCGGCGTTAAGATGCCTCTTTCTGTAATAATTCCGGCTATATAATCACCGGGAGTGACATCAAAGGCCGGATTAAAGGTATTTACTGTTTCAGGTGCAGTTCTCGTCCCAAACAATGTAATTACTTCATTTTTATCTCTTTCCTCTATTTCAATCTCTTCCCCGGTTTTAAGTGTAATATCTATTGTAGACAGTGGTGCTGCAATGTAAAATGGAATGCCGTTTTCTCTGGCCAGAACTGCCAGTGAATAGGTTCCGATCTTGTTTGCCGTGTCACCATTTAAGGTTATCCTGTCTGCTCCTGTTATAACAAGATCCACCTTGCCTAGTTTCATGGCATATCCAGCCATACTGTCTGTTATCAGCGTACATGGTATTCCTTCCTTAACAAGCTCCCAGGCAGTTAGTCTTGCTCCCTGAAGCAAAGGCCTGGTTTCATCTGCAAATACATGTATATTCTTACCATCATTATGAGCAGCTCTGATAATTCCAAGTGCTGTGCCATAGCCAGCTGTGGCCAGGGCGCCAGCATTGCAATGGGTGAGTATATTTGCCCCGTCAGGCACGATATCATTTCCATTTTCACCTATTCTTTTATTACAGGCGATATCCTCTTCATATAAGGCTTCTGCTTGTTTAAGAAGGGCTTCTGTTATATCCCTGATACTATTATTTTCTTCCTTCTTTAAAGTATCCCTTACTTTTTTTAATGCCCAAAATAGATTAACGGCGGTAGGTCTGGTAGCAGCCAGTTCATCAATGGCATTTTCGATGTAATTTAGAAATTCAGTCTTTTCAGATGTTAATTCTTCAGCTTCCCTTGCTGCAAGCACAACACCATAGGCTGCAGAAACGCCAATAGCTGGTGCACCTCTCACTGCCAGACAATTTATTGCATCCACAAGTTTTTTGTAATTATCACATACAATATACTCCTCCTTTAATGGGAGTTTTGTACAGTCAATTAGAATTAAGCTGTGGTTTTTCCATTGAATTGCTTTAACATTATCCATAGTAACCTCCATATAACCTTAGCAGTTATATTCTATACTCTTTTTTGATCTTCCGAAAGATATTTTTATAAAATTCTATACATTTTGTTATAATTATAAAGTGAAATAGATTATATTGGAGGAATAATAATGAATGCTGAGATAATATCGGTGGGAACTGAACTGCTTTTAGGGGATATTGTAAATACCAATGCACAATTTCTGGCAAGGAGGCTGGCAGATTTCGGCATACCGGTATTTCACCAGTCAGTAGTTGGGGATAATGCAGAAAGACTTAAAAAGGAATTCTCTGAAGCTTTTATAAGGTGTGATCTGGTGATTACCACAGGAGGCCTGGGGCCTACCTCAGATGATATTACAAAGGAAACTGGAGCAGAATTTTTTAATAAAGCAATGGTATTAGACAAACAATCCATGGAAACCCTTGAAAATATATTTAAAAAGCAAAATAGGCCCTTAACTGAAAGTAACAGGAAACAGGCTTATTTCCCGGAAGGAGCAGTGATACTTCCTAATGACCATGGTACCGCACCTGGCTGTATCATTAGTGAAAAAGGGAAAATCCTTATTGTGCTTCCAGGACCTCCTGCTGAAGTACATCCAATGTTTGAAAACTATGTGGTTCCTTATATAATAAATCTTTCAGACAATGTGATAGTTTCCAAAGTGCTGAGAGTTTCAGGTCTAGGAGAAAGTCTTATGGCTGAAAAGGTACAGGATATAATTGATACAGGTATAAATCCTACCGTGGAACCCTATGCAAAAAAAGGAGAATCAACCTTGAGAATAACTGCAAAGGGTAATTCTGAGGAAGAATGTACGAACCTCATACTGCCTGTGGAAGAAAAAATCCGGGAACGGCTTGGCATTAATATTTACGGCATAGGTGAAACCTCCCTGGCGGAGGTAATCGGAAACCTGCTCCTAGAAAAAAATATTACAATATCCACAGCTGAATCCTGTACCGGCGGATTAATAGCTGCCACTCTGATAAACCATCCCGGTATTTCCAAGGTTTTTATGGAGGGTGCAGTGACTTATAGCAATGACGCAAAAATAAAGAGACTTGGGGTAAAACCGGAAACTCTTGGTGAACATGGTGCGGTGAGCGCCGAAACTGCCTGTGAGATGGCTGAAGGTATAGCCAAAACCGCAGGTACAGCAATTGGTATCTCCACCACTGGAATAGCCGGACCGGATGGAGGCACTCTGGATAAGCCTGTTGGCCTTGTATATATTGGATTATATATCAATGGCAAAGTATCTCACAAAAAGGTTAATTTCGCAGGCACCAGGGAAATGATTCGAACAAGAGCGGTAGTTGCCGCCTTGGATTTCTTAAGAAGAGAATTATTAAATATATAAAAAAATTGGGCATAAGCCCAATTTTTTTATATTCTTACCCCTATAACCCCAAAGGATGGTTTTGTAAATGGCAGCTGTTTTCTCTGAATTATCCGTATATCCTCGTCCATTTTTAATTCCCTGGATATAAACACCTTTACTCCTTCAGTTTGGAGCTCAAGAAACAGTTCTTTATCAATTTCCCCTTCGAATACTACCTTGGTTTTGAGACTCGAAGCCTGAGTCGTTGTGCCATTTCAGCATTCAAGGTTTACAGGAACAGCTTTTACTACAAAGGACAGTCCCCTGCCCTTTGCATATTTAAATGCTTTTTCATCTATTGTTAGCACTTTCTGGCAACCCCCATTTCAATTGCTATCCTCTTCACTTCTTCTGCAACTGAACTGCATACCTTTTTATTAAATACATCAGGTATAATGTAATCTTCCTTTAATTCTTCGTCAGAAATCAGATTAGCTACCCCTCTGGCAGCAGCAAGCTTCATTTCATCGTTGATGACCTTTGCCCTAACCTCCAGTGCTCCTTTAAAGATTCCCGGGAATATAAGAACATTATTTATCTGGTTTGGAAAATCAGATCTTCCTGTAGCAATTACCCTTGCTCCTGCTTCCTTTGCAAGATCCGGCATTATTTCAGGAACAGGATTGGCCATGGCAAATATTATGCTGTCCTTATTCATTTTTGCTACCATATCTTTAGTAAGAACCCCTGCTGCAGATACTCCTATGAATACATCTTTTCCTTCAATGATAGTATCCAGGGTTCCTGCCTTCTTTTCTTTGTTTGTTAGCTTAGCAATTTCTTTTTGCGCTTCGTTTAGAATACTGTCTCCTTCAACCAATGCACCGTGTCTGTCACACATAGTAATATCACCAGCCCCAGCCTTGAGCAAAAGTCTGCATATGGCTGTTCCGGCAGAACCTGCGCCGTTTATAACAATTTTTGCTGTATTAAGGCTTTTTCCTAATAGCTTTAACGCATTATATAATCCTGCCAGTACTACAATGGCTGTTCCATGCTGGTCGTCATGAAATACCGGAATATCCAGTTCCCTTTTTAATGTTTCTTCTATATAAAAGCATTCGGGAGCTTTTATATCTTCAAGGTTAATCCCTCCAAAAACAGGTGATATTAATTTCACTGTCTTTATTAACTCATCAGGATCTTTGCTGTCAATGCATATGGGAAAAGCATCTATACCGCTGAATTCCTTAAAAAGCAGAGCCTTTCCTTCCATTACAGGCAGTCCTGCATCTGCACCTATATCACCAAGGCCCAGCACTGCTGTGCCATTTGTTACTATAGCCACAGTATTGCCCTTAATAGTGTAATCATAAATTTTATTGCTGTCTTTAGCTATTTCAAGACATGGAGCCGCAACTCCCGGGGTATAAGCCACAGACAGGTCGTGTCTTGTATTTACCTTGACTTTGCCTATGACCTCCAGCTTGCCCTTATGGTCCTTATGCATCTTTAGTGCTTCTTCGTTTAAATTCATACAAACAACTCCTATACTCTATTTATCTCTTTGTAATATTGGCAAACCCCGGCAATAGGGCACTGCTGACACTTTGGATTTCTTGCTGTGCACAGGGTTCTTCCATGTTTAATAAGCAAATGGTGGCTTAAGCTCCATAAATCCCGAGGTATGTTTTTCATTAATCCCTTTTCTACCTCCTCAGGTGTTTTTCCTTTTGCTATACCGATTCTGTTGGATACTCTGAAAACATGTGTATCTACAGCAATAGCAGGAACATTAAAAGCATTGGATAATACCACATTTGCAGTTTTCCGGCCTACTCCGGGAAGCTTCAGCAGTTCCTCCATATTGCTGGGTACCCTCCCACCAAATTGCTTTATCAGCATATCTGATGCCGCTAAAATGTTTTTGCTTTTATTTTTATAAAGTCCGCAGCTTTTTATTTTTTCCCCCAGTTCTTCTTCTGTAAGCATTACCATAGCCTCTGGAGTATTATATTTTTTGAAAAGTTCACCGGTAATAATATTTACCCTGACATCTGTACATTGTGCAGATAAAATAGTTGCTATGAGAAGTTCATAAGACGAGCCAAAATTCAAGGCGCATTTTACATCTGGATAGGTTTTTATCAGCTCTGATATAATACTTTTAACATTTTTCACCTAACTATACACTCCTCTGTATTCTTCAGGCAAAAGTGCCGCTATGCCCTTCATATAAGAATTTGTAGCCCTTTCCTCAAAATCCTTCCTGTCTTCATTCCTGGTCTTAGGCTCTATTTCAACCGGCTTCCCTATGTTAACATTAACTTCTGCATGGTGGAAGCTTTCCCTTGCCATATCACTGTCATTTATAGGAAGAAGCTTTTCACTTCCCCATAAGCCTACGGGAACTACATTTGCTTTTGAAAGCCTCTGGATGAGCACAATACCTTTTTTTGCTTCGTTCATTTTTCCTGTTCTGCTTCTGGTGCCTTCCGGAAAAATCAACATATTATTTCCAGACTTAAGGCAATTTACAATATTTGAAATAGCCTCCTTATCTGCAGCATTAGGCTTTATGTTAACGGTTTTGGTTATTTCCATACCAAGGTTTGTAAGGGGATTATCATTTAATTTTACCCCCGCCACGAAGGTAAGCTTTTGTTCCTTAAAAACTTTATTTAAAATTAAAGCGTCAGAATTGCTTAAATGATTGCAAATAAAAATAATTGGTTCCTCAACATTTTTTATATTTTCCATACCCTGTACTTTTATGTCAGCATATTTTTCAATATACCCATATAGTATTTTATTGGCTAAAAAACGTATAAGCCCCCTAGGAAGATATCCTATTAACTTAGACATAGCTGGAGATATCATTAACAAAGTCCACCTTTCCAAAGCATTATTTCTATATAAATTATAATTTGAAAATCCTTAAAAGTCTATTATAAATATCCTGAAGTCTTGGTGAAGCAAATTTTAAATTCCTCAAGGGTTCCATATTTTCGCCAGCTGAATAAAACAAATTGATCAGAGCATTTCTTTGAAGTATGCTTTTGCCACGCCAGCCTGCAGAAGTTTTCCTGTACTTTTCATCAAAGGTCTTATTGTTCAATGAAATCAGTTCCATTATATCCGGATGCTCCATGAAGCTTAAGGGTGCAAAATCACTGACAGGGGATTCTTTTACTCTATGATTATATGGACAAACCTCTTGGCAGGTATCACAACCAAACAATCTTCCATTAAGAAGACTAAACCATTGCTCATCAATGTCCTTTTTCTGAGTAATAAAGGAAAGACATAAATTGGGGTTATTCGAAACAAGTGAGCCTGAGGGACAGGCGTCAGCACATAATTTGCAGTTTCCACAGCCAGCCTGCATAGGCTTATCCTCTTCTATCTCCAGGTCAGTAATTATCTCCCCAAGAAATACATAAGACCCGTATTCCTTTGTAATCAAAGTGTTGTTCTTTCCTATAAAGCCTATACCGCTTAAGTATGCGATATACCTTTCAGGAAGGGAGTTATTGTCTGCAAAATAAAGTGCCTTCCCACCCAAGGTTTCAATGTGACTGCATATTTTTTCAAAATATGCTGACAATACCACATGATAATCCTTGCCTAAAGTATATTTTGAGAAGTGTATTTTTTGTTTGGAATTTTGTCCATGAAAATAGGGAAAAGCGATAGAAATTATCGTTTTCCCGTCCTTCATATAATTAAATGGATTTATTCTTTTTTCAATATCCTGTTCCTCAAATTCATTTTCAATTCCTCTTGCTTTTCTTTGAAAAAAAACGGACTGTAGCTCGGTGAATAACCGGCATCCTGTAAAGCCTACCAGTTCAAGCCCCAGAGATTTGCAAAACTCCTTTATTGACTCCTTACAGTCCATTATAATTACCCCTTCCTCAAATTACCATTTCATTATATAAATAATGAACATTTTTATATTCCACTATAGGTAAACTCTTCTTTCTAATTACTTTGGCAGGTATACCCACGGCAGTTGAGTTTGCTGGCACATCCCTTAGCACAACAGCATTTGATCCTATTTTAGAATTATCACCTATAGTGATATTTCCTAACACCTTAACTCCACTTCCTATTATAACATTGTTGCCTACTGTTGGGTGCCTTTTTCCACTATTATCTTTTCCCGTTGCTCCCAAGGTAGCACCATGGTACATGAGAACATGGTCTCCAACCACAGCTGTCTCACCAATTACTACTCCCATTCCGTGGTCAATGAAGAGTCCCTTTCCAATGGTAGCCCCAGGATGAATTTCAATACCTGTAAATGCTCTGGATAGCTGCGATATCAGACGTGCAAGAAAAAACCACCTTTTTTTGTATAATTTGTTGGATATTCTATAAGCAATTATTGCATGAACAGAAGGATACAAAATAAGATCAATTTTTTTTCTTGCAGCAGGGTCATTCTTCATAATGTTTTCCAAATCATACATAAGACTTTTTACAAATTTCATTTTTCTTCCTCCTTAAATTAAATTACTCAAAAAAAATAACTCCATCTCATTTAAGAGACGAAGTTACACTCCGCGGTTCCACTCCAATTAGGCATAAGCCTCAGCTTATTCGAACACAATTATGTTCTATCACTGTAACGGGTGAATCCGATGCAGCCTACTAAATTCGGTGCACAACTCCAAAGGGCACTTCACACAAAATTCATTTAAGAGCCTTACAGCCTGGGGCTCTCTCTCTGAAAATTTCTTTTGCACTACTTTCCTTTTTCAAAGTATTTCCGAGTAATTCACTATGAATTATAAAACAATAATAATTCATTTCTGTTTCATTGTCAATAAAATTATCTGCAAAATCTGTGCTTCCCTATTATTTTTATTAAGGGCCTTGACCATATCCATTTGTTAGTAGATGTTGCTGGATTAAAATAATATACTGCTCCCCCAGAGGGATCCCATCCGTTTAATGCATCTCTTGCAGCATTAATGGAACTTTGCTGAATTTGAGCGTGAATTTGTCCGTCCACAGTGGCAGTAAATGCACCTGGCTGATAAATCACCCCAGGTACTGTGGATGGAAACCTTGGGTCCCTGGTTCTGTTCAAAACAACTGCACCTACTGCTACCTGCCCTTCATAGGGCTCACCTCTTGCCTCACCGTTTATCAGCCTCGAAAGAAGCACCACATCCTGGTTGGTTGATGTATACTTTCCTGAGGCAGCTACGGTATTAATACCTAATGCCGCCATGGTCCTGCTTCCTATCACACCATCTATCCTGAGGCCGTTTTTTGCCTGGAACTTCTTTACTGCCTGATAGGTTCTGTAACCATATATCCCGTCTACTGCACCAGTATAATATCCCCAGGCCTTCAGCTTGGTCTGAACCTGCCTTATGACCTGCCCTCTTGCGCCATAATAGTAGGATATTGCATTAACCTCATTCAGGTACGGCGAATATATTGCAGAGGTTATAATAAATGAAATTAAAATTACGCTGAGGTACAATAAATTCCTTTTATAGCTAAATATCCTTCTAAACATAATATCACTCCTGCCTGTAAGTTTTAACATTATTGTAAGTAACATATGTTTAGTTTATACAAAAATAAGAAAATAATACGCTGCATCCATATTAAATGGAACTAATGAAAACTCCCACGGTTAAAATTATTATTAAGGCCACAGTACCCTTGGCAATAAAATTTTGAATAAATGTATTTGTATAAAGTCCCATTACTTCCTTATCATTTACCAGTTTGATCATAAATATCAGTACAACTGGACATAAAAAACCAGCCAGCTGCTGGGTCACAAGAATTATACCCACTAGAGACAAATTAGGCACCAATGTAACCAATGCACTTAATATCAATATAAAAAGAAACAGCCCAAAGAAAACTGGAGCCTCTTTAATTTTATTGTCCACGCCGTTCTCAAAGCCGAATGCTTCGCAAATGGCGTAGGCAGTGGAAAGCGGCACTACACAGCAAGCCAGCAGCGATGCCCCGAAAAGGCCTACAGCAAACAATATAAATGAATATTCACCAGCTAATGGCTTTAATGCCAAAGCAGCATCCTGAGCTGTAGATATACTTATGCCTGATTTAAAAAGAGTTTCCGCTGTACATACTGTTATAAGCAAGGCTGTTATTACAGCAAATGCAGTACCCGAATATACATCCAGCTTTTCATATCCATATTCCTTCACTGACAATCCCTTATCCACTATGGATGACTGAAGATAAAACTGCATATAAGGTGTTATGGTCGTACCCACCATTCCTATAAGAACCAGAAAATAGCCCTTATCAAAGGTACCACTTGGCCTCACAATGCTTGTAAACACATGGCCCCAGTCGGGCTTAAGCATAAAGGCAGTTATAAAATATCCCAGAAAAGCCAGGGTTAAGGCAAAAAATACCTTCTCCGCCTTAGAATAATCACCCTTGGTAATAAGAACCCATATAAGCAAAGCTACCAGCGGTATAGAAATATACTTGCTTACGTTAAAAAGCTCCAGGCTAGCTGCAATCCCCGCAAAATCACCGATACAAACCCCTATATTAGCTACTAAAAGTATGAGCATTGCAAAAAATGCCCACTTAACACCATATCTCTCCCTGATAAGGTCTGAGAGTCCCTTTCCTGTTACCACTGCCATCCTGGCAGTCATCTCCTGAATTACCGCCAGACCTATAGCAATTGCAAACAACCCCCAGAGCATGGAATAGCCGTAATGTGCCCCAGCTACAGAATATGTTGCTATGCCACCGGCATCATTTCCAGCATTGGCGGTAATTATACCAGGCCCAATTATGCTAAGCATCAGGAACAATTTTTTATTTCCCTTCATAATCAGCCACCCCCTATACTACTTTTTTTAGCCTTCTTCTCCATATAGGGATGAAGATTTCTCCGATTATGTCATTCATAATTATTATTCCACACAGTTTTTCTTCATCATCAACTACCGGCAGTGATAAAAAATTGTACTTGGCAGCCAGTTCTATAGCCAGATCTATGCTGTCGCTGTCTTTTATATATACTACATCCTCAATCATTATATCCCTTAAATCGGATTCAGGATCCGCAACCAATAGATCCTTCAGAGACAGTATCCCTGCTATTTTTTCATTCTCATCCACAATGTAAATGTAGTGGGATACTTCATCATCCGGGTTCATTTCCCTGATAAGCTCTATGGTTTCCCTGGCGGTGATGTTGATATTAAAGGATATAAAGTCGGTATTCATTAGACTTCCCACAGTCTCATCCTCATATTCCATCAAAGCTCTGACTTCATCTGCATCCTCTTTCTCCATATTAAGGAGGATTCTTTCAGCTGTTTCTTCATCCACTTCTTCCAGGATGTCTGCAATTTCATCATTAGGCATATTATCCAGAACCTCTTCTCTTTTAGATTGACTTAAGTTTTCTAAAAGGTCAACCTGGATATCTGCTTCAATTTCTTCAAGAGTATCAGCAGCAAGATTTTCATCAAGACTTTCAAAAACCCTTTTTCTATAGTTTATATCCATATCTTCAAGTATATCTGCCAGGTCGGCAGGATGAAGCTTTGATAATTTCTTATATGGTACTGATAATTTCAGGTTGTTATTGACCATTTCCAGGGACTCCACATTATCCCATATTATCAGCGTATCCTCAGGCTTTTTTCCGGAAAGCCTGAAGAGTCTTTCAACCAGTTTTTCCGCCCCCAGCCTTCTTCCAAGGGACAATGCTCCCGTATCAACAGCTATAACCCTGTATTCTCCTGCAATCTCAGCAATTCTTAAATCATTTACCCTAACCAGCTTTTTGCCGTTAATATCAACGATCTGCCTGTCTAAAAGGTGTTTTGAAAGAAGGTATGAATAGCTCTGAAGAATTATTTCCCTTTCCCCCTGCACCTTAATTACTGCTTTTTCATTGTCTTTATAAAAATTTATATTTTTAAATTCACAATTAAACAGCTCATTCTTTTTTTTGATCTGATAGCCAATGACTCTGGGCATTCCATCCTGAGTTGTAACATACATATCCCATAATTTACCAATGTATTCCCCATCCTCATCATATACCTTCCTGTAAAGGAATTTGCTCAAAAAGAAGCTGAATAGTTTTTCCATTATAATATTCCTCCTTTTACAGAGGAATATCTAAACAAAACGGATAAATGTTCCTCTGCCTTAATTTATTAAATTTTTTCACACTTTTGCACCGGCCACTATGAGGTCCACTATCCATTAAAATTCACCACCTGTTATAAAAAATAAAAGAGCCTTTCAGGCTCTAAAAAAACAAACAAAGCTACTTCGTCTGAGTTTTAGCACTATACAGCATAGGATAAACCAGCTACATTAAGTAAAACCTTAGTTCGGTAGTACCTGTTGACCCATTGGCATCTCTCGATGTTTCCGGGCAGCAGCATATATCTGTATAGGAGCCTCACCTAACACAAAACTATTTTTACATATTTAATTATAATATTATTTTATTATATTGCAACAGAAAATTCTACAAATTTCAAATTAAGATTATGTAGTATTTTTCGGGGTTTGTTGAACTTTTAAGGTATAAAAATTAGTGGTAAAAAGAGAGGGCCACCTGAATCATTGGGTATCCCTCTCTTTGACATATACAATTACATTATAGCATGTTTAAGTATCCAAAAACAGGTCAATACCGTTAATATTCTTCCCCTAGTATTTTTGGCATGATTATATACTTATTGCGCTTTCGCTGTAGCACCTGAATTAATAGGCTGCAGTTCAATGCAATCCTTAGTAAAATATTTTACTACTACTTCAGCCTGCTGCGCTGTCTGCTGAGTGATTTTATCAGGAGCAGAAGCCTCCTTTGTAACTGGCTGCAATTCTGTGCCGTCAGGCGCAAAATATTTTACGGTAGCAGTTACCTTCTCATCTGTCTGCTCTGCAGTCACTTTTTGTATGGGTAAATCGCTCACCTTAGTTGACGTACTTGAGCTTACTGACTTATCTTTATTAATTTCTCCAGCAAGGGCTTGTCTTAAAGTCTCCAGTTCTTCATCCGTTACATATGGGATTTTCTTTCTTACTTCTGCAGCAAACATGATGATTTTGGATTCTATGGATGTTTTAAGTTCAGGATGCAACCTGAAATATTCTTCGACAATAAACCAGGCATCTTTTGCAGCATCCTTAATTTTGCTTTGCTGATCTGCAGTAAGTTTTGCTGATATAAGTTGTGATACCTTCGTACCAACCCATGTCAAAACTCCAGTTATTACAGTAACCAGAATCGGTGTAATAGCATTAATAATAGTATTCATATCCATTATAAATTCCTCCAACTTTATTTTATTTAATTATCTATGCTGATTTACTTGTTTTTGTTACATGCTTCTAGGCTTTAATTTCATGGTATATCCCATCCCATGCGCCGTCTTTATCAAGATAACACCATCCATGGGAATCCTGTGCCCAGCCATTAGTGACCATGGCTCCATTTGATCCAAGGTAAAACCATCTATTAGATGAATCTTTTGCCCAGCCGTTTGCAATCATTACACCACTTGTATCAAATGCATACCACTGTTCTTTCCATTGAACCCATCCATTTTTAACAAGTGAACCATCCTTGTAGTAATACCAATTTTTAGTTGAACTATCTTGATACCAGCCAGTTGTTGGAATGGTATTTATTAAAGACTCCGTTATCAATGTATCAGTATCACAATTTCCTATGCCCGTAAATGATCCACCTGATTCTCCAAAAGCAGTCTGCCAAAGGTCACAGTCTATATCAACAGCACTTACCCCAGGTCTTGAATACCAAAATAGGTAATCTGTTAATTCAGTTGGAGTTAAATAATTTGTATACCAATCCTTATTACAATAATATCCTGCTTTATAGCCTGCATTCACCATAGCTTTACAAAATGTCTTTGCTATTGAAGTATTTACTGATTTAGAAGGTATTCCTCCATTCTTAGCTTTATATCCATCTGCATCTTCCATGTCTATAAAAACACCTAATTTGGGTGTTTTACCACTTAAAAGTCTTAATGCATGGCTAATTTCACCTTGTACTGCTGATTCAGTCATTGTATATGAATATAAATATGCTCCCCAGGGTATCCCTAAACTTTCACATTTAGCCACATAAGTTTCAAAATTACTATCGTCTTGACTTGTTTGATTTTGACCATATCCACATCTAACCATTACAAAAGCTAAATTATTATTTTTAGCAGTAGTAAAGTCAATTGTACTTTTCTGTGCATCGGATACATCTATTCCTAATTTGGTCATTTATATCACTTCCTTATTTATTAATATGAGGCTCAGTAGTAGGTAGTGCTTCCACTTTTCAAGGAGTCCATACACTACACCCCCGTCAATAAAAATAGGCAAAATAAAAAAGCCTTTTAAGCTTCTCATTTTGCCTTCAAACTATATAACCTTATTAAGCTATTATGACTGAAAAGGGCCTCAGTTGGGGCGCTTTATAATTTCATTGTCTAATTATTAGATATCAATTTACTAAGCATTTCCATCAAGCAAAACCTGTACTTCTGCTTTAAATTTTTCAGGAACATCATTAATTGTTTTCCTTCCGACTTTTATAAGTTTATTGCAACATATTTATATTTACAAATTGTTATGATAATATTATTACCAGTATATCAATAAAAAAATAAAGGGATGAAGTATAATTTGAATATTAACAGTGAATTTTTAATAGTTTCAAAGGAAGACATGAAGGCAAGGGACATAGACATTTTGGATTTCATTATTATCACAGGGGATGCATATGTGGATCACCCTTCCTTTGGAGCTGCAATAATAGGAAGAGTGCTGGAAAGCCAGGGCTATAATGTGGGTATAATCCCCCAGCCGGACTGGAAAAATGCCGATAACTTCAGGATACTTGGGAAGCCAAGACTGGCATTCCTGATCAATTCAGGCAATATAGACTCCATGGTAAACCACTATACTGCTGCTAAGAAAAGAAGGCATGAGGATTTCTACTCTCCTGGTGGAAAAGCTGGTTCCAGGCCTGACAGGGCTTTAATGGTATATTGCAGTAAGGCCCGGGAAGCCTATAAGGATGTGCCTGTTATCATTGGAGGAATAGAAGCAAGCCTCAGGAGATTTGCACATTACGATTATTGGGATGACAAAGTAAGAAGAAGCATACTTCTTGACTCCAAAGCCGATCTATTAATTTACGGTATGGGTGAGAAGACAATAATTGAAATTGCAAACCTTCTAAATTACGGCATGAATATAAAAAATATAACCACCACCAGAGGAACGGTTTATGCTGGCAGCGATATAGGCGGCATAGATAAATATATTGAGGTTCCGTCATTTGAAGAGATATCAACAGATAAAGCTGTTTATGCAAAGTGCTACCGGATGGAGTTTGAGGAACAGGACCCCATTAATGGAAAAACCCTGGTGCAAAAGCACGGAAACAGATATATTGTGCAAAACCCTCCTCAGCTATCCTTAACACAGCAGGAAATGGATGAAGTATATTCTCTGCCATTTTCCAGGACCTACCACCCAATGTATGAAACTATGGGAGGCATACCTGCAATACAGGAGGTTAAATTTTCAATAACAAGCCACAGAGGATGCTTCGGAGGCTGCTCCTTTTGTGCCTTAAATTTTCATCAAGGCCGTTCCATACAGAATAGAAGTGAAAAATCAATTATTGAAGAAGCTGAGCTTTTGACTACCTTGGATGATTTTAAAGGATATATCCACGATGTTGGAGGGCCTACTGCAAATTTCAGGAATAAGGCCTGTAAGCTCCAGGAAAAGTCAGGTGTGTGTAAAAGCAGGCAGTGTCTCTTTCCAAAGCCCTGCAAAAATCTGATTGTAGATCACAGCGAATACCTGAATATTTTACGTAAATTAAGAAAGCTTAATGGTGTAAAAAAAGTATTTATAAGATCAGGTATAAGGTATGACTACCTTACATATGATAAAAATCAGGATTTCTTTAAGGAATTATGCCAATATCATATCAGCGGCCAGCTTAAGGTTGCACCTGAGCATATTAACGACAGGGTATTGAATCAGATGGGAAAACCGGGAAAGGATGTTTATAACAGGTTTGTAAAGAGGTATCATGACATAAATGAAAAGCTGGGCAAAAAGCAGTTTCTTGTTCCATACCTGATGTCCAGCCATCCTGGCAGCGATCTTAGTGCAGCTATTGATCTTGCACTTTATATTAAAGAAATGGGATATATTCCCGAGCAGGTTCAGGATTTTTACCCAACGCCAGGTTCACTTTCCACCACAATGTATTATACAGGCATCAACCCTTTAACAGGACAAAAGGTCTATGTACCTAGAAGCCAAAAGGAGAAGAATATGCAACGTGCACTTCTTCAATATTCTGTACCTTCAAATTACCAACTGGTAAAGGAAGCTCTTTTAGAGGCTCATAGGGAGGATCTCATCGGCAACGGTCCAGGATGCCTTATTCCGGCATCTCCACCAAGATCAAAATCAAAAAATAGAAAAGGCAGGCGCTAAACCTGTCTTTTTAAACGTACTAAGGAATTTATAAAAGCAGCCAGCCAAAACATTTCACCGGCTATAGGATTGATCAGTAATGGTACGCAATATATTTTCAGAAGCAATTCTATTAAACTCACCGCCGAAGATACCTTAACCAATTTTAATTTTCCTGGCTTAACCAAAATCATTGATGCAAAGAAAACAATTAAATTAAATGCTAAATAAATCCAATCCATAAAATACTGGCACTGAAGATCCAGTTTATATCCCCAGCCTTGTATATATTCAATATCAGCCTGAAATGTTAGGATTAAAACTGTATATAATATTACAAGAGATGCCATCATTAAGAATATATAAAAAAACCTGGATTTTTTTAATAATATATATATGGTACTGAAAGCAATAATAGGAATAAATATATACTGAAGGTAAACAAATGGCTTAAGAACATAAAGAAATATAATATTATCTGCCGTTAAAAGAATGGTGAGTGCCGTATATCTTAAAAGGGCAAGAGCGCAAACAATAATACCTGCTGCTCTGATCTTTCTTGGCGCCCTTATGCTCAAAACTGCCGCTTTAGCTGTAATCATAAACATCAATAGCAGCATTAATACATATACATATAATCTCATGAAACTCTCACAATAATTACTATCAATAATATTTATTAAAGCAATTCATATAATATTACATTTTATGTGAGTTTGACTCCCAAAACATCAAGTCCGTGCTTAACACATTCAATATGTAGAGGGAAATCTGGTCCCTTTTCACCATCTATATCCGTTACAATGTCTTCACTGCATTCTATGTCTATTTTATCTGCCTTAAAGTACATGATACTATTTTCGTTCTCCAGATGATCACCCTTCAGCATATTAATAAAAAGAGTAAGTAAATCTACTATCATCACAGCTTTAATTATAATCACATCCAGCATACCGTCATTCACCTCTGCCTTATAGGCAAATTTAAGGTTACCTGCTGTTTGTCCATTAAATATAAGCATGAGATACATATCGCCATCAAAAACAGCATCCTTTGAAGCTACTTTTATTTTAAGCTTCCTGAAGTTTGGTATTTGTTCAAAGCCCTTAATGTAGTACGCCAGTTTTCCTAAGGTGTTTTTCATATTAATATCGGTCTTTTGGGAAACATCTGTAAAAAGGCCGGTGCTGGCTACATTAACAAAATATTTATTGTTTATTTTGCCCACATCAAGCTTTTGAATACTGGAAGTAAGTATTTGTTCGCAAGCCTCCTCAACATTTTCCGGCATTCCAATAAATTTAGCAAAATCATTAGCCGTACCAGAAGGCAAAATAGCAACAGGAAGGTTTATATTCAAATGCTTCATTGTATTTACTACAGCATCCACCGTACCGTCGCCACCTGCTATGAGCACATATTTATAGCTTTTATCTATATTCTTAAATGCGTCGCTTACATTGTTTTCAAAGCAGATCCTAAAAGGCACTATCTCGTACCCATGCCTCTGATGGATCATTATAACTTTATCAATTTCAGATATTATTGTATTTTCACCCGAATAGGGATTGTAAATAAACCTTACTTTTTTCATATATATTCTCCTAGAAAAAGTTAATTTTATTTGATTATAACACCATATAACAGAACTCCACAAGATATTACTATCTGTGGAGTTTTATATTAGTACTCTGGTGTACTGGGTTCAGAAATGTCTGTTAAAGCTTCTCCGGCTTCACTTTTCATGGTTGGCTCCACGGCCAGATCCCCCAGCGCCACTATTCCAGCAAGACCGTTATTTTCAATAATAGGAAGCCTCCTGATCTGTTTATCACCCATCAGTTTTGCCGCATCCGCTACTTCCATATCCGGCTGGCCAACAACAGGGTTCGTTGACATAATATCCCTTACCGTCTGATTGTGAATATTAACGCCTTCAGCCACACTTCTCAATGCAATATCCCTGTCTGTAAGCATTCCCACTACCCTGTTTGAATCACAGACGGGAACAGACCCTACATTATGCTGCTTCATTATCTGGGCTGCCTTCATTACATTATCGCTTACATCCACCCCTGCTACATTTTTTGTCATTACATCTTTTATTTTCATTAAATCACTTCCTTCCAATAAGATCGGTTACAATCTTATTGTTACCACAAAGTGAAGTTTTATTTATTTTTAATTATCTTTCACGGCTTTATAATAGCGTGATGCTGCGATGGCAATAATTATTACTGCAGCAACAGGAATCAGATAGCCAATTTGAAATTTTCCCTCAAAGCTTTTCCCAATAAAAGAATAGCATATCATCTCCGGCAGTATCCCCAAAAGAGTACCTGCTATAAAATCGCCATATCTCATTTTACTCAGACCTGCCGCATAGCTTAGTGCATCATAGGGGAAAATAATTGAAAGTCTCATTAACAGCATAATTTTAAACCCATGCTGGCCAATTTGTGAATCAAGCTCTAAAGCCTTTCCTTTAAGATGTTTATCAACGAAAGATTTGCCAAGCCTGTTTGCAAGACAATATGCCAAGGTTGCTGAAAAAAAACATCCAGCCATGCTTAAGGCAAGGCCATAAATAGGCCCAAACACATTGCCGGCCATTATTGAAAAAACTGATGCCGGCACTATCATTAATACAGGCCGCAATGAATATATTAACACAAATATTAATGCAGAATAGCTTCCATAGCCTATTATAAATCTTTTAATCTCATTTGCTCTTGCAAAGCTGTGTCTTACCTCATGAAACCTGTCCTTGAAAATAAATATAGAGGTAATACATAATACAACTGCCATTACAATAACAAACCATTTTATAAATCCTTTTTTGTTTAACTTCATCTTTTTCCAACCTTTAAATGAGATTTTATCTGCAAATATATTCTAACAAAGATTATTAATAATTTCTATAAAAAATATGCATAGTACTTAAACTTTTGTAAGAAATGATATATAATATTAATAATAATATTTTTCAGTGGTCATATGGCGTGTATGATTTCTGGTTTAGGAGTGATTAAATGGCTAAAATCGCAAAGAGCGCAGTACCTAATGCATTTACCTTTGCCAATCTGGGATGTGGAGTAATATCACTATTAGTAACCTTTCAGGGTAATTATAAATTATCTGCAATTTTTATTATATTGGCATGTGTTGCAGACAGGTATGACGGAAGGGTAGCCCGTTATCTAAATGTATCCAGCGAACTTGGAAAGGAGCTGGATTCCCTTGCAGATTTGGTATCCTTTGGAGTTGCGCCATCCATACTTATCTTTAATATTTACAATTTCAGTAATTTGGGGATTCTTGGTTATTTATTGGTTCTATTATTCCCTATAGCCGGTGCATACAGGCTGGCAAGATTCAACACCACACAATTTGACGGAGCTTTCTTTGGTATACCGATAACATTCGCAGGAATGTTTATGGCTATATTTGCATTTGTAACCTCCAGTCATCCTATAAATATTGGAATTACTGTAATTCTTACAGTTGTTCTCTCATATTTGATGGTGTGCAGACACAGATTTAAAAAATTTTAAGGTGTGGAATTTCCACACCTTTTAAATTTTTTCCATTGGCGGCTCCTGGTTAATTTCAGCCTCAATAAAACCTATTCTTATTTTACATTCCAGTACCTGCGATTTTAATAGGCAGTAATTGAGATAAGCCTGATTTGAATTATCAAGTACATCAATTATTTTATCTATAATTTCTCCAAGTTCGTCAGCTCTTGCAATAGCCTTCTTTACATCTTTTTTTGTTGCCAGAGCAATAGTATTAAGTTCCTCAGCCCCGCCTATAAGAAGCCTGTAGGAATTTACCAGCTTGCTCAATATTTCTGAAAGATTGCATATATCCAAATAATAATTTTCGATTACCTTTCTATTATCCATACATCCATCCAAAATATTCTTATACCATATAATAATATGCCAGAATTATCACCATATATACCGCAATAAGCACCGCCCCTTCAAACCAGTAGGTTTTTCCGTCCTGAAATACAAGAAGGGACATAAGCACTGCAATAACGCAAATCACTATCTGAAAACCGGAAAAAAGGTAAGTCATTCCCATACCCATAATAAAGGAAATTATTATCAGCAGCGGGGTTACAAAAAGTGAAATTTGTATGCTGGATCCTATGGCTATTTCCAGACTTAGATTCACCTTGTTTTTAACGGCGCATAAAATGGCAGAGAAGTTTTCACCAATATTGCCAAGTAAAGGGATAAGCATGATTCCTAAAAACTCCTGTGATAAGCTATACTGTTCTGCAGCTACCTTCAAGCTTCCAATTAACTTACCACTGATAAAATATAATAGTACCGCTGCAGCAGTTATTTCAATAAAGATTTTCAAGGTCTGACTTTTATTGGACTTGGACTCATTTTCAAACGTACTTAACAGAAATAAATTCCGGTGTGTATACAAGGAAAAAATTAATCCCAAAATATAAATTACCATAAGCACGGCACTTATTTCCATGCTTAAATCAATAAGGGCTTTTTCTGTAAGCACACTGCTGGAGATGTTTAAGGCTGCCACTATTATCATTGAAGCCATAGCCAGTATCAGCATGGTGAAATTTGTTCTGGCTACAATTTTATTAAACTTTTGTTCATTATATATAATTCCTCCTGAGAAAATGGATATCCCTAATACTAAAAGGATATTGCTTATAATCGATCCTATTAATGCTGACTTTACCATGGAAATCATTCCGTAATATATGGACCATACACCCATGGCAAGCTCTGGAATGTTGCCTATAGCAGCAGCAAGAAGGCCGCTCTTCTTTTCCCCAATATAAACAGATATATCCGATGTGAGTTCCCCCATCCTGATTGCCAATGGAATCATTAAAGCCCCATATATTATTGTACTGAATAACCCTTTTGGTAATGGTACATATAAAAGCGCTAGCCCTGCCACATATAATGCTGCTATTTTAACTGGTTTCTTCATTGACAAATTCCTCATTAACTTTAATATATTATTAGTCAATGAAATCCTCCAATAATTAATTCACAATCAGTTTATTCTCATACTGTGGGAATGTTCATAAAAATAAATATCCTCCGGCCTAGCCGGAGGTTTTGCTTTTCCGGGCGTAGCCCT
>CALBDU010000045.1 GCA_937927335.1 uncultured Clostridium sp.
CCAACTTGATTTTTGCTGGTTGATATTTCATTCTCTGTTTAATTTTCAAAGACCATACCATTAAGAGATGGTTTTTAAATATTATCATATTTAAATGCCTGTGTCAACGTTTTTCGTCATCCTGCGGCACCAGGCATCTCTCAACGACAAGTGTTATTCTACCACATAAGTACAGGCCTAAAATTTGTTCAGACATTGGCAGGCTTAATTATTTCCTTATATCTTACTCATTCTATCTATTATTAACTTTTTCACATAATGATACACGAGGCTGAGTTTTTGGAAAAGTCATCATAAAAAAACACATATTTTGCAGCCAAAATATGTGTTAATTCCTTAAACGGTGATTATTTTTGTTATGCCTAGCACCAGTACTATTACCCCTACAAAAATCCTATAGATAGCAAATACCCTCATTGGTTTTTTCTGTAGGAAGGTTATGAACTTATCCACTACCAGCAGGGCTACAAGGAAAGAAACTATAAAACCTACGGCCAGCGCAATTATCTGCATTACATCCAATGAAATACTTGTTTTGACCAGGGTAAGCCCTGATGCCGCCACCATTGTTGGTATGGCCAGGAAAAATGAAAATTCTGCTGCAGTAACATTATTAAGGCCGCTGATCCATGCGCCCATTATTGTGGATGCCGATCTTGACATGCCAGGCCAAAGTGAAAGGCACTGGAAACAGCCTATTTTAAATGCCTGTATAAGATTTATATCATCCATGCTTCTTGTCTTATTTCCTCTTCTGTACTTATTTTCAAAGTATATCATCAAAAATCCGCCCACTACCAATGCCATAGCAACTGTAATAGGATTAAAAAGCTTTTCTTCAATTTTTGAATGGAGCAGCAGTCCCAGCACTGCAGAAGGTATAAATGCTACCAGTATGTTCAGCCACAGCTTAAAGCCCCATTTTCCCGGAGCTAGGTTTTTCAGGGAATTGGAAAATCTTTCCCAGTATAACACTACTATGGCGAGAATTGCTCCCAGCTGAATTACCACTTCAAACATGTCCACATATGCCTTAGGATAAGCAGGAGCATTAAATTTAATAAGACTTCCTACAATAATCATATGTCCTGTAGAGGAAATTGGAAGAAATTCTGTTATGCCTTCCACTATTCCTATGGCAATTGCCTTCATTATAAGTATAAATTCCATTGTCCTTCACCTCATATATATTAGTAATAATCGCAATACATTTTAATTATACTAGTTTATATTATTTATACAACCTGAACTTTATTAATATTTTATAACATTTATATTTAAAAAAAGCAGAGGCAGTCAAAAGACCGCCTTATATTATGCCACCTGTTCTATTTTTACTCTTGGACCAGCTTCAGTAATTTCCTCCGGTACATCCTTGAATTTTTTGAAGTTCTCCTGAAATCTTTCAGCCAGCTCCATTGCTTTTTCCTCATAAGCGTTTTTATCCTCCCAGGTATTCCTTGGATCAAGAATTTCATCTGGAACCCCGGTGCATTTTTTAGGAATCATTACATTTAATATAGGATGCTCGAAGTACTCTGCATCTTTGAGCTCTCCTCCAAGAATAGCATTTATAATACTTCTGGTGTAGGAAAGCTTTATTCTTTCTCCTTTTCCATACCCTCCGCTGAGCCATCCTGTGTTTACCATGTAAACCTCAGTATTATTTTCAGCTATTTTTTCTCCCAGCAGCTTGGCATAAACAGCCGGATTCATAAGCATAAACGGTTCGCCAAAGCAGGAGGAGAAAGTTGCCACAGGCTCCACAATACCCCTTTCCGTGCCGGCAACCTTGCTGGTGAAACCAGACATAAAGTGATACATGGCACCTTCCTTGCTGAGCCTGCTTACTGCAGGTATAACACCGAAGGCATCTGCAGTAAGAAATATTACTGTTTTGGGATTATTTCCTGTTCCATTCTTTTCAATACTTTCTATATAATCTATGGGATATGCTGCTCTTGTATTTTCTGTATATTTGGCATCATTATAATCGCATTTTCTGTTTTTATCCAGCACAACATTTTCAAGCACTGTTCCAAATTTTATTGCATTGTAGATCTCTGTTTCCTTATCCTTATTAAGTCCGATAGTCTTTGCATAGCAGCCGCCTTCAAAGTTAAATATACCGCTTTTGCACCAGCCATGTTCGTCATCACCTATAAGCTTTCTCTCCGGGTCTGCTGAAAGAGTGGTTTTTCCTGTGCCTGAAAGCCCGAAGAAAACCGCTGTGTTTCCATCTCCACCTAGGTTTGCCGAGCAGTGCATAGGCATTACACCTTTAGAAGGAAGTAAAAAATTCATAACAGTAAATACGGATTTTTTTATCTCTCCTTTATATGCTGTACCTCCTATTAAAATTACCTTTTCATCAAAGTTAATTATAATAAATGCCTCGGAATTTACTCCATCCTCTTTTCCAGCTGCCTTAACTCCCGGCACAGCAACTACTGTAAATTCCGGATCAAAGCCTTCAAGCTCCTGATTCTTAGGACGTATGAACATTTGATTGGAGAATAATGCAGAGCTGGCTTCTTCGCATACCACTCTTATGGGAAGCCTGTATTTTTCCATTGCTCCTACGTAACCGTTAAAAACGTATAAGGATTTATCCTTTAAGTATTCCCTAACCTTTTTCAATAAGTTTATGTACACTGCTTCTTCTACAGGGAAATTACGTTCACCCCAGTTTACCTTCTGCTCTATACTTTTTTGCCTTACAATAAACCTGTCCTTAGGGGATCTGCCGGTGTATTTACCTGTATTCACCACTAAGGCCCCAGTATCGGACAATATCCCTTCTCCCCTTTTAACAGAATGTTCGATGAGTTCTGCCGGAGATAAATTTTCATATATATCAGCTGAGGTCTTTATATTCAAATATTCGAGACAACTTTCCATAATAATTCCTCCTTATAAATCTGTATTAATTATTACATGTTAAAATAAGAATTGCAAGAAAAATGTTATTTTGAATTATTTTGAATTTAAACTTTCATTGTTGTATCACAAATATTATATTTTAATATAATTATACCTCTTTTTCGCTTAATGTGCTATACAAAACTACGAAAAAATAACTATAAGTTGAATATTTCAACTTATAGTTATATCTCCAATCTTTTCTATGTCGTTTAATATATATATATATTTCTTTCCATCCTTAATTCTTTTAAAGTAACCCAGCAACACCATATGCTCCAGCTCCTGTCTGGCCCCACGATAGCTTAATTTAGCCAATTCCTGATACTCTGATATACTTATGGCATTTATCTTTCCTGAAGCAATTTTATTCAATGTTCTATGCTGATATTTGCTTAGTCCTTCTCCATTTGACCTCAGCACCCTATCCACTATCTCCATACCGAAGCTGTTTTTATATCTTTCATATATTATCTTACTACCTCGGTAATACAATTCAAGCATGGCTTCAATAAATTTTGTAATGCAATGTTTTTCCCTGCAGCTTTCAAAAATTTCATTGAATTTATTTCTGCTTTCATAAAGCAGCTTTGATATTGAAAAGCATTTTATAAATTTATAATGATTTTTTAGAAGGAATTCGTTTAGCAGCATTCTTCCTATCCTGTCATTGCCCTTATAAAAGGGTCCATTTTCTAAAAAATAATAGTACAATATGCATGACTTAATTAGCGGGTTAATTTCACAACCATTAAAATAGCCTGTAAATTCATTAATCCTTTTCATTTCCCCTTCAGCATCGGATTCCACAAAGGCTATTGAATTATGTCTTACATCCCAAACACATGTGCTTCTAAGCTTGTACCCGTTAAGAATACTTTCATCTACCAGATTTCTATAAAGCAGCCTGTAAAGCAGCAGCGTAACAGTGTCATTTATCTCTCTGTCATAAGCAGCATAAATGTTTTTCAAAGTATTATAATTGTTAATTAAAACAAGTCTGCCGGTATCAATGCCCTTCCCAGTTCTTAAAGCCTCCCGGGCATCTGCCTCAAATATGTGGGCACCTCCCAGACGTGCAGAAAAAAAAGCTTCCCTGAACGCTATTTCATTAATATAGGACACTCTTTCATGCTCTGATATAATTCCAAAAATTTTTTCAACTCTTGCTTCATCAATATTCCCGATAAGTTCATTAATTTTAACTGTGATTTCGTAGCTGATATTGTGTCCGGTGCTGTCTAATAACGGAATTACCCTTTTATATAAAACACAATCTTTTTCCAAAACCATCACCGCTTTAAAAATAATTAACTAATTTTATAATACACCTTATTTTATTTTAAATCCACCTTAATCAGCTTCATTTCTCCCAGGACTTCATACTTTCCAAGGGCTGCAGGTATGAGAATACTGTCGCCATATTTTATTTCCGTACTGCCTCCATTATACATAAGCCTTCCATTTCCCTGAACACAGGTCAGAGTATGGAATCTTTCTAGCTGGCTTTCAAAGTATAAACTTGTGCGTATGATATGAATGGTAAGACTCATGGATTGTGATTCCATAGTACCTGGGCCTTCCAGGCTGCTTCCCCTGAAGCGAAAATCAGCTGCTGCAATTGCTTTTTGAATGTGAAGCTCTCTTCCCCTTTCGTAATCATACAGCCTGTAGGTAATATCGCTGTTGTCCTGGATCTCCGCCAGCATTATGCCTTTCCCGATGGCATGCACCAGCCCGCTGCCTACATAAAAAGCATCACCAGGCTTAACAGAAACCTTATTTAGACAACCTTCCACCTCCAGTGCTAAAACAGTGTTTTTATTTATGGCACTGATAAATTTTTCCTTGGTGCAGCAAGCTCCAAGAAATACATAGGCGCCAGGTTCGCAATCCATAATGTACCAAAACTCGCTTTTGCCTTTAGTTTTTCCCTGATCTGCTTTAATACCAGGGTGCACCTGAACTGAAAGCTTTTCCCTGGCATTTATCAGCTTAACAAGGATTGGAAAGGGCTTGCTGCAAAATTCCAATCCCAGTACTTCCATTCTCTTAGCTTCTATAAGTTCATATAGAGTTTTTCCTTTGTATATTCCGTTAGAAACTACACTTACAGCATCTCTTTGGCAGCATATATCCCAGCTTTCACCCACTGCTCCATCGGGCTGGTTGTTTCTGAATTTTTTAAATTCATCCCCGCCCCATATTTTTTTATAATAAATATTATTGAATTTTAAAGGATACATATACTCCACCAGGTTAATGATATCAGTATATGCTTATTATTAGTCTTTAGCTTTTAGAACCTTCTCCCTGGCTGTATATAAGGAATATGGCACATATAATAAGAATTGAGCCAAAAATCTGAATCAACCTGATTTTTTCATTAAGAAATATAAAGGCAGTGATTATGGCTGTTGGAATCTCCAGGTTGTTAATTACAGAGACCTTCAGCGAACCAATATATTTGATAGCTGCATACAGCAGTGTCAGTGGCAGAATCTCACAAAAAACAGCAAGTACAGCAATGTAAACCAGGCTATTGGAGGATAACCCGCCTGTAAAAACGAAACCGGGAAATTTATAGCAGCACAGCGCTATTAATGAAAAAAGTGTGGAATAGGCATTAATAGCCAGTGAATCTACCGTAAAAAGCTTTTTTTCAGAATACATATTCATGAAGGAATAAAAAACTGCACTGAGAATCCCAAAAATTATACCCTTAATGGAATAACTAAAATTTCCTCCTGTAATATTTAATGCAAAAATGCATCCAATAAAAGCAAATGAGATGGCAGCTGCCTTTTTTAAGGTTAGGCTGCTATTTTCAAATATACAGGTATATACCAGCACCATTACCGGATAGGTATACAGCAATAGTGTAACCATAGCCACCGGCAGATACTCAAATGCCATATAATAAAAAATTGTCATGAAGGTGTTTCCAATGACCCCCAGCACTGCCAGGTGGAACAGTTGACGCCTGTTTACAATCAATGATTCCGGCTTTTTTAATAGTGCAAATGCAAACATAAGTGTAACCGCCAGCATATACTGCACTGTAAGCAGGCTTACAGAATCAAGGCCTGTGGCCTGAGCCATCTTTACAAACAGTCCTGCCGTTCCAAACAGCGCTGCTGAAGCTACAGAATAAATGTATCCTTTTTTCATATTTCCCCCTAAAAGTAAATCGCTAATTTTAAATTAGCGATTTTAAATCAATAGAATAATACAAGCTCTGGTACCTTTAACTTATCATTTACCTTGGACTTTTTTAAATCGTCACTGAGCTGCTTAACCTTTTTATAGTTTGCGTTTATAGTTTCCTTGGTATAAGCATCAGTGTTTTTGTCTATGCCCTGCATCGCCTTGGTAAGGTTAAACAGTCCTCTCTCGATGTCGTAATTTTCTGCAACATAGTAACAGCCAGCATTATTTAATGTTAATATATCATTTTCATCAGCATTATATGCATATCTGATTTCCTGCAGGGCTTCCTTTTTATTTCCCTGCAGATAAAAAACCGTCCCCAGGGTCCTGTGATATTTAGGATTTGCATCATCCAGCTTAATGCAGCTTTTAAGCATTTCTATTCCTTCGGCATCCTTTTTCATCGTGAGATAGATTACAGCCGTGTTGTATTTTATCTCAGGATCCAAAGGCTTAACAACTCCTGCCAGTTTGAAATATTCAAGAGCTTTGTCCTTATTTCCCGCATCAAGGTAGTAGTTCCCCGTATTAAGCATAATATTATAGTTATACGGTTCCCTTTGAAGAGCTGTTCTAAAGTATGGCTCCGAAATACTTTCCTGTCCCATGCCCTTTAGTATTTCAGGCATAAGAAAACTGTAATTGTCCGTATAATCCTTATTTGCTTCTATGGACTTGCTGCAGTATTCCTGTGCCTTATTATAGTCCTTCTTATTCAGGTAAAACCATCCTGCTGTGTGAAGCACTCTATAGTCACTGCTGTTTTCCTGAATTATCTTATTTATTATATCATCAGCCTTTGCCGCTTCTCCTGTATTCTGGTAAACTACTGCCTGAATGAGCTTGATCTCAAGCTTGCCAAGGCTATTTATATCCAGTGTATCCATGATTTTTTTTGCATCAGTTGCTGTGCTTGCATCTAATGAATAAATCTTTGCCATCCATACCTTGTATGCCGAATCGCTGCTGTTCTCCTTGGAAAGCTTTGAAATGGCTTCCAGAAGTTCATCCTTGTTGTAAACGGAGGTCTGTGACAATACATCATATATTTTGTACTCATCCTTGTCCAAATCATATGCATGATGCAGCACTGAAAGACCTTTTTCCAATTGTCCGGATATCATAAGCATTCTGGCATATTCCGCATTATCATAAGCAGTTTTTAAATCCTTGTCAAAGGTTCCTATTATGCTTACAGCCTTCTTGGTGTCACCCTTAGCCATGTATGCTGCATACATGGTTTTAATCAGCTGCTTGTCACCTGGATATTTAGCTAATGCTGCTTCACCGTCCGTTGCTGCTGTTGCATAATCCCCGGTTATCAGCTCGTCGAATACGATATAGTTCAAAGCTTCACTATCTAAGTTACTCATTTTCTTTGCTTCTTCTATATATGCTTTAGAATTCTCCTTATCACCTTTTATAGAATATAAGTCAGCTATTCTGGCTGCTGCCAGGGGATCCTTTTTTGCACTAAGTATTTTTTTATAACAGCTTATGGCTTGATCATATTTGGTATTGTAATAGTACCCTTCAGCTTTTTCCTTAAGGCTGTTCATTCTGAAACTGCTGCCGCTGTACAGCACGGCGCATATAATAATCAAGGCTCCTGCTGCTGCCGCTGCTGGCTTAAAATATTTGTGACTGTAGAGCTTTTGAAGTCCTTCATTTTTCTTTAGCTTGTCTATAAATAAACTGAGCTTTGGCTCCAGTTTGCTTATAGCAGCTCCTGCTTTTTCTTTTATCATATCAAATTCCTTTGAAATATTCATTTAACAACCTCGCATTTATTATATTTGGCCAGATTTTTCAACATAATAATTTTAGCAAACATTAATTATAAAAGCAAATCGTGACAGTTTATCATTAATATTTTATAATTAGGTTGAGCATAATTTATTTATATGGATTTTTAGGAGGATTGACCTTGAAAAAACGTATGGACAAACACTTGAAAAGGAAAAAATACGAAATAGCAGCCTTGCTTTCTTCAGTCATAATATTTTTAACAGCCGGCGGCACTTATTATTTCAGGGCTAATGCAAAGATTCAGGCTGAAGCTGCAAAAAAAACCGTACAGCAGCAAAAATCATTAACTGCTGAAAAAACAGAAAAAGCAAATGCAATAATGAGCTTTGCAGGAGACTGCACCATAGGCTATGATAATAATTTCGGCTACGCAAATACTTTTCCCGCTGTGTTTAAAAGCCATAATTCCGATTATAGTTATTTTTTCAAAAATGTGAAGGATATTTTCAGCAAGGACGACCTAACAGCAGTAAATCTTGAGGGTACCTTTACCAGTGCAACAGTAAAGGCTGTAAAAACCTATAACTTCAAATCAAGTCCTGATTTTGCAAAGGTACTTACAGCTGGCGGTATAGAAGCTGTTAACATATCCAACAACCACATTTATGACTATCTGAACCAGGGCTTTGCAGATACAAAGACTGCACTGTCCAATGAGAAGATTAACTATTTTGGTGAAGGAAACAAATACATTACCGAAATAAGGGGAATTAAATTTGGGTTTTTGGGATATAATGCATTTAGTGGAAATCAATCCTTTTTAAATACCTTAAAGGCGGATATAACTTCCCTTAAGGCTCAGGGCTGCATAGTAATAATAAACTTCCACTTTGGAGTTGAAGGCAGTTATACCCCCAATCAAAGCCAGAAAAATATTGCCCATTTTGCAGTAGACAATGGTGCGGATATGATAATAGGCCATCACCCACACGTGATACAGGGTATTGAAACCTACAAAAACAAAATTATATGCTATAGTATGGGTAATTTCTGTTTTGGAGGTAATACGAACCCTTCAGATAAGGATACCTTTATAATACAGGCGGATTTCAAAACTGAAAATAAAAAGCTTGTTTCCTACGGTGTCAGGATAATTCCTTGTTCCCTTTCCTCAGTAACCTATACCAATGACTATTGCCCTACTCCAAAGACTGGCAGCAGCAAGGATTCATTCCTGAGCAGGCTGAGCAAGCTGTCTCCAGATGCTGGATTTAATATTTCAGACCAGTTTTATTACATAAAACAATAGCCATTTAGTGAAAACAGCTTGTATTATATTTATTTAGAGTTATTATAGATATGTGAATTTTTATATAAGGCGGTGTGAAAAATTAAGATAAATACATTTTTCAGTATAGTAATTTCAAAAGTTATTTTAAAGACATCAAAGGTACTTTTTAAAGGAGGCAGTAACTTCCCTGGTAGAGTGGCTCTAAAGCTGGACAACAATGTTTTGAGCACTGCTGCTGCAGATTATAAAGTTATACTTATAACCGGCACCAACGGTAAAACTACCACCACCAGCATGGTTTGCAATATGCTTAAGGACAGTGGAAAACATGTAATCTCAAACCATACCGGTGCAAATATGCTGCCTGGCATCACAGCCTGCTTTATTGAACACTTTTCCTTTTCAAAAGACAAAGAGGAAAAATTTGCTGTAATAGAAGTGGACGAGGCTAATGTAAAGCTCATTACAGAGTACATATCTCCTGAAATTATTACAGTAACAAATTTGTTCAGAGATCAGCTGGACAGATATGGAGAGGTTTATACTACCCTGAGAAAAATTCTGGAGGGTATTGAAAAATCACCTGCCTCCAAGCTTGTGCTTAACGGGGACGAATCGCTGCTTGGAGATCTTGGACTTCCAAATCAGTGTATATATTACGGCTTTGAAACCTCACCTGAGATGGATAAAAAAATTGATGTTAATGCAGATGCAAAATTCTGCAAAAAGTGTAAAAGCCCTTATAAATATCATTATCTTACCTATAACCATCTAGGCAGCTTTTACTGTGACAACTGCGGCTACCAGAGACCTGACCTTAAATATTCGGTGAATGAAATTAATGAGCAGTCTCCAGAAGGCTCACTGGTGGAAATTAACCATAATCAATATTACATAAATGTGCCAGGCACCTATAATATATATAACGCACTTTGCGGCTTTGCCATAGCAAAGGAGCTGAATATAGACAACAAGGTGATCTTCAACTCCCTAAAAAGCCAGAAAAGCAGCTTTGGCAGGCAGGAAACCATCAATATAGAAGGTAAGCAGGTTAAAATTATACTTGTAAAGAACCCTGCAGGTTATGACCAGGCCATCAGTACCGTAAGCCTTGATGAAAGGTTTGTGAGCCTGGCTATATTGCTTAATGACAATTATGCCGACGGCAGGGATGTATCCTGGATCTGGGATGTTAAATTTGAAAAGCTTGCCCAGCTTAACCTTGATAAGGTTATAATATCCGGCCTAAGGCTTTATGATATGGCTATAAGGCTAAAAATCGCAGGGCTTCCTAATGAAAAATTCTTCATCAGCGAAGAATATGAAGAGGTACTAAAAGAAATGATTTCTGCGGAAAGTAATATTGTATATATTCTGGCAACCTATACTGCTATGATTAATTTCAGGAAATTTCTTAAGTCAAAAGGCTACATAAAGGAGTTGTGGTAATATGAAAGATAAAAGATACCCGGAGCTTAATATATGCCACCTTTACCCTGACCTGCTTAATGTATACGGCGATCTTGGCAACATACTTATTTTAAAATATAGGGCTGAAAAGCGTGGGATAAAGGTTATTGTTCACGATATTTCCGTTGGTGACGCCTTTGATGCTGAGAAATTTGATATTGTGCTGTTTGGAGGCGGACAGGACTATGAACAGTCCATTGTATCCAAGGACCTTATTGAAACCAAAAAATTTGCCCTTACGGAATATATTGAATCAGGAAAGGTGTTTTTATCCATCTGCGGAGGCTACCAGCTCCTTGGAAAATACTATACCACAGGTGAAGGAGAAAAGCTCCCCGGCCTTGGAATACTGGACTTATACACTGAAGCAGGCAATACAAGATTTATAGGCAACACTGCCATACACAATGAGGATTATGATGAAACCTATGTGGGCTTCGAAAACCATTCAGGAAGGACCTACATTGGAAATATGAAGCCCCTGGGGAAGGTTATAAACGGCTTTGGAAACAACGGTGAGGACGGAAATGAGGGCTGCATATACAAAAATACCTATGGAACCTATTACCATTCACTATTATCAAAAAACCCGGAGCTTTCAGACAGGCTTATCAAAACCGCCCTGGAGATAAAATATGGAGATACCTTTGACCTTGAGCCAATAGATGACAGTTTGGAGCTAAAAGCAAAAAAATATATTCTGGAAAACAGAAAGCAATAAGAACAGGCAGCAACGCCTGTTCTTATTTTATATAGCTTCTACTATTATCTCTTCATTTTTTCCATCCACGCCTATTGTAGAGCCATCGGATATTTCCCCTCGGATTATCTTTTTTGCAATAGTGGTTTCAAGGCTTCCCTCAATATACCTCTTTAAAGGTCTTGCACCGTAAATAGGATCATAGCCCTCCAGAGCCATAAGATCCTTGGCTGCCTCTGTAACCTTCATGGTTATATTTCTATCCCTAAGTCTCTTTCTTATATCCTCCAGGAAAATATCGATTATTTTCTTAATCTCCTCACCTGATAATGGCTTGAATAATATAACATCGTCCAAACGGTTAAGGAATTCCGGCTTAAACCTTGATTTAAGCTCGTTCATAACCCTGTCTCTAACAAAGCTGTCTATTCCTTGTGAGTCCTTGTTTTCCAGCAGATAGCTGCTGCCTATGTTTGATGTCATTATTATAATACAATTTTTGAAATCAACGGTTTTTCCCTTATTGTCCGTTAATCTGCCATCATCGAATATCTGAAGGAAAATGTTGAATACATCCTCGTGGGCCTTTTCAATTTCATCAAAAAGTATTACACTGAAAGGCTTTCGACGTACTGCTTCAGTTAACTGTCCCCCTTCCTCATAGCCCACATATCCTGGAGGGGAGCCAATGAGCCTGGAAACTGAATATTTCTCCATATATTCAGACATATCTATCCTTATTATGTTTTCCTCGCTGTCAAACAGTGTGTTTGCCAGGGTTTTAGCAAGTTCTGTCTTACCAACCCCTGTAGGGCCAAGGAATATAAAGGAACCTATTGGTCTTCTTGGGTCCTTCATGCCTGCACGGGCCCTTAGCACTGCATTGGCTACTGCAGTTACAGCCTCTGATTGTCCTATCACTCTTTTGGAAAGATCCTCCTCAAGCCTTAGCAGCTTTTGTCTTTCCCCTTCCACTAATCTGGCCACAGGTATACCGGTCCATTTTGATACTATTTCAGAAATTTCCTCTTCAGTAACCTCTTCCTTAAGCATTGCACCTTCATTGCCTTCGTTTAGTTCAGCTTCCTTTTCTTTGATTTGTGACTCCAGCTTAGGTATAACACCATATTTAAGTTCAGCTGCTTTATTTAAGTCATATTCCCTCTCGGCTTTTTCAATTTGTCCACGGACATCATCCAGCTGTGCCTTAAGGTTTCTGGTTTCCATAATCTTTGACTTTTCCTTCTCATACTTGGCGGTCATTTCCTTATCCCTGTCCTTAAGGTTTGAAAGCTCCTTTTCCAAAGCTGCCAGCCTTTCAATTGAAGCTTTGTCCTTTTCCCTTGACAATGCCTCCTTCTCAATTTCCAGCTGGAAGATCTTTCTTTTTACGCTGTCCATTTCAGTAGGCATACTGTCAATTTCAGATCTGATAAGGGCACAGGCTTCGTCAATGAGATCAATAGCCTTATCAGGAAGAAATCTATCTGGTATATACCTTGCTGACAGCCTGGCTGCAGCAACGATGGCAGAATCGTGAATTCTTATGCCGTGGAAAATTTCAAATCTTTCCTTAAGGCCTCTAAGTATGGATATGGCATCCTCTTCGGTTGGTTCCTCCACTATGACAGGCTGGAATCTTCTTTCCAGTGCCTTATCCTTTTCTATATACTTCCTGTATTCGTCGAAGGTTGTAGCACCTATGCAATGGAGCTCACCTCTGGCCAGCATTGGCTTTATCAGGTTACCTGCGTCCATTGAGCCTTCAGTTTTCCCTGCACCTACTATAGTGTGTATCTCATCAATGAAGAGAATTATTTTACCCTCGCTCTTCTCCACTTCCTTAAGGACAGCCTTAAGTCTTTCCTCAAACTCTCCCCGAAACTTGGCTCCTGCTATGAGAGCGCCCATATCAAGGGAAAATATAATCCTGTTTTTAAGGCCCTCAGGCACATCACCCCGGACTATCCTTTCAGCCAGGCCCTCCACTATGGCAGTCTTTCCAACACCAGGTTCTCCAATAAGCACAGGATTGTTTTTAGTCCTTCTGGAGAGGATTCTTACAACTCTTCTTATTTCCTCATCTCTTCCTATAACCGGGTCAAGCTTGTGCTTTTTTGCCTCCTCTACGAGATTTCTTCCATATTTAACCAAGGCCTCATAGGTTCCTTCAGGGTCCTGTGTATCAACTCTTTGGTTGCCCCTGACCTGGGAAAGGGAAGAAAGAAATGCGTCTCTGGTTATATTAAACCTTTTAAGCAGTTCTGTTACTTCTCTGCCTCCATTGTCCATCAGGGCCAGCATAACATGTTCCACGCTGATATAGGAATCCTTAAATTTCTTTGCAATATCTTCGGCTCTGGCGAATATTTCTTCAAACCTCCTGGTTGCATAAACTGAAGAGCTTTGAGCCCCTTCGCCCAAAACCTTGGGCATTCTGTCCAGTTCCTTTTCAGTTTCAATTTTTAGTGACTTAACGTTTACTCCCATTTTGCTGAAAATATTTGGTACAAGCCCCTCATCATCAGCCATAAGAGCAAAGAAAAGGTGAAGAGCGTCAATTTGCTGATGCTTATACCTCACCGCTGTAAGCTGAGCTTCATTAATTGACTCCTGCACCTTAATAGTTAGTTTCTCGATATCCATACTTATCCCTCCACTCAAATTTACATTTTTCTATCCAGCTGAATGGCAAAATTAAAGTATTTTAGTGATTCAGGAATATTGTTAAATCTGTGGTACATATATCCCATCTGAATGTACCTCTTATATATCTCACTGTTTGTGCCGAACTTAAGAAGTGCATCCAAGGCCAGGTTCATGTACATTTCAGCTTTAATATATTCCCCTTCTCCTTCAAGTATAATGGACTTGAAGTAATATGCTTTTTCTATAAATTTAATATTATCAATTTTTATGGCAAGATTCAATACATGGTCGCATTCTTCTCTGGCCGATTCCAGCAAATTGTGGTCAACCAGGTCATGAATACATTTAAGTATGAAGTCCACCCTTTCAAAAGCCTTATCCTCAGGAAAGCATTCCAAGGCCCTCTTGATATATGAAACTGCTCTGTCCTCCTGGTTTACATCCAGCATAACAGAAGCATAATCATACAAGGCATAGGCATTGTACTCCATGTTGCCGCCATAGAGCTCACATGCTCTTTTTTCATAATCTGAAAATTTGTTTTCATCTCTTCTTAGGGCAAGCATCCCAAGCAAATGGTATACCTCCGCCTTTTTTAAGTCCAGCTCCAGGTAATTTACCAATTCTGAGAGCCTTACCGCTATCTCATATGCCCGTTCATAATTTTTCATCATGAAGAAGCAGGCTGCCTCATTGTAGGTGGCCCTGGCCAAAGTATTATTGTCGGAGCTTTTTTTAGAAACAGCACGTACATTTTTATAATAGCCCGCTGCCTGAATATACTCTTCTGTAGCATAAAAATATGAGGCAAGGTCCATATAGTACAGCATCTCATTCTCAGTAGTATTACATTCATTCCAAAGTTCATAGTATTTGGATATAATAAGCTGAACCTTTTCCAGTTCATTGCTTGTAAGATAATGATTGAAAAGAAGGTGAACCAGATTAAAGGCTACATCCTTGTATCCATATTCCTCTGCATATTTAAGGTTATACTCAAGACCTTCCTCGTATTTCACAGGGTTCTTAATTTTTTTTACCTTTTCAAGGTTAGTTAATATCTGTTCCTTAACTCCCTGTTTAAGATAGTCAAATGGAATGTCTAACTGTTTTGCCACAAAATCTAATATCCAGTTTTCTGCGGCCACTTTTCCGTTTTCTATGCAGCTCATTTTAGATACTGAGATTTTTTCCCTGCACAGTTCCTTTAAAGTAAATCCCTTATATATTCTGGCCCTTTTAATTTTTTCTCCTGTAGAAAGTATCTCCATAAAATTTCACCTATCCACTTTAAGACTCTTTTATTACACCTAATTTTTTAAAGGTATCCACACCAATATTTAAATAACCAGCTGCTTCCTTTTCCTTGTTGTGATCGATATAAAATTTACCTATCATTATTGATATTTCAGCTACTTCCTTATCATAGCCCATGTTCTTAACAAAATTCAATGCAGTTAGCAGGGTGTTTTCCGCTGCCTTCACATCATTTTTAAGCATATCCACCTTGTATTTTAGAAGGTAATAGTCAACCAGGGCTCCATCATTACCGTCGCTGATCTTGTATAAAATTTCCTCTAGCAGCTCTTCGGCTTTTGGTATGTCCTTTAGCTTGATATAATTCTGACATATGTTTATCAAAGTATCTGATATTTTTGTGTCTCTGTTGTTCTGCCTGATTTCCTTTGCCTTGTTATAATGGACAAAAGATTCCTCAAGGTTGTCAAATTCATAAAACAGCTTTCCTAAATTATCCTCAATTGTGCCCATGTATTCATAATCGTAGACCTCTTCAAATATCTTAAGGGTCTTTTTTGAATATTGAATGGCCCTGTCCACGTCACCCTTTTTCTTATACTCTTCTGCCAGAAGTAATAGTGTTTTACCATATTCCTTCTTATTGTTAAGCTGTTGGAATTTTTCTTTGGCCAAAAAGGAATACTTGATGGCATTTTCCAGCTGATTCATTTTTAAATACACAAATGCAGTGTAATAATATATTTCCCCTATCATAAAGTCATTTCCGATATCGTGGGCCAGATAAACATTTTCTGCTTGCTGAAAATAACTGCAGGCAGAATGATAAGCTTTCATCTCTATAGTGATTTTTCCAAGATAAATAAAGGTGCTTACCGTTTCCTCATAATTATTGTTTTTAATAAAAATTACATTGGCAGAAAGGAAAAACTGCTGAGCTGCTGTTTTTTCATTTCTTGTCATATAGATAATTCCCCTTAAATAAAGGTTTTTTGCCTTTCTATATTCAAGATTGTATTTTTCAGCATAATACAAGGACTTCTCAATGTACTGTTCAGCCTGCATAAGGTCCTCATCCATCACATAGGCCTCTGCAATATTTTCAAAATAGGTACAAATCTTTTCTGCCTGAGATTCCTCAGTTTCCATAAGATATTCAATTGATGTATTAAGAGCCCCTGCCAAATACTCAAGCAAGTCCATGCTTGGATTTGACTTTCCTGACTCTACAAGGCTAATCTGGCCCGGAGTAATTCTGTCTCCAGCCAATTCCTTCAAGGTCATGTCCAATTCTTTTCTGCGTCGTTTTATTTTTTCACCTAAAGACAGTATCTCCATCCTCACTCACCTTTTCAATGCTTAGAAATTTAACCATATTAAAATTTTTACAATACTAAGTATATTATAACATATTTTTTAGATTTTATTAAATATTTTTAATTATTTAATTAAAAAAACAGGTGCCAATTAAAAAACATGACACCTGTTTTGTAGAAATCTTATTTTACCCAGCCTCTCATATCGTCAAAAGCATCCTCGGCAGCATTTCGAACTACCTTCGCAGTCTTTTTCATTCGTCTCTTTGTACTTCTATCTAATTCCGGCATAAACATCATACTTGCAGCTGCTCCGAGAAGAACTCCGGAAACAAATTTTCCACGCATATTAATCACTCCTTTAATAAATTATGGGTTTATTATTCCCGGGAAGCAATTAATATATTCACCTGGCTTTGGGTTTTCACCACCGATTTAACCTTATCAAGAAGTCCCTGGTTTTTTACATAGAGCTTATTTTCCTTCAAAAAACTGTCTACAGCCCTGGTGGGATTAATACCTGCAGCAGCCTTGGCAAAGCTGTCTGTTAGTTCATTATATATGTCGCCGCTATGGCCTTCTGTTTTTACGAAGGTAATATCCAGTCCATTGTTTATATATTCATTCATGGTATCATAGTATTCTCTGGAGGAAGCATCCTTCCTTTCCCAGGTTCCTGCCGCATGGTGATAAATTCCTGCGTAGTCATGGAATATCAGCACCTTATTTTCTCCTGTGCCTGCCGCAAATGCCGCCGCTTTAACAGCCGCCTCCAGTTCTCCTGCAATCTGACGGAGTTTTTTCATGGAGTTATCCCTGGATGCACCATTTTCAATATGAATTATTACATCCTCTTTAACAGCAACGAATGCATAGGCATATTTTTCAGTTTCAGTGCTATAGCTTCCGTCTACGTATATATGAAGACAATCCTTCGGATATTGATCCTTGCTGCTGAGGTTGACACTGTTTCCAAAGAGATAATCTTCGGCTTCACTTCTGGTTTTAAAGCTTTTATATTTTGCTCCCTTGGCACCTTTTACGTATTTTACACATTCATCCCAGGAATTCAGAATCAAATCCTTTACTGCTTTATTCTCCTTAAAATCATAGCCTTCCTTAACTGCATAATATTTACTTTGCATGACCTTTCTCCTTGTATTTATTCATGTTAAGCTCAAATTCATGGTAATCTCTCTTAACTGACCCCTTTTTCATAATTTCCCTTACCACTTCCAATATTTTTGCTGCATTCCTGCCACCTACAGTGCTTGTTATATAATTTACCGCATCCTTTACCACCAGGATAATATTATCCTCCCCCTGCCAATTTTCAAGGACCACTTCTTCCGGCACCTCATTAATAATGGCATTTAATCCATAGAAGGCAATAGCAACATCATCCATTTTACCTATAAATGGAATAAAATCCGGCAGTATGTCAATGGGATTAGCTACGTATAGCAGCATTCCCCCAACCATCATTTTAGCCTTTGAGCTTACTCTTTCATCCCTGAAAAGCCTCCATAGCAGTGCAATTATATCTGGTATCATCAGTGCATATTGAAAAAATTTCTGATATTTTAAGGGTGCTTTATTTATAATAGCCTTACGAATTCTTGCATATCTTCCGTAAATTTTTTTCTTCAGGCTATCTCCGGTTTTTTTTTCTGCCTTTTCCCCTTCCTTGTTTTTTGCATATATCAGTTCCTTAAACTGTGCCTCAATATGATTATCAACAATGTCCAGATTTTCCAGTTTGAAATAAACATATGGAATCAGTCTGTTTACCATGGTAAGATCCAGGTTCACATTATCCTTATCCACTATAACGCCGAATTCTGAGAAGTCCTTCAGAAACTTTTTTAGTGCCATATTTTTTATAAAGCCAAATACATTTAATCTATGTACCTTTACATCGAAAATTTTTATATTCAATACATTATCTACCACATTCCCAAAGCCTACTTTAATTATAAAGGGAAAGGTAGTGCCTTTGGTGTAGCTGCCAGTGATTATTGCCAGGTCCTTCAGATCTATATTATCTATTTTTAAACCTTCCACATCTAAAAAATCATCTAATATACTCATAATATCATTTCCGGATAAAACCGCTTTAATACCTGATATCTTCATATTATTCCCTCCTTAGTTTTATAAATAAAGTATACAATAAAAAATTGCTTGTGCAAATAATATTTGCTTTATTATGTTTTAATAGACATGCTGCCTTTGTCCTAAATAAAAGATTTAACAAAATTTTAATGGATATATATGAGCTTTAAGCATATAATAAGAGTGTACAATGAAAGAAGGTGAAAAATTGAATAAAAAACTGGTATTAATAACACCTGATGTTATTGAGGAATGCCTGTGTGAGTCACTGGATACTTTGGAAAGAAAAGTTACGACACATAGAAAATCCAAGAAAACATCGAAATAGCCTCCCAGCAAAGGCTTTTTTATTTTTTTGCAAAAATTTAAATAACACAGCTTTTCCAATTTAACCATAAAAAAAAGAGCACTTCTGCTCTTAATTACTACTGCTTCCTTGGGTTTTCAAAACTTGGTGCAGTAGGATTGGGTTCATTGAAATATTTACCTGGTGTAGACAAGTCAAAATATAGTTTAGAATCTTCAGTTACCCCAAAATCCTTATTTGACCCTGTATCCTTTATTTTATTTAATGCTTCTCTAAACAACGCATTATGAGCTTCTTCCCTGTTTAACAAAAAATCTATTGTATTTCTAACTTCTTTATCAACTATTTGACGATACAAATATTCATATACAACCTTAGCTCTTTGTTCCGAAGCTATATTAGAGAGCAAATCAGCTACTAAATCACCAGTAACTGTAACATAATTGCCAGACCATGGTGCTCCTGAAGAATTAACCAAAACTGGTGCTAAACCTACTTGCACATGGGTTTGAATTTCACCTGCTCCTACATTTTGAAAATTAACATCATGACCATTTAGGAGATTGATAGTTTCAGCAACAATTTCCATATGGCTAAGCTCTTCAGTTCCAATGTCAAGGAATAAATCCTTTATTGTCTGGTCTTTTATTCTGAAACTCTGGGACAAATATTGTAATGCAGCCTTTAATTCACCATTCCCGCCCCCTAATTGTTCCTGCATAAGAACTGCATATTGGGGGTTTGGCCTTTCAACCTTAACCTGCAAATCATTCAAAAATGGTTTTTCATGTTTAAACAAACATAACACCTCCGTAAAGCAAATAATATAGCTTTATTTTTTTCACAGTCTGTTTAATTTATTCACCTTACATTAAAAAATTATATAACAGCAGCTTTTTAGTATAACAAGCTTTCAATGCTTTTTCCTTTCCATAAATTACATTGGCAATTCTTATGGTTTTCATTAGACTAAAAATTTAAAATAATATAGTATTTATAATAAATAATAAAAATGGAGGTTGCTATGAAAAAATATAAATTTGTGATGATACCTGCTGTTACCGCACTGTTATCAATTATTATGCTGGTGGCTTTTAACATTTATGGTCCAAAGCCGCTAAGCATGTCCTATCAGGAATTCCTGAAAAGCTCGGAAAGCAAGGAAATAGCTGTGGTTTATCTCACAAATACCTCGAAGATAAAAGTAAAGCTTAATAATGGTGTAATATACGAAACTGATAATCCAAGAACCACTGATTTCAAGGAAGCTTTGCTGAAGTCTGGAATCACGGTATCAGAGCAGCCACTGCAGGATTATAAATCCACCTTGCCAATGGCTATGCTTGGAGTATCCGCAGCAGCATTGCTGTTTATGCTTCTCAAGCGTTCCAGGACAGCTTCCAGGGATTATCTAAGTCTGGATAATATAAATGAAAAACAGGCTGAAAAATCCAGCTGTAATTTTGACAGTGTTGCTGGAAACGAAGAAGCAAAGGAAAGTGTACAGGATATCGTGGATTTTCTAAAGTTTCCCGAAAAATATGCTGAATATGGGGCCAGAATGCCAAAGGGAATAATATTCTATGGTGAACCAGGCACTGGAAAAACACTTATGGCAAAGGCTGTGGCAGGAGAGGCCGGGGTCCCCTTTTTCGCCATGTCAGGCTCGGACTTTGTGCAGGTCTATGTGGGAGTAGGTGCCAGCAGAATCAGACAGCTGTTTAAAAAGGCAAAGAGCTGCGGCAAGGCTGTAATATTTATTGATGAAATAGATGCCCTGGGCAAGAAAAGGGACGCAGCTAAATCCGGAGGCTCAGATGAAAGAGACCAGACACTAAATGCCCTCCTTACTGAAATGTCAGGGTTTAATGAAAAGGAAGGAATAATAGTAATGGCCGCCACCAACAGATTGGACATGCTTGACTCTGCTTTACTGAGGCCAGGAAGGTTTGACAGACACATAGAAATTATGCTGCCGGATCTTTTGGAAAGAGAAAAAATCATAAAGCTGCATCTCAAAAACAAACCAGCTGGAAATATAAATATCCATGAACTGGCACGAAAAACCTCCTGCTTTTCTGGAGCTAAGCTTGAAAGCATGCTTAACGAAGCTGCCATTATCGCCTGTAAGGATGGAAGCCCGCTTATAGACGAGGTCCATGTAGATAAAGCCTTTTCTATTGTACTGGCTGGCTATGAGAAAAAAAACAGAAGCTATATAAAAGAAAAAGACAGGCGAATTACCGCCTATCACGAAGCTGGACATGCTCTAGCTATGCTTCACCTGCTGCCTCAGGAAAAAATATCAAAGGTAACCATTATACCAAGCACCAAGGGTGCTGGCGGCTACACCATGAGTATTGCTGAGGACAGCCTATATCAGAATAAAGAGTATCTTATGAACAGAATAATGGTGCTTTTAGCTGGCCGAGCTGCAGAGGAAATAATCTTCGGAACGGATCGCATAACTACGGGAGCGTTTAATGACCTGAAGCACAGCACCAATATCGCCCTGAACCTTACCGCCCAGTACGGCATGGGCGAAACTCTGGGACTCTTGAACCTTAGTGAATTAAGCGGTATCAATGTAAGCCATGATAAAATTGCTGATGAGTGTAAATCATTAGTGGACAACCTATATAAAGAGGTTAGGACAATTATTAATAAAAATATGAAGACACTTATTGCTATAGCTGAAGCTCTGCTGGATAAGGAAACTCTTCATAATCCTGAACTTGAGGCTATTTTTTCTGAGTCAGCATCATAGTTGACAGAGTTCCACCAAGCAGACCTCCCAGGTGTCCGAAGTTATCAATATTAGGGATTGAGAAACCCATAATTAAATTAACACAAATTACCATAAGTATATTCATTAAAAATTCTCTTCCGATCTTCTTTTTCGCTTTATAGCCAAAAATAAGACAGGCACCAAGTAGTCCGAAAATTGCTCCGGATGCCCCTATAGAAATACCAGAGGAAAAGGTGTAGCTCATTAAAGATGAAAGAATTCCTGATATAAAATATATCAGGATGAATTTCTTCCGCCCAAAAACATTCTCAACCAATGGCCCTATGGAATATAGGGCATACATATTAAACCCTAGATGTACTATGCCTCCGTGGAGAAACATACAAGTAACAAGCCTGTAATATTCTCCCTGTGCAATAAGGCTGTTTACCTTTGCACCAAGGAATACCAGTACATTTGTATTACTGCTTGCAATATTGTTAGACAGAAAAGCTGTAATGATATAGGCAGCTATATTGATTCCTATGATGGTATATGTAACCGGGGCCTTCACCTTTTCCTTTTCTTCGGATTTGCCAAGGACCATAAGGCACCGGTAAACATCATTCAAGGTATCTTCCCCAATGCCATTTGCATATACCAAAGTTCCTGATCCCTTATCAACCACTATTCCAGGGTAACCCATGGTCCTAAAACTTTCCAACAGGCTCTCCCTGTTTTCCTCCATGATGTATACTACTGCTGCCGCTGCTTCACTGCTGCCTGTTTCAGCCTTAATTGCTTCAAGGACAGCTTCAGTATTTATTACCCCTTCACCTAGTGCCGTAAACAATACCGCCACAGCATAATCCCCTGTAACCTTTACAGAGCACCATGGGTACACCGGTCCAAAATTTCCCTTCAGCTCGGTAACCCTATATCCATAAAGCTCATATAGCTTATTGACAAAAGACTTTATATATTTATCCAAAATATCACTCCTTAAATAAAAATGCACAGTAATTATATGTACTGTGCAGGTATATTTTATGCAATAGTTTCAATAACTATATTGGAAATGCCCAATAAATCTATTTCTTTAAAATTGCTGAAGCTTGAACTATCTTCACTGAATATTCTTATTATCGGCCTGTCTGGAAAACCCTTATTCTGTCTTACCACATAGCCTTCCTCTCCGTTTGACAGCTTTATTCTGCACCCTAAGGGGAATATGGCAAAGGTATTTTTAAAATGATTGATCATATTTTTGTCAAAGCTGGTGCCGCTGCCAGATAATATCAGCTCATAGGCATCATTTGGCTTGAATTTCTCTCTATAGGACCTGTCGTTGCTTACAGCATCGTATACATCACAGATACAGACCACCTTGGCGAACTTTGATATTCTGCTGCCCTCTAAGCCGTAGGGATATCCTCCTCCATCCATTCTTTCATGGTGCTGTTCAACAATATTAACCACTGTATCAGGAATGGAATAATTTTTTTTCAGCATTTCACTGCCATAAATAGTATGTAATTTCATTTCAGCATACTCTTCCGATGTGAGTCTGCCTTTTTTATTGATAATAGCAGGATCAATTTTGGTCTTTCCCAGATCGTGAAGAATTGCACCCGTAGCCAAATCCTTCATTTCCCACCTGTCAAAGCCTGCTGAAACCCCTAAAAATGTAGACATTATGCATGTGTCCATGCTATGCACATATGTATAATTATCGTGAGTTTTTATATCATAGAGGCTGCTGTTCACATCCCCGCTGTCTATAACATAATTAACCAGATTTTCCACAGCACTAAGTGATTCCTTAAGTTTTTTTCCATTACAGTCATGTATGGATTTAATTACTGTGGACATGCTCTTTAAAGTAACCTGTTTTAGTTCAAAGAGTCTTTCATCTTCCGCCTCAACATCATCAAGGCGCTTGTCCTCAACATACACATAAAGCACCCCGAGGTTTTTAAGCCTTTTGATATAGGCACTGGTAAGAATTACTCCAGCTCTTAAAAGAACAGTTCCTTCACTGGATAGTATACTTTTTCCAAGGCATTCATTTTCTTTTACATTATTTATAAACTCAAGTCTCATGGTCTATCCTCCAAAGAGCTTAAATTGAAAGTTAAACTAAATTTAAATTAACCATACTTAAAATAATAACATATTTTACTTAAAAGTTAAATATGCATTTATACATAATCTCCTTCTTTTCCCCTTATATCTTCAAAAACCCTCTCAATTCCTGCTTTGATCAAGCCGCAGGCATCTGAAAGCTTCTCCTTCACTTTTTCATATTCATCATTATATTCAAATTTCAACAACCAGGTAGGATTATATTCATCATCCACATCCTGAATCTGAAAGCCCATATCCTGAAATGGCGTTATATCAAACAAGTCAAAGATTGCTGAAAACTCCCATTCCTCAACATCACGTCCAGTGTCAAAAAACAAATTAATGCTTTCACCGTCATAATATAGTCTGGTTATATATTCAGCGCCCTCCGGCACTTCATAGCTTCCCATTTCCCTAATTATATTATTTGTTTCCTTGTCTTTTTCAACCAATACCAGTGAAGAAAAATCCATAAAATCACCTCTGTTTAGTATTTTCATATTTTAGGCATATATGCAAGTAAATTGCAGCCCGGTAAAGAAAGCTTTAATGTATTGCTTTTTTCTTGTATCTTTTTCCTGATACCTCCACACTGCCTATGGTTACCAGGGCATTCTCATCAAAGCCATGTACTATATTTTTCAGTTTTGCCACCTCAAGCCTGGACACTACTACATAGATAACATTGGTAGGAAGTCCTTTGTAGCCTCCTTTTCCATCAAGCAGTGTAACTCCACGGCCAAGCCTGTCGATTAGTGCTTCGGCTATATCCTCATAGAATTCTGATATTATGAATACCCCCTTGGACTCATCGATACCATAAACAGTTATATCGATAGCCTTAAAGGCTACAAAATAGGCTATCAGGGAATACATAGCCCTGTCCCATCCGTACACGAAGCCAGCAGCACTTAAGATGAAAAGATTAATAATCATTACAATTTCACCTATGGAAAAGCTTGTCTTTTTATCGAAAATTATAGCAATAGCTTCTGTGCCGTCTAAAGAGCCGCCGTTTCTGATAATCAAACCAACACCAGTACCATTTATGATTCCTCCAAAAACAGCTGCCAGCAGCACATCCTGGGTCAGACCCGGTACCGGATGAAGCATAGTGACTCCGATGGAAAGGCAGATTACAGAAAAGGTTGTAGATATTGCGAAGGTTTTTCCAATTTGTTTATAGCCAATAATGAAAAATGGAAGGTTTAATCCAACAAGAAAAACTCCTATGGGAACGCCGGATAAGTAGCTTGACATAATTGATATACCCACTACTCCTCCGTCTACCATATTATTTGGTATAAGGAAAATTTCAAGTCCTATGGAGGCCAGAGCCGCTCCCAGCATCATGAAAACCACCCTGGTTATAAATTGATAAGCCTTATAATATTTATTTTTCATGATTCACCCCCTATAAGATTATTTTCATCACTAATTATTCTTAGCATTATCATCTTGAGGTGCTAATATGAATAAATATAACTATGATCAATAGAAAAAATATGGAATCTCCTGTGTTTTAAAGATATACCTTAACTAAGAAAGGCATCATGATTCTGATTCAGATATGCTCGAGTTATTACAAATGGAAAGCATACTATTGTAATTAGTATATCACAATCAAATAACTGTCAGCAAGCTGTCTAAGGTACAGCTGCATTATTTCTTATGTGTGCACTCCTGGCATATTCCCTCAATTTTAAGCTGATGTTCAATGGAGGAGAAGCCTGTTTTATTTTTTATAAGCTCCTCAATCTGCTGCATGGGGCAGTCGATTTCAATTTCCTTGTGGCAGAGCCTGCACTGCAGCATATGCTTATGATCTTCCTTTTTAATAATATAGCTGTATTTTCCGTTACCTAGATCAAACCTTTCAACAATACCTTTACTTAAGAACAGCTCTAGATTTCTGTATATAGTTGAAAAATCTATATCAAATTTTTTCTCTTTGCATAATCTGGCTATACTTTCAGCATCCATAGCTCCTGCTGAACTGTTCAATATCTCCATTAGCATCAATCTTGGCTTGGTAACCTTGATTCCAAAGCCCTTTAAAAATTCTTCCATTTTCATCACCTAACCTCCTAAAGGCCTACCCCAACATCATTTTAATTCCAAACCCCAGAAGTATAATTCCTCCGATATAATCCGCATATCTGGCTACCAGATCAATTTTTCTCAAATGTCTTGATATATAAAAAGCCACTACGCAAGCGATAAAGGTAACAATCCCAATAAATAATGTGCTTAATAAAATTGACAAAAAACTGCTGATATTGTTAAATGTTGTAAAACCAATAACCATTGCATCGATGCTTACTGAAATGCCCACAACTACTACCATCAGCGGCTTTAATACATAGGCCTTTTCTTCTCTGCTCCTGCCTTCCTTCAACATAAGAAGCCCTACTATTGCAATTATTGCACCTCCAACCAGCTGTGGAAGGGATGTTACATAAGTTGTAAAAAGAAATCCTGCATAGCCTCCTATTAGAGAAAATAAAAATTGAAAAAACCCTGAAGACGAGGCTACCAGCAGCTTTATCCCAGTTGTAGCTCCCCTGTTCAGGCCTATGCTGAGGGCAACTCCAAAGGCATCCAGAGACAAAGCCAGTGCTATAAAAAATAATGAACTAAGATTCATCAATATTCTCCTTATAAAAATGTATTTGAATTATACTTTAATTTATATTAAAATAGAATTAATAGGAAATATACATAATATTATTATAATATGACTAAAGTAATATCAATAGTCCATAGCGGGGTGATTTACATGAACAAAAATATTACACCAATAGAAAGACATAAAAAAAATGTCAATGCTACAATAGTAATTTCAACTATTGTAATTGTATTATTTGTATCTATTATAACATATATGCTTAACATGGTTTAAGCTTAAAACCGTCTTAAAGGCGGTTTATTTATTTGAAATAATTCTAAAATTTCGGAAGGTGTTAATATGAACCAAAATTGTGTTTTTAAAAAACTGATTGAAAATTATCGGTGCTTTCCTGGCATATCTCATGATGTAATAAATTTTGAAGATATTGAAAATAAACCCTTAAACCAGGGGGATTTTATTCAGGGTAAGGCCTGGCTATCCTCTTTTATATATACCGGCTTTTCGGAATCCTATACTCCCTACAGACCCGTTTTCAAGGGACATGCGGAAAATCAGGGAATATCAGGAATCAGCTGGCTATTAAATCACCTGCCGGTATCAAAAGTTAATTTGACTCTTGATAATAGCCGCCTGGCATTTCTTTATCCTTATAAAGCACCAGGTTTTAATATTAAGCTTAGCTTTCAGGGAATACCCATTGAAAATTACAGCCAGTATATGAGCCTGATGTATTCAAAGGAGGATTTTCCTGCTGAAAGTTTTCTGCCTGAAGATGATGACTTTAAGCCATTTCCCGTTTTAATACCCAAAAACATGGAAACTGAAACTATTGTGGACTTCAGGGGAAGCCTCTGCCAGTTTAACCTTGAGCCTGGAGAAATAACACCTGAACTGGATAACACTGCAAGGCTTAATTATAGTTTGTTTCTGAAGGAAGGCTTAATGCCGCTATGTATAAACGCATCAACAGGTGATACCAGCATTCATGCTGAAAAATTCAAGGACTTTAGAAACAGCAGATATAACGTGAAATACGGTAGTATAATCAAAGAATTCAAATTTGAATCCCAAATCCCGCTGCCAGGCTTTATACCGGACATACCACATTCAATCTGCGGTAAAATTGGTGCTGTCCGAGAGGATTTTAAATCCCCGGCCTTTAGCAGCACTCCTAACTATGGACTTGGAAAAGCAAAGGCAATATCAAGCTGTTGCGGACCTATATTATTTAACTATGTCCAGGGAAATATAATAGCTCTCAGTGTACATTGCAACCTCAGTGATAAACTGCAGCAGGAGAGGCAGCTGAAGGCAATGGAGGAATTCGAAGTATTATTGAAGGAACAATTAAAGGAGTATATGAAAAATATCTTTAAGACAGATATTACTTACTCAGATAGTTTTTCCACATTATAAATAAAATATCCAAAAAAGCTGTGGATTTCATCCACAGCTTCATTACAGTCTGACCCTCCACTGCTTTGGAGTGCAGTGCTCAAGCTTTTTAAATACGCTTCCAAAATAGCTTATCTGTCTGAAACCTACCTTTCTGCTAATTTCTGAAATTTTCAAGTCGGTTTCATGAAGATATTCCTTTGCCTTTTCTATACGCAATTTATTTATATAATCCTTCAGGTTCATGCCGTTTTTTTCATTAAACAAGGTGCTCAGGTAATTAGGGCTGATATAGAATATATCTGCCAGTGAATTCAAATTGATATCCTGATTATAGTTGTTTTTAATATACAGATTCACCTTATGTATCAATCCGTGGCTGCCCCTAAGCAGTCTGTTCCTTATAATGTCTGCCAGTTCCTCAGCCATATCCATAAGCAGCTCCTGGAAACCATGAAAATCATTACAGCCACCAAGCCTTGCCTTATATTTATACCTGATGGCAAGGAAGGTATCCTCATCCCTGAATTCTCCGTAAACAATCCTGCACAGACTCATTAGCATTTCATCCAGCATATCTCTTGCAATATTTGCCGGCAGCTCCTTCCTGCTGATGAAATCCATCAAATCCTTCAATACAGCCTTCACTGCTTCCATATCCAGTTTTTCTATTGCCGAAGCAAAGGCCTCCTCCAGCACTATTGGATACTCCATGTTCCTTTTAGTCAAAAAGCTGCCTAAGCTGATATTGCTTCTCAAGGTTGAGGATGGCTTAGTCTGCATCAGCTTTAAGTTGGCCTGCTTCAGTGCATCCTCCAGATTCATTATATCCTCTGTGTTTTTCAGAATCTCTGTATTTTTTTTCTTTAATTCCTTTTCCACCATATTGTTTTCGGTAATTCCTGAAATTATCTTTGCAACCGTCTCCAACGCTTCCTGCAGCGTATAGAGCCTGCTTTTAGTTAGCAGGGGAAGCTTATCATAGGCATCAATTATTTCCTGAAGCTGGTTTGACCCCTGAAGCTTCCTTGAAAGTTCATGCTCCAAAATGCCTTTATAATTCTCAGGTTTATTTATTAAAAAACACCCGCTGTTAATATATCCAAGTATTTCATCTCCAATTTCAATGGGCACTGTTATTTTCATTACCCCAGGGCAGCATTCATATAACCTATTCCCATTTTTTGCTTTGCCTTTGCTGCTAGTCTTATGGTTATCGCAGCAAATTCCACTGTCCCGGCAAAGGCCGAAGAACCTTTGAATTTCCTGATCTCCAGCCACCGGATTAAAACCACTGTCTGTAATGCTAACAGGCAACCCCAGCATTTCTGTTACCTGACTCTGAATATTTTTAAGCACATCCGGCTCTATAAGCTCAGGCAGCTTTCCACCATGGATTGCTGACACATTGTGGGCTGTTTCCATGAGCCATGCAGGTGTATATGCTATTAAAAAAATCAGATCCTTATTTCCTGAATTAATTACTTCATGTTTAGAATAAGGAGGGCAGTAAATCAGCATTCCTTCATGGATTTCTTCCTGCTGCCCGTTTAGCATGTGCATTCCCTGACCTTCAATTACATATAGTATCTGCTCTTCACCAAAATGAATGTGCTGACGCTGGGTTTTTCCGGGGAAAAATTTCACCAGTCCTGCGCTTAGTCTCTGGCCGGATTCACTATCAGGCTCATGAAGCCAGGCTACTTCACCCCATTCAAATTTTTGCACATCACACTTTTTTGCATTGCTGCATATTTCATCAAACATAATATCAGCCCCCATAAAGTTAAGCTTTACAGGTTTATTTTAACACAGCTCCGGTGTTTGCTGAAGTAACTAATTTTGCATACCTTCCCAGGTACCCCCTGGTTATCTTTGGCTCAGGCTTAATAAAGTTTTTCTCTCTTTGGGCAATAACCTCATCACTTACCATAAGCTCAAGCTTTTTATTTGTTATATCCACAGAAATAATATCCCCTTCCTCTACAAGGCCTATCAACCCGCCATCCATTGCTTCCGGGGAAATATGTCCAATAGCAGCTCCTCTGGTGGCTCCTGAGAATCTTCCGTCTGTAAGCAAGGCTACATCCTTATCCAGACCCATGCCTGCAATGGCTGAGGTTGGGGAAAGCATTTCCCTCATGCCTGGTCCCCCTTTAGGGCCTTCATAGCGTATTACAACCACATCGCCCTTTTTGATTCTGCCTCCAAATATGGCTTCTACAGCCTCATCCTCGGAGTTAAAAACCCTGGCAGGTCCCTGGTGCTGCAGCATTTCCTTGGCCACTGCTGATTCCTTAACCACTGCTCCATCCACTGCAAGGTTTCCTCTTAAAATTGCCAGTCCCCCCTTGAAGCTGTATGGGTTTTCCAGAGGCCTTATAATATTATTATCTACAACCGGAGTATTTTTTATATTTTCTCCTACAGTCTTACCTGTTACTGTTACGCAATCTTCATTGATCAGGCCTTTTTTGGCCAGCTCATTCATAATTGCAGGTATTCCCCCTGCCAGGTGAAGATCCTCCATATGATGCTTGCCGCTTGGACTCAGCTTGGTAAGGCACGGAGTTCTTGTGCTTATGTCATCGAACAAGCCAAGGTCAAGCTCCACACCAGCCTCATGAGCTATAGCAGGAAGATGCAGTACTGTGTTTGTGGAGCCTGCCATAGCCATATCCACAGCAATGGCATTTTTAAATGCATCCAGTGTCAGTATATCCAAAGGCTTTATATCCCTTTTCAGCATTTCCATAACCTTCATGCCGGCATACTTGCCAAGCTGCTTTCTTTCTCCTGAGTGTGATGCAGCAGTGCCATTAAAGGGCAAGCCCATTCCCAGCACCTCAGTAAGGCAGTTCATGCTGTTTGCAGTAAACAGACCTGAGCAGGATCCGCAGCCAGGACATGCAACTTTTGCCACAGCCTCCAGCTCCTCTTCAGAGACCTTGCCTTCCTTGCAGGCTCCTACAGCTTCTATGCAGGTGCTGAAATCCGCATCCTGGCCTTTATATTTACCAGCCCTCATAGGTCCTCCGCTTACAACCACTGCCGGGATATTGAGCCTTGCAGCTGCCATCAGCATCCCTGGCACTATTTTGTCACAGTTTGGTATAAGCACCAATCCGTCAAAGCCGTGGGCCATAGCCATAGTCTCGATGGAATCGGCTATGAGCTCCCTGCTGGCCAGAGAATATTTCATCCCTACATGCCCCATTGCTATTCCGTCGCATACGCCTATGGCAGGAAATTCCACAGGTGTGCCTCCCGCCATGGCTACTCCAAGCTTAGCTGCCTGGGCTATCTCATCCAGGTGTATATGTCCTGCAATAATTTCATTCTGAGCATTTACTATTCCTATAAGAGGCCTTTCAATTTCCTCCTTTGTATATCCCATTCCGTACATCAGAGCCCTTGCTGGTGCGCCCTTAACTCCGCCTTTTACCAAATCACTTTTCATCTTTATAACCTCCATATCATCCTATCAGCTGTTTTACATAAATATTGTGCTTATATTATACTATAATAATATTAAAAAGTTACGATTTTTTATTAAAAAATTAGGTGACAGCCACATCAGATATCAGATATGGTGTCACCTCCTGTTAAACTCCTATGGAGTATTCCTTGATTTTTCTGTAAAGGGTGCATCTGCCAACTCCTAGCGCCTTGGAGGCACTGGTTATATTGTTGTCGAATTTTTTGAGCACCCTCATTATATGCTGCTTTTCAACAAAGTCTATGCGGTAGCAGTCATCGTTTATAGCTACAAAATCCTCGCTGCAGCTGCAGTTGTTGTCAATGATATTGCCTGGTATTGCTTCTGTGTTGATTATGAGCTCAAGAACATTTTCAAGCTCCCTCACATTTCCGGGCCAGTCATAGTTCATCATGTATTTTAAATATTCCTCAGGTATATCCACCTCAGGTTTGCCAATTCTGAAGGATATGGTTTTCATAAGATAATTTATAAGAGGCAGTATATCCTCCCGTCGTTCCCTTAAAGGAGTGAGGTACAGTGGAACCACATTGAGCCTGTAATACAGATCCTTACGGAAGTTGCCTTTTTCTACCTCCTGCTTCAGGTCTCTGTTGGTGGCCGCTATTATTCTTGAATTTACTTTTATTGTGCGGGTTCCGCCTATTCTTGAAATTGTGCCCTCCTCAATAACCCTAAGGAGCTTTGTCTGCATATCCAAAGGCATTTCTCCTATTTCATCAAGGAAAATAGTTCCTTCATCCGCCATTTCAAATTTACCTGCATAGCCGCCTTTTTTTGCTCCTGTGAAGGCTCCTTCTTCATAGCCGAATAATTCGGATTCAATTAGTTCTCTTGGTATGGCACCGCAATTTACAGCTATAAAGGGTTCATCCACTCTGCTGCTGTAATTGTGAATTGACTGGGCAAACAGCTCCTTGCCTGTACCACTTTCGCCCATGATCAGTACGGTAGATTTGCTGTCTGCAATTTTTTTTGCATAATCCACAATTTTTACAAAGTTCTCATTTGCACTGATAATTTTGTCAAAGGTGTAATACGCCTGTCCATACATTATTTTACCGGCCAGTTTTCTCACCTTTTTCAGCTCCTCCAGCACAAATACTATCTCCACTATATCCTCATTTGAGTTATACATGGGGTAGGCGCTTAGGCTGAAGGGCATTTTGCATTTGCTTGTGTTTATATATACCTCCTCAGACTGGGTTACATTACCCCTGTAAAGGGAATTTTTTATCGTATGCCAGGAATCTACAAGAGATATCATTCCTAAGTTTTTCATTTCAAATTCGGTAAAGCCGAATATATCCAGTGCCTTCTGGTTAATTGACTTGATATTTCCTTCTATATCACAGGATATTATACCGGTTGGGATTGAGTTCAGTACAGTTTCCATATGCCTCTTTGTCAGTGTCAGTGTTCTGTTGCACCTTTTTGCGTTCATCATCTGCTCTATGGCGTTGGAGGCTGCTGCTACCATTCCCAATGTGTGCAGATGGGCTCCATCCTTATACCCTGTAAGATTCAAGGCACCTATTATCTGTCCCTTGTGATTTTTTATGCTGGCTGCGGAACAGGTCCATTTATGATACGCCTTTATAAAATGCTCATTACCTACAAGCTGTATTGGTTCAGTCTGCTTTATGGCTATACTCATGGCATTGGTGCCGATATTTTCCTCGTCCATATAGGCTCCAGGCACCATTTTCATGGCAAAGGCCTCAGATAGGATATCATCATCTCCTATGGCATTTAATATACATCCTTCATTATCAGTGAGAAGTGCAAAGAAATTAGAGCCTTTTACAAAATTACAGAGCTGCTCCATAAAAGGGGCTGCATTTAATATAAGATCTCTGTTTTTAACGTATTTTTTCTGGAGCTCATCTCTGCCTATTATCTTCCTGCTGTATACCTGCTCCGGATCAACTCCAAGCTCAACGCATCTTTTATGTGAAGCCATAAAATCATATTCTGCAGTTGCTTTGTACATTAAATTCACTTCCTCTAAATAAACTTATATCAAAATAATACAGCAATAATTGTGCCAACCCTTAAGTATGTCCAAAGAAGCCTGTTTAAAGGGGTTGCTTTGGAGGAAATAAAAACAATGTATCAAAACAAAACACAAATAATGTTCAATAACGATACATCGTTCCATTTCAGATCACTGTCATATTTTATAATTGGAATTATGCAATTAATATATTCTTTGACACACTGAAGCTGTTTTCATACTTTTCAATAACTGTAATGCCGCCATATTTCATCTCCATTAAAAGTCCAGGCTTCATATCTTCACTGTCTGTACCAAGGAGTCTTGATATAATAACTCTGTTTACCCCCTGATGGCCTACTATGAGCAGGTTCCCCCTGGTATTTTCAAGCAGAGCCTTAAATGCCCCAAATGACCTTTCCTCTAAGTCCGCATAGCTTTCTCCACCATGAATCCTGTAATTGTATATATCCATTTCCCTTTTCAGATACTCCAGAGGATATTTTTCCCTTATCTCCTGAAAGCTTCTTCCTTCCCAGCTTCCCAGATTGATTTCATCAAAATCCTTAATAATTTCAAGAGGTACCTTACTGCCTCTGCTTATAATTTCCGCCGTGTCCACCGACCTCTTCAAGCTGCTGCAGTATATGCCGGCCAGTGGAATTTCCGAGAAATAATCAGCAAGACGCATTGCCTGGAAAATCCCTCTGGAATTAAGCATAAGGTCCGTCTGACCTATGAATTTTTTTTCTTTAGGCTTAATTACTGCGGTATGCCTCATTAAATAAATTTTCCTAATCATTTTCCCAACTCCACCTTAAATTTTTCTTATAAATAATATAAGCAATAAGTATGCCAATTACTGCCATGGGCTTTTCTGCCCCGGGATCATAATTTTGTATAAAAAAGCAACACCAGCCATTGCTCAATTTTTATCCACTGTACAATTTTATTACAATTCCTCTAGCGGTACATTTACCAATACCCTTAATCCATTTTCCTCCATTGTCACTATATTCACGCATCCATAAGGCTGCTTTATACTGAAGCATTGTTCAAAGCTCTTCCCCGTTAATTCAGCAATCAATGCTTTATTTACACCTCCATGGGAAACTATAAGCACATTTCCCGAAGCTTTACTGGAAAACACCTCTTCCACCACCTTAAATAAAGCTTTACAGGATCTTTCCCTCACTTCTTTAAAGCTCTCACCACCCGGTGTCTTGTAGGTGTACATTTCTTTACCCCTTCTTTCAAATTCAACAGGGTGCTTTTCCATTATTTCAGAAAAAGTCCTGCCTTCCCATTGACCAAGGTGTATTTCCTGAATTCCATCCAGAACCTCAAAACTGCAGCTGCATATCTCGGATATTATCCTGGCCGTGTTCATGGACCGGCTTAAATTGCTGCTGTAAACTTTTTTCAGGTTCAGCTTTGAAAAAGTTCTTCCAAGTTCCTCAGCCTGAAGGATTCCATTGCGGCTCAGCATAAGGTCAATGGAGCCGGCAAATATTTTTTCTTCTGGTTTTGCAACTTCTGCGTGTCTCATCAAATATATTCTGTTACCCACAATTCTGTTTTTCCTCCGATAAAATAATTTCCTCAAGTGTTTTTCCTGTTAATAGTTCAACATTTTCTGCCATGCTTATGGCATGTTCATATCTGGTTTTTATTTTTTCTTCCGCCATTTTATAATTATTTAATACCTTTTCAAATCTTTCCCCAAGGCCCACCAGCTTATGTTCCTGTACCAGCTTATCTGAAAGATACAGCACTTCCTTTTCATTGAGTCCATCCATTTCCAGCGTTGTGGCAGAAAGATCCATATGCTCCCATACTATATCTCCCAGCTTTTCATAGCCTAGCTCAGATAAAAATTCCTTTGCCTTAAGGGGATGATTAGCTTCCTGCCTTTTTATATCATGAAGAAGAGCTGCAGCATAAAGCATATTCAAATCCAAATCCCATCCTGCTTCAGTTATGGCCCTTCCAATTTTCAGCGCTGTGTCTGCCACTGCTTTCATGTGGATTACAATATTATCAGGAACGCCGCATCTTTTTATTATTTCCATGCATTCACTTTCATTTGGAATATATGACTTGCTATGGTATTCCAAAAGTTTTCTGTACTGTTCCTTAGTATCCATTTCATATAAAATTCCCTGGTCAAGAGCATGGAATTTACAGCTGGACCATTCTGGGGAATTTATAATTTCATGAAGCCCTCCGGCAGGTGCTGAATTCAAAATTGTGCTGATGCATTCCTTTGACAGCACCGGCGGATGACCAATAAAATTATTAAAGAAGGGGCATATAATATGGTAGTTGTTATCTATAAAAAATTCACTTATTTCCTTAATTGTATGTGCCTTTATAAGGGGTATGTCCACAGGCATTATCATAAAACCTTCAGAAGCTGGTGATATAGACTTTACTCCCTTTTGAACAGAAGAATACATTCCGTTAATAAAATTTTCATTTACAACAATGTTAACTCCAGTATCTATTATTTCAGCTGCTATTTCTTCACTTTTATATCCCAGCACCACTATAATATCCTCAATTCCCGCCTTTATGGTTTCATCAATAAGATGTGTTATTGCCTTCTTTCCACCTATATCCAGGAGAGCCTTCAGCTCCCCCATCCTTGAAGAAAAGCCGGCAGCAAGTATTACTGCAGATATTCTATTATTCCTGCTCATTTTTCTCTTCTCACTTTCACCAGTTCTGCAGCAATGCTAACTGTAATTTCCTCCGGTGTTTTCCCATTTATATTAATTCCAATGGGAGAATGAACCTTTTCAAGCTCTCCGGGTAGAAATCCCAAGCCTAAAAGCTCACTATATGCTGCATCTCTTTTTTTTCTGCTGCCAATCATTCCTACATATTTTGCCTCTGATCTTATCACCTGGGACAGCACTTCCGTATCATCTCTATGCCCCCTGGTCACAATAATTATATAGCTGTTTTCATCAATATTTATAAATCTTCCCAAGCTGCCAAAGGACTTAAGCACTATAATATTATCCGCCTCAGGAAACCTTTTACGGTTGGCAAATTCTTCTCTGGTATCAAGTATTATAGTATTAAAATCCAGCATTCCTGTTATTTGAGACAGTCTCTGAGCTATATAGCCCGCACCGAAAATATATGCATTTTCCCTGTTGAATATGGGAACTGCCACTATAATGTCCTGATCTTCTCTTATTATGGAAAACTGGAGCCTTGAAAATCCATTTCCCAAAAGCTTATCCCTAAAACCAGCATCAAGCTTGTAGTAATCATTTTCAAATACCAGTTCCCTTTTTATCTGATATCCATTGAACACCTTATGAAGGCGGGTAACCATGAGGAAGCTCATATTATTATGGATAAAATTGTTAATTCCGTTAAAAAATCTTACAGTTTCTCCATCCTCTGCACCTATATATTCCAGCATGACCTCTGTGGCAAAGCCCATAGGCATTCCTGAATCCAAAACAGTTACCAGTGGCTCTCCGGTGTCAAACACCCTTTTTGTAAGCCGCACTGCCATTGCTTCCATTAATCCTCCTCCAATGCTGCCGATTATTGAATAATCATCCGTAACCAGCATCTGGGTACCAAAGCTGTTCAGTGTATCCTCTCTCTTGTTCAAAGCAGTCACCAGCACTACACTTGTACCATTATTGATGTACCTGCAAATTTCCTTGTATACACTTCTCATAGCCTATCCTCCTGTATATATTCAATTTTTCTCTTCACCATGCCTGTGGAACAAGCCATGTAATCAATAAACTCAAGAGGAAGTATATTTAAAAGCCCCAATTCAGAGGCATTACTTATAGTTTTATTATCCATTATATTTGCTAACACCTGTTCTGTACTTACAAATTCAGGTGTAACCTTAAGGAGGATTTTTATAGAATAAACTCCATTTTCTACAGAAACCTTTAAGCCGTAATTCACTACACCCCGAGTCTTGAAAATTTCTTCATCAAAATCAGTGATTCCTATGGAAATACCGGGAGACGGAAAGATGAAATCTTCAATCCTTCCCCTGATTTTATCCAGCCTTTTTAAACCTGATCCACACTTACAGGGCGCGCTAAGCATTCTGGACAAATCCCCCGTGCGATATCGCACAAGAGGCATTCCCTTTCTATTAAGTGTGGTGAATACAACTTCTCCATATTGGCCATCGGGCAGCACCTCTTTGGAAACCGGATCCACCACCTCAAAATAGAGATCTGAATCCCTAAGATGATATCCGTTAAAGGCAGAACATTCCACACCTCCTCCAAAGCCCATCTCCGTCATGCCGTAATGGGAATAAACAATACAATTAAAATTATTTTCAATATTTAAAACCACGGAATCCGGCACATAATCTGCACTAAGCAGCACCTTTTCCACCCCTTTGATTCCAAGACGATTGGTTTCATAGGACAAATCCAGCACCTGCACAGGTATGCCTACCACACAATTAATGTTATGCTTTTTAATATCTTGAAGACACTTGTCCAGATCTATCAGCACACCGTGAAGGATTCCGATTACCCCCATACGCCTCAGGGCTTCCCTTAGAAGATAACCTACACTGCCAAACTTTTCTCCAGGAAGCATAATTAAAACTCTGTCTCCCCTGTTAACCAGCGTCATCATGCCATGCATGAAAAATTCCACGGTATGTTCCAGATCTTCCTCAGTAAAATAAAGCCTTTTGGGTTTTCCAGTGGTACCTGAGGTATCCAGTGTAATTACCCTGCTAATTTCACTTTGTGATACACAAAGGAAGCTTAGCGGATTTTCTCTTATATCTGCAGCTGATGTCATGGGAACATTGGTAAAATCCTTTAAATCTTTAATATCAGCAGGCTTATATTCTAAAAGGAGCTTCTTATAAAAGGAGCTGTTTTCCTTCACATACTCCATGGTAGCTTTAATACTTTTCAGCCTGTATTCATTTAAGGTATCCTTACCTGCTTTTTCCCTGACCCAGGAATGAAGCGGTGTAATATCCATGCTATCGCCTCCTGTAAAGATAATTTGAGTTTACATCAGTGATATTGTACAGGCAGAAGGGTATAAGGTTTCCATCCTCGTTCAGCACATGAATGCAGCATTGTTTTACCCTTTCCAGGTCCACGTTCCATGCATCCTGAAAGGCCATGCCTGATATACTAAAGGATCTGCTGTTGATTCTACTCAAAATTTTATCAAAGCTTAGAGATATCCTGTCCTGTTTTGCATCCTCCAGTTTGATCTCCCTGGAGCTCCAGAATTTTTTAACAAACTGCCTGGATTTGTCTGCACCAGCCTCGGCTTTGATGGTCTCACCTCCGCAGCAGTTTTTCTTTACCATAGGCTGCAGCATTCCCTGATCATAAATGAAATTACCATGGAAGGAGCATAGGGAATGCTCGCAGCAAGGAGGAGCAAAGTATTCCTTTTTTAACATGCCTTTAGTTTGGACTTCCATGCTGTCAATAATTTCAGGCAGAGTTATCCTTCTGTAGTTCCTCATGTCCTCGGGGTATCTTCCAAAGCAGCTCAAAGGCTGAAAATGCACCCCTCTTACAATGTCAATGTTTTCAAGGGCGAATTTTATTATACTGCCTGTATCCTTTAGATTGTCCTCCCAGATTACTGGCACCAGCACAATCCCCAAGCCATATTTTTTACAATTATCCACTGCCTTTTTCTTAATATCAAACAGTTCTCTTCCTCTTGATTTTTTATTGATTTCATCATCCACGCTGTCAAACTGAAGGAAAATGGAATTCAAGCCGGCAGCCTTCAGTTTTCCTGCATAGCCTTCCTCCAGGGCAATTCTCAGGCCGTTTGTATTAAGCTGTATAAATTCAAAGCCGTAATCTCTGCCCATTCTTATGATTTCCGGCAAATCTTCTCTTACTGTGGGTTCTCCTCCTGATATCTGCACATTATAGGGTCCTCCCTGACTCAGTATCCTTTCATAATAAAACCTTATCTTTTCAAGTCCGGGGTCCCGGATAGCCGAGCCGGAATCTGCAAAGCAGATATTACAGTTCATATTGCATCTTTTTGTAACCTCTATAAGTACTGTACAGGTATGCTGCTTGTGCTCCTCACAAAGGCCGCAGTCAAAAGGACAGCCTTTATCCTTTTTCATGGAATAACGTTTAGGTGTAGATGGTATTTTGTCAATCCTCCATTCTTCTATATCAGGACTGCCCTTCCATATTAAGGTGCTGAAATCCCCATGTTCTTCGCAGTGCTTAACCAGATATACGCTGTCCCCGGTTTTAACAGCTGCAGCATCAATTTTTTTCATGCAATAGGGGCATAGGCTTTCTGTCTCATAAAGTATTCTAGAATTCTTCTCCATTTTCTCTTGCTCCCAATTCATAATCATAATCACTTAAAATATCTCTTACCTTATCATATACCTGCAATATCATTTCACCACATTTAACAGGATATACCTCCCCCTGATCGGTAAATATGTCAACCTTTACAAGATCGTCACATTGGATGCTTTTGTACTCATTCTTAAACCACTCTGTGATTTCCTCTGCCATAACCTTAAGATATTGGCTTCTCTCATCCTGAACCATGCCCTTTCCGGCATAAAGTCCCAAGGTCATAATGGCACCGGAAAGAACCCCGCAGGTACCCCTGCACTGCATTCCTACACACATGCCGTTAGCTGCCCTGATCAAATCATAATTTTTCCTTTCTTCCTCTTCGAGCACCAATAAAAGAAAAATCTGTGAGCAGCAGTAGCCCTGGGATGCATACTTATATATATCAAAAGCCTTCATGTCCATAAAATAACCCCCTTAAATCTTTTTTACATACAATTAGAAAGTATCCTGGTTTACACCTTGATAAAATCTCCTTAAACTGGTCCATATCCTCTCCACAGCCTGCTACTGTTTTCCAAAACAATGCCATGGATCCGAATTTAAAAATCAGATTAACGGTAAGCTGTTTTAAACAGTCTGTATGATCCTCACTATGTTGTATATAAAATCCCTGATTAAAAAGCCATTTGTGAAGCTTTTGAAGGTCCAGCATGCCCCTTAGACAGCTCTTCATTTTAAACTGGTTAAGCTCCTCCAGATGTTCTGAATTTCTTGCATAAACATCTGTTATCACAAGACTTCCTCCAAACTTCAGCACTCTGTGGCTTTCACAGATAACCTTTTCCAGATCATCCATCAGGGACATGGTACACTCGGCAAATACTGCATCCATGGAACAATCATCTGCAGGTATTGATTCCCCTGTACCCTTTAAAATACATATGCCTGGATATTTTTTCCCTGCCTCATTTATAAGTATCTCTGAGGGCTCAACCCCTTTTCCATCAACACTGTAGTTTTTATTCAGATAATTTACGGTATCTCCCATGCCTGAACCGATATCAAGGACCTTATCTCCCGGCTTAAGACTGATAAGCTGTGCTGCCCTTTCAGTTAATTTAAAGCCCCCCGGCCTTAAGGTTTCCCCCAGAGACTCCCTTAGAACTTCATTTTCATATAGGTTTGCACATGTACAATTCTGCATAATACACCTACTTATCCTCCAGAGATTTTTCAACCTCCAGCATTTTTCCAGTGGCCAAGTCTTCAGTTACCAGCACCATGCCGCATTTAGGACATTTTAACAGCTCCACCTCAAAGTTTCCTTCCAGATACTTAAGGTTTACCTTGCCAAGCTTCAGTTCCTCTCCACACTTGTAACACTTCCATTTATTATTTTTATCCACAAACTCAGATCCCATATCTATTCCTCCTGAATTTCCATTCTATGGCTGTATGCATTGAATATGGTGAATCCTTTATCGTCTTTTACGTATTCTACCCAATAGGTCACATTTTGGTAATTTCTGCAGCTAAGCAGATGTCCGTTATCTGGATTTACAAAAACCCTTCCTGTTTCTTCAGCATGCTTAAGCACCTGATTTATATCCTTAATCAGGATCAGGCGATCCTCCAGCTTTTCAGTTACCGTATCTGTGAGGTTCAGTACAAAAGCTGTTTCATTTTCTATTTTCATATCTTCACCCCAAATCTCCTTCAGCATTTTATTTTTCAGCATTTTCCTGTTCTGCTGTCTTTCAGAAATAGTGGGCGGCTTCTTAAGCTCAGTATTTAAGCCAGATTTCCCATATATATAGTCAAATATGTGAAGCACTTTTTTTCCTTGGGACATGAACAGGTCTCTACACATAAAACAGTAGGCTCCATAGTCCAGCTCAGATTCGGCAACTCTCTCCCTGATCATGTCTTTAGCCATAGACTTGTCAGCATAAAGAGTTAATCCTCCATAGCCGCAGCACTTTGTCCTGTTTTTTGAAAACTCCAGTTCCTCAATTGTGATTCCAAGCTTTTTGATAACATTTCTTGCACTTTCCTGAAGTCTGTCATGATGTCTTGAAGTACAGGCATCCTGCAGGGCGATTTTTTTGCCCTGGTAATCCGGGGTACCCTCCGGCAGCCCATACTTTTCATATATCTCCCATACAGATATCACTTCATATTCTGGTAAATTCCTTTTAAAAATGTCGTAGCAGGTAGAACATTCAGCAACTATTATGGGTGACCCCATATTTTGAAGCTCCTTCTTTATATTTTCCAAATTTATATTGAACAATTCCTTCCTTCCTGCCCAATCCGCAGGTGCTCCGCAGCACCCAAACATCAGCCCCACACCCCCATCCAGGTTGCTTTTTAGATAATCATAGGCCTTTGCTGTGTAGTCAGGCTCTGAAGCAGCCATCTGGCATCCCGGGAAGAAAACAAAACTGCTTTTTTCAAATCCAGGCTGATTTTTAACCAATCTGAATGCATCACTGTTGTTATACTCCATATCCTTTAGAGCAAAATCATGAGCAGAAGGAGGCATTATCCCCCTATCAACCATGCTCTCTCTACTTTCCTTCACCATGGCCTTCAGGTTCATGGCTGATGGACAAAATTCAGAGCATAAGCCGCACAAAGTGCAGGAGTTTATCATTATATTTGCAAAATGATTTCCAAGCACCAGTCTTTCATTATGGTTAATTTGTCTAAGATATTTCTTAATGGTCATTTTATATCTTCGTAAATGAACACATACTTTGCTGCATTCATTACACTGGCAGTCAATGCACCTGGCTGCTTCCTCCACAGCCTGGCTGCTACTGTAAACAAGGTCCTTTTCAGAGCTTGGCACCACAGGCTTAAAATTTACCTTTTCGGTATTCACCACCAGCTTTGTTTCATAAGAACCCTCTGTTTCCCTTAAGGCAGTCAATGAAATCCCCTTAAGGAATCTTTCTATAGTAATCCCGCCGCTTCTTCCTGAAGCTGCAGACTGTATTATGGAATATCCATTTTTATAAGGAATATTGCCCTTGTGGAATACATTTTCACTGGCTGCATGACAATTTTCACCATGAGCCACAAATACTGCCTTATATTCGTTTCTTATGCTGCATAGCATAAGGTCATCCACATATATTCCAGCGTGAATCTTATTTACATTACCTTTAATAAAATCTAGTTCATCCTTTAATGCATCCTCAGGCAGCAGATTTTTATCTATACTTCTTAAACGTCCCCCTATTTCATTGTCTTTCTCAAAAAGCTCCACCTGGTAGCCCTTTTTTAAAAGCTCCAGCACTGCGTTAAGGCCGCTGACCCCCGCTCCTATTACAGCTACTATTTCTCCTGATTTGCTAAAGGCGGCTTCCTTTCTTTTGGCATTTACTGAATATATTACAGTTCTCTCCAATAAAGCTACATTTACCGCTCCCCCAAAATCCTTCCTGAGGCAAACAGTTTCACAGGGATGGTCGCAGATTCTGCACAATATATTAGGCATAGGCACCTTTTTCTCCAGCTGCTTCCATGCTTTTTCAAAGTTACCTTTTTTTATTTCACCTGCAAAGGTTTTTACATCCATATGAAATGGACACATGGCACTGCAGGCAGGAGCATGTTCTGCAATACAAAGGGCCTCCATCTTTAAAATTTTCTCACTATCCATATAAAATTCCCCCCAGGGTTAAATAGAGTTTTAGGCAACACCCTCATACAAGAGTATGAGGGTTGCTGCCTGATAATATTTTAGAAGGGTATTAAATTACTTTTTAAGCTTTGCAAGTATCTTTTCAGGAAGAGCCGGAAGCTTGGTTATTCTAGCTCCGCATGCATCGTATATAGCATTGATTATTGCTGCATGTGGTGCTGAGAGCGGCATTTCTCCTGAACCGGAAGCTCCATAAGGACCATGTGGTCTTGGAGTCTCCTGCCATAATATTTCAATGTCATCGGTAATATCTCTTATCTGAGGTATTCCGCAGCCGGTTAATGTAGTGTGCTTCTTAAGATCTTCGAAGTCTTCGGTTAAAGCAAGACCAACACCCTGAGCTAAGCCGCCCAGCATCTGTCCATCAATAACCAGCCTGTTGATTATTGTTCCGCAGTCCCCTGCCAGAACCAGCTTGTCAACCTTAGCTTTTCCTGTATTCATATCAACCTCAACCCCTGCAAGAAGTACGCCGTACATGTAGCATGGGAATGGATTACCCTGTCCGTCTTCAGTACTGCATTCCTTACATGGTGCTGTCCAGGTTCCATCTATCTTAGTCTGTTTTCCCTCTGCCACCATTTCTTCATAGGTTCTGTAGGTTCCGTCTTCCTTTTTAAGAGCTGCCAGCAGGTTTTCACAGGCTACTCTTGTTGCGTTACCGGTTAACACGTTGGAACGGCTTCCACCTGCAGGTCCGCTGTTTGGAGTGAATTCCATATCGTTCATAACCAGCTTTATGTCTTCCGGTCTTATTCCCAGTGGCTTTAAAGTTTCATAAGCTATTGTAAGTGTTCCCATATCAGCGCCCTGGCCGTGGTCCTCCCAGGAGTTGGCAACTGTAATGCCATTTGCAGTAATTTCTGCCCAGGCTGCGGAAGTATCTGCTCCATCAAGGCCTGAACCATAAATCAACAATGAAATTCCTGCACCATATTTCTTATCTGTGGAAGCAGCATTTTTAGCTTTATATTCTTCTTTTAATTTCTTGTAGTTTGGACGAATCATGTCAAGGAGTCCTGGTAGAGCTATAACGTCAGGAGCGCATCCGTTTGGAGTTGTATCTCCTTCTCTGTAAACATTAATATATCTGAACTCTAATGGATCCATTCCTATTTTTTCAGCTAATTCATCAACAAGCACTTCAGAAGCAAACAAGCTTTGTGGTGAACCGTATCCACGGAATGCTGAGCCCCATGCATGGTTTGTTGCCACTGTTCTTCCTGCTCCTCTAATGTTGTCTATCTGGTAGCCTGCTCCTATGAACTGTGATCCTCTCATAGTAAGAAGGTCTCCGAATTCGCAGTATGGGCCGTGGTCAACTGACCAGTCTGATTCAAGGGCTTTTATCTTACCATCTTTATCAGCACCCATCTTAACCTTCATGAAGAATGGTGATCTCTTTCCAGTGTAGGTTATCTGCTGGTACATGTTGAATTCAAGATATACAGGTCTCTTTGTAACTACTGCAGCTACTCCAAGAAGTCCTTCCATGGTTGGGCTGAACTTGTATCCAAAAGTACCACCTGTAGGATTCTGAACTATATAAAGATCTTCAACAGGAACTCCTATACCAGGAGCTACCATCAAGGCATGAACATGTATGCCTATGCTCTTGGAGTGAACTATCAGTTTGCCTTTTTCATCAAAATAAGCAAAGCCTACGTCTGGTTCCAATGGAAGATGGGGCTGTCTTCCTACATAGAAATCATCCTCTGCTACATATGGAAGAGCTTCCATCAATTCAGCAGTTTCTCCACCTTTTTTGATTTCAGTTTCAAAATAGATATTTGGTGTTCCCGGATGGATTTCAATTGCATCATCTGCCATGGCAGCAGGAGCGCTCATGTAGGCAGGAAGTACTTCCATCTCAACCTTAACCTTTTCCACCGCAGCCTCTGCCTGCTCTGGAGTATCTGCAAGAACCATAGCCAAAGCATCACCAAACTGGAATACTTTTTTATCATTTAATATTGGTCTTTCAAGTCCGTCACCTTTATTTGTAGGGAATGCCAAACCGTTTATTCTGTTTGTTCCTGGAACATCCTTGTAAGTTAATACACTGTGAACCCCAGGCATTTTTTCTGCTTCAGAAGTATCAATTGAAATTATATTAGCGTGTGATACTGTTGCCTGAACCAGTTTTATGTGCAAAGTATTTCCTGGAAGCTGAAGTCCCATATCTGCACCGAAGTCCCAGGTACCAGTAACTTTGGCAGCAGCACTTGGTCTTACATAATCTGATCCAAGCATGCTTGCTCCTTCAGGAAGCTTGTACCAAAGATCTTCTTTCTTTATGTCACCTCTCATTAATTTAGCTGCATCCATAACAGCATCTACTAATGGCTTGTAACCTGTACATCTGCAAACATTTCTATGCTTCTGGAACCAGTCTCTTACTTCTTCTCTGGTTGGGTTCAGGTTTTCATCCAGCAGGGCTTTTGCTGATACTATGAATCCCGGTGTACAGAAACCGCACTGTGCAGCTCCATGAACCATCCATGCAATCTGAATAGGGTGAAGGTCTTTAACTGTACCTATACCTTCAATTGTTAAGATTTCGGCTTCATCTTTTACCCTCTTCATTTTTGTTATACAAGCCTTAACAACTTTGCCGTCAAGGATTACGGAACAGGCTCCGCATTCTCCCTTATTACATCCAACCTTTGTACCAGTTAATAGAAGCTGCTTTCTTAAAACTTCTGCCAAGGTTGCTTCAGGGTCAACTACCATCATTTTTCTCAGGCCGTTGATAACTAAAAATTTTTTTAACATTTTCATACCCCTTTCAATTTGTTATTGTATTTTAAATTTAATACAAACTTATTCATGCTGCGGTTTAACATTTTCCAAAGCCGCAGTTCGGATATCTGCATTCCTTGCAGTTTTGACACAGGCCACCATGTCCAAGTCTCACGATATCTTTTCTGGAAACCTTTTCTCCTGCTGCTATCCTGGGCAGCACAAGATCAAATATAGTCCTTTTGCTGTACATTACACACCCTGGAAGTCCAAGTACTGGTACATCACCGATATAAGAAAGCAGGAACATGGCTCCTGGCAGAGTTGGAGCACCATAGGAAAGGATATCTGCTCCTGCCATTCTTATACCAAGAGGGGTAACATCATCAGGGTCAACAGACATACCGCCGGTTACTGCAATAACGTCTGCTCCCTCATCCAAAAGCTCCTGAATAGATGCTGAAATCATTTGCGGGTCATCATCTGAAAATAAATGTTTCAAAACGGGACACCCAAGCTCCTCGAATTTTCTTTTTACTACAGGTCCAAACTGGTCCTTTATCCTTCCGTGATACACTTCACTACCGGTGGTAACTATACCAGCCTTTAGCTGTTTAAAAGGCTTTATTTGAATTACGGGATTAGAATTGCTGCAAATTTCTTCCACCTTCCTAACCTTCCAATCCTTAACCATGAGAGGAATCACTCTTGTTCCTGCAACTGCTTCATCCTTTTCCACAATTATATTCTGGTGAAGACAGGCAAACATAATTTCATCCATGCTGTTCATTTCCAAAAGAGCATCCTCATCAATTTTCAAGAGTCCTCTGCAGGCAGCTGTAAGGTTAGCCTTTCCCTCCTTGGGTCCGGAGATGTTGATTCCCTGGCCTGCTGCAGCCTTTGCCATTCTCATGGCTGCTTCATCCTCATGGACATCATCCGCCTTAAATTCCATAACAAATATGTGTTCCTTGCCCATATTAAGCAATCTTGGTATATCTTCAATCCTAATAACATGTCCTTTTCTGAATGCAGGGCCCTTGCTTTTTCCTGGAATTATTTCTGTCATATCATGTCCTAATATCATGCCAACTGCATCCTGAACACAAACTGCCTTCATTTTATCTCCCCTCTCAAATTTAACCTTTGCAAAATTTATTTTCAAAAGTTGCATTTTTATCATCCACTTATGTTTCGATAAATGCCTTATTTATCTATGAAGCATAAAACGTGCCAATGTAATTAAACCGGTTAAATACTTAATATGTTTTAACCCCTGTATCAAAATGATTCTTTCCCTCCAATATTCAATTGTTCCATTATGGCACTTCGTCTCAATTTAATACAAATTTTTAGCTCAAACAATTATAAGGATTCATCTTTTACTTTAAGAAATGTCAATGTCATGTGGCTGGCACCAAAAAAAAGTGCTATAATAGATTCAATCTAAAATTTGCTCTAAAGTCAGAGAGGGGTGCAGTAAATGGGCATAATCAACAAAATCATGGCCAATGTAGGTATTGGTTCTTCTTCAGTAGATACTGTAATTGAGAATTCAAAGGTATGTGCCGGAGATGAGATAAAGGGCTATATCAATATCAAAGGAGGTAAGACTCCCCAGAACATTAAGGATATTTATATTTATGTAATGACTAAGGTGGAAAAAGAAAATAACAATGTGAAGTATTCCGGCAGAGAAAAGCTTCAGCAAGTGGTGATTCCTGTATCTAAAACTGTTACTGCCGGAGATCAGATAAAAATCCCCTTCAGCTTCCTTCTGGATAAGCAGACTCCCTTTTCCACTGTGAAGACACCGGTATGGATACATACAGGTCTTGATATAAAAAATTCCCTGGATCCTAAGGATAATGATTCACTTCAGGTCTCCCCCCATAATGATCTCCAGCTGGTGCTCAGTGCCATGGAAAGGCTGGAACTGGTTATTTACAAGGCTTTAAACATTGAGGACTTTTATTATTCAAATCATCCTTTCCTTCAGGAAATTGAATTCAGGCCCACAGGCTCTATGAAATATGAGCTTGAAAATCTTAAGCTTCTGTATGTTTTATACGAAGACCATATAGAATTGATCATGGAGATAAATAAGCTGGATGAGGAAATAAGCCTGGAAGATAAAAAGATACGAATTTCCATAGCTTACAGTGATTTAAGGATTGGTGATCCTTATGATACCGCCATGGTGATAAAAAATGCCATATTTAATCAAAAAAAATAAATGCTGTGCAGCTGCGCAGCATTTTTTATGCATCCAAATGAGACATATAAATCCAGGTCTTGTTTTGCCATTTGATTAATGATGGTGATTTCCTCCGCAGCCCTGTTCTCCTTCAGCATTTTTTATTAACTTTAACAGGTTTTTCTCCATTAATTTCAGAGCTGCTTCTACAGTACTTCCAGCACCGTCATATCTTGTTATGTAGGCATCTGCCAATATATTAAAGGCTGCCGGCTGTATTTTCCCGGTTATTACAGCTTCACAGCCAGACTTAATGATCTCCCTGGCCAGGTATACTCCATCCATACTATTGGGCCCATTGTTAATTACTGACTTAATGCTCATATCTTCATTGTCAATAATTATAAGACTTGAGCATTTTTCAAAGTCATTACTGACAATGCTGTCAATATATTTCCCTTCTGCTGCTAACGCAATATTCATTTTAGTACCTCCCTTCCATAGTTTATTTTATAATAACAAAATAAATAAAAATGCGAAAGCCTTTTGACCTTCGCACCAATTGCTACAATTTAACTATGACAGCCATGCTCATGCTCATGGCAGCTGTCTCCGGAGTCCTTAAGAGAACCTTCAAGCCAGCTTAATGCCACCTTTTTAACCTCTCCTGAACATCCACGCAGCACCTCTATGCCTGCGTTGTTTAAAACTCTCACAGCACCTTCACCCATATTGCCTGCAAGCATAACCTTAACTCCAATTTCGGAAAGAGTCTGAGCTATATTTGATTTACAGCCGCAGCCTGCAGGTGATTCAATTATCTCCTCATTGACAATATTTTTGTTGTCAACGGTATAAACGGTGAAATATTCACAATGTCCAAAGTGATTATCAATGTTATTTCCATGAGATGGTAACGCAATTTTCATATAAAATTCCTCCTGATTGATATAATTATTGACATATGTCCTTTATTAATATAATATAACTATAATGAACATATGTCAATAATAAAAGTTAGGAGTGGAAAAAATGCCAAGACCTATGAAGTGCAGACGAGTGTGCTGCCTGCCAAGCAGTGTTTTATTCGGGCCATTGAACATACAGCTTTCTGAAAGTGAAATTATTACAATGACTGTGGATGAATATGAAACCATCAGGCTAATTGATCTTGAGGGAATGACTCAGGAGGAATGTGCTGAAAAAATGGGAGTTGCCAGAACAACTATACAAAGAATATATAATGATTCACGAAGAAAACTGGCTTTGACACTGGTAAATGGAAGAATACTCCGAATACAGGGAGGAGATTATAAGCTTTGCGAAGAAGGGGAGCCAATGTGCGGGTGTAAAAAATGCTGCAAACGCCAATCCTCCGGTAATGAATAAAATATTTATAAAAATATTTTAATAATTCATCTTCTTTTTATATAATAATAGGTGATGACATAAACCTAGGTCAAAAAAGGAGAGAAAAATGCATATATTATTTGATTTGTTTATAACCTTTGTAAAGATCAGCACCTTTACCCTTGGGGGCGGCCCCTCCATGCTTCCTTTGATAGAAAAATATGCAGTATATGATAAGAAATGGATCACAGAAGGAGAATTTGTAGAAATGGTGGCTCTAACTCAGTCTATACCAGGTCCTATTGCAGTTGACTCAGCAGCTTATATAGGCTATAAATGCGCCGGCCTTCCAGGAAGCCTGGCTGCAGTATTTGGATCTGTATTGTCTGCTTTCCTTGTGCTGCTTATAATAGCCGTGTATTTTTCAAATATCAATGACAATAAAACTGTTGAGGCTGTATTTAAGGGTATAAGGCCTGCAGTAGTAGCTTTGCTTGCCTTACCGGTGCTAAGCATGTGGAAAACCTCTAAAATTAACAAAAAAACTATAGCTATACCTGTCATAACCTTTGTTTTAGTTGGTATTTTCAACATAAATGCTGTTTATATTATAATTGCTTCTGCAGCCTGGGGCTTATTATATGGACATCTTAGCAGAAGGAGGTCAAATTAATGGGCATATACCTGAAGATATTTTTAATTTTTACTAAAATAGGGTTGTTCTCATATGGCGGCGGCAATGCCATCCTTCCATTGATACAGCAGGAGGTTGTTGTAAAGAACCTTTGGCTCAGTGCCAGAGAATTTACAGATCTTGTGGCTATTGCACAGGTAACCCCTGGTCCCATCGCGGTAAATGCAGCTACATACGTGGGCTATAAGGCTGGCGGCTTTTGGGGAAGTGTTCTGGCCAGTGTTGGAATAGTACTGCCAACTTTCATAATAATGCTGCTTGTAACAAGACTTTTTATTAAATTCAAGGAAAATAAACGGGTTAAGGATATGATGGCAGGTGTTATTCCTGCTACTGTAGGTCTGATTGCTTCAGCAGCAGTGATTGTTTCCACAGGAACCTTCATAGATTTCAAAAGTGTGCTGATCTGTGCCGGGGTGTTCATTGCAGCCTACAGATTCAAGGCAGACCCAATATTGCTTATCATAATATCTGCAGTGCTTGGATTTATATTTTACAGCTAAAAAGGCGGAGTTACTATAAAACCGCCTTTTTAATTTATATAATATTCTTTTATTCAGCATACATAGCAATTAACTGTTTAGCTGGTTTGCAATATCCATTATTTTTTTAACATTATAATCCAGATTATTCATAGATGCAGTAATCTCCTCAGTGGAGGCTGCCTGATTCTGGGAAAGTGCATCAAGCTCGTTGATTTTAGAGGTTATAGTATTAACAACGTTGGATATTGCTGAGAGCTTTTTTGAAATATCCTTCACATTGGAGCTGGTGTCCTGAGACAGCTTTTTTACTTCATTTGCTACCACTGTAAAGCCTCGTCCTGCATCACCGGCTCTGGCTGCCTCTATAGCTGCATTTAATGCCAGAAGTCTGGTTTGGTCTGCTATACCCTTAATAAGCTCAGTAACTTCTGCAATTGAATTCAGTTCAGTCTGGGCTTCAACGGACTTTTGAGACAGTTCGTCCATGGATAGGGCAATGCTGCTGGCACTGCTGGCAATTCCCTCTGAAGCCAGCTTTGTCTGTTCAGAGGTATCACTGAGCTGCTCAGACATTTCCCTAAGCATTTCCTGTTTGATTATTGGCGAGCATAGAGTGATGCCACCAACTATGGTTTCACCATCTTTTACTGGAATACCCATGCCTATGTATGGAATCCCAAAAGAGGAATCTGCACTTTCAACCTTAAGGAATACCCGCTGTTTTAATTTCAGTGCTTCATATATTATTGTCTTTGGCTTAATCAGATCCCCGATCTTCAGTCCAAATTTCACGTCCTTGGATTCATAATAGGCTATGACCTTCTCTTTGTCGTAAATAGTTACTGTGCTGTTTTCATTAAAAAGTTCAAACATATATCTGCCACTGCTTATTGCCTGTTTATAAATATCTTTATATTCCTCTATCATTGCTATCTCCTCATATCTGCTAATTTAAAATGGACAGCACCTGGTTTATGCTGTCCATAAATATGCTGCTATATCAGCACCATATCCAGATTCTTTAATACTAGCTTTTTTATAAAAAAAATACTTTCAACATCTATAGTGACTTTTCTGCCCTTAAGGAGGGATGCCTTTGACCATGGAATTACAATTTTAACACCAGTATCAGCTGCCACAGTAAGGTAACCTTCGAATTTTTCATAATTATAGACATCCTCAAAGACCGATAATTCATAATACCGCCTGGTATCTCCACAGCCTCAGCCAGGGCTCGTTTCACCAGGAATAAAGCTTATTCTTATACAATCAGCCTTCATCTTTTTCAGAAAATCCATAGCCTTATCTGTTATATAAAACTCCATAGATTTACCTCCCGCCAGGCAAAATTCATTCACTCTGCTAATAAATATCGGCACCTGGAATCAGGTACCGATATCATTAACTATGCTGTAACTTCATCTTCCTCTTTTTCATTTCCAAATATATACTGATCAAGTTCCTTTTTATTTCCAAGCTGTATCAGCAGACATAATATTATACCTGTTGCAAGGCCCCAGGCTGCTCCTCTTGCAGTGATAACAGCTGCCATAACGCCTGCTATACCAAGGTCGTTCATAGTACGAGCCTTAATAACGCCTATTCTTACTGATACATAACCCTGGATAAGCATTGTGGATGCTAGAGCCACATTAAGTATAGGGGTAACCAGTGTAACTATAGGTAAAAGGAAGTATCCTGTAAGTGTTCCGAATCTGAAGGAACCAGCACCGCCATTGATTGAATCCATGGCTTTTCTGCCGTGTTTGTATCTGTCGCAAACAACAACCTGCATTGCTGCCCAAAGTGGTCCGCACATTGTTATATCTGGTCCGATTATGGACATCAGCATATTTCTTAAGCCAAATACCATATGTGAACGGTTAGGGTTGTAATCGATTTTTTCATCAGGTCTTGATGGAGCAGCATCCTCAAGCAAGGCCTGAGCCTGAATCATTTCACCAAACAGTATAACATAAGCTGAAAATACCATTGGCAATGCGCTAATAAACATCTTAGCCGGAGGGAAGCCTATTGACCAGAAGGTCCACTTAGTCCAAAGCTCTCCAAATGCAGGATGTGAAAATCCCCATTGAATCTGAGGCCATACAGTTTCACCAAATATCGGTCCCACAACTATTGCCAAAAGCATTATTGGAAGAATACCTAAATTTGATATTGTCTGCAAAATCTTATTCTTGTTTCTTATGCTTTTAAAATGGTTTGAGAACAGCAGATAGAAGCCTATACCTATACATATTGCTATTGTAAATGGATATTTTTCAATTCTTCCGCCCTTACCAAATACAACGTTAACTGCTGCAATACCTGCGCCCATTATAATACCTGCCTGCATTGCGTTTGGAACCAGTGTAATAACCTTTTTACCAAGTCCTGTGGCACCCAGCAGGAATGCAAACAAACCAAGTGACAGCTCGAATGCTATTAATGCCTGAACCCTTTCAGGTCCCATTGGATAATTGCTTACATAAAGCATAAGCAGCGGGATAGCCGGAGTAACCCATCCAGGTACTACCGGGTCGCCAAGGAATACGTGAGCACAGTACAGTATACCGTTTAAGCTTACAATAGCCAGAGCTACATCAAAAGGCATTCCCAGGTATTGCTGAAGCATAGGAATAGCACTTAAGCATACGGCACACATAATCAAGCCTTGAATATAATCAGCCATTTCAAATCTGTAATGTATGCCTGGAATACGGATTTTAAAAGGACCAGCCGCTAAATAGGGTTGTTCTTGACCAAATTCTCTTACTTTTGCCATTAAAATTACTCCTCTTCAAATTATTTTCTCTTTATCTATATATCTCTTATTAAAACTTTGAATTAAATCTGCTTTCGAATTCTGCTGCAAGTTCTTCCCTAAAGCTGGGGTGAGCTATGTTTATAAGAGCCCTGGCCCTTTCCTTTAAAGTCTTGCCTTTAAGCTGTGCTATACCATATTCAGTTACTATATAGTCCACATCATTTCTTGAGGTTGTTACAGCTGCGCCATGATCCAGGAATGGTACTATTCTTGAAACCTTTCCCTTGCCTGCTGTTGATGGTATTGCTATTATTGCTTTTCCATCAGGACACATGCTGGCACCTCTTACAAAGTCCACTTGTCCGCCTACGCCGCTGATCTGCTTAAGGCCTATGCTTTCTGAGCACACCTGTCCCATAAAGTCTACCTGTACACAGGAATTTATAGAAACCAATTTGCTGTTTTGCGCAATTACCATAGGATTGTTAACATAATCAACTGGATAAAGCTCTACAGCAGGGTTATTATTTGCAAAATCATAAAGTCTCTTTGTTCCCATAAGAAAAGTAACCACTGATTTTCCAGGGTGCAATGCCTTTTTCTTATTAGTTACAACCCCTGCTTCCACCAGTTCAACAACTCCGTCTGAAATCATCTCTGAATGGATTCCAAGATCCTTTTTATCTTTAAGGAAAAGCAGCACTGCATCGGGAATAGCTCCTATTCCAAGCTGAAGAGTAGATCCATCCTCAATAAGCTCCGCACAATTTTTCCCTATTGCCTTTTCAACGTCTCCGATTTTTGGAGGCTGCAGTTCGATAATAGGATGTGAGGCTTCAACAATGTAATCAAGCTCTGATACATGTATAAAGGAAGCTCCAAGAATCCTTGGCATCTGGTCGTTTACTTCTGCAATAATAAGCTTTGCTGCATTTGCAGCTGGCTTTGTATAATCGTTGGATACTCCAAAGCTGCAGTAGCCGTGTTCATCTGGAACGCTTAACTGAACCAGAGCTACATCCACAGGCATATACCCATCTTTAAAAAGACCTGGCACCTGATAGAAGAAGCTTGTGGTAAAATCTCCTCTTCCTGAGTTTACTGCATCCCTGGTGCTGGCTCCATTGAAAATTGAATTAACCTTGAAGTACTTTTCCATGCCTTCTTTAGCATATTCACCTTTTCCCATAGCAACCATATGCACTATTTCAACATCAGTGTAGCTTTCCTTGTTTGCAACCATGGCATCCACAAGAACCACTGGTTCACCTACTGCATGGCCTACAACTACCCTGTTTCCGGATTTTATATGGGTAACTGCCTCTGCAGCGGAAACTAATTTGCTTTTATATATTTCTTTCCAATCCACAATATCACCCTTTCTATTTATATGAATTTCTGATAATGTCCGCAGCATTGTCAAAATCCAGCGGGCCCTTTACCAAAATTTTCTGAAATTTAACCTTATACTGCTGGTAGCCGGCACAGCAGCTGCTGCAGCCGCACATCACTATCAGCAAATCATATTCCTTATTAATATCCGCCGGTTCAAAATTATGATCAAATAATTTTTTTAAAAGTGCAATAAAAAGATCGGAAGAGCACACGTCTGAACTCCAGTCACACTTGAATCTCG
>CALBDU010000046.1 GCA_937927335.1 uncultured Clostridium sp.
CTGCCACTGAACATGATGATAATCAGCTACGGCAAGAAAAATACATATTCCAGGCACAAAGCCCTGTGTATGCCAGGCTCAAATCACGGTATATTCCAGGCCCAAAGCCCAGCAAATAAAGCCACGCCATAACAATACTACGCTCCAAAGCAGGTTGATTCGCAACCTTCTCAATATCTTCATCTAGTTCAAAGATAATTCCAGAGAAAATCTCAATATGATCTAACTGATGTCTTAACATGATAATCTGATGTTTTTTAATATTACCTTTCAAGCTTTTTATCATTACATCAAAAATTCCGCAGGTAAAAGGGCTCTATAACTATAAACTTCCTTATTTACAGAAATAGGGAGGTTTGTTTTTTTATTTATGGTGGATCCGTTTAGTTATCACGAAATTTGTGCATTTTAAAAATGACTACCTAAAAAAGTTTAAATTATTTTTTGAAATCTACTTATATATGAGGCGGAAATGATATATAATAATAGAACATATGTTCGATAAATAATATAAGAAGGTTGAAAAATGGGTAAATTAGTATTTCATATTGATGTTAACAGTGCATATTTAAGTTGGGAAGCAGTATATAGATTGCAGCAAGGCTATGAAATTGATTTAAGAGAAATACCTTCTGTAGTAGGCGGTGATGAAGCCAGCAGACATGGGATAGTGCTGGCAAAGTCTATTCCTGCAAAACAATATCATATTCATACGGGGGAAACTCTTCATAATGCAAGGATTAAATGTCCGGATCTGGTAGTGATTCCGCCAAGATATTCATTATATATGAAGTGCAGTTCTGCTATGAATAGCATACTTAAAGAATATACTCCGGGTATACAGAGATTTTCTGTTGATGAAAGCTTCATGGACTTTTCAGATATGGAGCATCTTTATCCAAGTTATCTGGAACTAGCCGAAATCATAAAGAGAAGAATTAAGAATGAACTCGGGTTTACAGTAAACATCGGCATATCTTCAAATAAGTTATTAGCTAAGGTAGCTTCAGATTTGAAGAAGCCTGACAGGGTTCATACATTATTTCATAATGAGCTTAAGGATAAAATGTGGCCTTTACCTGTGGGAGAGTTGTTTATGATTGGACGGGCTACTGAACCTAAGCTGCATAAATTAAATATCTTTACTATAGGTGATTTGGCAAATTATGATTTGGAGCTCCTGAAATATAAATTAAAGAGTTATGGGGAATTAATCTGGAATTATGCCAACGGCATCGATGATTCATATGTAAGGCCCAGCAATTATATTGCAATGAAAGGAATAGGGAACTCCACTACCACTGCCTTTGATGTTGAGGATAAAGAAACAGCATATATGTTTCTGCTTTCACTATCAGAAACAGTTGGTATGAGGTTAAGAGATTCCGGTAACTGCTGCAGGGTTGTTTCAATAAGTCTGCGAGGAAGGGACATGCTTTTTTATGGTATGCAAAAGAAGATTGATGTAGCAACAGATTCAACCAGAAGGATATATGAGGTAGCCTGTTATTTATTTGATAAGCTGTGGAAGGGGAACCCATTAAGGCACCTGGGAGTTAGAGTAACAGAATTCTGCAATAATGACTTTCAGCAGTGCTCAATGCTGGATAATTTTGATTATGAAAAGGATAGCAGAATAAATACTGTGGTAGATAATATCAGGTTGAAATATGGCACTGGCTCTATTGTGAGATCGTGCTTCCTGCACTCAGGATTAAATCCTATGTGCGGCGGTGTAGGTGAAGATGATTATCCAATGATGAGTTCATTATTATAAGAGAAAGGTGATTATATATGAAGGTATTTGCGAAGCCTATAGAAGTAATATCATATACAGATGCCAAGGGGGAAATAAGACCTATAAGGTTCAGATTGCAAACAGGAGATGAATCCCTGCAGGTAATTAAGATAGATAAAATTCTTTTCAAACAGAAGGAAAAGCTTGCAGGAAATGAAATGATTCTTTACAGATGCCAAAGTAATTATAGTGGCATTGAAAAGACTTTTGAGATTAAATATGATCTATGCACCTGTAAGTGGATGTTATATAAAATGTAAAGAGTGCCTGTTATGCACTCTTTTTAATTAAGGCTGGATGCCTTCCTGAGATTATTTCATCAGTAGCCCTGGCATTAAATATCCAATCTTCTATTTTATTTTTTGTTATTATTAACGGCATCCGATTATGGACCTGAAACACAGAATCATTTGCATCTGTAGTAAGAATAACAAATCTGTTTTCACCATCAAATTGGTTGTATATGCCGCACATATAAAGCAAATCGGAATCAGGCATATTAAATAGAAACTTCCTCTTCTGAGTATCCCATTCATAAAATCCTGTAGAAGGAATAACACAACGCCTGCTTTCAATTGCAGATTTAAACATTTTCTTTTCATGGACAGTTTCAGCCCGAGCATTTATTATTACACCTTTACTTTTAAAAGCTGGGAACCCCCAGGTTAATAGATGAGCAGAATATTTATTTTTTTCGGGGATAAGGACTGGGGCAGCATCGGTAGGAAAGATCTCTCCAGTTTTCATTTGCCTGTCTTTAGAATTTTTATTAACTTCTTCTATAATCTTATCAATTTCATCAAGCTCCTTGTCGGTAAAGAAAGCATATCTTCCACACATAGCAGTCACCCTCCAATAAATATTAAAATTAATTACATGTTTTATAGTAATAATACGCAAGATAATGATAAAAATCAAGTGAGGTGTTATAATGGCTGTTGCAAATAAATCTGTAATATCCTTTGGCCTTGTAGCTATTCCAATAGCAATGTATACTGCGATTCAAGATAATGACATTCATTTTAACCAATTACACGATGATGATAACGAGAGAATTAAATATAAGAAAATTTGCAGTCATTGCGGAAAGGAAATAACATCAAAGGATATTGTTAAAGGATATCAATATGATAAAGACCACTATGTAATTGTAACAGATGATGACTTGGAAAAGATTAAAACTGAAAAAGATAAAGCTATCCAAATTGTTCATTTTACACATTTAAATCAAATATCACCTATTTATTATGACAAAACCTATCAGGTTATTCCTGAAGCAGGAGGAGAGAAGGCATTTGAACTTTTACGTTCAGCATTAATGGATGAACAGAAAATTGCAATAGGAAAAACTGTAATGGGTACAAAAGAAACATTGCTTGCCATTATCCCCAGGGAAGAAGGAATATTAATATCCACTATGTTTTATGAAGATGAAATTAAGGAATTGCCAAAATCTTATAATAAGCCGGAAATTGCGGAGGCAGAATTAAATATGGCAAAAACCCTGATAAATTCAATGGACACGCCTTTTAATCCATCAGCCTATAAAGATGAGTATCAAATAAGGCTAAGAGAATTAATTGAAACAAAAATTGCCGGCAAAGAGATTATATCACCTAAAGGAGAAGCTGTGTCAAATAATGTAATTAATTTAATGGATGCACTTAAAGCCAGTATTGAACAAAATAAAAAAGACCCTGGCAATCCAAAACGAACTAGAAAGGCAAAGGGTGCCTAATGGACATTTTTGAAAATAAGAATATAAAGCCCATGCTTATTGGAGAGGAGTCTGAAGCCTTTAACAGTAAGGAATTTATTTATGAACTTAAGCTGGATGGGGAAAGATGCATAGCTTATTTAAGTAAAGACAGTGTTGAATTAAGAAATAAGCGCAATATGAAAATGCTTATAAAAGTACCTGAGCTTTCAGAAATTCATAAACAGGTAAAAAAGCGCTGTATACTAGATGGGGAGCTTATTGTGATTAAGGATGGCAAACCAGACTTTTTTGAAATTCAAAGAAGGTCGTTAATGTCAAATACTTTTAAAATTAAATTAGCAGCTGAAAAATATCCTGCTAGTTTTACTGCTTTTGACATTTTGTATTACGAGGATTATGAAGTGACAAAATTGCTATTAATGGAACGAAAAAAATTGTTACAGAATACAATTAAGGAAAATGAGAGACTGGCTATTTCAAGATATATTGAAGAGCAGGGGATAGAGTTTTATAAGCTGGCAGAAAAAAACAATCTGGAAGGTATAGTAGCAAAAAAGAAGGATAGCAGATATTATTTTGATAAAAGGACAAAAGACTGGATTAAAATAAAAAATCTTGAAGACGATGATTTTGTAGTTTGCGGATATATACTTAAAAAAAACAATGTGGTTAGTATTGTATTAGGCCAATATAAAAATTCAGCATTAATTTATAAGGGGCATGTTACACTAGAAGGTTCAAATTCTAATTTCAATATCATTAGAACAGCTGAGAAGGCACGATGTCCATTCACAGAACTACCTTCGGGAAATGAAGATGCAGTCTGGATAGAGGTGAAACTAGTCTGCACGGTAAAATATATGATGAAAACTGCCACAGGTTCATTAAGACAGCCAGTTTTTAAGGGATTAAGAGATGATAAATCACCTGATGAATGTACAATATAATATGGTAAAATAAGAAATTTTGACTATTCCCATAATTAAGTATATAATACTATATGTAGATATAAAATATCTTCGATAAAGGCAAACTTATCTAAAGGTAAGGACGCAAAGCTATGGGCCTAAAGCATATGCAAAGGTCGCCAGGCTGCCGAAAAGTATAATTTGTTCTACTTTTTTTGTTTCAAACAGTAATTAATTTCATTATGGCTAATAAATTGAAGAGTTCTATATCTACAAAAAATTTATTAGACCAGCTAATAAAAGTCAATAATTTTTGATGAAAATTTCTTGTACTATTT
>CALBDU010000047.1 GCA_937927335.1 uncultured Clostridium sp.
TAAATTATCTCAAAATATCAAATTAATTACGAGGTACGTATGTTTGAGCGTTTACGATTCTAATCTCATTCCCCAGCTAAAATATAAAAATCAAGGATTTCATTTTTAAAACCCTTGATTTTCTTTGGAGCTCCCGAAGGGATTCGAACCCACGACCTACTGATTACGAATCTCGTGGATAACTTCATCGCTTCTAAAGCATTGATTCTATGCGGTTTACGTTTATTATGCCTTTTGCTAGACCTACTGATTAAAGTCATATCTTAGTATACTTATATCAGATTTATAAGTTTATGTTTTAACTTTACTTCATATATTTTACCTTAAAACATTAATTACTTCATTAGATTTTTGTTGTATCCTTTAGTATAGAATTATTTAACCCTCTGCCTTCTAAAAAAATATTTCTCTCAGCCAAAATGTCATTAACATATTCAAATTCGTTTATAGTTTTAGGATAAACTTCATTTAAATCAAGTATGTTATCATATAATTTATTATCATTAAATAAATCTACTGCACTTTTAATAAATCTAATATCTTTTTTATTAAAAGCATTAATGTAATCTATAATTTTTTGTTTATAACCATCTTCAATAGAATTGATATAAGCGATATATCCTTTTATTACTTCATTTTTACTATAATCTCCTGAAATAATTGCCCTATGTATCATCGCTCTAACTAAACGTTTATACTCTTTTGGGGCCTTCAACTCTGAATTATGAATTATAACACCTGTTACAGTTTTCTTTGATTTCTTCCCAATAAATCGGGTCTTATTATCATTTAATTTAAATAACTCTGACTCAGATATTTTCTTTATCATTGGGTAAATGGATTTTAAGACAACCTTATTATCACCAGAAAATGTTAAATCATCTGCATACCTACTATATGTAATATCCCTCCTGCTACAGTATTTTGCAATTCTACTATCTAATTTAACACATATTAAGTTAGATAAATATGGTGCAGTTACTGAACCTTGAGGTAATATATTATCATAAGTACATGCATTAGCCAACCAGTTAGAGACTGAAATGTTATAACCCAGACTATTGAATAATTCAACTATCTGCTTACGTGATATGGATGGGAAAAAATTTTCAAAATCCATCTTTAGAATGAAGACTTTATCAGCATGTACAGACGCATTTTTCTTTAAAGGATTTTTATTACTTTTAATAAATGCAAAAGCATAATCAGAACACTTAACCTTATATAAAATATTTTCTAAAATCCAACGTTGCAACATTTTAAGTGCAAATTTAGGCTCAAATATTTTTCTTTTAGTATTATTTTTTTTATTTATTTCGAAAATCTTATATTTATTAGTATTATACTTAACTGCATAATAAAATAGCATTTGTTTGCTGAATCCAGTAATAAAACTCATTGAATCTAAGTCACGGAAAACTGGAATACCTCTCAAGTTTAGTAAATTTGAATCAGTTCTATTTATCATTTAACAATATCTCCCTTGCCTAATTTAATTGACGACTAAATAACTTGTACTAAACAACGATTTGTTTATTACATGTTATTTAGGCGGTATACCTTGCATATGAATAACTAAGGGAAACAGAACCATTTCCCGTAAAGTAAAGCTATTGTTATGTACTGAGTAATCAATGCATAAAATCTCTTAACCAAAGTTTCCAAGGGAGATACTGTTAATAGTAATTTGCTTTTATAACCGCCATTTTAATTTTATCTACAACAAAGTCTATATTTTTAATATTAGCACTTTGCAAAATATTGTAGCACATTTCTTTACTTTTACGAGTTAGTTTATAATAATCCCCATCAATTTTTTTGATTTTTTCCATTAATCTTTCTTTGTACAACAACTTCACAGCTGGCGAATATAATGTTTTAAAATCGACTTTCTTCACATCATTATTAATAAACTTCTTAATCATATACAGAAATTGTTCTACATTTATTTCATCATAAAACAATATAATAAACATCATATAATAATGTAATCCAACAATATTATTAATTTCGTATTGTTTGCGTTTTTTATTTCTTAAATATGATTTCAAATTTTTTTCTAATGTATTAATTGCCTCATCAATAGATTTATTATAATATATTACATGTTTGGAATCATTCTGTATTATATATTTTATTGGTCCTAACATAATAAAGCTATCATCATTTTTATATTTGGTCTTTACCAAGGCAATCACTTTACCAACAATTTCTTCTATACTTGCAAATGCCCCTAATTCGACATATGAACCAACACTTTCACAAACTATACAAATATAATCAACATTGTCTGCTAATAATTTTTCTAATTGAAGTAAATTGTAAGATGGCTGACGATTCATCATATCAATAAATAAGTCTTCTGGGTACAATATTCTTATATATTTATTATTTTCAAGTTTTTTTCTTATTACATCCCTGGATGAAATATTACCTTTTGTACTTGCTCCTCCACATAGAAATACATCTAATGTATTACGTCCTATCTTAGTAAATATTTCACTATAAATTTTGTTTAATATCTTTTGGTGTTCATACTGCCTATTCATAGTATAGTGTGTACCCCTATTTATTTAAGTAATACTAACTCAAATTTTTTTATAAATAATATTTCCTATATATCCAATATTCTACAAATAAGTGAAATATCCTTCAAAATACTAAAAAAATATAATATATATTAAATATTCAAATCTCAAATAAAAAAGCGGGATTTCTCCTGCTCTTTTTTCACAAAACAATATTCTATACGCTTTTTCAAGATAGCTGACTAAGTATCATATTAGTTTTATTACCCGTATTGGTTACCCCAGCCATCCCAACCTTCAACTTTTTCTCTTGCAAATAGCTCTATTCTTGGTACATCTCCAAACAGATCAACTATTCTCTTTCTTACTTCCCCAGGTTTTTTACTATGAATTGTTCTCGTTGCTTCAACTAATTGTCTTACATTGTTACTTACTTTGTATTTTCCCATACTGCCTTTAATGCCTAATATACAAATCTCTGTACTTTTTAGTGTCCATGGTGCAAAATTTACATATATATTTCCTTTATTAGATTTCTTAAGCCAAACAAAAGCAATTGTTACATATCTGAATCCCCATGCATTTAACACCTGAACTCCTTTATCTAAATGACTATCAGTTACCCACAGAAAGCATGCACAATCCTTATCACTAAGTTGTTTAACAGGTAAATTCATAATATCTTTAATCTTCATAGTACCATATTTCTTTTCAAGCGCTTGAAACTCTCTTTTACCATCTTGGTATTTTCTACTCGAATACTTCCAAGGCGGGTCAGCATAAATTATTTTATATAGCTTATTAGGGAAATTACCTCCCCCCATATATCTACCTCTGAAAATACTTGATTCGGTATATATATATTCAAGCTTCAAGTAGATTAATATACAATTTATTTTTATATAAAAAAACTAATGAAATTAATATAATCAATTACCTTCCTAATGCTATAACTCTCGCATTAAACCTAAATAGCCTAATAATTTATTATAATCATCTAAAGCTATTTCCATAGGCATACCTTGACTATTAAGTGAGCGAACAAAAGCTTGAATTACTCCTTTTAGTTCAGGTACTCTTTCATTAATACCTCTTCTCTCATCTTTGTAAAAAATTTTATTTACTTTTGAAAAAAATATTTTATTCATTAGTGTAGAATAAAGAAACAGTTTATCAAACATAAAATAATGCATATACTCTTTTTCTTCAGTTATTTTGTTTAACTTCCACATTTCTGATTCAAATGTATCATCGTTGAAATCACATGAATATCCTTTTTTTACATTAGCTATTTCAATTCCATTTACATACCAGTCATTAAAGATTGTAGCTTTCCTTTGATGTGGCTTCCTTTTTGTTTCACCTACCATAGTAATTTCCCAAATAAAAATAACTATATCGCCTTTACATATATTTAAGATGGATCTCATGTATTCGCCCTTATTGGTATGCTTAAATGCCCACTTCCCGCACTTTCTACCTTTTTCATTATAATTAATAAAACTATTTTTTTCCCAGTAGCTGATAAGTATATTACCCAGTGTCTTCTTGTACCCGAATCATAGTGTGGTAAATAAGAACTTATAGTGTTATCGACCAAATATTTTGATTTAAATGTAAACCAACGTGCGAAAGCTTCTGCATCTATTGATTTAATATACTTCTTATCTATATAATCAAACTTAGTTTTACCAAGGGAATCATCATCTAAAACAATTATGAAGCCTTTTCCATTCTTGTAATATTTATCATACATTTCTTTTCCATGATTCTTGAATGCCGTAGTTGTCCACTCAACTTCAATATTGTGATATGTATTATCTGTATATATAATTCTAAAATCAGTTATATGTTCTGGTATATTTCTTCCGTTTTTTAGAATTGACCCTAAAGGAAAATTGGGAATTATTACTTTTATTTGCTTTTTGCTAAAATCCCCCAATATAGAATCAGGATAAAAATTCTTTAATATAGCACTACCACCATAATTCAATTCTTCAAAAATATACCTTTGAACAGTATGTTCATCAACAAGTTTCTGTGTTTCCAATTCCCTACTCATTCTAACCTTAACACCTACTAATTCTCACTAATAGTCTACTCATTGTTGAGATTATTGTCATATTACGGAAAACTTATACCTATATTAAAAAAATAAAGCAACGGTTATTAACCATTGCTTTATTCTAAATATTCTTTCCATACCAATATATTATATTTTATTCTCATAAACTCCTAAATTGTTATATACCTGGTCTACTGCCTTATCTACTGCTTTATTAGTTATAAGTATCCCAAACTCTCGTCTTTTCAAATATACTGTATCTTTTGATACACCATATAATTCACCGATTTCTTTATCAGTATGACATTCAATGTACCATAATTCATCTAAACATTCACATGTAATTTTCTTAAAGTCAAGAAATTCACCCATTCCCTTTCTTAATTTTAGATTTTCAAATAGTGAGTATTTATTTAATTCTGCCCCTTGAATGCGATATGAAAATTCTTTAATAGTTTTATTCATAAGAATTTCATCTGAAAATATATTTTCTTCACTTAAATTAGTTTTCTTAATGCCCCATTCAAGCCTTTTTTCCTTTACCTCTTTTTCAGTTATGTCAAATAATACAGCAATCTCATTATTTGTGCAATTTTTATATAAGAAAAGCATTTCGTTACGCTTTAAATCAGTAAATACAAATTTATAACCATCATCTTTCATCCACGAAAAAATTTCAAATATTGAATCCGCCTGCGAATATTCTCTTTTAACCATCTAATACCCTCCTAAAACATTTTATTTATAATTGTATTTTAGTCCAACTTTATGTTGTTTACAAGAATTGTATTTGATATAATATAATGGTAATATTTATGATATGGGGTACAAACTTTATTTAAAGAGGTCTATCTTGTATAAAATTTAATACTTGTTTTTTCTTTCAAAATCAATTAATTTGTATATGCTCCGATCGAATGTACTATAGTTATATGTATATTAAATATGGGGGCAGTAATTTTATTAATATACCCCCTTATTTAACAATAATTATTTGATTGCTCTGCTTGAGCTCGGCCGATCATCACAGTCTTTAATTTAAATTAGCATCTCAACTTTTTCTTCTTTCTCTAATCAATGTCGATTTACTTATCTGGTCATTTCCTCAACTTCATTATAACTATGTTCCTTTAATAATTCTAAAGCATACTTCAATTGTGTATCAGTAAATTTTTTAGGTCTTCCCTCTTTAAATCCTGCTTTTGTCCTGGCTACCGCTTTACCACTCTGGGTTCTCTCAATGATTGTGTTTCTCTCCATTTCTGCAACAGCTAAAAGAGTAGTCAAAAAGAACTTTCCCATCGAAGTATTTTCAAGAAGTCCTATATTTAAAACATGTACAGCTACCCCTTTGCCAAATAGTTCTTGAATTATTTGAATACCTTCAATGGTATTCCTTGCAAGTCTATCCAGCTTTGTAACCACGAGGGTATCTCCTGATTTAATTATGTTAACTAAATCTGTAAATACAGGTCGCACTGTTGTACACCCAGTATAGCTTTCTTTTATTATTATAGCTGCATCATATTTTTCTAATATTTCTTTTTCCTGCACTTCAAGACCGTTTCCTTTGGATTCCTGACCTTTGGTTGAAACCCTGCATAATCCGTAAGTTTTACCCAAGTTTACTCCTCCTTTATGGTTATAAGTTTTGACACCAAATTAGATATTGATATTTGATATTTACACAAACAGTATCAAAACTGTTAAGTTTTGAATATGCCTTATATGAACATACTTTTCATAAAATGTTCTTTAAGGAAGTATAAGTTGATGAAAAAAGAAGATTATACCATATATCTTCAGTGTAATCTTCTTTAATAGCTTAATATGGTTAAGTGTGGTTAACTATTTAAAAATATAAAGATTGACTATTTTAGTAACGGCTAATCGTATACGGTAACAGTTAATTTTCTATGAATGTCTTTAAAAGTCAGTACCAGACTTTCTGGAGGTAAAAAAAATACAACAACCTATTTTACATCAACATCCTTATATTCAATATATTTACATACATGGTAGTTAATTTTTAACAACTATATATATAAATGTTATATTATAGAAGAAACTTAATGTATTAATATTATAAATAATTACCTAATCTAACCTACTATATTTAAACAATTATGTGTGCCATTCTCTATATCCAGTCCTTTGTAATAATTTATCCAGTACCGTTCTCTTTTCTGCCAATAAACTTTTGCCATTTTATTCCGAAAAACTATTTCTGGATTATTGCTAATATTAGCTTTAAAGGTCTTTTCCTTTTGCTCTTTTTTATCCTTATATTCAATAGTATTCATGCTACTGTCTACCAGTAACCACCTGCTACTACTCTCAATAACTTTAGTATCAAAATATTTATCAGCAATTTCCCCTCTTGATAATTCTGGTTCTTCATTACAAAGCTGATTAAAATAAGCAAGTAATTCTTTAGGGGCATTACTGTTTCTTATCAATGCCCCTCTCTCATTTAAATTTCTTGACTTAATTCCTGACATACTCATGCCGACATATAATTTGTCTTTTAAGCTAATGATGTATACTCCAGCATCTTCACCGCTTCTATGGTAATTATTATGATGGGTAGTACATAACCCACCCATATAAACTTCTTTATCGCATCCAGCAACATTACAAATTCTTTCTATGATTTTTCCTCCTTTCGATTTTAATAAATATTTTTGTTGTTGAAACAAACTGCTTTATTCAGTCTAATTTGTATTATTAGGAGCTTTTATACTTTATCACTTTAAACCCATTATTGAATGAAAGTAGCAGCCATTACATCATTTAGGCCATTAGAATATACTTATTGCATAAAAACCCTTTTTCATTATATTGCTTTCTTACTTGTAGCAGACCAGCATCTTCAAGCCCTTTAATATATCTGCTGATATTAGGCTTGTCCATATTCAAAGCATTAGCTATATCGTCATAAGTCACGCTCTTGCACTGCTGCAATCTTTTAGCCAGAAATATGTATACAAGGTATTCGTTTTGAGTAATATTCTTGTTTATAAATAAGTTGCTTGAACTATATAGTAACCTTGTATATCCCTTTCCAAAGTTATTCCTATTCTTAACTTTGTAAAAATTGGGCTCGTTCATTCTTTTACTTTCAGTACAATCAATAAAGCCTTCTTTTACTAAATTTTTTAATACTTGATAAAGTTTAGGTTTCGAGATACAACATTTAAAGCCTTTTCTTGGAGTAAGTTTTTCTTGTACCTGGTTTGTATTTAGACCGCCCACATTCGCTATTAGTAAGCTCAATACCAAATAATCATAGCCATTTAGTTTTCTCATCGTTCTTTCCTCCAAATAGTGGTTGTCCACTAAAAATTCTCTTTCCGCTAATACTGCATAGTCACCTTTACTGCAATAGCCACATTTATATTTATCACAGTATTTTGATATAATGCTCTGTAACCTTGAATCAGTTAAAGTACATCCTAATAGATTATAGTCCTTTTCCCAATAGCTGTTAAAATCTCGCTCAACTTCACTGAATTTCTTTGGAGGTGAGCATCTACTATTCCATTCTCTTATGATCTCCTTAACATTTGCCTTTGAATAACCTCGTACTTGATAATATTTTACAATCCTACCAAGAGCAGTGTTTCTGTGACCTTCTGGAACACCTTTAAGCATTTCCATAACGCAGTACATGTCAGATTTAAGTTTGTCCAATTTCCTAATTATTGTATCTTCAGTAGAAAATTTATTTTTAAATCTTCTTTCTAATTCATCAAGGGAATAATATCTAATTTTCTTTGCTGTAAAAATTGTTGAAACGTTTTTATAGAGCTTCTCCTTGTAGTTGAATGTTTGTGGAACTCTTAAAATTTGAGTTTTAAGCGTCCCTTTAATATCAGCATTTAATTGTTCAGCAATTTTTTTGTTCAAGGATGTGATCCTTTCTATATCTTTAGTTCTCTCGGTAAAGACATAGACATGGAAACCATGACCACTATCAATCATAAGGTGGTAATACAACCCTATCGATTTAAATTTTTCAAGTATATCCTTATGACTTAGGTTGCCTTCATAATCCTTAATATCAAAGTCAAATGCTAAACAATTTCTACTGCCTATTAATTCTTCCTTGCCACTCCTGTCTATTGTTGTTGCTAAACCAGCATAAACATCAAACTTGCCTCTGTTCAAATCTATATATTTTTCTGCATCTTCAACAGTATCAAAGTAGTTATATGCAAAGTTACCAATAATGGGATGTCGAGTGGCAATTTTTATAAATTCGCTTTCATACTTGTCGCTGTATAACAGCTGTAGGTATTCATGCATCTTTAAGTTTTCATCTGCCAAATAATTTCCTCCTTTGTTTAAAAACACTATTTGAGCAGACTTTACTTATAATTGCTATTGTTTTATAATATTATCGTCAACAAATTATATTGAATAAAAGTATTGGCGTACTTTTATTCACAACAGATTATTAAAGTAATAGTCTGCTGCTATGCTCCAGTTCACACCTGGAGCATTATTAGTTTTTAATAAAACAACTCACCTCCTAAAAATTAATTCTTTAATAGATGTCCCCCCCCTTAAAAATATCTATTGAATAACTTTTTGGTTACTCTTTAACCGAAGTTATTCTTTAATAGTTCTTTCTTATAAAAGCCCTATCGTTCTGTCTTGTAGTATATACTCTTCATATAATTCAGGATATTTGTCCTTCGCATATTTATCAAAAACTTCCTTATAAACATGAGAAGACAAATTTTTAAAATATCTTTTCTGAGTATACATTTGTTTATGTGATTTTTTATTTATAAGCATATACTTTAAAGCCAAACTCATAAGCAAGTCATTAACTGTAATTGTCTCGTCTAAATGTCCTTGGCAATATTGATTTAGCATACCTGAAAACTTAGTTGCACTTATTGCAGTACCTGGTATTGTTTTTTTTGTATAAATAGTTCTAAACACATAGCCTCCATTTTCCTTTGCTGATAAAATTCTATAACTACCACTTTTATTCTTAAAAACGAGTCTTGTTATGTCTGCGTATTCAACAATAAAACCAGTAAGCCACTCTGATATGCTATATATATGAGGTTCTGACTTGTCTCTGTATATAGTTACTTTATTATCTTCTATGTTAACGTCTTCTATAAATAGGCTTAATATGTCATTCGCACTTTCCTGACCATCAATCTCCCAAAATAATTTAATAAATAAAATATAATTGTAATCTGCACCTTCAATTATTGCATTTTCTGTTAAATTAGTAACTTCGGAGTCATTATATACTACATATTGTTTAAAATTTATAATAGACTTAAGATCAGATACAGAACATATTTCTTCTTCAGCTTTTTCCCCTATTGACATTGCCCATTCTTTGTAATTTTTTATTAAACTATTGTAATTAAGCGCGGTAGAAAATTTAATCTTTTTTGCTATGGCTATATACATATTCATCAAATTCTCACTTGTAAAAGAAAACAAATCTTTACAATTAATACTTTCGAACTCTGATGAAAGGTTGAATAATGATTCATAGGCATTTATATAGGATTTATTTTCTGAGATTATTCTGTTTAAAAACATCGATTTAATTTTTTTATTATAATATTCCATAAAAATTATTATCTCCTCACTTAATTTTATTATATAACCTTTTTAAATGTATTTATTAACCCTTTCTATATACATATTACCACTTTGATTTAAGAGTTTGTCAAACTATAATCATTAGTTTTTTTAAAATTCAATGTACTACCTTGTTTCATATTTAACTAATATTAGAATAAAATATTTATTTTATAAAAAAACAGGAAAATAATTTCCTGTTTTAAAGTAGTCTTTAACCTTTTGGTGGATAATCATCATTACCATAAGAGTTCTTCTCTCTTATACGGCCATCTTCTCTATGGATTACAACTTCTGACCTCTGCTTAATTGCAATATCTCTTGCAACTTCAATTGCCTCTGCCTGTGTATTTGTAACTTTTGTTGCCTTACTATTACCAGCTCCTTTGACTTGCCATAGTCCATCTCTACGTGGAGTTACATGTTGATTCTTATTCATACTTTTTTCCTCCTATAATTATATTATAAGAGGAATGAACCGCTCAAACATTCCTCTGGTTGATGTTACTTTAATCTATATAAATTTTAAAGGCTTTAATTCCATAACTCTTAGCATAAATCTTATGCCCATTAACTGTTATCCATGGTCTGAAAATGAACTCTCTATCATCGTCTTCTTTTTTAAGTTTACTATTTTTTTCAAGCTCTTGCATTTTAATACCTCCTTTCTTAATAAATTATGCTTGAAAAAAAATAGTGAAAATGTTAAACTAACTTTGAGTATATTAGTGAGCGGTTAATGTTCACTATTTTTTTCAAGAAAGAAGTTTAGTATGGTTGCCGCCATATTAGACTTCTTTTTATGTTAAACGGAATTACCGTTTAATCATCACTTTCTTCATCCTTGTCAGCTATCAAGGTTGCTTTAGTTAAATCAAACATCATTGCGGAATCTTTACTATAATAATCTCCCAATACTTTATAACCGCCGTCCTTTAAATTCCAACCCATCATCTTCGAAAGTGTGTTTAATAAGTCTTTATTATTAATTCGTACATTTGCTACTTTAGAGTTTTTTGTAAAGGCAATAGCATCTTCCTCATCTTTATGGCTTGTCATAATTGCAATTTGATTGTCTTCCTCGTTTATTAGAAGTATAACAAACTGAGGTTTACCCATTTTGATTACTACACTTTTTGAAAATGTAACTCCATTATCGGTTATTGACATGTATGGCAATCCTGTTGTTAAGCTTACCTTTTTAAAATTTTCAAACATATTTTTCACCCCAATATATTTTCTTATTATAGAATAGCATTAACATCTTCTTTTGTCAATATTTTGCGTATTTTCAATCATTACCTTGCGTATTTTTGTCATGCATAAACTATAAATTATATTATATAAATATCACATAATGGTTAATAAATTATTATTTTTGTATATTTTTTTACTCATTATGAACTATAACTTATTACCTATACTTTTTAAAATTATCTTAATTTTATTTTTTCCTTGTTGCCTATCAGTCGATCAAGAGGATTATAATTATCGTAGTTTGTTTTTAAGTCGCTTGTAAATATCTCAACATACTCTTTTACAATGTCTAAGGTAGTATGAGATAGTAATTTTTGAAGTTTAAATACATTCCCTCCATTTTCAAGATATAATTTAGCAAAGGAGTGTCTATAGCGATGAAGGCCACATTTATTTATTCCTCGCTTTTTATGGTACTTTCTCATGCTATGTTCAATTGCATTAACCGTTAACCTTCCTCCAAATTGGTTACAAAACAAATAATCTGTCATCTCTCCGCTTCTAAACTGAACATATTCGATAAGTATCTTATGAAGATGGCTTGACATCGGTATTATTTGTTGTTTACGCCCCTTCATTTTCTTTAGACTTATTAGGTCATTTTCAAAATCAATATCCTCAATCTTTAATTCTATTAAAGTACCTACACGAATTCCTGTTCCAATTAGGGTATTACAAATAGCCCAATCCCTAAATTCCGTAAAGCTGCAAGTTTTAATGTTAGGTTTTTTAATTAATATACTTAATTCCTGCTCTGTATATGTTTCATAAACTTTTTTATCGGCTTTAATTAGTCTTATCTTAAAGTGTTGCATATAATTCAGATTCATAAAGTAATATAAAATTACTCTAATGCTCCTTAACCTTGAATTAATGGATATGTCATTAAATCCAGTTGTTTCTCGAAGCCAAAAAATATAGTTGTCTAAAACCTCTTTATTTATTTTGTTAATGCAATTGGATACAGAATAAAATTTACCGAAACTGTTAAAACACTCCTCATATGAGTCAATTGTCCTTGGGGATAAGTTTTTAACCCTGCAATGTACAATAAACTCTCTAAAACCTTCCGTTAAAGATTTGTTTTGTAGCTTTTCATTCATTCTCATTTTCATTTACATTCACACCCCTATAATTTTTTTTGGGATATGACTAAATCAAAAAAGTTAGACCTACTAACCCCCCATTATTTTGGGAAAAGTCAGTAGGTCTAACTTCACATGTTACAAAGTGTAAAACCGCTGAATCCATTGATTTTATAGGTTTTGGAGCTCCCGAAGGGATTTGAACCCACGACCTACTGATTACGAATCAGTTGCTCTACCAACTGAGCTACGAGAGCAAAGCTTATTACATCTAATATAATACTAAGCCTTCTTGCAAAGTTAGTCAACTCCCTAATACATTGTGTGCAGCCGCCATTGAAATTGTATGTACTGTTGAAGATTTTATAAAAATGGTGCCTGAAATTAAGAAACTTCATGAGGAAGGCATGGTTTCCATAAAAAGAACCTATGCCGAATTGGAGGATTACTATTACAAGGAATATGTCTCCAGGGAGGATGTTAGACCAGAAAACAACGATGATATAGACACTGAACAATACTTATAATTCAGAATATTTGGAAATATAAACGATTAGCTTACTAAATTTGCTCGTTTCTTGTTCTTTCTAATATTTTCATGTTTTGACTAAATATTATCTTTAGTATAATATTTAATCATAAAATTTAATATAAGGAGGTTATGTTATGTTTGATATGGTACCTTTCAAAAGAACTGGATTGCTTAAAAAAGGGGGGGACAATTTCAATAATTTCGTGGATAACTTCTTTAATGATGATTTCTTTGCCCCTATTCCTTTCGAAAAAATGGGCTTTGGTTTTAAGGTGGACCTGAAAGAAAACGAAAGCAGCTATATTGTGGAGGCGGATCTTCCTGGAGTAAATAAGGACTCCATAGAAATTGAATATAAAAACAATTACCTCACTGTATCTGCTAAACGTGAGGAAAAAAACGAGGATAAGAGTGAAAATTACGTAAGAAAAGAAATTAGGTACGGAGAGTTTAAAAGAAGCTTTTATGTGGATAATGTAGATGAGGATAAAGTAACTGCAAGCTTTAATGACGGTGTACTTAGAGTAGAGCTTCCTAAAACAAATAAAGAAAAGGTTGTAACTAAAAAGATTGAGATCAAGTAAAAAAATGCCTGGCTGACCAGGCATTTTTCTATTCATAATGTATATTATCCAAATTTCCGAATTTGCTGAATTGACCCATCCAGGCAAATTTAACAGTTCCCACCGGGCCGTTTCTTTGCTTTGCAATAATGCATTCAGCAATATTTTTATCCTCTGATTCTTTGTCGTAATATTCGTCCCTGTAGAGGAACATTACTATATCCGCATCCTGCTCTATTGATCCGGATTCCCTAAGATCGCTTAGCATAGGTCTGTGGTCTGATCTTGCTTCGGGAGCACGGGAAAGCTGAGACAGAGCTATCACAGGACATTGCATTTCCTTTGCAAGCGCCTTTATGGATCTGGATATTTCAGATACCTCCTGCTGTCTGCTTTCATTACCCCTGCTTCCGGCCATCAATTGAAGATAGTCAATTATAATAATATCTATTCCATGCTCAATTTTAAGCCTTCTGCATTTTGAACGCATTTCCATCACGGATATACCTGCAGTATCATCAATGAAAATTTTTGCACTTCCTAAAGGACCTGATGCCCTGGCAAGGTTCTCCCAATCCTTTTCATCCAGATTTCCTGTTCTCAGTTTAAGCATATCAACTCTGGCCTCAGAGCACAACAGCTTATATGCAAGCTGCTCCTTTGACATTTCCAGGGAAAATATGGCTACCTTTTTTCCTGATCTTAAAGCTGCATTCTCAGCAATATTCAGTGCAAAGGTGGTTTTTCCCATGGATGGCCTGGCCGCAATTAGTATCATATCTCCCTTTTGGAATCCGGAGGTTTTTGCATCCAGATCATAAAAACCAGAAGGTATGCCTGTTGTCTGACCCTTGTTTATATATAGCTTCTCAATTTCAAGAAATCCTCTTTCCAGCACAGAACTCATTATTTCAAAATCAGATGTGGTCCTGTTGCTGGATAAATCAAATATCCTTTTTTCAGCCTCATCAACAACATCGGAAACATCACCTTGATTATTATAGCTTCTATCCATAATATCATTTGATGCTCTTATAAGCCTTCTAAGGATTGATTTATCCTTTACTATTTTTATATAGGAGTGGACATTGGAGGTGGTGATAACTGACGCACTAAGTTCAGTTATATGTGTTATACCCCCTATTATATCCAGCTGGTTGTTCCCTTTGAGTTTCTCGCTTAAGGTTATTATATCCACTGCACTGTCCTTATGGTAAAGGTCCATAATGGCAGAAAAGATTATTTTATGATTTTCCTTATAAAAGTCATCGCTGGTTAATACCTCTGCGGCTTCAGCTATGGACATCTTATCAATAATCATTGACCCCAGTACGCTTTGTTCAGCCTCCACACTGTGGGGCATTATTTTAAGAGGTGCATCCATTTGTCATCTCTCCACTCTTTACTTTATGAAAATACAAGCTCCATCAACTCATCAATATCCTTAACAGCCTTAACTTCAATGTCGGTAAGACCAGCAGGAACTTCCTTAGAGTTTTGTTCCGGTACAAGTACCAGCTTTATTCCTTTTCTTCTTGCTCCGTAAATCTTTTCAAATATTCCTCCAACAGGTTTTATCTTTCCTCTTATTGAAATTTCTCCAGTTACGGCAACATCCTGTCTCAGTGGCTTATCCAATAATGCACTTATAATACATACTGTAATTGCGGCTCCAGCTGAAGGGCCGTCAATTTTACCCCCGCCAATTACATTAACATGTACATCATAATCACTTATATCCTTATTGGTAAGTCTTCTGATAACGGATGCAGCATTGAAAACTGAATCCTTAGCCATGCTGCCTGCTGTATCATTAAATCTTACCTGTCCCTTTCCCTTATCCATAGCAGGAAAAACTGCTGCTTCAATTTCCAGGGTTGAGCCGATATAACCGCTTACACCCAAGCCATATATATGTCCAGCTTCATATTTTACATCTGAAGGCGCTTCTTCATATGGTACAAGCCTGCTGATGGATATAACATCGTACAGGTCCTGGAGGGTTACTGTAACCTTCTTTCTGGAAGCAGTACCTTTTCTGTTATAAAGTACGTATCCGTATACGTCGGACAAAATGTTAACTGCTTTTCTTCCTTCTATGGTATATCTGCTGATTGTCTCAGCAATACCTTCTTCAAGATCAATTTTAAGTTTCTGTGCAGCATTTTGCACAATTTCTATTATCCCCTGGGACGTAAGAGGTTCAAAATATACCTCAGTACATCTGGATCTTAATGCAGGGCTGATTTCATTTGGTTCTCTGGTGGTAGCTCCTATCAGCACGAAGTCTGCTGGAGCACCGTTTTCAAAAAGATATTTTATATATTTGGGAGTGCTTTCATCTTCAGGGTCATAATATGATGAAGAAAACTCAACTCTCTTATCCTCTAATACCTTTAAAAGCTTATTTTGAAGCATTTCATCCAATTCGCCAATTTCATCAATAAAAAGTACTCCGCCATGTGCTTCGGTTACAAGCCCAAGCTTAGGCTCTGGTATACCCGTCTCTGCCAAATCTCTTTTAGTTCCCTGATATATTGGGTCGTGTACCGATCCTAGCAAAGGGTTTGTTATTTCCCTTGGATCCCATCTTAAGGTTGTACCATCCACCTCAACAAACTTTGCGTCCTTTTTGAAGGGTGTATGTCTTAACTTAACAGCTTCCTTCAGCGCCAGTCTGGCAGCAGTGGTTTTACCAACCCCGGGAGGTCCGTAAAGAATAATATGCTGTGGATATGGGGAAGCAATTTTTGATAATATTGATTTAATTGCCCTCTCCTGGCCCACTATTTCATTAAAGCTGTCCGGCCTCAGTAGCTGCTGTACACTTTTGCTGAGTTTTTTTCCGTCAAGTACTTCAAGCTCACCATATTTTTTCAATGTTTTGGCATTCTCAGGGCCCTTTTGCTTTTTGATAATGCTAAGCCTTAATTCATCAATATACTTATCTTGTTTTTCAACTAAATATTTTTCAACTTCTCTTTCGATTCTATTCTTAACATAATTTTTTGCAAGGGTCTCCCCCATGTAACTGTTAATACAATCTAGTACATCCTGAATATTGGATTCGTCAGGAATAATATTTAATCCTTTCCCATCAGTAATTATCATTTCCAGGGCATGTACCCTCTCAAAAATATTCCTGCTCTTTATATGCTTCTGTAGCTTATATTTTACTATTCTTGCCTCAATTGTACCTGACTCCATAACCTTATGCATCATTTCAAATAATACATCGATCTGTATATCCACAGGCACTGATTTCATTGAATCCTGCTCTAATATATCTGCAACTTGAGATTTCACTTAAGCTCCTCCTTATAATTCCTTTATTATTACCTTAATCTTGGTGGAAATCTCAGGATATAGTTTTACCTCTACATCATAGGTTCCGAGCTGTCTTATAGTGTCAATTACTACTTTCTTCTTATCGATATTGAGATTTGTCTGTTTATTTAATTCATCCGCTATATCTTTACCTGTAATTGACCCAAATAATCTGCCGTTTTCACCTGATTTTACTGATAATACCACCTCTTTGCCCTTCAATTTCTGGGCAAGCTGCTGTGCTGCTTCAATTTCTGCCAGCTTCTTTCTTCTTTCAGCTTCCTTCTGGTTATTTAGTATATGCATGTTAGAGTCGGTAGCCTCTTCTGCCAGCTTCCTTGGTAAAAGGAAATTCCTGGCATAACCGTCTGCAGCATTTATTACATCACCTTTTTTTCCGACTCCTTTAACGTCCTTTAACAATATTACCTTCATTTTTTTCTGCCTCCTTGTACTTTTGTATTGCTGTATTTAACTTTTCAATTGATTCCTCAAGGGTCGTATCTGTAAATTTTGCTCCGGCCATAGTCATATGACCGCCACCCCCAAGGTTCTCTATAATTAACTGCACATTGATGTCTCCCAAGGATCTGCCGCTAAGGTATATATCATCTTCTATTTTAACAAAAACAAAGGATGCTTGAATACCTGTAATATTTAACAGCTCATCCGCAGCCTGGGCGGATATCACAATGTCTTCAATCCCAGGTGGACATATGGCAATTGCAATATTGTCTTCCACTTTGGCAGACTTTATTATTTCTGCCCTTTTTAGATATGAATTCAGATCATCTGAAAATAGCCTTTTTACATCAAGGGTATCTGCTCCCAGCTTTCTTAGGAAGGAAGCAGCCTCAAAAGTTCTCACGCCAGTTTTAAAGAAGAAATTCTTTGTGTCTATAACTATACCTGCCAGAAGCGCTTCTGCCTCTATTGGAAGTAAGGCAGGCTTCTCTACCATGTATTGAAGCATTTCCGTAACCAGCTCCGAGGTTGAGGATGCATAGGGTTCTATATAGCTTAATACAGCCTTGGTTATATAATCGCTGGATTTTCTGTGGTGATCAATTATTACCACCCTTTTTGACATTTCCACTATTCTCATATTCTGAATATATCCCTTGTTATGTACATCCACTAATATAAGCAGACTGTTAGCATCCATAAGGTCAAAGGTTTTTCTTATGGTACAGAAAGCATTCTCATACTTTTGATCCTTCAGAAGCTTTTCCTGCATTGGTTTAATGCTGTTGTTTATGCTGTCTAATATAATGTAGCATTCCTTGCCCATGCTCTTTATTGTACTGTAAAGGCCTACTGCAGCACCCAGGCAGTCTATATCTGTGTTTATATGCCCCATAATGAAAACCTTATTGCTTTCATTAATTAAATCCACTAATGCGTGCCCTATAACTCTTGCTCTTACCCTGGTTCTTTTTTCTACTTCTTTTGTTTTACCACCAAAAAATAAGAGTTTTTCTCCATTTTTAACCACAGCCTGATCCCCGCCTCTGCCCAATGCAAGCTCTTTAGCGGACAATGCGAACTTTTCATTTTCCAGAGGGCTTTCCCCTCCAATGCCCACACCGATGCTGCAGGTTAAGGCAAATTTGTTGCCCATGTTTATTTCCCTCATACCGTCTAAAATATCGAACTTTCTCTCCATTTCTTTCTCGATATACTTATTTTGAACACATAAAACATACTTGCTGTTGGAATACTTTTTAAGCATGGCATTTAAATTTTGCCCATAGCTGTTTATTGTGCGTTCCATCTCTGCTATGATTAAAGGTTTATTTTCTTCTTCTATTGTTTTCATAACATCGTCAAAATTATCAATTTCAATAAGCATTATAGTATACTTTTCTGATTCTATTTCATTGAAAACATTGTGGGACTCTGTTATATCATAAAAATATAATAATAGTATGTCGTCTTCCTGAAATTCGTCTTCCGATATATTGACCATGCTTACATATATATTATAATATCTTTCATTTATTTCAATATCTCTAAAAATACTTTCTTCATTGTTTATTGCCTGATTTAAGTTTATATCAGGGGATAGACTGTTAATATTTGCACCAAAGAGTTCCATCCCATTTAAAAGATTTGATAGGTTTTGATTGTACCACAAAACATTCCCGTTGACACTGACAATGGCCAAAGGAAATGGTATTTTAACCAGTGTATTTCTAGTTGCACTATCCAGCTTTGATGAAAAATCTTCAATAAATTTTGTCCATTGGTCTTTCTTATGACTGTTACTTTTAGCATTATAAAAAAGCAGCAAAATGAACATGGCAACTAAAGATAGTCCCATCCACAAATTTCCGTTTAGTATTATGATCATAATTAACAAAGCAATAATTATGATATAGACTTTATTTCCTGTAATAAAATATTTATACCGGTTATCCATAAAATCTGCCCCCAATTATTGAGCTTTTTTTCTTCTGAAAGGATCCAGCTTTCGGAAGTCAAAAATCATATCCAAAAGGCCGGCAAGTATATACGACAATGATAATGTTGCTGATGTCACAGTAAAAAAGATTAATAGAAACATTATCAGTTTATTCAATTTTAGTTTGTTTTTTAAATAATATGCAGCCAGCGCTATTCCATCTATCAATAGGATAAGCTGCAAAACAATTTGTGCTGATGCTGCAAAATATTTACCATACAAAATATTATTTCTATCTAATAGCATCCCAACTATTACAAAAACTAGTACTAAGGTGCCTATTCTGTTATTAATATAAAGATTTGAAAACAACCCAATTGGTTCAATTTCATATCCCAGTCTGCGAAGAACACCTCTTGTAAAGGAATAATTGATATATGCCGATGCAAAGCCCATAAACAATAGAGCTGGCGGTATAAGCTGCATAACAAATTCAGGGGTGAATATATTAATAGATGCATTAAACTGCTGAAGTTGTGTTTCAGGCACTCCCATACCTCTATATATTTCTGTTACTGAGTTCATTGAATCCCTGGTTATTTGAACTTGCTGGTTAATATAAGCCATTAGTCCCCCCTTATTAATCAGAGTCACATATATTGACATATCTATCACAGTTGAGATTATGGATACAATGGAAAGTATTACAATTGTCTGCCAAACGCTTTTCTTGTTTATTATACAATAGCCTAAGGCTATTCCTGTGGAACCCATCATTATTGATACTGTTATTGCAGAAATTGGATTATACAGTATCGCTATAAATATTGCACTGACCAGAACTGCTGTAGTTGTAATCTTTATATTATGCCTTATATACAAAACTGTTATCGGAATTGGAAGAATAAATACTCCAACTATGGAAAACAGCGGTATATATATCGTCATCATCATTAACGCCACAATAAGGGAGCATATTAAACCTGCTTCCACTATTGCCTTTGTTTTATAGCTATCTTTTTGCATTAAGTACCTCCGGTTATCCTCTGTCCTTCATATGGTTATATAATCTGGATAAGTCCTTTCCCTGTTTTTCTATATAATCTTCTTCAACAATACCGGTTTTCAGTTTTTTCTTTATTTCATCATCTACTGCAGTATATGAATACCCAAGCCTTTCAGATAATATATACAATATTATTATTGCCCCGGAAATACATTCAAGAATGGCTTCTTTTGCCACATTGCTGCCTTTTGTAAGAAGCTTGAAAAAATCCCCAAGTATACATAGAAGATCTGCCTTAAGTTCCTCTATAACTTTAATATTGTACATAATATTTAAATCATCTTTTTTCATATACTTCACTCCTTAAATGCCTATAATACTATTTTAGTTATATTTCTTATGTAATGCAATAAGGGTTATTAAAAAGAGCCGCTTCAAAAGAAGATGACAATCTCCTTTTGAAACAGCTCCTTAAGCTTATTTACTATTCTGTTGTGAATGGTAGCAAAGCTATATTTCTTGCTCTTTTTATAGCATCTGTAAGTTCTCTCTGATGCTTTGCACAGTTTCCGGAAATTCTTCTTGGTAAAATCTTTCCTCTTTCTGTTACATATTTTCTTAATTTGTTTATATCTTTGTAGTCAATGAATTCTGACTTATCCATACAAAAAGAACAAACTTTTCTCTTAGCTTTTCTCATTTTAGAAGAATTTCTTCTTCCGCCTTCTTTATTGCTCATCCTATTCCCTCCTTACCTAATTAAAATGGGATTTCACCCTCTTCATCAATGGGGGTTATATCCTCGCCATAGTTTTCACCATAGCCTCCTCTTGGAGTTTTTCCATAATTTTCGAATCCATTATCATTTTGGCGGAAATTATTCTTATTGCCGTCTCCCCATTCGAGGAACTGCACCTCTTCCGCTACTACTTCAGTGACATACCTTTTTGTGCCGTCTTTTGCATCATAGCTTCTGGTCTGTATTCTGCCGCTTACACCCATAAGTTTTCCCTTACTCATGTAATTTGCAGTAGATTCAGCCTGTTTACCCCATACTACAATGGGAATAAAGTCAGCTTCTCTTTGACCATCCTTTGAAAATCTTCTGTCAACGGCCAATGTAAAGGTGGCTACAGCTGTACCGGATCCTGGAGTAAACTTTAGCTCTGGATCCTTAGTTAATCTTCCAATTAAAACAACTTTGTTCATTAAAGCACCACCTAATTTCTCTCGTTGTTAACGATGATATGTCTGATAACTGAGTCTGTGATTCTGAAAATTCTGTCTAACTCTTTAGGTAATTCAGGATCAGCATTGAAGTTGATCAGAGTATAGTATCCTTCGCCGATTTTCTCAATTTCATAAGCAAGCTTTCTCTTGCCCCAAAAATCAACGTTTTCAACAACTCCGCCACCATTTTCTATTACGCCCTTAAACTTTTCAACGTTAGCTTTAACAGCTTCCTCGTCTAATGATGGGTGTAATATGAATATAGTTTCATACTTTCTCATTAGATTTCACCTCCTCCCTTTGGACTAACGGCTGTGATTATCACAGCAGGGACTACAATATGTTATTTTATCATTTATCTCAACATATTTCAATATCTTTTATTCAGATTCTTTGTTTTCTTTAACTATTTTTTTTACATCCTTTTCGAATTTGCTTCGAGGGAGCATGATCAGCCTTCCGCAAACTGTACATTTAATTTTTATATCTGCCCCTACCCTCAATATTTCCCATTCCTTGCTACCACATGGATGGGTTTTTTTTAGTTCAACTATATCACCAACATTGAATTCTTTTGGCATATTATCACTCCTTTATCAATTTAACTGCCGGATATGGCATTTCAATTCCTTCATATTTAAGCCTATCTCTGACTTCCTTCCTTAATTTCATTTCCATTGACCATTGGGTCATAGGTTTAGCTTTACCGGCTATCCTTATTGTAATTCCGCTTTCCTTTAGTGCAGATATCCCAAGCACCTCTGGTCCCTCTGCCATATCCTCATTTTCCTTATTGAATTTTAAACAAAGGTCACTAATCACTGACAAAGCTTTGTCCAAATCAGCGCTGTAGGAAATATCCACATCAACAGTGACTCTGATATTTCCTCTGGAATGGTTTGTAACCTTTGTAATCAAGCCATTAGGTATAGTATGCAGGTCACCATTGAAATCTCTGAGTTTTGTTATTCTTAATTCTATACTCTCAACGATTCCTCCCATGTTTTCAACAGTAATGTAGTCTCCTACGGAATATTGGTCTTCAAACAAAATAAAGAATCCATTAATTATATCCTTTATCAAGCTTTGTGCACCAAAGCCAACTGCAACACCTCCCATTCCAGCAAGTGTTAGCCCAATGGTTCCAAACATAGCTTCTAAAATGCCAAACACGCCTACAAAATAGACAGTGTATCTTAAAATACTTTGAAGTACTAATCCTAGTGTCTGGGATTTTTTTTCATCCAATGAAAATTTAAAATTCTTTTGACGCTCAACCATTCTATTAATTATTGAATTGCCAATTTTTATAACTGCAATCATCAGTATTATAATAAGAAGAATCTTTACTACCTTAAATCCAAAATTATAAACGCTTTCCTTTTTTATTAAATATCCGCCCAGGGTTATACCATCATTGGCAAGATCAATTTTAATTCCTAAAAATGATATTAAATTATCCATATCAGCCTCTATGATTCAATCAGCTTGTATCCTGATTGGTCTTTATAATAAATTTTTTCCGGTTCTATAGTCCCTTTAGTTACTATATTCAAAACCTGGCTAAAATCCTCAGGTTTGATCCTTATACTGATTCCGCAGCTTTTGGTTATATTGGTTGGGGTTGGCATAACCACAACCTCCAAGCCTTCATTCTTAAGTACCTTCTCTCCACTTATTGCACCATGTGTATTTTTAAATGTAATCAAGTAATAGTTTTGCATATGCTCCTCCATAATATCCATAATCTTCTATAAATTAATATTGTTATATTTTCAATATTTTATTATACTAAATATAAATCTATTGCTTATAATATTATATTATAAATGTTCCGTAAAATAAAGGAAGTGATAATTCAGTGAACGACTTAATGGAAAAATTTGACAAAGTACTTCTGTTTGTAATTATTTATACTTTTACATGTATAATTTTTTTTAAAACCTTGAACTACACTTTACCTTTTGTACTTGCACTTATTTGTGCCTTAATACTAAAGAAACCGACAGAAATATTGGCTGGAAGTTTTAAAATGAAAAAGAGTCTGTCTTCTTTAATTACTACTATAATATTTTTTACAATCATCTTATCCCTTTTAGCCTGGGGAGTGACACAAGCGGCACAAGAGGCTGTAACCTTTGGCAAAAACCTGCAAAATTATATCAATATAAACTACCAGTGGTTAAGCCATTTATTTAATAATCTGCAAAAATACTATAATAATCTGGACCCGTATATTATCAGCACCATTGAAAATAATTTCACCAGTTATCTGACGAAGCTTTCAAATCTTACTGTTGCCATTTCTGGTGTGGTATTGTCGGAAATTGTCGCATTTTTAGCTTCAGTACCTTATATAATTATGGTAATTATTTTTACTATGCTGGCTACATATTTTTTCACTAAAGATATAACCCTTGCAGAAAGTAAATTAACAAATTTAATACCAGATGGCAAGTCAGAAAAAGTTTTTTCTATTATACATGAGTCAAAAAAAATGCTGGAAAACTATGCTGCATCTTATATGGCTATAATCGGATTAACTTTTATAGAGACTCTTATAGTTTTTATTGTTTTCAAAGTTCCTTATGCCATTCTACTAAGTATACTATGTGCATTATTTGATTTTTTACCAATTCTTGGTATAAGCGCTATTTACGTTCCCCTATCCCTTATTTATATACTAATATTTAAAAATTACATTGCAGGATTCGGGATTTTGATATCTTATATAATTGTATCCATAGTAAGACAGCTGGTTGAACCTAAAATTGTATCTTCATCTTTAGGAATACATCCTGTTGCTGTTCTAGCTGCGATCTTCATTGGCTTGAAGGCAAATGGAATATCTGGAATGTTCTTCTGTATATTTTTCGTAGTATTTTATAATGTACTACGTCGTGTTGATGTCCTATAATCTTTATTATGTATAAGAAACCTTCTTTTTGTAAATCATTTAAAAAAGGAGGTTTTTTTATGCTTAAAAGGACAATTTTAGATCCCAATATAACCAATTCCACAATATTATTAAGAGACTTACTATTTTCTGAGATATATCCGACTTTTTCCTTGGGCAGACCAATTGTCATACTTTGTATTGGAACTGACAGATCAACCGGTGATAGTCTAGGCCCTCTGGTAGGTTATAAATTAGTGGGTTTGCTTGGACATAAAATTAATTTATATGGATCCCTTCAATATCCTGTGCATGCTAAAAATTTAAATGAAGTTTTAATTAATATAAACAATACATATAAGGATCCTTTTATAATTGCTATTGATGCTTGTCTTGGCAGTATTCAAAATGTAGGTAAATTAATTATTGATAAGAAACCATTAAAACCAGGATCTGCCATGGAGAAGGAATTGCCGCCAGTAGGTGATATGAGCATAACTGGGGTGGTTAATATTTCTGGAGGAATGGAATTTATACTTTTGCAAAATACAAGGCTATTTACTGTAATGAGCTTGGCCGATTCTATATCAAGGGGTATTTATTATTGTTTATTAAAAATTTATAATTTAAATAATAAAAGTGACGATTTTATATTCAATTCTTGATTAAAGAAGACTGCTATATACTCTATTGTTTAAAATATATTCCAGATCATCCAACGACTTATTACCAAGATCTATTATAAGAGTTCCCTCAGGTCTAATGTTTTGAGTCATATTATATTGCTTTAGTCCTCCACTTTTTAAATTGCATATTATTGCATCGCAGCATTGACTGCTGTTTTCATCAACCACTTCATATCCAAGATTTAATAATTCATTTTTTAGATTTTCAAACTCTTTGCTTACAAATACTTTCATAATTAAGACCTCCTTTAAAGTATTTTTACCTTAAAGGAGGTCTTATATACATTATTTTCTATTTTCTATTGCTTCCTGAAGAGCTTGATTTTCTTCGCTAGAAAGTTCGTACCTTGACATTCCTCTGTCAATTGGTTTTGCATAGGTTGTACTCTCACTTCTACCGTATATTCCTGTTATTATAACACCATTATTTAACTGATCAAGCATTGCAACCGAAAAGCTGAGATCACTACCTACATCTTCAAATGCTCTGTATCTAACTAAAGCCACCTTCTGTACACAACCTTTTAATTTCAAATCAACATTTGTGCACAAATCCATGATACTTTTATTCTCCTTTTCAACAGCATCTATTTTATCCATATAACCAATTATAATTTCTTCAATATTCTTGTTATCTACTCCCCTCATAAACTTTTTATATCGTTTTTCAACTCGACCTAAAGCCTTTAGATTTACTATAACTAGTATAAATAACAAAACTATTAGAATTGCCATTCCAATTAAAATAAATATTTGATAATTCCCTATTATAGATAATACGTTTGACATATACTGCTCCCTTCCAATGTTTCACGTGAAACATATTATATATTCATTATATCCAAAATTCGTTGCAAATCATCTATTGAATAATATTCAATCTCAATTTTTCCTTTATTATTTTTATTTGAAACAATAATTTTTGTATCAAATTTTTCTTCAAGTCTGCTTCTAATATCACTTATATGGGGATCTGACTTTTCTAATTCTTTTTCAGAAATTAGCTCTATTGGCAAGCTGTTTAGCTTATTGATCAGCTTTTCTGTTTCACGTACAGATAGATTTTCATCTATTACTCTTTGCGCTGTACTATACTGTAAATCAGCATCGGCTATTCCCAGAAGAGCTCTGCCATGACCTTCAGAAATGACTCCATCTATTAAATACTCTTGAACTCTCTTATCTAAATTCATAAGTCTTAAGCTATTTGTAATGGCTGTTCTTGATTTACCAACTCTTTTACTCAACTCTTCCTGAGTTAATTTAAATTCATCTAAAAGCTTCCTATAGGCCTTTGATTCTTCAATTGGATTTAAATCCTCACGTTGTATATTTTCGATTAAAGATATTTCTAAGACTTGTTTATCAGATAATTCCATAACAATTGCAGGCATTTCGGTTAACCCGGCGGCTTGAGCTGCCCGCCATCTTCTTTCACCGGCTACTATTATATATCCGCTATCATCTTTTTTTAAAACAATTGGCTGGATTACTCCATGTTCTTTTATTGACTCAGAAAGTTGGGCAATTTTTTCTTCATCAAAGGACTTTCTTGGTTGATACTCATTGGGCTTTATCAAATTTATATCAATTAGGAAACTTCCTTTGGCTTTATCAACATCATTAAAGTTTTCATCTTCGGGTATAAGTGCCCCCAGGCCTTTTCCAAGGCCAAATTTTTTGCTCACAAATATTACCTCCTTTGTCTTTGCAAAAATTCTTTTGCCAATTGATCATAAGCCTCAGAGCCCTTACATTTATCATCATATAACATAATTGGAAGTCCAAAACTAGGAGCCTCGGCTAATCTTACATTTCTAGGTATTGTGGTTTTATATACCTTATCTTTAAAATATTTCTTAACTTCGCTTATAACTTCCTGTGACAGTCGAGCTCTGGTATCGAACATACTCAGTAGTACACCTTCAATTTCTAAAGATTTATTAAGAGACTTCTTTACTAATTGAATTGTATTAATAAGTTGTCCTACTCCTTCCAGTGCATAAAATTCACATTGCATTGGTATTAATACGCTATTAGATGCAGTAAGTGCATTTATACTTAAAAAACCTAATGAAGGTGGACAATCTATAAATACGTAATCAAATTCAGATTTCATTTGAGATAATTTATTTTTTAAAATTGATTCTCTCTTTTGGATATTAATTAATTCCACTTCAGCGCCAGCTAACTCCACAGTAGATGGTAATATGTAAAAATTCTCAACAAGGTCACATTGTACAATTGCATCATCTATTGAGACCTCTGAAGTAAGTACATCATAAATTGAATTTTTAATTTTCTTTTTATCAAATCCCAGTCCGCTTGTTGTATTACCCTGTGGGTCTATATCAATATTCAGTATTTTATAACCATGTAGAGATAAATATGCACATAAATTTATGCTGGTGGTAGTCTTCCCAACTCCACCTTTTTGATTAAAAATTGATATTACCTTCAAAACCTCACCACCTTCATTTTTATTTAGACATATACTATTATATTATTATTTTAATTATAAAGAAAGATATTTTAAAAAAAAGAAATGTTTCACGTGAAACATTTCTATACTTTAGGTATTGATATTGTAATTTTTATATTATCTTCTGATTCTTTACATGAATATTGTGCATTTAGCCCATATTTGTCAAATACTTGCTTTACTGTATTTATATATACTCTTGGGGAGAAGATTCCTTTTATTCTCTTTTTCCCATCCGCTGCAACTTCCTTTTTCTGCAAATTAAAAAGATATTTTGTTATTAACTCCTCAGTATTTTTCACGTTTAAAGATTTCTTAATTACAGTATTTAAAATTTTCTTCTGGCTTTCAGTATCTGGAAGCTTTAGCAGGGCTCTTGCATGCCGTTCAGTTAAATTATTATTTAATACCAGATTTCTTATACCCTCATCTAATTTTAATATTCTAATTTTATTTGCAATGGTAGATTGTTTTTTTCCAATTATCTCAGCCAGCTTCTCCTGGGTGTAATTATGATCCTTCATTAAATTATTGTATGCTTCTGCTTCCTCAATAAAGTTTAAATCCTCTCTTTGAAGATTTTCCAATAATGCTATAGCTGCAGATTCACTATCAGTTATATCTACTATTATGGCAGGAACTTCTTTTAGTCCAGCTCTTTTAGCTGCTCTAAGCCTTCTTTCTCCAGCAACCAGCTCATATCTGTCCTCACTAATTTTTCTTATGGATAAAGGCTGTATTATACCATATACATTAATCGATTGTGCTAACTCTTCAATAGTTTCATCATCAAAATATTTTCTTGGCTGATACACATTAGGTGATATTAAATCCACTGAAATATAATTTATATTATTTTGCATAACTAACCATCCCTTTTAAATATTCCTGTTTTAACATTTCTTCACGATTGTTTAAAATCCTGCTATTAAATATATAAATCGTACGACAAATTCTCAAACTATTTTATTGGTTTTTTAGAAGCTACACCTGGTTTTCGAGGAAATTGTTTAGGAGTCTTCATTATTTTCCTAATTACTACAAGATTATGCTTCAAATCACTGTCTTCAATTTTAACTTCAATTACATTTTCTACTCTTCCCCCTAATGCTTTAATGGCATTTCCTGCTTCATTAAGTTCTGATTCAACACCAGGACCTTTCATGGCAACAAAATACCCATTTACTTTTACATAAGGCAGGCATAGTTCAGATAACAGTGTTAAATTAGCAACAGCTCTTGATACAGCTATGTCAAATGTATCCCTGTATTCAATTCTCGCTAGTTCCTCTGCTCTTCCATGGATAGCTTTTATTCTTTTAAGATCTAATTTACCTATAACTTCGTTTAGGAAGTTAACCCTTTTAAGCAGTGAGTCCAGTAGTACTACTTCTATATCAGGCCTTACAATTTTTATGGGAATGCCTGGGAATCCAGCTCCTGTTCCAATATCTATTATTGTTTTTGCAGTTTCAAATTCCTTAAAATTAAATACTTTAATAGAATCAATAAAATGCTTTTTTATCATATCTTCATCTTCAGTTATCGCTGTAAGGTTAATTTTTTGATTCCAATCTTGAATTAAGTCTTTATATTTCATAAATAGCGAATATTTATCTTTATCGAAATCTATTGAAACGTTTTTACAGGCTGTTTCCATTAAGCTGTAATAATCCATATCAATTCTCCTTGCTTTTTCTAACCATATTTTCCATATATATAAGCAGTACCGATACATCGGCCGGCGTTACTCCTGAAATTCTTGAAGCCTGGCCTATATTATAAGGCTTAACTTTTTTTAGCTTTTGAGCTGCTTCCAGCCTTAAACCTTTTACTTCATCATAATTAACATAGTCAGGTATAATACGTGTTTCAAATTTTTTGAACTGGTTTACCTGTTCAAGCTGCTTTTCAATATAGCCTTCATATTTTGATATGGTATTTACTTCTTCCATTACATCCATATTTAATAAAGGTCTATCATTATCCAGAACAGCTACTTTGAAATAATCCAGTTCAGGCCTTTTGATAAGTTCATATAAGTTAATGGGCTTTTTAAGTTCTGCAGAATTTAAACCTGTTAAAATTTCATTTATTTCTTTCTTACCAGTTACCTGTACCTTTTTTATTCTTTCAACTTCTTCCTGAATATCCTGTTTTCTTTTTATATATCTTGCATATCTCTCTTCTGAAACCAGACCAGCCTCATATCCTATCTGAGTCAATCTTAAATCTGCATTATCCTGCCTTAGTAATAATCTGTACTCTGATCTTGAAGTCATCATCCTATAAGGTTCATTAGTTCCTTTTGTCACCAGATCATCAATAAGAACTCCTATATACCCCTGAGACCTATCTAAAATAACAGGCTCTCTTCCCTTAACCTTAAGAGCAGCATTTATCCCTGCAATTATTCCCTGTGCAGCAGCTTCCTCGTATCCTGAGCTTCCATTAATCTGTCCCGCACCAAATAAGCCTTGGATATTTTTAAATTCAAGAGACAATTTTAAATCCTGAGGGTTAAAGCAATCATATTCTATGGCATAAGCAGTTCTTAATATTTCTACATTTTCCAATCCTGTAATTGATTTATACATAGCAATTTGTACATCCTCAGGCAATGAGCTTGACGCCCCACCTACATACATTTCTTCAGTTGATTCTCCCTCAGGTTCAATGAATATCTGATGTACTTCCTTATCGGGAAATCTCATGACCTTATCCTCTATGGAAGGACAATATCTGGGGCCTATGGATTTGATAGTACCATTATATAAAGGTGACCTGTGAATATTATCCCTGATAACCTTTAATGTATCCTTAGTTGTATAAGTAAGATAGCAGGATACCTGCTCTCTTTGAAGTCCTTCATTCATAAATGAAAAAGGTACTATTTTTTCATCGCCTTTCTGCTCAATCATTTTTGAAAAGTCCACGCTTCTTCTGTTAATTCTTGCTGGAGTTCCTGTTTTAAATCTTCTAAGTTCAATTCCACTGGCTGAAATACTGTCAGATAAAAAATTCGCTGGAAATAATCCACTTGGACCTCCGCTGTAATTTACATCCCCAATTATTATCCTGCTTTTAAGATACGTTCCAGATGCGATAACAACCACCTTTGACTTATAATAAGCACCATTTCGTGTTAATACACCCTTTACTATATTACCCTCTATTCTTATTTCGATAGCTTCAAGCTGTCTTAGATCAAGATTTTTCTGAGTCTCTATAACATACTTCATACTTTCAGAATATCTGTGCTTATCAGCCTGTGCCCTTAAGGAATGAACGGCAGGTCCCTTTGAAGTATTAAGCATTCTGGATTGGATAAATGTTTTATCAATATTAATCCCCATCTCTCCGCCTAAAGCATCAATTTCCCTGACAAGATGACCCTTGGCCGTACCTCCTACGTTTGGATTGCATGGCATTAAAGCCACACTATCCAAATTCATAGTCAGCATTAAAACTTTACACCCCATTCTTGCAGCAGCAAGTCCTGCCTCACAGCCTGCATGACCGGCTCCTATAACTATTACTTCATACTCCCCTGCTAAATATTCCATTTCAATACCTACTTTCCTAAACAGAATTCAGAAAATATCTTGTTGATAATGTCCTCTTCAATTGTATCCCCTGTGATGTGCCCTAGATTATACCATGCATTCCTTATATCTATTGAAGCTAAATCAATAGCACCGGTATCCCTTAATGCATTTAAAGCCATTATACAGCTATTCCTGGCTGCAATTAGCGCATCCTTATGTCGTACATTTGTAATTAAAAAATCACTGGAATTTATCTTACCATTGAAAAATAATTTTGAAATAGCCTCCTTAAGCTCATTAATGCCATATCCAGAGATTATAGACGTATTAATCACATAATCAGCAGCTATTCCCTCAAGAGCAGAGTAATCTATTCTACTGTCAAGATCAGACTTATTTAACAGGACTATACACTTTCTGCCCGTAATAAAATTTATAATATCCTTATCCTCAGAAGTGAGTTCCCTGCTGGTATCCAGCATTAGGATAATCAAATCAGCCTCTTCAATTTTTTCCTTTGATTTCTGTACTCCAATTTTTTCAACAATATCATCAGTTTCACGGATTCCAGCTGTATCAACTATTTTAATTGGAATTCCCCCAACATTAATATATTCCTCTATAACATCCCTGGTAGTACCGGGAATATCAGTTACAATTGCCCTATTTTCCATTAAGAGTGAATTTAACAAAGATGACTTTCCCACATTTGGTTTTCCGACAATAACGGTGCTGATTCCTTCCCTTAAAATTTTGCCCTGGTCAGCATTTTCTATAGCATTATCCATATCCTTAACTATATCATTAAGCTCAGAAGAAGCTCTCAATGCAGTCACTTCCTCCAAATCATCCTCAGGGTAATCCACAGTAGCTTCTATATGGGCAATTAGCGTTATAAGCCTATCTCTCAGTGCTTTAATCATAAGAGACAATTTTCCCCCAGCCTGCATTACTGCAGATTTCATTGACAACTCCGTCTTGGACCTTATAATGTCAATGACTGCTTCAGCCTGGCTCAAGTCTATCCTGCCATTTAAAAAAGCCCTTTTTGTAAACTCTCCTGGTTCAGCTAATCTTGCACCTGCTTTTATCACAAGCTCCAATACTTTATTAGTTGCTATTATTCCACCATGACAATTAATTTCTACTGTATCTTCCGCAGTATAGCTTTTAGGGCCTTTCATGAAGCTTACAATAACCTCATCTATAATGGTGTCTTGCGAATCTACAATATGTCCATATCTTAGCTTATAATTATCTTTTTCAGTAACTGGTATTGGATTTTTGCCTTTAAATACACAGTTAATTATACTTAATGCTTTGTCTCCGGACACTCTTACTATAGATATCCCGCCTTCACCAATGGCTGTTGATATGGCCGAAATAGTGTCAAATTCTCTCATAAAAATATCCTCCTGTTAAAAATAAACAAAAAGAAAGCCATCAGGCTTTCTTTAAATCCACCACTACTCTTCTATAAGGTTCATCACCCTCACTATATGTTTCCACATATGGATCATTTTGAAGTGCAGAATGTATTATCCTTCTTTCATAAGGATTCATTGGTTCCAGCTTAACCTGTTTTTCAGTGGTTTTAACTTTTTCTGCAATCCTTCTGGCCAATCTTTTTAAGGTTTCTTCTCTTTTCAATCTATAATTTTCTGTATCTAAAATTACTCTCTTATATTCATTTTCATGTCCCTTATTCAATACAAGACTTACAAGATATTGAAGAGAATCTAAAGTCTCTCCTCTGTATCCTATTAATATCCCCATATCAGGTCCAGTCAATGCAAATTTAACTATATTATCCTCTTCTTTTACTCTTATTTCTGCCTTAACACCCATTTTGTCCAAGACATCTCTTAGAAAAGTTTTTGCTTCATAAATATAGTCCCTCTTAACTTTAACCTTAATACGTGCCGGCCTGGCACCAATTTTCAGGAAACCTTTATTCCCTTCATCCAATACTTCATACTCCACTTTGTCCTCAGTTATTTTAAGTTCTGTCAAGGCATTTTTAAGAGCATCCTCTACAGTTCTGCCTATCATCTCAATAACAACCACGCCAAACACACCCCCTATATATTAGGATTTTTTCAAATCCATCTTTTTCATAACTATAGTTTGTATTATTTGTATAAGATTATTCACAACCCAGTACAGTACCAGAGCGGATCTAAGCTTCCAGCTTATAAATACCATAAATATGGACATGCTTACATTCATTATCTGTGTCTGTTTTGCCTGGGCGGAATCACCTGAAGGAGGCATCATCAATATGCCTGAATAATAGGTAGTGATACCAGATATTACGGCAAGTATGACGTCTCTTTGAGCAAGGTCCCTTACCCATAGGAAATGAACACCGCTTATTCCTGTTAATGTATTAAAAACATAGTAAAGAGCAATAAAAATAGGCCACTGTATCAACATTGGCAAACATCCGCTGAAAGGGCTTGCTCCTTTTTCCTTATATAATTTCATCATTTCTTCCTGAGCTTTTTGAGGGTCATTTTTATACTTTTCCTGAAGCTTTTTTGTTTCAGGCTGAAGTTCGCTCATTGCAATGGAAGACCTTGTCTGTTTGATATTGAGCGGCAGCAGAATAAGCCTGATTATCAGTGTTACCAGTATAATAGCTATGCCATAAGACCAGTCAGGGCTTGTAAATACAGCTGCGACCCCTCTATGAATAAATTCAAAAAATTGAACAAATGCATCATTAATATAACGCAAGTTTTTTACCTCCTAAATATTATTTAACGGGATCATATCCACCCTTACTAAAAGGATTGCACCTTAATATCCTGTAAAATGCCAGCAACCCGCCCTTAAAAGCACCATACTTGTTTACAGCATCCAATGCATATTGTGAACAGGTTGGCGTGTATTTACAGGTTGGAGCACTTAAAGGTGAAATATACTTTCTGTAAAAGGTAATAATATAAATTAAAAATTTCTTCATCTATTATATAAACCTGCCTTATTAAAAAGATTTAATACTGCTTTGTGTATTTCTTTATAACTTTTTCCATTAGCAGGATTTCTTGCTATAAAAATTAAATCATATCCTTTATTTATGTCATTAGAATTTAATCTATAACTTTCTTTTATCAATCTTTTGATTCTATTCCTGGCAACGCTTTTGCCAACCTTTTTACTCACTGTGACACCCAGACGATTATAATCGCTGTTATTTCTATATATATACAGCACTAACAGGTAATTAGAAAAAGATTTTCCTTTTTTATACACAGCCCTAAATTCAGAGTTCTTTCTTATATTATATTTCTTCATTTAAATTTAACTCCTTTATTTCTGCAGTGCAGAAAAAGGCCACAAACGCGGCCCTTATGCTGTTAATCTTTTTCTACCTTTTTGTCTTCTTCTCTTAAGAACGTTTCTACCAGATAAAGTACTCATTCTTTTTCTGAATCCGTGTTCTCTTTTTCTCTGTTTCTTTTTTGGCTGGTATGTCATAAACATTCAAAAACACCCCCTTCTCAGTGGTTATATTAACTTTAGATTTTACCATTTTAAAGTTTCACTATTAAATTATATATTCATGTATTGTCATTGTCAAGAAAAAGCCTGAAATAGCAGTACAAGATAATTTTATTCTTTTTTTGTGGATAACTTCTTGAATAGCTATCTATGTTTTGATATTATTAATATATAGTTGTGTATAACTTAGATTTACACAAACTTATTCACAGCTGTGGATAAGTTTGTGGGTAAGTTGTTTAAATATGTATGTAATATTCTTTACATATTTTATTTTTGACTAAAAATAGCACATTATACAAATTTAATAATGTTAATAGTTAATTTTCAGCACTTGTTAATAACTTTTTTAATAAAAATTAGTACACATTTTTATACACCTGTGAGTTATTTTATAAACATAGTCTAATAAACTGTTAATTCATTGTTAGTAATATTTATTAAACTGTACTGGAGGATATAAAATGGCCCAGCTTAACGAAATTTGGGAAAAAACAATCAATATAATTAAAGGTGAGCTTACAGAAGTAAGTTTCAATACATGGATTAAGAGCATCACCCCTGTCTCCATTGAAGGCAGTAATTTAAAGCTGGGGGTTCCTAATGATTTTACCAGAGGCATATTAAACAGCAGGTACAAGGATTTAATCGAAAATGCCTTAAAAATGATAACTACTCAGAAATATAATGTTAATTTTGTTATAGCATCTGAGGAAAATATGGACGATCCTCCTAAAAGAAGTAATGCTAATCAAAAAACAGCATCTAATTCAAATGATGAAATGAATTCTACGTTAAATCAAAAATACACCTTTGATTCATTTGTAATAGGCAATAGTAACAGATTTGCCCATGCTGCGTCACTGGCAGTTGCGGAAGCACCTGCAAAAGCTTATAATCCCCTTTTTATTTATGGAGGAGTTGGGCTTGGAAAGACTCATCTCATGCATGCTATAGGACATTATATTCTGCAAAACAATCCTAAATCAAGGGTAGTATATGTTTCTTCCGAGAAATTTACAAACGAACTTATAAATTCCATCAAGGATGATAAAAACGTTGAATTTAGAAATAAATATAGAAACATCGATGTTCTTCTCATAGACGATGTTCAGTTTATAGCCGGCAAAGAAAGTACACAGGAGGAATTTTTCCACACCTTTAATGATTTATATGAAGCAGACAAGCAGATTATTTTATCCAGCGACCGTCCCCCAAAAGAAATTCCTACATTAGAAGACAGGCTTAGGTCAAGATTTGAGTGGGGACTTATTGCAGATATACAACCGCCTGATTTTGAAACAAGAATGGCTATATTAAAAAAGAAGGCAGACGTAGAAAATCTTGATATTCCAAATGAAGTAATGGTTTATATAGCTACGAAAATAAAATCAAACATTAGAGAACTTGAAGGAGCACTTATAAGACTGGTAGCATTTTCTTCATTAACTAATAAAGAAATCAGCGTAGAACTGGCATCAGAAGCTTTAAAGGATATAATTTCAAAAAAACAGAGCAAGCAGGTAACAATTGAGCTTATACAAGAAGTGGTTGCAAACTACTATAATTTAAGAATAGAAGATTTCAAATCTGCAAGAAGAACCAGGAATGTAGCATTTCCCAGACAGATAGCCATGTACCTGGCAAGAAAGCTTACAGATATGTCCCTTCCCAAAATTGGAGAGGAATTTGGCGGAAGAGATCACACCACAGTAATACATGCCTATGAAAAAATATCTGAAACCCTTAAGGCGGACGAAGCCCTTCAAAATGCCATAAACGATATTACTAAGAGAATTAATCAAAAATAATTAACACCTGTTGACTAAATTTGATTTTTATATGTGGATATATTAAAATTTCATCAAAGCGTAAGAATAATGTGGATAAGATAAATAAAATGTTTTTGCTTATCCACACTTATTTTTAAAGCTAAAATGACTAATATCAATGGCTCCAGGGGATACTAACATACTCACAGCCCCTACTACTACTACTACTAAAATTTATTTATTATCTATCTATATATAAGGAGGATTAAAAATGTACTTTAAATGTGACAAAACAATACTTCAGGATGCCATATCCACTGTTCAAAAGGCAATAACGGGAAAAACAACAATGCCTATTCTAGGTGGAATTTTAATAAATGCATTCAATAATGAAATATTACTAACAGGATCTGATTTAGATTTGAGCATTGAAAAGAGAATTAATTCAGATACTATAGAAAACGGAACAGTTGTTATTGATTCAAAACTTTTTGGAGAGATTATAAGAAAACTTCCAAATGATGTAGTTGAAATAAAAACTCAGGATAATAATACTGTTGTAATATCCTGCCAAAAATCCAGGTTCACTCTGGTACATATGAATGCAGATGAGTTTCCGGAACTCCCTAAGATAAATGAAAATATGATTTTTTCAATACCTCAGAAAAGCTTGAAGAGCATGATCAAGGGTACTATTTTTGCTGCAGCAACAGACGACTCAAGACCAATCCTCACAGGGGTTCTTTTCGAAATTAAAGATAAAAATCTTAATTTAGTTGCTTTAGACGGCTACAGGCTTGCATTAAAAATGGAATGTCTGAATACAGAAAATGTAATTAGTGCAGTTATCCCTGGAAAAACATTATCTGAAGTATCCAAGATTCTTGATGATTCAGAACAAGATGTAAATATTACATTTACTCCAAATAATATTTTATTCACCCTTGATGGAACAAAAATAATTTCAAGGCTTTTAGACGGCGAATTTATAAAATATTCCTCTATTATTCCAGAAGAATATAGTTTAAAGGTTACAGCAAAAAGGATAGAACTTCTTGATTGCATAGAGAGAGCATCATTGATGGGAAAAGAAGGGAATACCAATCTGGTAAAACTGGAAATAGAAGAAGATAATCTTGTAGTCACTTCAAATTCTCAATTGGGAATGGTTCGTGAGGAAGTTGGCATAATATTGCAAGGTCAGCCGTTGCAAATTGCATTTAATTCTAAATATTTAATTGATGTGCTGAAAATCATGGATGAGGAAGAAATAGTTATGGAGCTCTCAAGCAGTGTAAGCCCCTGTCTTATTAAAAACAAGAATCTTGACAATTGCATTTATCTTGTACTGCCAGTAAGGCTTACAAATTCATAGAGATTGGAGAATAATATGGTTGAAGTTAAAATAAACACTGAAATAATCAAACTGGATTCATTTTTAAAGTGGTGTGGCGCAGTAAGCCTTGGTTCTGAAGCAAAAGTGTACATTCAGGATGGAGAAGTAAAAGTAAATGGCGAAGTTGAAACCAGAAGAGGAAAAAAGTTAAAAGATGGTGATATAATTGAAATTCATGGAGAAATGTATAAAATAACAATGTAAAATTGTGTTATAATTATATTTAGGTGTTTTTATGTTTATTAAATATTTAAAGTTGAATAATTACAGGAATTATGACAAATTGTCTATTGAATTAAGCCCAAATGTAAATGTGTTTATTGGTGATAATGCCCAGGGAAAGACTAATATTCTTGAAAGCATTTATTACTGTAGTGTAGGAAAATCGCACAGGACCAGCAGGGATAAGGAATTAATAAAATGGGACGGTGAGGATACTCTTATTAATATCTATGTGGTTAAGCAAAGGCTGGATAAAAAAATAGATATTAAAATTTTTAAGGAAGGCAGAAAGGGTATCAATATAAATTCTGTAAAAATTACTAAGACCTCTGACCTTATGGGGGTTTTAAATGTTGTTATGTTTTCTCCGGAGGATTTGAAAATTGTAAAGGAGTCACCTTCATACAGAAGGAAGTTTCTGGACATAGAATTGTGTAAACTTAGCAAAAAGTATTATTATAATCTGGTCCAGTACAATAAGGTTGTGGATGAGCGGAATGCTGTTTTAAAGAGATGGAAAGAAATAAACAATGACATCCTGGATATTTATGACGAGCAGATTTCAAATTTTGGAAGCTATATAATTGGTGAAAGATATAACTATATACAAAAGCTTAAAAAAACAGGATATAAGGTTCATAAGGATATTACATCCGGTGCTGAAAGTATAGATTTTGAATATATTTCATCCGTTAGAAATATGGAACAGGTTAAAGAAGAGCTGAATAAGAATTTGTTGTTAAACAGAAAAAAGGATTTTGAAAAGAAAACTACTTCCTGTGGTCCCCATAGAGATGATTTCAGCATCTGTATCAATAATGTTGATACCAGGACATACGGATCACAAGGGCAGCAGAGAACATCAGTTTTAACAATAAAATTTGCTTCACTTGAAATAATAAGGGAGCTTACTGGTGAATATCCGGTACTTTTATTGGATGATGTATTGTCTGAATTGGATATAAACAGGCAAAAATATATATTGAGCTCTATAAAAAATCTTCAAACCATAATAACCTGTACCGGAATAACTGATATTAAGGAGTACCTGGATGATAAAGCAGTAGTATATAAGGTTTATAATGGAACAGTAATAAAATCCTAAAATTTGGAGGGATAGTCTATGTTTTTACATTTAGGAGAGAATGTTGTGGTGCCTATAAAGGACATTATAGGAATATTTGATATTGAAACATCAATGTACAGCCCGGACACAACCCAGTTTTTAAGAATGGCAGAAGAGGATGGATTTGTTTCAAGGATAACAGAGGATAAACCAAAATCATTTGTTATAGCAGAGGTAAATAACATGAGTAAGATATTTTTATCTCCGATATCATCCAGCACATTGGCAAAAAGGTCAAAGGTAATAAACTATGAGCCTTAGCAGGTTCATTAACAGTACAGGAGGTTAATTATGTCGGAAATCAAGAAACAGTCATATGATGAAAGTCAGATTCAAGTGCTGGAAGGTCTTGAAGCAGTAAGAAAAAGACCAGGTATGTATATTGGAACAACAGGCCCAAGAGGACTTCATCATCTAGTTTATGAAATAGTTGACAATAGTATCGATGAAGCATTGGCAGGCTATTGTAAAAACATACATGTATATATTCACAATGATAATTCAATCACAGTAACAGATGATGGAAGGGGTATGCCTGTAGGGCTTCACCCGAAAATGAAAATTCCTACAGTTGAGGTCATAATGACAGTGCTCCATGCCGGCGGAAAATTTGGCGGTGGCGGATATAAGGTATCAGGAGGACTTCATGGTGTTGGTGCATCTGTTGTTAATGCACTGTCAGAAATTTGTGAGGTTGAGGTCAAAAGAGAAGGTTATATCTGGAAGCAAAGATATGAAAGAGGCAAAGCTGTAACAGGATTGGAAAAGGTAACTGAAAGCGAAGGTAATGGAACAAAGACTTACTTCAAGCCTGATCCGGAAATATTCGAGGAACTTGAGTATGATTTTGATACCTTGTCTCAGAGGCTTAGGGAGCTGGCCTTTTTAAATAAGGGAATAAGAATATCACTTACTGATGAAAGAATCGATAAAACTGAAGATTACCACTATGAGGGAGGCATAAAATCTTTTGTGTCCTACCTTAACAGAAATAAGGAAACATTGCAAAAGGAACCTGTTTATGTTGAAGGAAAAAGGGAAGACTGTTCAGTAGAAATAGCTCTTCAATATAATGACAGCTACAATGAAAATATATTTTCCTTTGCAAATAATATAGATACAGTAGAGGGTGGTACCCATGTAGCAGGCTTTAAATCAGCTATAACCAGGGTGCTTAATGATTACGCAAAAAAATATGGCTTTTTAAAGGATAATGATAAAAACCTTTCCGGGGAAGATGTCCGAGAAGGTCTTACAGCTGTTATTTCAATAAAGCTTATGGAGCCGCAGTTTGAGGGACAGACAAAGACAAAGCTTGGAAATACAGAAGTAAGAGGAATAGTTGATACAATTGTTGGAGAAGGAGTCAGCAACTTCCTTGAGGAAAACCCTAACATAGGAAAACTGATCCTTGATAAATCCCTTATGGCTTCCAGGGCCAGGGAAGCAGCAAGAAAGGCAAGGGAACTTACCAGAAGAAAATCAGTGCTGGAAAGTACATCACTACCTGGAAAGCTTGCAGACTGCTCATCAAAGGACGCATCAGAGTGTGAAATTTACATAGTTGAGGGAGATTCTGCAGGAGGCTCTGCAAAGCAGGGAAGAAACAGAAGATTCCAGGCTATACTTCCTCTTAGAGGAAAGATAATGAATGTTGAAAAACAAAGATTAGATAAAATCCTCAATTCAGAAATGATTACTGCAATGATTACAGCATTTGGAGCAGGCATAGGTAATGATTTTGATATAGAAAAAATGAGATATCACAGAATAATTATAATGACAGATGCTGATGTTGACGGAGCACATATAAGAACTTTGCTGCTTACATTTTTCTACAGGTATATGAGGGAAATGATTGAAAAGGGATATGTTTATATTGCACAGCCACCGCTTTACAGAGTTTATAAGGCCAGGAAGGAATATTACGTTTATACTGACAGGGAACTTGAAAAGCTTCTGTCTGAAATAGGCGGAAAGGACAACAATACAGATATTCAGCGTTACAAAGGTCTTGGTGAGATGAACGCAGAACAGCTTTGGGAAACAACTATGGATCCTGAAAAGAGAATTTTGTTAAAGGCAACAGTAGAGGATGCAATTGCTGCTGACGAAATATTTACTATTTTGATGGGTGATAAGGTTGAACCGAGAAGAGATTTTATAACAAGGAATGCTAAAAAGGTAGTAAATCTGGATATTTAAGAGGTGTATTGAATGTTAAATGAAGGAAAGGTATTACCCGTTGAAATTAGTCATGAAATGAAGAAATGTTATATTGACTATGCGATGAGTGTAATAGTTGGCAGAGCTCTCCCTGATGTTAGGGATGGCTTAAAGCCTGTACATAGAAGAATTTTATATTCCATGCAGGAGCTTGGAATTACACCGGATAAGGGATATAGAAAGTGCGCAAGAATCGTCGGTGATGTTTTAGGTAAATATCATCCTCACGGTGATGCATCTGTTTATGATGCTCTTGTAAGAATGGCCCAGGACTTTTCCATAAGGTATCTTCTTGTGGACGGCCACGGAAACTTTGGTTCTGTAGATGGTGACTCAGCTGCGGCAATGAGGTATACAGAAGCAAAAATGAATAAAATTACTGTGGAGATGCTTAGGGACATTAATAAAAACACAGTGGATTTTGTACCTAATTTTGATGGTGAAGAAGAGGAACCGTCCGTACTGCCATCGAGATTTCCAAACCTTCTGGTTAATGGTTCCGCAGGTATTGCTGTAGGAATGGCAACCAATATTCCTCCTCATAATTTGAGTGAGGTTATAAACGGTGTAACAGCACTGATAGACGATCCGGACATTACCGTTACCGAATTGATGGCCCATATTAAAGGTCCTGACTTTCCTACAGCTGGTATCATACTTGGAACTGCAGGAATTAGGCAAGCCTATGAGACAGGAAGAGGAAAAGTAATTGTTAGGGCAAAAGCAGATATTGAAGAAGAAAAGGGAAGACATAAAATAATTGTTACAGAAATTCCATACCAGGTTAACAAGGCTAAATTAATCGAAAACATCGCAGAGCTTGTTAAGGATAAAAAGATAGAGGGCATTTCTGATATCAGAGATGAATCTGACAGAGACGGTATGAGAATTGTTATCGAGGTAAAAAGGGATGCCAACCCAAATGTGCTGTTAAATCAATTATTTAAGCATACTAAGATGCAGGATACTTTTGGAATAATAATGCTTGCTTTGGTTAATAACGAGCCACAGGTTATAAATCTCAAACAGATACTGTTTCACTATGTCGATTTCCAAAAAGAAGTAATAAGAAGAAGAACCCAGTTTGATTTAGACAAAGCCTTGGCCAGGGCTCATATACTTGAAGGTCTAAGAATAGCCCTTGATCATATTGATGAGGTTATAAGCCTTATAAGGGCATCAAAAACTGCTGAAATAGCAAGAAACGGATTAATGGAGAAATTCAATCTGTCAGAAAAGCAGGCTCAGGCAATTCTTGATATGAGACTTCAAAGGCTTACTGGTCTTGAAAGAGATAAAATCGAAGATGAATATGCTGAATTAGTAAAAACTATTGCACATTTAAAAGAAATACTTGAGAAAGAGGAACTGGTTTTAAAAATTATAAAAGAAGAATTGCTTGAAATAAAAAATAAATACGGTGATGACAGAAGAACTGAAATACAAAAGAACAACAACGAAATTGATATTGAAGACTTAATTGAGGAGCAACAGGTTGTTATAACCATAACCCATGCCGGATATATTAAAAGAATTGCTGCCGACACCTATTCCTCACAAAAGAGGGGAGGAAAAGGTATAACAGCTACTGCCACAAAGGAAGATGACTTCGTAGAGCATATGTTTATTACATCTACACACAACAATATCTTATTCTTTACTAATAAGGGTAAGGTATATAAATTAAAAGGCTATGAAATTCAGGATGCCGGCAGGACAGCAAAAGGATCTAATATCATAAATCTTATTCCTGTAGAGGCTGATGAAAAAATTCAAGCAGTGATAACCTTAAAGGAATTTAACGATGATAATTATCTCATCATGGCTACAAAGCAGGGGATAATAAAGAAAACCGAGCTGAGCCAGTATGCATCCATTAGGAAAACTGGGCTTAATGCTATATCTCTCAGAGAGGGAGATGAGCTTATAGGGGTTAGGATGACCACTGGTGAAAGCGAAATTGTGGAGATAACCCAAAATGGTTATGCAATAAGATTTGCTGAAGAAAATGTAAGGCCTATGGGAAGGACTGCTTCCGGTGTCAGGGCAATAACATTGAGAGAAGATGATATTGTTGTGTCCATGGATATAGTTGTGGAAGGACAGGAAATACTTGTTGTAAGCGAAAACGGCTTTGGTAAAAGGACACCTGTTTCCGAGTATACTCCTCATAACCGTGGAGGAAAAGGAATGATTACCTATAAGGTAACAGATAAAACAGGTAAAGTTGTGGGAGCAAGACTTGTACAAAATAATGATGAAATGATGCTTATAAACAACAATAATGTAGCAATAAGAATAAATGTTGCAGACATATCCTCCACCAGTAGAAATGCAATGGGAGTAACTCTTATGAGAAGTCTGGAGGACGAAAAAATAGTAGCTATAGCTAAAATAAAATGTGAAGACCAAGAAGAAAATTGCCTATAAAATTAATGGATCCTGATGTTAAAATGTGCATCTGGGTCCTATTTTTTCATAGTTTTTTAGGATAACCTACCCTGGAGTATCAATGTGAAAATATAAAAGAAAAAAAGAGGATTTTAAAGGATTTAAAACTTATTATCGTAAAACAGGTATTTAAATTGAAAAACAGATTTCGAATTTTGATAAAATACATTTTGTTGTCACGAGAGATGACGGCAAAGATACAGGTTATGACAAACAATTTTATATATTGATTTAATAGTAAAAATGTTGACATTCATAATTTAGTATGATATTCTATAATAGCATAATAATTTAGGAACTGTTACAAAACAGTATACGGTCTTTGAAAATTAAACAGAGAATGAAATATCAACCAGCAAAAATCAAGTTG
>CALBDU010000048.1 GCA_937927335.1 uncultured Clostridium sp.
ACTGTAAATCTGTTGTCATCGACTTCGATGGTTCGAATCCATCTTCCTCCACCAATTAAATATCATGCTGGCATGGCTCAACGGTAGAGCAGCTGACTTGTAATCAGCAGGTTGTAGGTTCGATTCCTATTGCCAGCTCCATAACGCGGAGGAATTCCCGAGCGGCCAAAGGGGGCAGACTGTAAATCTGTTGTCATCGACTTCGATGGTTCGAATCCATCTTCCTCCACCAAAAAAAAAGCATTTTTAACAAATGCTTTTTTTATTTTTCAAATTAAGTTGACAAAGAGATTTACCTATGGTAACATATGCATTGTAATTGAATAGATAATACTCTTATCAAGAGAGGCGGAGGGATAGGGCCCGATGAAACCCGGCAACCGGCGCATTTGCGCAATGGTGCCAATTCCTGCAGAATTTTTCTGCGAGATAAGAGAGGACTATGTGTGCGCAGCTAAACCTCTTCTTATCGAAGAGGTTTTATTTTTTTATGGGAGGGATTAAATTATGAGAAGATTATTTACTTCAGAATCTGTAACAGAAGGACATCCGGATAAAATATGCGACCAGATATCAGATGCGGTTTTAGATGCCATATTGGAAAAGGATCCGGAAGGCAGGGTTGCCTGCGATTGTGCGGTTACTACAGGAATAGTGTTTGTAATAGGAGAGATATCTACAAGCTGTTATGTGGATATTCCTAAAATAGTAAGAAAGACTGTTGAGGATATTGGCTATACAAGAGCAAAGTTTGGATTTGATTCAAGCACATGCTCGGTTGTTACATCAATTGATGAACAGTCTGCAGATATCGCTATGGGTGTTAATGAAGCACTGGAATCAAAAAAAGGCGAAATGGATAAAATAGATGCTGTAGGAGCAGGAGATCAGGGCATGATGTTTGGTTATGCCACTAATGAAACTCCTGAATATATGCCAATGCCTATAGCCTTGGCCCATAAACTTTCAAGAAGGCTTACAAAGGTAAGGAAGGACGGATTATTAAATTACTTAAGACCAGACGGCAAAACTCAGGTAACCATTGAATATGAAAATGAAAAACCTGTAAGAGTTGATACTATTGTTGTTTCAACTCAGCACGGACCAGAGGTTTCACATGACCAGATTGAAAAGGATATTATAGAGCATGTAATAAAAGCAGTAATACCAGCAGAATTGCTGGATGAAAATACAAGATACTTTATTAATCCTACCGGCAGATTTGTGGTAGGCGGACCACAGGGTGATTCAGGCCTTACAGGAAGAAAAATCATAGTTGATACTTACGGTGGATACGGAAGACACGGCGGTGGAGCTTTCTCAGGAAAGGATCCAACAAAGGTTGACAGATCTGCTGCCTATGCTGCCAGATGGGTAGCAAAGAACCTGGTTGCTGCAGGAGTTGCCGAAAAGCTGGAAATCCAGCTGGCTTATGCAATTGGAGTTGCAAAACCTGTTTCCATTGAGGTGGAGACCTTTGGCACAGGAAAAGTTGACGAGGACAGGATTATTGAAATAGTTCAGAAGGTATTTGATTTAAGACCAGGTGCCATAATAAGAGATCTTGACCTTAGAAGACCAATATACAAACAGGTAGCTGCTTATGGTCACTTTGGAAGAAATGATGTGGATGTTCCTTGGGAAAAATTAAATAAGGTAGATGAAATAAAAAAATATTTATAGTTTAATAAAAGCTGCTGAGGGTAAAAACTTCAGCAGCTTTTTATATATTAATTTAATATGATATAATTAAAGAAAAATGTATTGGAGCGTTAGCATGCAGGAAATTGAAGGTTTTGTAGAAACCATAGTATATAAAAATGATGAAAATGGATATATAGTTGCAAGGTTCAGTGATGGCGGGCAGCTCACTACAATAGTAGGCTATATCCCATATCTCACCGAAGGTCAAAACCTGAAGCTTTCCGGTGAATGGATTGTTCACCCTGAATACGGCCAGCAGTTTAAAGTTCTTGGATCAGAGGAGCTGCTTCCAAACTCAATAAATGGGATCGAAAAATATTTGGCTTCAGGAGTAATAACTGGCATAGGACCAGTGACTGCAAAAAAAATAGTAGAGAAATTTGGAGAGGATACCCTTAAAATACTGGATACACATGTTGAAAGGCTTCTTGAAATAGAAGGCATAGGGGAAAGAAAAATAGCCGTGATAAGTGAATCCTTCAATAAGCAGTTTGAAATAAGAAACATAATGATGTTTATGCAAAATTATGGAGTCACTCCTAACCAGTGCGGAAAGATTTACAAAAGGTTCGGATCAGACTCCATAAAGGTAGTTAAGGAAAATCCATATATAATTACTGAAGAAATATCAGGCATAGGGTTTAAAACAGCGGATAAAATAGCAAGAAATCTAGGTGTTGAAGGTAATTCACCCTTTAGGATCGAAAGTGGCATAAAGTACCTCATAAATCAGTTTTGTTCATTAGGGAATACGTATATGCCAAAAGAAAAGCTTATAAAAAGTGCTGTGGATGCACTTACTGTTTCTGAGGAGGAGATCGAACAAGGAATATATTCTTGTGCTGTGGATGGCAAAATTGTGGTTGAAAATGTGGAGAATGAAACTTGTATTTTCACTCTTCCCTATTACTATTGCGAGCTTGGAGTTACAAAAAAAATCATACAGATTTCACTGGAGGAGTATAAGGAACTTAGTATTGATATCTATGAGGAAATTCAGAGCTTTGAAAAAATCAATAATGTGAGCTTTGCACCATCCCAGAAGGAAGCAATTAAAGGGGCATTTGAAAACGGGGTTGAAATAATAACTGGCGGTCCGGGTACCGGTAAAACCACAATTATTAACTGTATAACGGAAATTTTTGAAAGGGCAAACCTAAAGGTGTTAATGGGTGCCCCTACAGGAAGAGCTGCTAAAAGAATGTCTGAAGCCACCGGCAGGGAAGCTAAAACCATACACAGACTTCTTGAAATGGGAATAAGCAACGATGAGGATGCATTATTTTCAAGAGATGAGGATAGTCCTTTAGAATGTGATGTATTAATAGTTGATGAGGCATCAATGATCGACATTATGCTTATGAACAGCCTTTTGAAGGCAATTACCGCAGGCACAAGACTTATAATAGTAGGGGATGTGGATCAGCTTCCTTCAGTGGGACCTGGTAATGTGCTTAAGGATTTAATTGACAGCAAATGGCTTAAGGTTATAAGACTAAAGGAAATATTCAGACAATCCAAGGAAAGCATGATTATTGTTAATGCTCATAAAATTAATGAAGGCGAAATGCCTGTAATAAATGCAAAAAATAATGACTTCTACTTTATAAATGAAGAAGATCCGAACAGGATACTACAGACACTAATTGACCTAATAAGAAAAAGGCTGCCCTCCTTTAATAAAAACTGGGATCCTAACAGGAATATCCAAATATTGTCTCCTATGAGAAAGGGCGTTCTTGGAGTAGTCAATTTAAACCAGAGGCTGCAGGACATATTAAATCCAGGTGATCCTGAGAAAAAAGAAAAGCAGTTAAAGAATATGCTTCTCCGGGTGGGAGATAAGGTAATGCAGACTAAAAACAACTATTCCCTTAAATGGGTCAGAGTTTCGGGAGAAGGCGAAGATGAGGGAGTTGGAATATTTAACGGAGATGTAGGGTATATCGAAGATATAAATGAAGAGGATAACACCGTATCAGTAATTTTTGATGATGAGCGGCAGGTGATCTATGACGGTATATATCTGGAGGATATAGATCTGGCATATGCAGTTACAATTCACAAAAGTCAGGGCTGTGAATTTCCGGTGGTGATTATACCTGTATTTATGGGGCCTCCAATGCTTATGAACAGAAATCTTCTGTATACTGGAATTACCAGGGCAAAACAAATGGTTGTTATAGTTGGATCGAAAAGATCGCTCCATAGTATGGTTAACAATAACAGGGGATTTGAGAGATATTCCATGCTCAAGTGGAGAATTACTGATATAGTCCAGCATGGCTTGGAGGAGGTAAATTTATAATGAATTTTAAAAATTTATGCTCTACCGAGGAAAGGGAGAAAGTTAGTGACTATATTGACAGCTGGGGCTGGGCTTCTGAAAGAGAACTTAATGTTATTACTCCGCCTTGGAATGGCGCCGATATATTTTTAAAAATTGTGCTGTCCTATACTAAAAAAGGGAAGAGCATTTTATATGTAACGGATGAAAATGAGGATATTCAGGTTATTGACTCCATAAAAAGGAATTCTGACTATAGAGGCTATACCCATATAAGAAGAACTTCAGACCAAATGGATTCCAACATGGTTATAGCAAATTTCAAATCGGCAATAACTCTAAACAGGAAATTTGATTTAATTATTTATGATGAAATAAATAGTCTTCCCCAGCATGAAAGCAACAGCATAATAAAACTTCTGGATGAACTCTCCGAAGAAAACGGAAAACGAATAGCCTACTCAGTAGAGCGGATTTTTAAAAATAGCAATGATATAATACTCCCTGTAAGAGATAAGAATGTACCCGTGATTGAACCCAGAGATATAATTACCAGGGTTGATATAAACAAGGACATTCCCTATGTGGTATATGACTATTTAAAATGGTCAATAAATAATAACAGGAATGTAATAATATATGTGCCTAGTGAAGACAAGGTTGAAAAGGTATTTAATTATATGAATAAATACACTTGGGATAAACTATGTAATATTTCATATTTCATCAAGGATAAAAGCGATATAAAGACAATGTTTAATTTTTATAGAAGAAAAAAATCAATTATGATTACAAATGAATTTAGCATGGCTCCTGCAAGTCTTGCCAATACAGACATCATGGTATATTTCGCCAACAACCCCGTGTTCAGCCATAAAGTTTTAACTCACATTTGCTCCAGGGTAAATAAGACGGAAAGCAATTCCATGGGGGAGGCTGTTCTTCTTTTTAATGAAAAATGCAGTAACATAGATGCTGCCAAGGAAATTGCAAGGAATTTCAACAAGGAAGCGTGGGATATGGGATTATTAAAGTTATAAAGTATATTTGGGAATGTATTTTGGAAGTGATCTTCTGCGGAGACGAAAAATGTATTATCTGCGGTATGGATATTTATGATGAGGATCACCTTTGCACAAGCTGCAGGAACAGGATTATGATATGCAGATATCCAAAGCAAATTGAGCATGACGGACTGAGTATCAAATGCTACAGTGCTTCATACTATTCCAAAGTAGTAAGAGAATTGATTATAAGGCTTAAATATAAGAAGGATTATGGAAGTGGTGAAATCCTGGCAGCACTTATGGTTAACACAGTTAAGGAAAATGAACTTAAGCCTGATTATATCACTTTCGTTCCTGCTTCAGAAAATACTATAAAAAAAAGGGGCTATAACCAAAGCATGCTTTTAGCGAAGCTGTTAGCAAGGCAGTTGGGGTTCGAGCTTATTGATGTATTGGAAAAATCCTCCAATGCAAGGGATCAAATAGGCCTTGGTAAAAAAGAAAGATTTGATAATATAAAGGGCACCTTTAAGTTAAAAACTGATCTGGATATAAGAAATAAAAGCATTTTACTAGTGGATGACGTTATTACTACTGGTGCCACTGCGGTGTGGTGCAGCCAGGTTTTAATAAAAAATGGAGCAAAGGAAGTTATAGTATTGACTGCGGCAAAAAGTAAGGTATAATTTAATATAGTAAGTTAGGTTTGTGGTTGAAAGTCGAGGCTAGTCGCAGGCAAAACGATCCACGTAAGTTAAATAAAATGTTTAATGAGCATGGTGCGGTATAGAAGTAAGTCCTGCCGTTTAAAGACGAGAGAACTGTCAGTGAGAGGTTGATTCCGGGTAGCGAAGGTTCCAGCAGGCGGGTGTGGGGGCAAAGACCAGGTCAGCTAACTTAATTAAAAGTTCCGGTATATCCGGAACTTTTATTGTTTAAAAATTTACTTTTTATCTATTGAATTTTATGTGCAAGAGTATTAAAATGTAAATAACTAATAATACTGAATTTTCTAACTATAAGAAAGGGGCTGGAAATATGAAAATAACAGTAAGTGGGAAAAATATGGAGATCACTGCTGCTTTAAGGAGCACAGTAGAAAAAAAGCTTTCGAAGCTGGAACGCTATTTTAACCCTAATGTGGAAGCCCAGGTAACATTCAGCGTTGAAAAAAACAGAAGCATGAATAAGACCAAGCAGGTAATTGAGGTTACAATTCCATTCAACGGAGTAATTCTTAGAGGCGAAGAAGCAAATGATGATATGTATACTTCAATTGATCTGGTAGTAGACAAACTAGAAGGTCAGATCAGGAAACAGAAAACCAAGCTTGAAAGAAGAACTCATGGCGATTCTTTAAGATATCAATATATTCCTGATATTGAAGAGGATGCAAAAAATGAACTTAAAATTGTAAGGACTAAGAGATTTGCAGTAAAGCCAATGTCATCGGAAGAGGCAGTTCTTCAAATGGAGTTATTAGGACACAGCTTCTTTGTATTCAAGGATGCTGACTCAGAAGAAGTTAACGTAGTTTATAAAAGAAAAGATGGTAATTACGGTTTAATTGAACCTGAATTTTAAAAAGGGGAGGCTGAAGCTTCCCCTTTAGTTTATTTTTAATAAATAATGACAATAATTAAATAAAGTTCATAAAAGTTGAATGGAAAAAAATTAGATGATATAATTTATATGTTAATAATGTAAAAATAAAGTTTGAGAGGATATACATATGAAACTTTTTAATAAGATTTTTGGTACCTACAGCGACAGGGAAGTAAAAAGAATACTGCCCATTGTAGATAAAATTGAAGTTTTGGAACCTGATTTTAAGGCTATGACAGATGACCAGCTGAAATCAAAAACAACAGAGTTCAGAGAGAGGCTTAACAATGGGGAGACCTTGAATGATATTCTTCCAGAGGCTTTTGCACTGGTAAGGGAAGCATCCTCAAGAGTAAGTGGCCTAAGGCACTTTAAAGTACAGCTAATTGGTGGAGTAGTACTGCATCAGGGAAGAATTTCCGAAATGAAAACAGGTGAAGGTAAGACGCTGGTTGCAACATTACCGGCTTATTTAAACGCCCTTCAGGGGAAAGGTGTCCATATAGTTACTGTTAATGATTACCTTGCAAAAAGAGATAGAGACTCCATGGGACCTATATATGAATTCTTAGGACTTTCCTGCGGGGTTATACTGCATTCCCTTAATCACGATGAAAGACAGGAAGCATACAATTGTGACATTACCTACGGTACCAACAGTGAATTCGGCTTTGATTACTTAAGAGACAATATGGTTATTTACAAGGAGGAGAGAGTTCAAAGGGGATTGAACTTTGCCATCGTAGACGAGGTAGACTCCATACTTATAGATGAAGCCAGGACTCCTCTCATAATATCAGGAGAGGGTGAAAAATCCACTGATTTTTATAAGGTTGCAGATTATTTTGCTAAAACATTAAGGGCTGAAACTGATTTTACCGTGGATGAAAAGACAAATTCAGTAATACTTTCAGATGAAGGTGTGGAAAAGGCTGAAAACTTCTTCAAGGTAGAAAACTATGCAGATGCTGAAAACCTGGAAATGCAGCATCATGTAGTGCAGGCTCTAAAGGCTAATTACATCATGAAAAGAGATAAGGACTACATGGTAAGAGAAGGTGAAGTTCTCATAGTAGATGAATTTACCGGAAGAATGATGGAAGGAAGAAGGTACAGCGACGGTCTTCATCAAGCTATAGAGGCTAAGGAAGGGGTAAAGGTTGAAAGAGAATCAAAGACTCTGGCAACAATTACCTATCAAAATTACTTCAGAATGTTTGATAAGCTGTCAGGTATGACAGGAACAGCCTTAACTGAAGAAAATGAATTCAGGGAAATATACGGTTTGGATGTAATTGTAATTCCAACAAATGAACCTCTTATAAGAAAGGATCAATCTGATCTTGTATATAAAACAGCAATGGGAAAATATAATGCCATAGTTGAGGAAATTGTTGAAACTAATAAAATCGGGCAGCCAATGCTGGTAGGTACTGTGAGTATAGAAAAATCAGAGATTTTATCCTCACTATTAAAGAAAAAAGGAATAGCACACCAGGTTTTAAATGCCAAGTACCATGAAAAGGAAGCTGAAATCATATCCCATGCCGGTGAATTCGGTATGGTTACCATTGCAACAAATATGGCAGGCCGTGGTACTGACATAAAGCTTGGAGAAGGTGTAGTTGAGGCGGGAGGATTAAAGATCATTGGTACCGAAAGGCATGAGTCAAGGCGTATAGATAACCAGCTCAGAGGACGTTCAGGCCGACAAGGTGACCCAGGTGAATCAAGATTTTATGTTTCACTGGAAGATGACCTGATGAGAATATTCGGATCTGATAAGCTCCAGGGCCTGGTGGAGAAGCTGGGACTTGGAGATGACGAAGCAATTGAAAGTAAAATGATAACCAATGCTATAGAAAATGCACAGAAGAAGGTTGAAGGAAATAACTTTGATATAAGAAAAACATTACTTCAGTATGACGATGTAATAAATAAGCAAAGAGAGATTATCTACAAACAAAGGTCGGAGGTTCTGGAAGGGGAGGATATTCATATCCAGATACAGGATATGATAAAAGATCTTGTATACTCCCTGGTGGATTCCCATGTTTCAGGACTGGAGGATGAATTGGAGACTGAGCTTGAAAAGCTTGTAGATTACCTTGAGGATATTTATCTTCCAAAGGGAACTGTTACCTCCAAGGAGCTTGCTCTGTTAACAAACGATGAAATAAAGGAAAAGCTTCTTGAAATAGCTAAAAACCTGTATGAGGAAAAGGAAAAGGAATTTTCCTCCGAGCAGATGAGAGAGATAGAAAGGGTTATCTTGTTAAGGGTAGTTGATTCCAAGTGGATGGATCACATCGACGATATGGATCACCTTAAGCAGGGTATCGGATTAAGGGCATACAGACAGCAGGATCCAGCTCAGGCTTATTCCATTGAAGGCAGCGAAATGTTTGAGGAAATGATTTACAATATAAAGGTGGAAACAATCAGGTTCCTATTCCATGTTCAGATTCAGAAAGCTCCTGAAAGGGAAAGGATTGCTAAGGAAACCTCAACAAATTATGATGATGGCGATGCTTCAATGAAACATGAGCCAATTAAGAAGGAAAAGAAGGCTGGTAGAAATGACCCTTGTCCTTGCGGCAGCGGTAAAAAATATAAAAACTGCTGCGGCAGGTTTGAATAAAAGGTCTGGAGAGTGATATAAATGTCGGTGCAATTGGAAGAAGCATTAACTCAGTTAAAGGATTTTAGCAGGACTATAGAAGAAATCAGGGATTCTCTTTGACCTGGCGGGCTTGAAAAATAAATCAGATGAGCTTGATATAAAGATGCAGCAACAGGGTTTCTGGGATGATATAGTGATGGCTCAGGAAATTACAGCAGAATCAAAAATGTTGAAGCAGAAAATTCATGATTTTAATGACATTGTTTCAAGAATTGAAGATGCAATAGTTTTAACCGAAATTTCTATTGAGGAAGAGGATGATGGCACAATTAAGGAGATCACCGGTGAGGTTAAGTCCATTGCAGATGAACTTGAAAGGATAAGAGTGGAAACATTATTGTCCGGAGAATATGATAGAAATAATGCCTTGATTAATCTGCATGTGGGTGTTGGAGGCACAGATGCCCAGGATTGGACAGATATGCTGCTTAGAATGTATACCAGGTGGGCGGAAAAGAAAGGCTATAAGGTTGATATCATTGATATTCTGCCAGCAGATGATTATGGAATCAAGAATGTAACCGCAAGAATTCAAGGGGAGTTCGCTTATGGGTACCTTAAGGCTGAGAAGGGAATTCACAGGCTTGTAAGAATTTCACCTTTTAATGCCAATGGAAAGAGGCAGACGTCCTTTGCATCTGTGGAAGTATTGCCTGAGCTTACAGAAAGTCAGGATATTCAAATTAGACCAGAGGATATGAAGATTGATACCTACAGGTCAGGCGGAGCCGGCGGCCAGCATGTAAATAAAACTGAGACGGCAATAAGGATCACTCACATACCTACTGGAATTGTGGTACAGTGTCAGAATCAGAGAAGCCAGCATTCCAACAAGGAAGAGGCAATGAAAATTTTAAAGAGCAAGCTGGTGGAGCTGAAGGAAAGAGCCCACAAAGAAAGGATTGAGGATTTATCCGGTGAGCTTAAGGACATGGGATGGGGCAGCCAGATTAGGTCCTATGTATTCCAGCCCTATACTATGGTCAAGGATCACAGGACAGGGGTGGAAAGCGGTAATATCAACGCAGTTATGGATGGAGACATCGATGTATTTATAATTGGATATCTGAAAGGTAATTTTTAGGCAGGCAGTTTAAGCCTGCCTATATTTTGGAGGTTAGGATGTTAAGTATAGAAGAAAGAATAAGCCGGGAGCTTGAATTAAATCTGAAACATGTGAATGCAGTAATGGAGCTGCTGGACAGCGGCAATACTGTTCCGTTTATAGCCAGATACAGAAAAGAATTAACCGGGGGTATGAGCGATACAAAGCTTAGGGAGCTTAGCGAGAGATTGTCGTATCTGAGAAACCTGGAAGAAAGAAAAAGTGATGTTATAAGGCTTATAAATGAGCAGGGAAAGTTAACCAGTGAGCTTGAAAATCAAATATCAAAGTGTGAGACCCTAACTGAGGTTGAAGATATATACAGGCCTTATAAGCCTAAAAAAAGGACCAGGGCAACTATAGCTCAGGAAAAGGGCCTGCAGCCGCTGGCAGAGTTGATATTCAGCGGCAATTTCAAGGGAGATGTGATGGAAAAGGCTTCCGAATTTGTGGATGAGGAAAAAGAGGTTTTAACCCCAGAAGATGCATTAAGCGGGGCCATTGATATAATCAGTGAAATAATCTCTGATGAAGCTGATTATAGAAAGTGGATAAGGCAGTTTGTTAAAAACAATGGCAGAATTGAAACAACCGGTGACAGCAAAGAGTCAAATCCCTATGAAATGTACTATAAATATACCGAAGCTGTGAAAAATATTCCTGCTCATAGAATTTTGGCAATAAACAGAGGTGAGAAGGAGAAAATCCTTTCTGTAAAAATAGTTGCCGATAATGATAAAATATTAAACTATTTAATGAGTAAAACAATTAAAGGCAATGAAAATACTGACAAATATATAATGGAAAGTGTGAAAGACTCCTATAAAAGGCTTATTTATCCTTCAATAGAGCGTGAAATAAGAGCTGAGCTTACTGATAAGGGTGAGGAGGGAGCTATACAGATATTTAAGGAAAACCTGGGATCACTACTAATGCAGGCGCCAATTAAAGGAAAAACAGTGTTGGGCTTTGACCCAGGCTTCAGAACGGGATGTAAAATAGCTGTCCTGGATGAAACCGGTAAGCTGGTGGATACTTCAACAGTATATGTTACTTTGTCTAAAAATGACAGTGTGAATTCTTTAAATAAACTTAAGGAACTGGTTATTAAATATGATGTGGATGTTATCTCTCTTGGAAATGGTACAGCCAGCAGGGAGTCTGAGGAGGTTATTGCTGAGCTTATAAAGGATGTTAAATCTGAAACGGGTAAGGAAATATTTTATGTAATAGTATCTGAAGCTGGTGCCTCGGTATATTCAGCTTCAGAACTGGCATCTAAGGAGTATCCTGATATAAATGTTTCATTAAGGGGAGCCATATCAATAGGCAGAAGGCTTCAGGACCCACTGGCTGAGTTGGTTAAAATTGACCCAAAATCCATTGGAGTTGGACAGTATCAGCATGATGTAACACCAAAGAAGCTGGATGAGTCACTTAAGGGTGTGGTGGAAGGCTGCGTGAATGCTGTAGGCGTTGATTTAAACATTGCCACTCCATCACTTTTAAATTACATATCAGGTATAAATGCAAATATTGCAGAAAATATAGTGAATTACAGAGAAGAAAATGGAAAGTTTAAAACAAGGAAGGAACTGTTAAAGGTAAAGAGACTTGGTCCAAAGGCCTTTGAACAGTGCGCAGGCTTCTTAAGGGTAATGGAAAGCACCGAACCTTTGGATAATACTGGTGTACACCCTGAGTCCTATGACTCCTGCAAAAAGCTTCTTGAGTATCTTGAATACAAAAAAAATGACCTTATTAAAGGAAATCTGAAGGATATTGATTCAAGGATTGATAAATATGGCATAGATCCATTAGCAGAAAAGCTGGGAATAGGAGTGCCTACATTAAAGGACATTGTGAAGGAAATTAAAAAACCTGGCAGGGACCCAAGGGAAGAACTGCCTAAACCAATTTTAAAAACCGGTGTAGTGGACATAAAAGATTTAAAGCCTGGCATGAAGCTTATGGGAACTGTGAGGAATGTGGCTGATTTTGGCGCATTTGTAGATATAGGGGTACACCAGGATGGACTGGTGCATATAAGCCAGCTGTCAGACAAGTTTGTAAAGCATCCTCTTGAGGTTGTAAAGGTTAATGATATAGTAGAGGTTACAGTACTTGAAATTGATGAAAAAAGAAACAGAATTTCCCTCACAATGAAAAACAAATAGGGGTTGTAATATTTGTATGTTTGTTGTAAAATATATTTGTAAATTGAATAATGTTCTTCAGGGCGGGGTGTAATTCCCCACCGGCGGTAAAGCCCGCGAGCCATTTGGCAGATTCGGTTAGATTCCGAAGCCGACAGTAAAGTCTGGATGAAAGAAGATAATTAATTGTAAGATGTCGCCCTGGCTTTGCCGGGGCTTTTTATTTACAAAAACAGGAGGTACAAAATGAAAAATCTAAAATTAAACAAAATGATTAAAATTTCCATGTTAAGTGTCATCGCATTTATATTAATGTTTTTTGAATTGGCTACACCATTCTTTCCGCCATTTTTAAAGATTGATATAAGTGACCTCCCGGCCCTGATAGGTGCATTTGCCCTTGGTCCGGCTGCAGGAATTGCCATAGAGCTTCTTAAAAACATACTTCATGGCTTGTTTGTGGGGGGCACTGCATTTATCGGAGAGCTGGCCAATTTTATAGTAGGCTCCGTATTTGTATTTACTGCAGGAATACTTTATTCTAAAAATAAAACAAGGAAAACAGCAGTGCTTTCCATGGCAGCTGCAACAATACTAATGACAATTACAGCAAGTGTTTTCAACTATTTTATTCTTCTTCCACTTTATGAGAAGGTACTTAATTTCCCTATCGCAGCAGTGGTTGGAATGGGAGCACAGGTAAACCACAATATCAAGGATCTGAATACATTTATTATTTGGGCAATAGCGCCTTTCAACATTATTAAGGGAATTGCAATATCCCTGATAACCCTGCCTGTTTATAAGAGGGTGTCAACACTAATCCATAATGAGGTAATGTTAAATACAAAGGCTGTGAACAATAATTAAGTCGGGGAAACCCGGCTTTTCTATTTAGAAAAAAAATTATATTTCGATAATAAATATGTAGAAACACATTGATTGAGTGGTGGAATTATGTCGGGAATATGGAATATTAACAGTACCTATAATTTAAATTCAAGAAAGATAATGAATAAGCTCTCCTTTGAGCTGGGTGAAGAATTCCTGGCCAGGATTGTGGATGCAGATGCATTAGAGGGTGAAGTACTGCTTAAAATGCTGGATGGATGGCAGTTTACTGCTGAACTGGCGAATAAGTCTGAAAACATCCCTGAAGGAGTTTTGAGGTTTAAGGTTGAGGATTTCCAGGATGGTAAACTTAAGCTTAAGGTTTTAAATCAGGAAAAAGCTCCGGATGCAGAGATCGACAATCTCATTAAAACTCTTGAAGAACAGAATGTTGAAATCTCTAAGAATGACTTTAAAATATTAGATAAAATGATTAAGTATGATATGCCATTAACCAGGGAAAATATATCCCAGGTTAAGAGTATATTTGAATTTAAAAGCAAAATTGAAAACGATCCTGAAGAAATTGACAGCTTTATTCAAAAATTCCTAAAGTCCAAAGGGATTAGTCCTGAAACCCCAAAAGCAATGGAAATAAATATAAAACTTAAGGCTTTTTTTAATGAATTTAAGGGATTTACTGAAAATGACATACTTACCCTTATGGAAAACGATCTGGATATAAATCAGGAGAATGTAAAAAGCTTTAATCGTGTTTTTAAGGAACCTCAGGCAATATATAAGGAGCTTGTTTCATTTTCAGAGAAGCTGGAAAAGAATGATACACATAAAATAAGTATAAAGCCAAGCCTTAATGATATGGAAAACGCTGATATGCCGGATGGACAGATACAAAAGAAGGGCCAGAAAATTGAAAACGCCCCCGGCACTTCAGACAACGGTCCAGATGAGATAACAGGTAAGTTGAAATCTGAAACTCATTCAAAAATTCTTGACCTCAAAGAAAAGGCGGATATAATAAAGGGAGAAATAAATATAAAGTCTGATAAGATCAAAAGCATAATAACTGAGATAATTTCAAGAGCAAGTGAAGGTGAAGCTAATATAAAAGAAAGTATAACGGGCTTTCTTCAGCAAAATGGAAATGATTTTAAAGTTTTTAATACCATATCCAACCAATATTACTATCTTGACCTTCCTGTAAAAATGGAAAACCATGATTATGGCTGCAAGTTGATTATAAAGGATGACAGGAAAAAAGGAAAGAAAATAGATTCAAATGACGTTAAGATAGCAGCTTCCATAAGCACTGAAAATATGGGGACAGTAGATTCGTACATAACAGTTAAGAATTACAGCATGAGAGTGGAAATTAAAAGTGAAGACAGATTTGTAAAGGTCATCAATTCCGCTAAAGAAATTCTGATGACGGAACTATCACAATTAGGATATAATATATCTGTAAAAGTAAGTAAGTGGGATAAACCGTTAAATATATCAGATTCAAGGGAATTTTTTCAAGATAATGATCTGATGAATATAAATATCAGGGTTTGAGGTGAAAAAATTGAACAATAGGAAAAAAGCTGCTGCTTTAAAATATGAAAATGGGTATGATGCTCCAATTGTTACTGCAGCAGGCATAGGTAAAATTGCTGAGAATATAATTAAAAATGCAGAAGAAAGCAAGGTGCCTGTAGTATACGACGATGAACTTGCAGCAATGCTTACAACCCTGGATGTGGGCTCATCTATACCATTTGAGCTGTATGAAGCTGTTGCGAAGGTTATAGCATATGTAATGGATGTGGATGAAAGTATAAATGGAAGGTGATTTAGTGGCTTTATATGCAATTTCAGATTTGCACCTGGATCTAAATGGAGATAAACCTATGGATATCTTCGGTGAAAACTGGCAGAACCATTCTGAAAAAATTAAGGTAAACTGGCTTAAAACTATTACTGAGGAAGATACGGTATTAATTGCAGGAGATATATCCTGGTCCATGAAAATGGAGGACGGCCTAAAGGAGCTTCAGTGGATACATCAGCTTCCTGGGAGGAAAATATTTATTAAAGGAAACCATGATTACTGGTGGGGCAGTATAAGCAGGTTGAACAGTCTTTATGAGGATATGAACTTTATCCAAAACAATTTTTTCAGCTATGGGGAGTATGCCATTTGCGGTACTCGTGGGTGGGCCTTTCCTGATGGAGAAAATTTTACACAAAAGGATCAGAAAATATATGAAAGAGAATTGATAAGATTAAAATTATCAATAGATTGTGCTGTAAACGCCGGATACAGAAAGTTTATAATCATGCTTCATTTTCCGCCCTTAAATGATAAGCAGGCAACCTCTGGCTTTGTAGACATTATAAACGAAATTAAACCAAAGACTGTTATATATGGACATCTTCATGGTGCATCCCTTGAAACCGCTTTTAACGGTATGAAGGACGGGGTTGAATATTTAATAACCTCCTCGGATTATATTGGATTTAATCCAGTGAGGATACTATAAAATATGGCATTGCCACATTTTATAGTTTAAAGCACATTTTTAAAAATGGTATTATTTGAAATTATGTAATATAATATAAACATATATAATTTGATTTGAGGTTGTAATTATGGCAATAGGAGAATGGAAAACATTTTTAATTCCTTATAAACAGGCAGTGGAGGAGCTGAAGGTTAAATTTAGGAGTATAAGAACTGAATACAGGACAAAAAATGAATATTCACCCATAGAATTTGTTACAGGCAGGGTTAAGGAACTATCCAGCATACTTGAAAAGGCAAATAAATTCAATATTCCTCTTGAAAGAATAGGTTATGAAATTGAAGATATTGCAGGTATACGAATAATGTGCCAGTTTGTTGATGACGTAGAAAGGGTAGTGGAATTAATAAGGAATAGAAAGGATATGCAGATTATATATGAAAAGGATTATGTAACCAATGTGAAAATCAGCGGCTACAGAAGTTATCATGTTATAATAAAGTATCCTGTAAATATGGCAGAGGGAGAAAAGGAGATATTAGCTGAGTTTCAGATAAGAACCTTAGCTATGAATTTTTGGGCCACTGCTGAGCATTCATTAAATTACAAATATAAGCATGATATCCCAGAGCATATAAAGCTGAAACTGAAATCTGCGGCAGATGCGGCATTTAACCTTGACCAGCTTATGCTTGAAATAAAGGATGAAATAAAGGACGCGCAGCAGCTGTTTGAAGTTAAATCAAACCTTGTATCAAACATAATGAATAATATACTTACATTAACCTCCATGGGCAAAAATTCTGAAGCCACCAGGTTTCAGGCACAGCTTAACAAGCTTATTCAGGAGGGAGAAATTTCAGAACTGAGCAATCTTTTAAGAACCACAGAAAAAACATTGGATATGTATAGATAAAAAAGCAATTCAGATCCCTCTGAATTGCTTTTTTATTATTTAGCCACTATATTTACCAGTCTGCTTTTAATAACAATTATTTTGGCAATATTCTTGCCTACCAGCAATGGCGCTATTTCTTCATGTTTAAGAGCAGCTTCTTCAATTTCCTTATCGCTTAGTGAATTTGATATATCCATCTTAGCACGAATTTTTCCATTTATCTGTATGGCTATTTCAACTTCATCCCTTACTAATGCTGCTGCATTAAAGGAAGGCCAGTTTTCGTTAAATACAGATTCCTTCATTCCGTTCATTTCCCAAAGCTCTTCAGAAAAATGTGGTGCAAACGGAGCCAGCAGCCTGATGAAGTCCAGTATTGTTTCCTTTAAGAAATTAATGTTTTTGTTTTCTTCAGTTATATATTTAGAAAGTGCATTAGTAAATTCCATCATTCTAGCTATTGAAGTGTTGAACTGGAATTTTTCGGCATCCTCACTGACAGATTTTATAGTGTAATTTCTTACATAATCAAGCTCTTTTTCAGCATGGCCCATGGACGTATTTGTATTTTTAGGATTATCAAATTCTTGTTTGCAGCTTTCCAGTACTCTTTCTATCCTGTCAACAAATCTGCCTACGGATTTAATTCCGTCATCGCTCCAGGCTCCTCCTGATGAATAGTCAAAACCAAACATCAGATACATTCTGAAAACATCTGCACCGAACTGAGCTATATATTCATCCGGTGAAATAGTATTTCCTTTTGATTTACTCATTTTCTGGCCGTCAGGTCCAAGGATTATACCCTGGTGCCTCAATGCAGTAAATGGCTCGTCAAAATCCAGATAGCCCATATCCCTCAAAGCTTTTGTGAAGAATCTTGCATAAAGCAGGTGCATACATGCATGTTCAGCTCCCCCTACATACATGTCAACAGGAAGCAGCTTATCGATTCTTTCCCTGTTAAAGGCTTCCTTGTCATTCTTATTGTCAGGATATCTCAGATAATACCAGGATGAGCACACAAAGGTATCTAAAGTGTCAGCCTCCCTTTTTGCCTTTCCTCCACATTTTGGACAGGTAGTGTTCATAAATTCTTCCGATTTAAGCAGTGGTGAGCTGCCATCCGGTGAAAATTCCACATCATATGGAAGAACTACAGGCAGGTCGCTTTCAGGAACTGCTACCTCGCCGCATTTTTCACAATATACTATAGGAATAGGTGATCCCCAATATCTCTGCCTTGATACAAGCCAATCCCTAAGTCTGTAATTTATCTTACCTTTTCCAAGGCCCTGGCCTTCAAGCTTTTCAACTATAGCCTTCATACCTTCTTCGGATTGCAGTCCGCTGAACTCTCCGCTGTTGACCATTTCACCGTATTCGTGGTAAGGAAGCTCTGTACCGCCCTTTATTACTCTTTCAATGGGAAGGTTATATTTAGTTGCGAAAGCAAAATCCCTTTCATCATGGGCAGGAACTCCCATTACGCAGCCAGTTCCATAGGTGTTCAGAACATAATCTGCCACAAGGATTGGAACCTTTCGTCCATTGATAGGGTTAATTGCATAAGCTCCTGTAAACACTCCGGTCTTTTCTCTTGTTAATGATTGTCTTTCAATATCTGACTGTTTTTTTGCCTCTTCTTTATAATTTTCAACAGTTTCCCTGTTCTCATCAGTGGTTATAAGGTCCACCAGATCGTTTTCAGGGGCAATTACAGTATAAGAGCATCCAAACAATGTATCCACTCTAGTTGTAAATACGTTAAAGGACAAATCTGAATTATCAACCTTAAAGGTTACTTCGGCACCTATGGACTTTCCTATCCAGTGTCTCTGCATTGCTTTTGTCTTTTCAGGCCAGTCAATATCATCAAGACACTGAAGAAGCTCTTCTGAATAATCGGTTATTTTAAAGAACCATTGGGATAAATCCTTTTTTGTGACCTCGGCGCTGCATCTTTCGCATCTGCCTTCAACAACCTGTTCATTTGCCAATACCGTATTACAGCTTGGGCACCAGTTTACAGGGGCCTTCTTTTTATATGCAAGTCCTTTTTCATATAATTTTAGGAAAATCCACTGTGTCCATTTGTAATAATCTGGATTACAGGTGATAACCTCATTTTCCCAGCTGAACATGGCACCCATGGCGCGAAGCTGTAGTTCCATAGTTTCTATATTTTTAAGTGTGGAATCTTTAGGGTGAATGCCAGTTTTTATGGCGAAATTTTCTGCAGGAAGGCCAAAGGCATCAAAGCCCATAGGCTGAAATACATTATATCCCTGCATTTTTTTCATTCTTGCCCAGGAATCAGTTGGACCGTAGTTAAACCAGTGTCCAGCATGAAGTTTGCTTCCTGATGGGTAAGAGAACATCTCAAGCACATATAATTTTTTACCAGGATTGTTTTCATCAAACCTGTTCAGCTTCTTACTCTCCCATATATCCTGCCATTTTTTATCGATTTTAGTACTATAAAATCCCATAAACATTTCCCCTTTTCTAAAGTAATTTATAAAAAAAGCCCTTCATCCCAGTTAAGAGACGAAAAGCTATGTTCCGCGGTACCACTCTAATTAAATCAAAATTGATTTCACTCCACAATATAACGGCATTACCGTATCTGATTTTAACAGATATACTCAGTGGTGAGTTCATAAATTATCTACACTGTTTTTCACCATACTCCAGCTCTCTTAGAAGATAAAAATACTAATATTCCACCTCATAGTCCCATATTAACTTAATGTAAATTCTATTATATTAAACTTTAATTGTCAATATTAAAGTAAAAAAAGTCCTTATAAAAAGGACTTTTATGGCTGCCCATGCTGGACTCGAACCAACACAGTGCCTGCTCCAGAGGCAGGTGCCTTACCATTTGGCTAATGGGCATCGACAAAATTTATTATAGCAGATTGAGATAATATGTCAACCCCAATTTAAATAAATTTTGAATACCTTCTTTTAAAATAAGAAATAAACAAGGTTAATACGTAATCGTATACCAGGAAAAATATCTGAGCGGCTGCAATAATTAAATATATAGACTTATTCATGTCTAAAAGTGTTGGAAGAAACAATTTGTAAATGAGAAATAAAATCAGCAGACACAGGTTGAAAAATAATATTTTCACCAGGTATTCCAATAATATTTTATCCAATTTCTCTATATAATATTTAATAAAGCCGTAAGTGCCAAAAAATAATATATATGCTATGGTCGTAAGCCTCACTCCACAAATAAGCAAAGCTAAGACAGCTGTTGAGGCATATACCAACATTCCATTTTTCAACCCGGAAACCAGTATGCTTATTATGATTATGCAGGTAGCTATAGATTCCATAAAAAGCCTGTTAGTGGGTAAATAAGAACTTAGGTATAGTGATAATACGCCCAGGGCGGTAAGCAGTCCCCCCTTAGCAATTAAGGAAGCTTTATTGTTTTTCAGGTCCATATTTTATCCCTCCATTAACAGCAGGAAATGAGATCCCCTCCGCTGCATTCGCAACAGCAGTCCATACAATAAAGGGTGGTGCATATATCACAAAAATCCATATCTCTTCTTGTTCCACGGTAGGAATCCCTGAATACGTCATTTCTGTTATTCATCCTGTTTAAGGCTTCTCTGTATTCAAGATTTGATGGATCAAGTCTGCATGCTGTGGTTAGGTTGTTATAAGCAGCATCATACCATCCCTTTCTCTGGTTCACAATTCCGCTTAGATAATGCCATTCTGCATCCCTTACATTCATTCTGCTTAGTTTGCTTTCAGCCGATGCAAAATTGCCTGTTTGAATATCCATCCTAATGGACTGGTAATTGCTTGAGCCGCTATAGTTTCCACCATAGCTTCCTCCACTGTAGCTGGATGTATCAGGTGTATTTTTCATGAGGTAATCGTAAGCTTCATTAAGCTCCCTCATTTTATCCTCAGCAAGATCCCTCAGTGGATTTGCGCCATATTGGTCCGGGTGGTATTTCTTAGCCATTTCCCTGTAAGCTTTTTTAATCTCATCCTTGGAGGCAGTTTCCTTCACGCCCAGTACCTCATAGGGGTTTTTCATTATCACAACAACTCCTTTTAAAAACTTTGTCCATTTTTTCCATTAGTCCATACTGTAAAATATTATACAATAAATCTTCATTTTTTTTAAGCGGAAGTTTGTTAAGGCTGTTTAAGCATTCTGCAGCACAAGCAGTAAGAAGGTAGTCTATTCTCTCTGCTATCAGGCCTTTGAATTCATGGCAGCTTAGTTTGCTGTTGTTTAAAGCAGCCTCCAGGGCATTGAATTTATTATACTTCATGTCCTTTTCCAAATCGTCATAGGCATCGATAATATAAATCCATTTGCCAAGATTATAACCCAGGCTGTATAATATATCATTTTCTGCCGGGCAGTATTCTGATAATATATAACCTGTGAGATCGGCAAAGGGATGGCTTAATTCATCGAGGTTCATGCCTTCAGCCGCAGCCTCTGTCTTATATAATTCATTTAGCCTGCAGTCGATTTCTTTATCCATTAGCTTTATTTTATCTGGATAACTTTTTGTAAAGGGCTTTAAAGCGGCAGCAAAAATTTTACTTTTTAATGAATTGTCATCATTTTTATTGTCTATAAGCTTGTAGTAGCCAAGAATGGTATTGAAGTAAGCAGCATACGCCACAGCCTCATTATCAGCAACAAACAGTTTCTTTTTTACCGGGTGGATCCAGCAGTGCTGGCTGACATACTTTGATTTTTCCTCCAAAAGAGAGTCCAGCAATATTGCAAGGAAGGTCATATCATAATTAAGCATCAGTCTAGGGAGATTACCCACACTGATTTTTATGGATTTACAGACCCCGCAGTAATATGCCTTGAATTTCTCATAATCCTTTATTTTTAATTCCATTTTGCATGGGGTTACATAACCGAACATTAATCAGCGGACTCCTTCGCTTTATATTCTTCAATAAGTTCAAAAATTGTTTTTGTGGTAGTATCCTTCATTGTATATCCTAGTTTTGAAAGTACCTCCTGAAGCTCTGTTTCATCTTGGGTTTCAATTTCGATATAAGGGAATGGGCAGAAGGCTTCGTCATTAATATCAATTTCAATTAATGTGTTTTTATATTTATAGCTTTCACGATACCTTCCAATTGAAGTAAATAAGGTGAGCCCAAGTGAATAAAAAATATTTTCGCCTTCTAAGGGATCGCTTATTTCTACTTCATTTTCTTCCATAATTTTAAACTTTTCCTGGCTGATCATTTTTTTTGTGGTCATATAGTTATGCTTTTCATTTTTTAGAATATCCTCTACAATTCTTATCCTTGCATAGCCCTTTTGGGCTAATAATCGTTTATCCTGAAAATCAAATATTTTATTTACCTGGTTTTCTTTTTTAGCCAGGTTAGAGGGAAGCTTTAAAAGCTTTTCTCTCATTTTATCCACATCAATATTGATTATTCTCAATTCCATTTCGTTCATGAAATCACTCCTCATTGGCTGCTACTAGAATTATAGCATTTATCTTTGCTGTATTGCAAAATATCATATATATATTATATTATATAAATGTAAAATTTTTTTATTAAAATAATATTAATTAGAGGTGGATTATGAGCGAACAGTATAAACAGAAGATATTTGATGAAAACCTGATTCAATATAAATCCCTTAAAGCACTGGCGGTTATGTGCTTCATTTTGGCGGCATTAATGATTTTATTCGGTGCTTTTTACGCAGGTGCAGTCATTGCAGCCACAGGAGCGGCATCATTGTATTTCAGAAAGTACCTGCTGGTGAGCTTTGAATATGAAATAAATGATGGAAGGATTACTGTGGACAAGATTATAGCTGATAAAAATAGAAAAAACATGGTATCCTTCGACCTTAAGGATATTATAATTATGGCTCCTGAAGCCAACGGCAAATTAAAGGAAATGAACCTTCAGCCTGCTAAAACATTGAAACTATACCCTAAGGCATATCTCAAGGGCATATATGTGATTATGGTAAGATCTGGTGAACAAGTGTTTAAGATCAAGGTACTGCCAGATAATAAATTTATTGATATTTGCAGAAAGTTTAATAAACAAATAGTAATAAAGGAGTAGAATATTGGAGTACATCAAGGAGATTAACATAAACGAAGCAATTCTTCACATACTGGATAATAATTCAGACGAACCAATTTTAAATGAGTATACCTTAAGCCTGGATGAAGATGTATACAGATTTCTTCTGAGGCATATAGAAAAGGCTATTAGGGATGAAGAACTTCGGTATGCAGTTTTTAATGAAGAAAGAAATATAGTAAAGGAGGTTTCCCAGGAATATTTAAATGGGCAGGAGAACATAGTTAATACCTCCAGGGAGATAGCCAGACAGATGTTCACCTTGATGAAATCCAATGGCAATATACCCTCCTGTGACTTGGTGATGGTTTCCATATCCACTGAATATGGTCCTTTACTTGGAATTTTCAAAATGGACTACATAAAAAACTTTACACATAGTGTGGATTTCATTGATGAAAAGGTTGGTATAAGAATTTTACCAGAGTATACAGGATTGCCTTCAGGATCTCAAAAAGTCCAGAAATGTGCTTTTATTAAGCCAATAAGACAGGGACAGACCTTTGACCTGATGGTAATTGATAAGCAGAGTAAGGGGAAAGAAAGTGAAAAGACTGAATATGGCTCCAGCTATTTTATAAATAAGTATCTGGGGTGTAGAATTGTTGATAATGAAAGGGATATGACCAAGGGCTTCGTTAAGGCTGCAGAAGATTGGACAAGAAAAAATTTAAGTGAAAATGCAGATAAGGCTGAAATTGTGAGAAGCACTATCAAAAGCAGCATTAAATCCGAGGAGGCCATTGATATAAAACAGCTTTCGGAAAATATATTCAATATACCAGAGGAAAGGGAAAGCTTTAATGAATATATAAGTTCCCAGGGAATCTGTGAAAAATTGGATGTAGACAGGGAATGGGTGGATAAAAAGCTTAAAAGAGTAAGGCTTAAGATCGATAATGATATAGATTTATATATAAACCATGATGTGTATACAGACAATAGCAGATTTGAAATTCAAAGAGTAGGGGACGGAAGCATAAATATTATTTTAAAGCATATAAAAAATTATATAGAAAAATAAAGTCAGGAGATTTCCTGACTTTACTTATTATAATTTATTTCCAGATCCTAAAACCTCGTCGATTTTTCTTTCTACCAGCTCCTGAATATTTTTTCTGCCGGCCCCAAGATACTTTCTTGGATCAAATTCCTTTGGGTTTTCTGCAAATACTTTTCTGCAGGCTGCTGTCATTGCAAGCCTTAAATCAGTATCCATGTTGATTTTACAAACTGCCATGGAGGAAGCTTTTCTAAGCATTTCTGCAGGAACTCCCTTGGCTCCGGATATATTGCCGCCAAACCTGTTGCAGGTTTCAACTGATTCGGCATCTACTGAGGATGCTCCATGAAGAACTATAGGGAAATCTGGCATTTTATTTTGAATTTCTTCAAGAATATCAAATCTTAATTTAGCTTCGCCTGCAAATTTATATGCACCATGGCTTGTTCCAATAGCTATAGCTAATGAATCTACGCCAGTTCTTTTTACAAAATCTACAGCCTGATCAGGGTCGGTATAAATATGAACATCGCTTTTAACTTCATCTTCAACTCCTGCAAGCACTCCGAGCTCTGCTTCTACCACTACACCTCTGGCGTGGGCATAATCAACGACCTCCCTGGTTTTAGCAACGTTTTCCTCATATTCATAATGAGAGCCATCTATCATAACAGAAGTAAAACCGCATTCTATGGCAGCTTTGCAGGCTTCAAAATCAGCACCGTGGTCCAGGTGAAGGGCGATATCCACTCCTGAATCTTCTACAGCTGCATCCACAAGGGCTTTCAGGTATTTAGGACCAGCATACTTCAATGCTCCAGTGGAAACCTGTATTATTACAGGAGATTGCTTTGCTTTTGCTGCGCTGACAACACCCTGAAGTATTTCCATATTATTAATATTAAAAGCGCCTACTGCATAATGACCTTCCAATGCTTTTTTAAACATTTCCTTTGTAGTAACTAATGGCATAAAAATCCACCTTCCTTTATTATTTATATCAATGTCTATTATAATCTATTAACTAGCCATTTTCCATAAATATTTCCTTAAAGGATATTTTGTAAATTTACTTTCTCCATCTCTTTTATATGTTTCAGGTAGAATTTTATTGTATGAACTGATGCCATGGCTTCATCACGATTTTTAAATTTAGCATATTGTGTTAATTTCCAAAGCTCACTGTTTATGTTATCAATTTCAGCATGGTTTACAAATATGGAAATTACCTTGGAATAACCTTCCCAGTCACTCATAAGTTTCAAAGAGGTTCCATAGGCATTTTCCCAGGAGGAAGCTTCAATAAGACTCTCAAGCTGGCTGTCAACCTTATCCAGACTGTTGCAGGAATAATTGAGGTAATTTATGGAAAATAGTATTGATACCAATATTGCAATAAATATTAAAAAGGAAATAAGTACGTTTTTCATTTTAATCAGCTCCTGATATTTTTTTCTGAATGAAAAGTTTTTCCTTGGAATCAAGAAGGGCAATAAATACTTCATTCTCAGACATGATATTCTGCTTCTTAAGCTTGCCTATGAGCCAGCTTTCATCCTTGTTTATTTTTTTCAGATTTTCTCTGTTGACCTTTCCATCCATAATTAATGTTACAGGAAGAGTATCCTGGCTGCATTTTATTTTCATATCTGACTTTGTCACAGCTGAGAGCTCTGTTTTGGGAACTACTGACAACTGTCCACTGGTTTCAAGTATGGCGCAATATATGTCCTCTATGTTATAGAAGCCTTTAAGCCGAAGCTCCTCCATTAGATCATTGAGGCTGAATTTCTGATGTTTAAGCTCCTTGGCATCAATAACACCATTCATTATCAGAATACTGGGCTTGCCGCAGAAAATTTTTCTCATGGACTCGCTTTTCAACTGAAGGAATGAAGTTGATACCTGCAGGATAAGCAAGGTCACAATGGGTATTATTCCATGCATCAGCGGAAGTCTTGTGTCCTGCATGGGGAAGGATGCCAGTTCAGAAATCATTATGGCTGTAGCCAATTCGAAAGGCTGCAGCTGCCCAATCTGTTTTTTCCCCATGAGCCTCATGGTAATAACAACCACAAGGTATAATATAATAGTTCTAATTAACACAATAATCATAATCACACCTCCGGCTTATTTTCTGCATAAACGGAAAAATTATTCGCTGCAGGTAAAATGCAGGACAAAAATAATGTAGCAAGCTTTAGGAATGGAACCCAATAAATGTGTAAAACGATCCACTTAAAAGTATTAACATGACAATATATTGACTTTAATTTAATTAACCTTAAAAAAAAATAAAAATATCGTGACTAAAACTAAAATATATGTATAATTGAATAGGGTTCTTTTTTAATTATGGGTAAATTAATGAAGGGTTGGTGTATTAAATGAGAAATTACAGTTCATTTGACATCCTTGGTCCAATCATGATTGGTCCGTCGAGCTCTCACACAGCAGGTGCTGCAAGGCTTGGTAAAATTGCAGGAATAATAGCAGGAGGAGATATTAAAGATGTCAAATTCATGCTGCACGGATCTTTTGCTCAGACCTATAAGGGCCATGGTACAGACAAGGCTTTGGTAGCAGGTATTTTAGGTATGGATCCATGGGATGACAAACTTAAGACCTCCATGGAGTTAGCAAAAGAAAAGGGAATTAATATAGCTTTTATCGGGACAGATTTAGGTGATGTTCATCCAAACACCGTTAAATTCATAATAACAAAAGCAGATGGTGAAGTTACACAAATAACAGGTTCTTCCATTGGCGGAGGGAATATAGTTATAACAGAGGTTGACGGCGACCAGATGGAATTCACAGGTGTATATCCTACCCTGGTGGTTAATCATATTGATGTACCAGGGATGATACTGAAGGTTTGCGAGGTCTTCTACAGAAACAATATAAACATAGCTTTTGCAAAAGTATATAGAAGCAGCAAGGGTTCAAATGCTGCCATGGTTTTTGAGGTGGACAGCTTCATACCAAAGGAAATTGTGGAAGAGATAAAGAAGATACCGAATATAAACAAAGTAAAAGCTATTAATCTATAACCAGGAGGTGTAACAATGGTTAATTTCGGATATGAATTAATAAATGTCTGCAAGGAAAGAAATCTTTCCATATGGGAATATACTCTAGATGAAGAGGTTAAGGAAACCGGACTCTCCAGAGAAGAAATATTTGAAAAAATGAGAAAAAACCTTAAAGTAATGCAGGACTCAGCCGATTACGGTCTTAAAAACGATATAAGATCGGTAAGCGGCTTAATAGGAGGCGATGCATTAAAGCTTAATGGATATGCGGAAAATGGAAATACCCTTACAGGAAAATTCATGGTTAAGGCTATGGCCAGGGCATTATCCTGTTCTGAAGTTAATGCCGCAATGGGAAGGATTGTTGCAGCTCCAACTGCAGGATCCTGTGGTATTATGCCTGCTGCTATAATCAGTGCAGGAGAGCAGCTTTGCAAGTCAGAGGATGAAATGGTTAAAGCTTTATTCACCGCTTCAGGAGTAGGTATAATTATAGCAAAAAATGCTACTATGGCTGGAGCAGAAGGAGGATGTCAGGCAGAATGCGGATCAGCTGCTGCTATGGCATCTGCAGCAGTTGTGGAAATGATGGGTGGAACTCCTGAACAAGCATTAAATGCTGCGGCTATTGTATTCAAAAATATACTGGGTCTTGTTTGCGATCCTATAGCAGGGCTGGTTGAAGTGCCTTGCGCAAAAAGGAATGCAGCTGGTACTGTAAGTGCTTTAACTACAGCGGATATGGTTATGGGAGGAGTTAACAGCAAGATTCCTTTTGATGATACTGTAGCTGCTATGTATAAAGTAGGAAGGTCACTGCCGTGCGAGCTGAGAGAAACAGCTCATGGAGGACTTGCAATAACAGAAACAGGACTGAAATTAAAAGAACAGATATTTGGTAAATAATACAAGGTTACTGTGCAAACATGTTTTGCACAGTTTTTTTGTATTTAGAATACCCCACGTTAGACGTGGGGTTCGGTAGAGCTTTCAG
>CALBDU010000049.1 GCA_937927335.1 uncultured Clostridium sp.
GTGCTGTTTTCTGACAGCTTTTATATAATATCACTTATCTAAAACTCTGTCAACACATTTTTAAATTTATTTTTTAAATTTAATTTCATGTGCTTTTGCGACAACGAAAATTATTATAACATAGATATTCACAAGGTGTATTAAGAATACCCTTATTATTTCAAATTAACTCGTTCACTCTTAATATATTATAAATATACTTAAATATCATGTAATAGATACACCAGGATATGTTTCTTTAATATTTTATGCTTTTTACAATAAAAAACTATATTTTTACCTGTTTTTAGGGTAAAATAATTTAAGGGGTGATCAGTATGCCGCAGATAAAAATCAGAGGTGTGGAGCTTAAGGATGTTTGTTCTTTAAGTGATAATTTAATCAATGATCTTGAAAAAATAATAAACTGTCCAAGAAATTATTTTACCATCGAATATATTCCATCTACATTTATAATGAATGGAAATGTGACTGCAGGTTATCCATTTGTAGAGGTAACATGGTTTGACAGAGGCCAGGATGTTCAGGATAAGGCTGCATCGGCTATAACAAATCATATTCGTGGTGCAGGGTACAATGATGTGGATGTGATATTCATAGCTATTAAACAAAATGACTATTATGAAAATGGCGAGCACTTCTAAATAAAAAAAGTTCTAACCAATCAGGTTGGAACTTTTCTTACTTATATAAATCCTTCGATTGTTTTTGCTCTTTCATATGCTCTTTCAGTAATTTCTTTAGGAAATCCTATATACTCCAACAACTTAATTGCATTTCTTGTCTGAGAAACCCCGGGTTTAAGTTTATAGTCAAAGCTTAGCCCCTTTTTATCATCAACTTTTTCACTAAAGAAATAAAATTCATAGCTTCCTTTCAAAATATCAGCAATCTCCCTGTCGTGTGTAGCCACTATAGATATGCTTCTTTCATTATTTAAATAGGATAATATCTCTGTAGACATTGCAATTCTCTCTATAGGATTCGTACCCCTGAATATTTCATCTATTGGGCAAAAAACTGGACGCTTCTTCTCCATGGCTTTAACAATTCTTAAAATAGATTCCGCCTCTGCCATGTAATAGCTTTTTCCTTTTGATAAATCATCATTTGGACTTATTGATGTAACTATATTAAACATTCCTGCCCGATAGTCCTCAGCTAGCACAAAATAGAATGTCTGGGCTAAAACCATATTAATTCCCAGCATCCTTAAAAAAGTCGACTTCCCGGACATGTTTGTGCCCGTTAAAACAATACCTTTTTCTTTTATTTTAACTGAATTTGGCACTGGATTTTCAATGAGGGGATGTACCCCTTCACATATATTTAGTGAAGCCTCCTGGATAAATTTCGGCTTAACATATTTTTGCTTCAGATTATGTTGATAGCCTGCAATAGAAAGCAGTGCTTCTAATTCTCCAACTATATTGTAAATATTTAAAATATAAGGTTTTTTTTCTTTTAAAACCGAAGATACTTTATAGTATGAACATTCTTCGATAAGAAAAATAATAGATACAAATTCAAAAAAACCTGCCCACATGTTTACAAATCCTATTAGCAAGGTATTCCTGTCAATATCCCTTACATGATGCAGATTTGATTCAATTTCATCTGAATATCTTTTTATGGACATATGTTGTATTGAGGCAATTTTTTTAGAGGCCTTTATAATATTCCTCAGATAAATTATTCCTCTTGATTTTATAGTGTACCTTTCCCTAAAATTAATGAATATATTTAGCGAACTAAGCAGCAACAGCCCTATTGCATATGATTCACCAAACATAAAAATAAGAATTATAGCTGCTATAGGGCAAACCTTGCCTATAAAAGTGTATAAATAATATTTAAATTTATTTACTATAAGTTCACTTTGCATCATTTCAAAAAAAGTATTCTTTGAATCATATCCTAATTCATAAAAAATGCATTGAAGTCTTTCTCTAAGGTAACTGTCGCTTTTAATGGATTCAATAACCATATCCCTGTTTTTCAATTCCATAATATCCTCAGACGGTTTTCTCAGCATGGAATATAAAACAGTTTCCCCTAGGCTGCTGTAGGCCCTGTCTAATTTTTTAAACACCATGTCCATACCCAGGTCATCCCAGGTTTGATCATCCAGTGAGTATTCCTCCTTGGGCTCCATATCAAAAGCGCATCTGATATTTTCATATTCGCGATTCTTATCAGCATTCTCATTGTAATCCCGTCTTACAATATTCAATATCCTTTTACGCATATGGGTGCTCCTTTCTAAACATATTTTATATAATTTTACCACAATCATTGTTCAAGCAAAAGAAGAGGTATTTTTACCTCCCCTTGTGCTTTTCCTTCTTTTTCTGCTGCCTCAATTCATACTGTCTTTGTTTTTCATCCTCTGCCCGTTTCTTCTGAAAGGACTTGCGCAGGAGTTTATTCTCCTGCATCTGAAGCTTTAAAGCTTCCTGAGCTTTAGTACCTGCTCCGGTTTTCAAAACCTGACTTTTTATAAGCCTTTGCATCCTTTTAGGATTGACTTTTTTTGAATCAATTTCAATATCTGAGATTCCTGGACTAAATCTCAATTTACTAAAGTACTTAATAAATTGATCATAAATCTCATGATCCTTTGGCTCAGCCCCAAATACAATTTTGGCTGCTTCCAAATAACCATCCCCAGTTCTCTCAAATATACCAACCCAAAAAGGATCCTCAAAAAAAACCGTCAATTTGCAGCTTACCTTAATCATTTAAATCCTCCTAATAATATCAAGTCAGAGAATGGACAACCTTAGGAGGCAGGTTACTGACAGCTGCGCTGCGTCTGGACTACCAACCAGAACTGTGTTTTTATCCCTGTAACAATTTTATTTTAAACTATTAACATAATTTATTAAAGGCTCAATCATCTTTTGGTCCTTGAAATCAACAATCCCGCCATAGGTTTCATGCATTAATTTATCTTCTTCTGTCTTAGTTTCTTTTTTTTCAACGCTTTTTTTCATCATAGCCATCATGGCCTTATGCATTATATTTAGCCTACTGTAATCCATACCGCCTCTGAAATGAAAAAACCTAATGGAATTTCGCATATTTTCTTCAGGAAAATTCTTATTTATTATAGGGTCAAAAATGCTTTTATCCTCTGTGGCAGCAAGACCTACAGTAAAAACGATAATATTTTTTTCCTTAAGGTCCTCAAAGTTTTTTGTTATTACTGAAATACCCGATATTCCACTGGCATAAAGCCCTCCTCCATAAATTATGGTGTTATAGTCTTTAAGCTTGTCACGTTCAATATCATCGACTTCAAATAAATCTGCTTCTAACTGCTGGGATATCCACTCTGCATATTTTTTTGTACTACCGTACCTGGATTTGTATACAACTATTTTTTTCCCCATTTTAATCCCCTTCTCATTATTTTTTATAGGCTGCTATGCCCAATAAATCATCTAAAGTTACCATATCATAGCCCTTTTCTCTTAACCCTTTTATAATTTCAGGCAACGCCTCCGCTGTGGTCTTTTTATCTGCATTTGAATGCATTAAAATAATATCCCCGTTCCTTACATTATCAAGAACATTTTTGGAAATATTCGAGCTTTCCTTCTGTGACCAGTCGAGAGTATCAATAGACCATATTACAGCTTTGTAACCCAGTTTTTTAATTTCATCTGCACTTAGCTGGGTTACTGCACCATATGGAGGTCGCATTATTGCAGGTCGCTTATTTATTAAATTAAAGATCTTATCTTCGTTTCCCAGCAGCTCTTTATCTATTATTTCACTGCTTTTATTTGATAAATCAATATGGCTCATAGAATGATTCAGCACCAGATTTCCCTCACTATAAGCTCTTTTAACAGTATCAGGATACAAATCAACATATTTGCCGATAAAAAAGAAAGACGCATGAATATTATTTTTTTTAAGAATATCTAAAATCTCTGGGGTAATTTTGCCATCAGGGCCGTCATCAAAGGTTAAAGCAACCTCTTTTTTTCCTTCACCACCATTAATATAAATATAATCTTTATTATTTTTAGAAAGTCCAACTATTTCACTGCGCCACTTATCCATATCCTCCTTTTGTTTTTTTGTGAGATTCTTGGATTCCCCAAGGATTGAGTAAGAAGTTATTTCGGGTTTATCTAATGGTTTTTGAGAACCGTCATTCTGAATATTAGTGCCTTGGTTTTTAACACCACTGCAGGCTGTCATTAATAACGAAAATAAAAGACAAAATAGAACAAATCTTAGCTTCTTCATTTCTTTTCTTTACCGGCCCTTCTTATTTTTATTGTTATGCCATAAAAAGTTTTGCTTCATTTCCTTTATTTTATCACAGTTCCTTCCAAAATATATATCAAATCACTTTTCTTACTATAAAAAAGTCCTGCTTTTCCTTCCTCCCTTTCACTGAATCCTACTGGATATAAATAGGAAAACAGCTAATCGCTGGTTAGGCAGTTAGCTGTTTTGCAGAACTTTAACTATTTCGTAATTTTACAATGCATCCAGTCTTGCTTGCAAAGAGTTCTTAAATTCACCATTTGGCAAATTTGTTACAAACTTTTGTGCATTAGTAATATAAGTAAGTGTCTTATTCTTTTCAGCATTGACGACTGCATTCAAAGCACTTACTTCCTGGTTGACTATTCTAATTCTTGCAATCAAAGCTGTTTTATCCGTACTATTAACTAATGCATTAACAAGTTTGCCTGCATTTGCCAAATCTGTTTGCAATACAGTCTCTTCACTTTTAGCTACAGCATCCGTTGCAATTTTTATTATCTTTGCCTGAACATCATCAAGTCTTGATTGTAATGCTGTCTTTATATCACCAGTTACTAAAGCTGTTACAAGTTTCTGTGCCTTAACTTCATCTGCTTCCAAAAGTGTTGTTTCAGCCTTTTCTACTGCTGCTGCAGCATTAGTGTTTTGAATATCTGTTACAGTTCCCTGCACAGCATTTAACCTGTCTAATAAGGATGTTTTCAAATCTCCATCAACCAAGGTATTAACTAACTTTAATGCATTTGTTACAGAAGTTTGTGTATTATTCAATTCTGCCTTTTCTACTGATGTAATTGCAGATATTTGCTGACTTACAATTTTCATTCTTGCTTGTAAAGTAGCTTTATCAGTGCCTTTAACTAATGCATTAACAAGTTTGCTTGCTGTAGCCACATCTGCCTTTAAAAGAGTATTCTCACAACTTGACACACTATCTGTAGCCTTTTGAATAATTACAGCCTGCAATGAATCCAATCTTGACTGCAAGGCAGTTTTAGAATCGGTGGAAGCCAATGCTGTAACAAGTTTTTGAGCAACTATTTCATCAGCTTCCAGTTGACTTGTCTCGGCTTTTATTACCGCTGTAGTTGCATTAGATATCAATATTTCAGTAACACTATCCTGTGCTGTTGTAAGTCTGGATTGCAGCGTTGCTTTTAAGTCTCCATCAGGCAAAGCAGTTACTAACTTAGCTGCACTGTTCACACATGATTGGGTCTTTTTGGTTTCAGCATTTACAACAGCAGTGATTACTTTCATCTCTTGGGAAACGAGTTTCATTCTTGCTGTTAAAGCTGTCTTATCTGTACCAGCTATCAATGCAGAGACCAATTTATTAGCATTTGCTACCTCTGTTGTTGCAAGAGTACTTTCGCAGGTTTTTACTGCATCAGTAGCTTTCTGAATGATTGTAGTCTGTAAAGCTGTAAGTCTTGTTTGTAAATTTGTTTTTATGTCACTGTTTGTTAAAGCTGTTACAAGCTTCTGAGCATTTGTTAAATCCGATTGCAATATACTTGTCTCTGCTTTTGCCACTGCATTAGTTGCAGTAGTAATTTGTGCAGATGCAATGTTTCCTGTACGGTTTTTATTCTTGATTGCAGAGAAGTTTTCAAATTACTATCTGTCAATGCGGTTACTAACTTAACAGCACTGTCTACATATGACTGGGTTTTCTTTGTTTCAGCATTTGTAACAGCAGCCATTGCCGATATTTCCTGCTTGACATATTTCAATCTAGTAATATAGTTTGTCTTAATAGCACTCTCAGGTAATGTGTTTACAAGTTTCTCAGCACTTAATTCATCTGCAGTAATAAGGCTTGTCTCTGCTTTATCTACAGCTAAACCTGCGGTAGCTACCTGGTCATTTGCTACATTTAAAGCAGTTTGCACAGCAGTTATTCTCTCTTGAAGGTAAGCGCATAATAATCAGGTGCCTTGTAAATTAAAATGGGACCAGCTATAA
>CALBDU010000050.1 GCA_937927335.1 uncultured Clostridium sp.
AATCTTTACATTATAGTTCCTATATCAAAGTTACTAATCCTTTATGATTCGTTCATCAAGTTTCGCTAATTTGTGCGTAGTTCACTATTGATAGACTTCAATTTTCATTCCCCAGTTATACCCATGTTTCTAGATCCATAATGGCATTGGCAAACTCAATGTCTTTTTGTACTATATTCTCCTTTAGAATACATGCAATTGTTCAAATCCAAGATATTCACAACTCCTTGACCACCATCAACAAGCACTTTGTCTCCTGTCTTAAGTCGCGTGGTAGCGTTGCCGCATCCCAGCACAGCAGGAATTCCAAGTTCTCTTGCTACAATGGCAGCATGAGACAAAGGTGCTCCTATATCGGTAATAATTGCTGCAGCTCTGGGAAAAAGTGGTGTCCAACCTACATTAGTGGTAGATGCCACTAATATTTCACCCTGCTTAAAGTTCTCCCCTTCCTCCGGATTTGTCAAAACACGTACAATCCCTTCTATTCTTCCTGTTGCTCCAGCAAAGCCTTTTAGTATTTCAGAGTCGACCGTGCTGGCAGATGTTAAACTAGGGTCATAATAATCCACTCTTCTGTTTGGATCCTCTGCCCACTTAAATGGATCGAATTTCCCACGGATTATTGACGGCAATGGAGGTAGTGCTTTATACTTTTCGAAAGTTTTACGTCTGTCAGGAATATGCTGAACCGCTGATATATCTCCGGAAAGAAAATTCAGAACTTCATCCATATAGAGGAAGAATACATCTTCTCCAATTCCTGTAAGTTCTCCCGCTTTAAGAGCAAAAACACGGTTAACCCTAAAAACTCTGGTCCATTCCGAACGAGTAGCTTCTCTTATATAGCTGCCTTTAGAAGCATCTGCAATTTGCTTCCTGATTTTTTTTGATTTGTCTGGAAAACGTTCCTCAAGTTTCTTTAAAGTTCGTTCATACTGAGTATGCTGTTTCTTTAAAAGACCTTCAGCATCAACATTAGACTTTGTAAATTCTTCTATCTGTTTTTCAAGCCAGATTTTATTCTCAGCAGGATCAGGTATGGATAACTCAAACTCATGTGGACCTCGATGACCGTACTTCATTAGGTATTCCTCCCGACTCGATTCCCCCTTAATGATCTTTGATATGCCAATAACAGGGCCAAGACTTTCAAGTTCAGAACTTCCTCTTAAGTTCGACAGAAGTGTATTGGCGTCTTCGTTTCCTAAAAGCTTTGGGAGTTCGTTATTTAGTTTAAACAATCCCGCTAACTTTTTTCGTGGTGCAAAACGGCTAACCCACAGAGCCTTACAATTGTATGGCCAAAGTTCTTCCTTCCATAAGTTCAGTAATTCTTTATTTGTCTTTGTTCTCTCAATTCGTTCTTTCATTGTTCTGCACCATCCAGGTGTTTCCTCAAGATAATTTGGCATTGCTTTCACAACTTCCCTGGACTTTTTTAAGGACTTTCTTACCCCGGGGATCATCAATTTTATTAATTCAGAACCTGAAAACGGATAAATTGGTATATCCATTCCTTCGGGCATCTGTCCGAATATATCATTCATTTTTTTAAGCACGGGTTTATAGTCCTTACCAAAGGCCGGGTATATTGACAAGGCCAGATTTACATTTGAGTACATTCTTCCGCAGATATTGCCGGAGAATAAATAATATCCGGGAACTGCCATTTGCTCCTCATCTAGTGCCCTAATTACAGACCAGCTAAGCGGAGTAAAAACATCGGCCATAGCCTCACCTACATTAGTATTGGTCCAGAGGTAATCTCCATCCAATGTGTCATTTTGTTCATAGGTGTCTGGATTCCCTGTCTTCTGGGTTGTAATAGGTCTTGCTTGAAGCATATACAATTTGCCTTTTTCAACTGCCCATTCAATATCCTGTTGACACCCAAAGTTCTTCACAAGCTTAGCAGCATGTTTATACAGTTCTGAGGCATACTTTTTAAAATCCTCAGGTCCCTCATATTTCCCTTTAGGTCTCATCAGTTTAAAGGGATATGCATTGGCTTCGCCGGATACCAGTTGCTCCCCCAACCCATAGACAAAATTACCTGTCATACTTGCGTGACTGCCTGTAATCGGATCAGCCGTAAATAGTACTCCCGAAATTTCAGACTGCACCATAAGCATAATTACCACAGCAATTTGATGCGATTGTTCCATTCCCTGAACAGAACTATATGCCTTTACTCTCTCAGATTCTTTTGATCTAAAAACTCTATTGATTGCTTCCTGTATTTCTTCATCTGTTTTAACATTAAGAACGGTTTCAAACTCTCCTGCAAAGGAAGCCTGTGCTGAATCTTCACTTAAAGCGGATGACCTCACTGCAAATAGTGCTTGTCCATGATTCTTTCTAATGACATTCAGATAAGCCCTTATCTCATTCCAAGCTTCCGCATTCAGCATCTCCTTCTGAAAAGCTGACGGTAAAACAACAAAACCTTCAGGAACGGGATACCCGTCCTGAAACATCCTGGAAAGCATGCCGCCTTTTCCTCCTGCAAACTCCTGAAGGTCAGGAGTCAAATCTTCAAAACTTTTGACCATATTTTCCATACTATTTTCCTCCTGTTTACTTATAGAAACAGTCTTTTAATAATTTAAAATAAATATCTATTTCCGATAGGATTTCATCAAAATTAAGATTAGTTATAGGACTTTCCTTTATCTCCTCCTTTTTTTGGGATGCAATGCCTTCCATGGTCCAGACAATAACATTCACGGCTCTTTTAATGTCCGTTCCCTCTTTAAACATAGAACTATCAAAATTGCTCAGCACTTTACTGTAGCCACTTGTAAGATATACTTCATTTTTGCACTCCAAATCATTTTTTACTTCATCAGAGCTTTCAAAATTAGCAGACTTAATAAAGTCAAGCAAATCAGGATGTTTATTTACAAGCATAAATTCAATAAGTAAAACCTGACGCAGTCTTTTTAAGATATCTTTTTCCTGCAAATCTATTTTCCCAAAAAACTCATTCATAACAATCTCTAAAGAATATTCATATAAAAATAAGTACAACTCCCTCTTGTTGTTAAAATAATGAAATAGCGCTCCTTTTGAAATACTGGCTCCCTTAACAATTTCATCTGTAGCAGCATTTTTATAACCTTTTTTTGCGAATTCTTTTATCGCTGCATTTAGTATTCTATCTTGCTTTTCAGGTTTTAAACTCTGGAACTTTGAAAACATAATTTACACCTTCTATCTAAATAATCTATATCAAAAGAAAATTGACTATACCAGTCAATTTATATCTTAATACTATTGACCAATTTAGTCAATAGTATTAATGTTCAGTGAACTGCCAGGTGTGCAGTTCGGACAACATCCTGAATTCTTAAAAGACTATCTTCCATAGAATCCTTTCGAAAGTATGGTTTTTTTGATATCTCTCACCGAGCAAGCAACTTGAACCTTTCTTTAAATGTACTTACGCAGCATAGTTTTGAGATTTTGTGTGAGAATCTCAAGTACTCCTATACATCTTAAGGCAAAAAATGACTACATAAGATTCCCTATAATGTAGTCATCACTTATTCTTGTGAAAAAGAAACGCAAACCTATACCTTAACGCAAATATCCTCAGTTCTTCTTATTTGTTAGACCTCTTAAAGCAAAACTCCCCCAAACCTATTAGTCTGAGGGAATATAAAAAACTGGAATTATTTCATTACGATTGCTTCAACTTACTCTCAAAAATCTCCACTATGGTCTTTTCTGTTCCTGTCATTCCAGGAGTGGCAATTAAACCCATATTCCTCATAGTTTCTTCCGGAGTTTTTCCATTTATCCCATGAACGTCAAAAATATAGACTCCATTCATGGCAAAATCTACAGATGCATACACCGCATCCACAGCCGCTATTCCTTTCATTGTACATCCCTGATTGCCTCCATCGCATATCATTCCAGTAATACTGCTGGCCATATTATTCAAAGCATGTGACATCATTTCTACTGTGCCTCCTCTTAAATAGATGAGAGCGCATGCCATGCCGGAACCAGCAGCAATTGCACATCCACAAAATGCAGATAATTTCCCTGAGTATTCTTTAATGTACATACAAACTAAATAACTCAAAGCTGTTGCACGAAGCAGCCTGTCTTCTGTATATCCATTCACTTTATATGCCGCATACAAGGGCATAGTAGCAATAATTCCATGGGCACCAGAGCCTGTAATACTCATGGCTGGCTTATCTAAGCCAATTACACGTGCCTCTATTGCTGCGTTACACAATAAAGAAGCGGTAGTTTTTTCGTTATCAGAGATTTCTTTTCCTCCGTTAAGTTCTAGCAGGTGACGTGCAAATGTGGTTCTGGGGCTTTTCAGTCCTTCATGGAATAACTCCAGATTTAATTTATAAGCATCTCTTATAAAACTTATCTCTTCAATGTCCACAGTTGAAATATACTCATATAGCTCCTGAAGGGTATACTTATGTATAAGAGGTACATCTCCAGCAGTTTCTTCTAGTTCTCCAATACCTGCCTTTCTTTCGTCTTCCGTTTCTAATATAACTTTACCATTAACAGTTATCTTAGTAATGTTGGTATGGGAATTACGGATTGTTACAATTGCAGTATCCACTTCGGTTATAACGGTAGCCTCAATAAAAATGCAGCTTGTGATTCCACTGAGTGATACCGATACTTTTCCTGCATCCACAAGTTTATGAGCTGCTTCATTGTCAGCCTCCGTTACATCTGCCAATGCTTCCAGCCCTTTCTCCGGATTTCCTGCAACGCCGCCTAAAGCCGCCGAAAAAACATTGCCGACCTCTTTGCTGTTTGGTATTCCACATGTAAATGCATTCTTGTACATACCACTATTCATGGCTACATTTATTTCTTTGATTTCTCCACTGGTATAACTTCGTGCTTTTGCCACTGCAAATGCTATTGCGCCAGGTTCCGTTACCCCAAGGGCAGGTTTCATATCATTTTTAATTAGTTTTGTTAACTCATTCATATCTTTCCCATCCTTTATAATCTTTTAGAGCTTTCAAATACCTATGAACTTGCAAATAATCAATTTCATTGTATTCCAAAATATAGTAAAATACAAGTTTGATTAATGTACAACCCCCTATAGCATAAAATCTAACCAAAGCATAATCTATTATGATATCAATTATTTTTAGGAGAAGATTATGCAGATATTCTACACAGTTCGTGCAGGGGACTCACTGCTTAATATTGCAAAGCGCTGGAATATTTCCTTGGTTTCCCTTATAAATGCTAATAATATTAAGGCTCCTTATACTATTTATATAGGCGATCAGTTATCAATGCCTCCTGGTGTAACTACTTATGTTGTAAAATCTGGTGACTCATTATTCCTGATATCACAAATGTATAGGATACCAATTAATTTACTAGCAGAAGTAAATGGTATAGGTTCACCATATATTCTAATGCCAGGTCAGGTTTTAATTATTCCTCAAGGAGTTCCTTATTACATTGTTAAACCTGGAGATACTCTATTTAAAATTGCCGCAAAATATAATGTTACTCTAAATGGCCAGCCAAGATATGACCTCATTTTAAATGCAAATCCAGGGCTTACAACTGGCTTAATACCAGGAATGACAATTGCTATTCCCTATCCTCCTCCTGGAGGCACAGGAAAATTAGCTGTAATACTAAATGATGAGCTTCAATCCTATTTGGGACTTTATGAACCTAATACAGGAAAGCTCAGTACTTTGCCTGTAAATGAAGCAGGGCAAATGTCCCGCTTATTTTGGTCACCAAAGCAAACTAAGATTGCTTATGTAGGAGATACAGGCATTATCTCAATCATAGACGTTGCAACAATGAGGGTTTCAAAAATTGATCAGATTACTGCACCAGGATTTATCGACTGGGCGCCAGACAGCAGAAGGGTTGTTTACTCTAATGACAGTGTTATTAGAATATATGATGTTATAAATAATACTGTACAAACCATCAATGGTGAAGGAGCCTTGTATGTTCAATGGTTTCCAAATGGTACTGAGCTTTTATATGAGCCAAGATCTGCATCCAATATTAGTCACATGCACAAAGTTATTGCCAATTGCACAACTGAACTGA
>CALBDU010000051.1 GCA_937927335.1 uncultured Clostridium sp.
CGCTGAAATTCCGACTGATTTGTTATCAATGTTTCTAACTACATTATACGAGGAGGAAATACAATATGCTTACAGAAAAATTTTATGATGTATTAAAACATGAAGGTGTAGTTACAGTAGTATCATGGGGAGTCTCATCCGAACCACATGTTGCAAACACTTGGAACTCTTATTTAGTAGTTACTGATGATGAAAGGATTTTAATTCCTGCATATGGATTTCGTAAAACAGAAAAAAATGTAAATGCAAATAATAAAATTAAGATGACTTTAGGTAGCAAAGAAGTATTAGGCTACAAAGATTATCCGGGAACAGGCTTTGTAGTTGAAGGAACAGCGAAATATCTAACATCTGGTCCAGAATTCGATATGATGAAAGAAAAATTCTCATTCTTGTCTAGAGTGGTAGAGGTAACAGTTACCTCTGCAACGCAAGGTATTTAAATTACAATTATAGTCTCTATCAAATCTGGTAGAGACTAATTTTAGGTTAATTTTCTATAGCTGAAAAAGCTCAGCATATGCCGAGCTTCTCTCTACTATTTTTTCTTTTTAACAGGTATCCAAATCTCACTTTTATAATTTGATAAAGTTGTATCTTTGCTTTCATTCCATAAAATTTCAGGTCCCTCTGTTACTTCATAGTTTGAGGAAGGAAACCATTCAGAGTATATACGTCCCCATACATTTTGCAGGGTCTCTGGAAAAGGTCCAACCGCTTCGAATACAGCCCAGGTTGATGGCGAAACTTCAAGGTGGTCCATATCACAGGGACATTCTACGGTTGTTGCCACTCCTACATAATGGTCTAATTCACCTTTTTCCTCCATTCGTCCCTCTGAAAAGTTAGCAGAAGCACTAATCATTCCTGAGGGCTCCATATTGGATAGCTCCTTAAGCTTTTTTATCATTTCTGGAGTTAAATTAGCATACATAGCTGCAATATCTGGATTCACACCATTGAAAACAATAGGAACTCTTTTTTTGATACCAACTATTCTAAATACCTCTTTTTCTACTATACGATAATTCATTTCATTTCCTCCTTTAATTGATAATTGAAAGGTCATCCGTGGGTACGCCTTTAATGATTTTCCATTGCACCGAGCCTCTGACGGCGTTATCCCATGCATACTTTGAAAAGCCCTTGAAAAAGAGTCTGGTGAGGTGTATCCATATTTAACAGCCAAGTCAATTACTCTTATATTACTATTATTAAGTTCAAAGGCTGCAACAGTAAGTCGTCTGCGGCGAATGTACTCAGATAGTGAAACACCTGCAAGGAAAGAAAACATCCTTTGAAAATGATATTCCGAGCAAAGTGCCAACCTTGCTATTTCTTTAGAATCAATGTCACCATCAAGATTTTCTTCAATATAATTTAATGCATCGTTCATTTCCTTTAGCGAATTCATTTTATGACCTCCAATCTCATCAATAGAATATCAGAAATTATATCTGTCTATCCGATTATTCCTGCACAATTATATAGGATTAATTCATTATCATAAATTAAGTGAAAACTTATTTAATGCGCAGTATATTACAAATCTCAATTATCCTTATTGTTAATATATACTATGAATTGCCAGCTATTCATCAATATACTCATGATAAAGTATTGTGCGTTATTGTAACAGAGCCTAATAATAAAGAGAGTGAATTGCACTGTTAATTCACTCTCTAACACTATTACTATTTAATACCTTTGTGACTTGAACGGAAGCCGTCGTATCACCTTAAGGCTTTTTTAGTCCCAATTTTTAACGCACGTCCTTCTGCATACTCTCGTACATTTTCCAGGACACGCCTTAATTTCCCGTTTCATTCCTCTTATTATAATAAACATAATTCCAAGAGACAGCACCAGATCCCCGATGCTGATAATATTCTTATTAATAAAGGTATACGGTATAATATCACCTAAAAACCAAAACCTTGTTCCTGAATCCACCAGATGGTACAAACCCATTGTGCCTACCTTGTCAGTAAGCCCAGCTGCATGGACAGCATTGATTGTAACCGGCATCATGCCACCATTTGCAAATATTGGGATGGCATTCAGCATAAACCCGATGCCCACCATTACTATTAGTGGATCCTTCATATTTTTAATTATAAAAATCAAAAGCAGAGTATACATTAAAATATCTGACAGCGTTGTCAAAGTGCCTAATGTCAGCAGTCCTTTCCTTATAGAAATTATAACTGCCGCTTCCAGGAGAAATGCTGCAACAAGATAGTATATACCCTCGAACTTAAGATTTGATAAATTTTTCAAGTTTCCTTTAAAGACCAGCCCTAAAATTATGGCCAAAACAATAACCTGTATAAACATATCAATTCCCCGCTATTTTATCTTTTTTCCCTTAGCCTTTAAATAAGCATCAACTACTTTAGGGTGGAACTGTGTTCCCCTGTTTCTTTCAACTTCAACATCAATCTCTTCATCAGTAAGGCCCTTCCTGTAAGGCCTGTCCGTAGCCATGGCATCAATAGCATCTGCCAGCTGTATAATGAAAACTTCAAAGGACAGATCTTCCTTGGACTTGCCATTTGGATAACCTTTGCCGTCGTATCTTTCATGATGGTCTCTTACCAGTTCAAGGACATTTTCCAAGCCCTTAACATCCTTTAATATGTTGTATCCAATTTCAGGATGATTCTTTATTAAGTTGTATTCCTCATCAGTAAGTCTTCCAGGCTTATTCAGTATGTAATCATTGATTCCAATTTTGCCCACATCATGGAGTACAGCTGCCATGTTCATCTGTTCAACCTTTGCTTCACTGTACTTAAGCTCTCTTGAAATCATTTCAACTAACTTAGCTACCCTGTGTGAATGACCTTCAGTATATGAATCTCTTGCTTCCACAGCTCTCATTAGAGAATCCACTGTCTGAATAAACTGGTTTTTTGAATCTATGTAGAGGGAAAAGGTAAATCTCACTAAAACGATAGGGAAGAATAGAAATAACACTCCAAGATAACCAAATGCTTGATACATCATAGCTAGCATTATTCCAAAAGGAACCATTATTAGAAAATTAATAAACCCTAGTCTAATATTGCTGAAAAATGTAAAGAAAAGATTTTTTTTAGTATAAGTGGTCATCATTATTGATATTAAAAATAGGTTTATCAGGAAACAAATTAAACTAAATACTGTAACTTCAAATAAATTGGAACCAAAATTAATGAAAACAAAGGTTCCTCCAATATTTAAATAGATATAATATGACAATATAATTGGTAAAATTAAAACACAGTAATTAAAAATTGTTCCAGCAAACGAAGAATTAAATATATGTCTATATTTTCCGCTAGTATCTTTAACATATCTCAATGAAAATCCTAGCACTACAGCCGTCATAGCAAAAAAAGGACCAAATAACATAAATACAGCTAACTCTACTGCAAAGGTTGTGCTGAAAGATATGTTCTTGTGAATTACTGTGTATGATTCCGTTAAAGCTATTAAAATTGAGAAAAATACCAAAGCTAAATAATCTGCTATGTATACATCGAAATAATCGTACTTATAAAACATAGCCATGAAAATAGTAGTTAATATGTAAACAATTATAAGATAAATTCTGGAAGCCTTTGGTAAGTTCTTCATGTTTCCTCCTGTGTATGGATAAAGGCCGATTACCTATTAACATTAATTAAATTAGAACATCCAAGTCATGTTTGCGCCACCAGCTGCTGCTAATGCCAACAAAGCCATAAGAACTTTAACTAAATTATTCTTTTTCATTACATAATTCCCCCTTTGCTGAATTAACAGGGGTCCGCTAAAAACCTGTCATAGTTAACTCCGCTAGGGGTAAAGAAAAAAGAAGTGTATGTAGTAATCGGCCTATAGGTAAACTTAATTAATACTACTTATTATTCAATTTTTCAATTCGTCTGTTTACAGCATCCAATGCTGCCTTGGCAATTGCTTCATTTACATCATTCTTAACCAATGCTGTGCCTATCATGGTTTCTTCTCTGCCATTATCTATCATATTTACTATAACTGTAGCAAAGGAAGTATCCCTGCTGGCTTGTACAAATACATCCTGCACATCAAAAGAAGTCGTTCTGCCAATCACCTCTTCCACTGTTTTTATAGTGGAAACTGCAACCACCTTTCTTTTATTGCTTTCTGTTTTTACCGCAGTCTGCCTGCTGGTATACTCTTCGTCATTCAAGAGCAGCTTAACTGTACAATCCACCTGATCTCCAATAGTGGACATAGCTACTCCGTCAAACTTAATTCTCTTAAGTTCTCTCATTTCATCTGTTTCTATCTGTGCAATACTGACTACTCTTCGGTCAATTCTGTAGTCAAAGGCTGCCATAAGAGAAGATTCGATATCACGAACGATCTGTTTTGGTGCCCTTAGAGTATTTGCTAAAATATGTAGTTCTGTAATTTCGCCATCCTCAGTTATGATTTTAGCATTAATTACACCGTCTATCTTTTTAATAATATCTTGTAATGCTAAGAAATCCATCCTTTTACCTCGCTATTAGTATTGAGAATTATTTCCGAAAATTAACACTTAAATAGATTATAGCACAAACCACATTGTTCAACAATAAATACCAGTTATTTGAATATAATTTCTGATTTAATTTTATTTATTTTTTGAATTCCGTCATCCCTCAGCTTTTTATTCTCAATTTCGATACGTTCCGTTTCCTGAATCCCCTCCATGATTGTTCTCCAGGCAGTTTCAAGGGTTTCCGCCTTTACTGAAGGGCCTCCTGTTGATCTTGCTATATCTATACTCTGGTTTTTAATATTTTCTGCATTCTTGAGGAGCAATTCATTGGTTGCCTTGTCCAAAGCGTCCATGGACTCTGCGATAAGCTTTTGCCTTTTTAACGTAACTGCCTGAATGAGGCCATTTTTAAATATAGGTATTGTTATAATAAATGCAGACTGGATCTTGCCTATTAGCTTATAGTTCCCTTTTTGGATTATCCGGATCTGAGGTGCTGTTTGCAGGGCTACCATTTTTGCCATCTCCAGGTCATAGAGCCTGTGCTTCAGCATTTCCAGGGAATTTTTAACCTCCTGGAGCTTTATATTGTCATCCCCATAGCCGTAGGTTGCCCGCTGTTCCCAATAGGGCAGGTCTTCCTTTTCAATTTCATCAATTATGAGGCTGCATGCTGCTGTATACTTTTCCAGTTCCTTATAATATTCGAAATTCTTTTCAAACATTTCTTCCAGGTCCTTGTTGGTTTTCAAAATTTCACCATTGTAGGCAGATATCCTGGAGTATATCCTGTCTATTTCGGCTCCCAGGGTCTGGTATTTTGACAGTATCTGTTCTATAGTCCTTTTTCCCCCTGCAAACATCTTTGCAAAAAACCCCTCGGGCTTTTTCTCCAGTTCTTCTTTGTCAAACCTGCTCATTATTTTTGTGAGCTCCTTCAGCATAACGCTGGAGTTCTCCACATTATAAAGCTTTATACTGTTAAGTATCCGGTCCGAAAATTTGGAGACCTCCAGTGATGGCTCGTGTCCAAACTTCATTATTGCTCCTATGTCTGTCACATTTAGTTCCTTTGCAATTTTTATCACCTCGGGAGACTGCTTCAGCTCTTCCCTGATGGCATCCAGCTTTTCTTCAATCTCAAGCTGGGTATCGTCAGGTATTTCAATCACTTCTTTAATATCCTCATCTTCACTAAACCTCATATAACCCGTCTCCTTCTAATTTTTTAAGAATAGCTAAAATATGCCCTTGAAAAATCCGCTTTTCCTAAAGGGTACCTTGGTGCCCAAGAGCTCCAGCACATGGGTATCGTAAAAGTCATTCTTTATAAAATTTTCTATGTCACTTTTTCCAGATGGATTGTATATAACCACATCTACCCCCATGGAGTTCATAAACATCAGAATTACGGCATCCGAAAAGGAAAAATCGTTATCGTCGCCATTGTTATATATTATGATTTTTGGAATTGCCATGGGATAGTCAAAATTCTGCAGCAGATTTATAAATTCCTCTGAAAGGCTTGTAAGAATCATAAAGGTGGACACCTTCATGTAATACTCGTCCTTTGCTTTGAAATTGTTCATATAAAGGAAATAGTTCCTTATTTTATCCATAAGCCTCAATTTCATTTTCATCTTAAAGTTTTTATACTTCCAAAAGTCCGGCAAGCTGCAAAGAGCAATTATTCTGTCAGCGCAAGCTTCCTGAAGGGCCGGCTTCAGGCCCCTGTATTTCCAGTATTCCGAGCTTAGAAGTCTGTCTTTATCAATACAGCCCTTGTTATCTAATACAGATCCATATATTTTAAAGATACTTTTGACGTTCCTAAAGCGCATCATTGGCAGTTTTCTTATAAATAATGTATTTTTGCTTTCCGCCAGCGAGGTTACTGTTTTCATATAATCCTCCAGGTCTTTGCTTACACCATTAACCTTGGAAAATATGTTTGGCACGTGAACTACGTTGTCCTGGATTTTGAAGCCTGGTCTAAGCATAGCTTCATGCAGGCCCCAGATGGCTATTTCATCATAGGTAGTTTTAAGTGTGTCTGCACATACCTCAGCGTTCTGAAACTGCCAGGGCTTGTAGCAGAAGGAATCCTTGTGATGCAAGGCCTCCATGAATTCCTGGTTTGAATTAAAAGCGTCAGTGGATATTCGCCGTCTTACATAGGACATTAAAAGCCACCACCTTTCAAAAATACTCAATTCTATTTTACTACAATTGTTACATTTTAAACATAGGAATTTTTTGAATATTATGACGTTTCAGGTAATATTATGGCATATTTTATAATATTTATATGTTTTATTTCAAATTCTTGAATTTTTCTACATTGGTTACCTATGTGTGCACACCTTCTGGGGCTGTTTTAATAAAGTGTTGATGAGTTTATTAATTCCACAAGCTTGTACCATATTTAAGTGGTGCTTGTACCAATTGCCATAATACCCATTAACAATACATAGCTTGTCTAACAATTGTTTGATAAAATAACACATAAGTAACCTAGTTGCTAAATAATTTATGCCGAATCTCCATAAGGAGTACGGGGAATTTACAAATTTCCATGGGGTGAATTTCGCTTTGCGAATAGGGGTAACTCCCCCCGAACCCGTCAACTAACCTCGGAGGCACAAGGAGGAAAAATGTTTAATATACGAAAGATTAAGCAGCTTATGGCTGCCGCTGCATTTTCACTGACAATTTTTTCAGTTTCCAGTGTACATGCAGCATCCTACAGTGTGGTATCAGGAGATTCCCTTTTCACTATTGGAAGGCTCTTTGGCACCACCAGCACAGTACTGATGCAAAATAACAGCCTGTCAGGCACAACCATCTATCCCGGCCAGGTATTACAGGTGCCAGGCACCATATACACTGTTCAGTCCGGAGATTCATTGTACCTGATAGCAAAGAAATTCAACGTATCTCTCACTACTTTAAGAAAGGCCAATAATAAATGGCTGGATATGATTTTAGTAGGTGAAAAGCTGGTGATTCCTGCTGGCATAACTACCAGTACGTCACCTGCGACAACTACACCAGCTGTCAATGTTGGGACAAGCTCACTTTCTGCTGCAGACATGGACCTTCTGGCAAGGCTAATCACTGCAGAGGCTGATGGACAACCCTACACAGCCCAGGTTGCTGTAGGAGCGGTAGTGTTAAATAGGGTTAAGGACTCAAGATTTCCTAACACAGTTTCCTCAGTAATATATCAGAAGGATTCAAACTATTACCAGTTTACACCGGTGGAAAACGGCTATATCTACAAGCCAGCTACTGCAACTGCTGTAAAGGCGGCTAATGATGCAGCTAGAGGTGTGGATCCAACCAATGGAGCAATATACTATTTTGATGACAGTGCCACTAACCAGTGGTTATGGTCAAGACCACTTGCCTTAAGATCAGGAAAAATGGTCTTCACCTATTAATCTGTAGATTACTCTTGAGTTATCCGCCAAGAGTATCTTATATAAGTAATAGCTAAAACCCATAGCCTATTTTAATTAAGTGTGGATGAGACGCACCATCAACACTTAATTAAAACAGCACAAAAAGAAGTAAGAACAGCCACCCTGTTCTTACTTCTTTTTTATTGTCAAACGTTAAAAGCCGTTGTACTTCCTTCTTTGCTTGGGATTATCTCCAGCCTTGCATCTATCCGCTCCTTAAGCTCAGGTACGTGGGATATGATGCCCACCAGCCTTCCAGTGCTCTGAAGCTCTATGAGAGTTAGAATTGCATTGTCCAGTGATTCCGGATCCAGAGTTCCAAAGCCCTCGTCGATAAACATGGTATCCATGCTTATGCCCCCGGCATAGGACTGTACCACATCTGCCAGCCCCAGGGCCAGGGACAGGGAAGCCTTGAAGCTTTCTCCCCCGGACAAAGTTTTTATGTGCCTTGTGCGCCCGGTGTAATTGTCCAAAACCTCTATCTCCAGTCCACTCTGGCCGCCGCCCTTGCCCTTTTCCTTCATCCTTCCCATCTCGTACCTGCTGCCTGTCATCTTTGTAAATCTCAGGTTTGCAGCATGAATTATGTCATCGAAGAATGCAGCCAGCACATACCTCTCAAAGGATATCCTTTCCGAATTCCTGCCATTGGCTATATTGGAAAGGTCCCCTACAGCCTTGTATTCCTCTTCGGCTTTAAGCATATCCCGTTTTAAGATAGCCATGCTCTCAAATATTTTTTCATTGTGAGTCCTTCTGGCATATACCCCTGTTTTTTCTTCCTCTATCAGCTTTCTATGGACCTTGATTCCCTCCAGTTCCTCTTCCAAAGCCTTTAGTTCAACAACCTGCAAACCCTGTATTTCCTGTTGAGCCTTTATTAAACTGTCTGATATGGATTTCAGTCTTTGGTTATATTCATTAATGTCATTTTCAAGGGTTTCTGCCTGATTTTCCGAAAGCTTGTTTTTATAATAATCCTCAGGAGATTCAAAGCCGCAGTCTCCCACAGCATCCATAAATCTTTCTTTGGATATAAGGAGTTCAGCTTCAGCCTGCTTCAGGTTGTCTTCTGCTGAAGTCCTTGATGCTATTGCCTTTGCATGCTGAATATTTGCCTCACTGCGCTTGCTTTCAGCATCTTCCAGCGCCTTTTTCAGTTTACTGTAGCTCTCCTGTGCCTTTACTATTGCAGCTTTAAGCTTATCCTCTGAATCTAAGCTTTCAGGCAGCTCGGCTTTCAGTACCTCCAAAAGTCCCTGTTCTGCTATAAGTGCAGTATGGATATCCTTGTGCCTTGTATCGGCTTCCTTAAGGGCTTCCTCATCCTCCATGATTTTCTTGTTAATGTTAGTCTTGTCCTGAACAAGTGCCTTTTCGCTACCTATAAGCTTATCCAGCCTGTTCTTTTCACCCTTAAGCCTTGTAATTTCCTGATTAAGGCTTTCTAATAAAGCAATAAGCTCTTTTGTCAGTTGTTCCTTTTCAAATTTCTCAAGCACAGCTCCATAATCCCCATGGACCTCCTGCTTAAGCTTAATTACCACATCCCTTTGTGCCTTTCCCTGGCCTAAAAGAATGTTCAAATTTTCACTGCTCCTGTTGTATTTATCCTGGGAATCTGTAAAAGCAGCCTTTGCCTTGTTCAAAGCAGCCTCGTCTGGAACAGATGAAGCTACGTGGGCTGGTGCCGGATGATGAATGGAGCCGCACACCGGGCATGGCTTTCCCTCCTCCAGGGTGGACGATAATATTCCAGCCTGGCCCTTAAAAAATTCGTCCTGGAGCTTTTCATACATATCCTTGGTCTGATCATATTTGGCCTTTATGGTGTTATGGGAGACTTGCTCCTTTATAAGCTGATTCCTTATGTCAGTTAATTTATTGTTTTCATCCATGAGCCTTTTAATTTTTTCAGCAGCACTGTTTTTATCCTCCAGCATTTCGGATATTCTAACATTGGAATCCTTTGCTATGGAAATTTGCTGAAGCTCCTGGTCTATCTTAATTAAAGCAGCCTTCCCTTTATCCAGCTCAGCCTTTTTATCAGCAACGAGGTTCTCCTGAGCCTTCCATTCTTTATGAAGGGCTGAAACACTATTCTTCTTTTCCTCAAGAGCCTTAACCTTGTCACTTAGGCCCTGGAGCCTGGTTACTTCCTTAAAGAAGCCTTCCCTCATGGGCTCCTTTTCCTGCTCAGCCTTAAAAAGCTGTTCTGCAGCTTTCCTGGTTTCTTCTAAAGCCAGAGCTTTTTCTGCTGCCTGCTGAAGCTCATTTTTTCTAGCTTCCAATGCGTTGCTTATATGCTGATAGCTTTCCTCAGCTGCCGATATTGTCATTGCTTTTCTTACCCTAAGGAGCCTCTGGACCTTTAGGTCAATTTCCGGCTGACTGATCTCCAGCTTTCTTTTTTCTATTTCTATTAGAGCTTTATTTTCAAACTTTTTATTTGTGGCTTCTGCCTTTACAATCTCTGTGTTTTTGTCCACTATAGCCTTGTCTGACTTCTGAACCTCCAAGGCCAGCCTTGCTTCCTCAGCCTTATCCTGCTCTATAAACTCTACTACCCTCAGCTCTACCTCGTCCCGCTTCAAGGGCTTTGCTGAAACCAGCTCTTTCAGTTCCTCATTTTCCCCCAGGCTTAAATTGTGAATATTTTCATCCAGCCTGTTGCTATAATCCTTAACTGCATTTTCCAGCTTTTTTGATTTATCATTCAGTGCATCCTGAACTCTTTTATAGCCCTCGGTACCAAACAGCTTCTGAAGTATTTCGTCCCTTTCCTTGCTGCTGGCGGTGATGAGCTGTCTGAACTCTCCCTGGGGTATCATCATAATCTGCCTGAACTGAGCGCAGTTTATCCCCAGAATTTCGGCAATTCTTTCGTTTACAGGATTAACTCCGGAGGCACACATATCCCTCTTTTCATCTGATATTAACTCCAGATAGGCCTCAGGCTTCTGCTCCGTGAACCCGTCACCCTTGGCCTTCCTTTTCAGCTGCTTGGGAATCCTTTTGATATAGTACCTTTTCCCCTTAAGCTCAAACTCCAGCTCCACGGAAGTGATAAGGTCTTCTGACGCGAAGTGGCTTCTCAGGCTTTCCCCGTCCCTTTCATCGCTGCTGGCACTGCCAAACACAGCATAGCTTATGCCATCAAATATAGTAGTTTTTCCTGCCCCAGTAGGGCCTGTTATAAGAAATATATTTTTATCCTTCAGCTTAGCAAAATCAATAACTTCTTCTCCTGCATAAGGACCAAAGGCTGTCATGGTAAGCTTAACCGGTCTCATCCTAACACCCCTCTTCCTTGTCAACCTGCTTTATAACATCTGCAACTACCTGTTCCTTTTCACTTGTGAATTCAGTGCCGGATATGCTTTCATAAAAATCCTTGAACAGCTCCAGCTTTGTTTTGGTCTTGTAGCCTGCCCCAGCTGAGGTCTTTGAAGCCCCGGCAGCCATGTCCCTTCCTTCCCTTACCAGCTCCAGCACATTGGGATAAACCTGGCGAAGCTTAGCTATAGGGTCCATAAGCTCACCCTCATCTGTAAGGATTGCCTTGATATAATCCTCTGAAGCCGTGCCTTCCTCTGCCGCTGCTGCAATTATGTCCGAAAGCTTTCCCTTGATAATTCTCATCTCTCTTTTTGGAACAAGAGGTCTTAAAACCACCTCAGGGTCTTTTCCCTTTTCCCCTAAACATATTAGTGCCGCACTCTTGTTCTGCTTAACCTCAGAAAAAGAATATTTAAGCAGAGAGCCTGCATACCTCATATTATTTCCAGATACCTTCTGGGCTCCATGAAGATGGCCAAGCGCCGTATATTCAAAGCCCCGAAACATTTCAGCATCCACATACTCGGTTCCCCCAATAGTCAAGGGCCTTTCCGACTCGCTCTCCTCCAAATCACTAAGTCCTCTGATATATCCGTGTCCTATTATTACATTTCTTTCACTGTTATTTGCGCCTTCTTTGATTTTATCCACAATTACCCTGAAAGCATCGTTGTGGTTATGCACATCCTCAGCCTGAAATATGTGTTTAACCTCCATGGGCTCTGCATAAGGCAGCAGATAGAAATTCACCGGTCCGAACTCGTCCTCTAAAACCACCTTTTTTATATCCTGGCTCAACTTTCCTTCAATATATAAGCCGTTTTTCTCCAAAAGCCTGCTGCCAAAGGCTAACCTGTCCGCGCTGTCATGATTGCCTGCTATAGCAATAACGGGCACCTTTTTAATCAGCAGTATCTGGTTTAGAACTCTGTCAAGAAGCTCCACTGCTTCCACCGGCGGCACTGCCCTGTCGTAAATATCTCCTGATATAACAAGCACATCAGGTCGATCCTCGTCTATTATCCTGCAAAGCTGCTCCAGGATATACCCCTGGTCCTCTGTCATATAGACCTGGTTCACTATCTTCCCCAGATGCCAGTCTCCAGTATGCAGTATCTTCAAACTGCCACCTCCTCACTATCTATAACAATAAATCTCGTGATAATAAAATTCATAACCGCAATAAAAGCACCGGTGATAAACACCGCCTGATACCCGAAGGCATTCCAAATAAGGCTCCCTGCAAATGGCACCAGCATGGAAACCGCATGGTCCATGGATATACCCATGGACAGTGTAGGAGATATGTCTTCTGCTTTTTCCGCTATTTTCTTCACATAAGTTGCTCTGGCCATACCTGCCGCAGTTAAAAGCTGGTCGATGATATAGCAGCCTGCTGTAATTACAAGAGCTAGACTTGCCACATTCAACGCGGCACCAAGCTTTTCAGCCACAGCATAGCCTATACACACAGCAAAAAGAAATACTGCTTCCGCACCCAGCACAAATTTTTCTCCACGATCATCAATAAGCCTTCCTACATAAGGCTTGAAAAGCATCCCTGCAAAAGCAGTTATAAAGCCAATAAGAGCGAAGGTGCTTACACCCTGATGGAAGATTTTAATCAGCACCCAGGGTCCGAAGGTAATAAAAATCTGCTTTCTTGCACCATTTACCACACTTAAAATGTAAAATAGCTTAAACTCCTTCTTAACAAAAAGTTTTTTTGAACTAGTCTCATGCTTTATAGGCTTCATCTTTATAACCAGCAGGGCAGCTACCAGTGAAGCCAGTCCCCCGCATACGAAGGCTGCTGTGTAGCTGACCTTAACGAAGTGCAGTATAAGTGCAGTGAGCAGGCTGGTGGCCAGAAATGCCGCCGTATTTATACCGTTGATCTGCCCCAGCACCTTCCCCATACTCCTCTTATCAGCAAGATGCATGCCTATGCTGTTGGACACAGGCATATAAAGATGAAGTCCCATGCTGTAAATAATAGTCCATATCATCATTATTCCAAAGGTAGGTGAAAGTAAACCAAGGAACATCATACCCACTGCCGCCAGCATATTTGCCACCACAGCAATCCTTATATCCCCCAAAAACATCAAAAGCCCGGACACAAAAACCACCAGGAAGCCGGGCAGCTCCCTTGGTATCTCAAGGATAGTTCTCTGGGACACGGTAAGATTATAGGTATCACTTAAAAAGTTATTGAAAAATGATGTATCAATACTCTGAGTTACCCCCAAAAATGCACTTGCCGCCAAAAATAGTAAAAGCTGCTTATTATGTTTCAAAGCTCTCCCCCCAAATCGTATTCTGCTAACTTTTATTATATGATTAAATGTAGTCAAAGTCTATTTTTATGCACACAATTGTTATGTGCCGAATAGAATAATCTATCAGCATATTATGAGGTGTATAGATGGCATATTCAAATAGAGAATTGTTAGCCAGAATGATAAAGTGCGAAGCTGGCGGCGAGGGTGAAAACGGCATGAAGGCCGTAGCTACTGTTATTATGAACAGGGTAAGGGTTCCGGACGGAGAATATCACGATGTATGCCAGGGAGATGTTAGAAAGGTAATGTACCAAAAGGGTCAGTTTGACTGTATGCGTTCCGTCCTTGGAGGTGTTCCAAACCCTCAGACCATCTGGGCAAATCCACCGGAAGCACAGCACTATGCAATTGCGGATTGGGCTCTGTCAGGCCACAGACTGTGGGGTATAGGCTCATCACTCTGGTATTTCAACCCATTTAAGCCATCCTGTATTCAATATTTTCCTTACAACAGAAATGGAGTTTTCCAGGTAAGGGTAACTCAACATTGCTTCTACAATCCTACAGCTAGATATTTCCAAACCACTTAAAAATATTCGGGAGGTTATTATGATACCACGATGCTATTACAGTTATGAGGATTTCCCATGTATGCGGCAGGTTCCGCCTAAAAAGCAGCCTATGCAGCAGATGCCTATGAACATGGGGATGCCTATGGATATGAATATGCCCATGGATATGAACATGGGAATGCCTATGGAGGGCCAAGGTGGCCAAACCAGCGGTATGCCTGGCGGTCAGACGGGACAGATGCCTGGTCAAATGGGTCAAATACCTGGCCAAATGGGTCAGACGGGGCAGGTGCCAGGTCAGGAACCAGGGGGCCAATTCCCGGAGAATTTCGTAGAAGCTCCGGGTTCACCAACTGTATTGGGCCCTGAGTATACCCAGGGGTACTTAAGAACCATAATAGGAAGAAAGGTCAGAGTTGTTTTCCTTATTGGAACCAACACAATCCAGGACAGAGTTGGAACTTTAACTGATGTGGGAATCAGCTATATCATTCTTAGAGAAGAGGAAACCAACCTTGATGTATTATGCGACATATACTCCATAAAATTTGTGAATATATATCCCAGACAATAACAGGGCCTTCAGGCTCTGTTTTACTTAAGTGTGGATTAAATTTCATGCATGATTTCCATAAATATTGGTAATACTATTATCAAATATACTTGGAGGTTTGTCATGTTTAAGCTTTTTGAACCACCCTTTTCAGCAATTTCAGAGAACGATATTAGTGATGTACTTAAAACTGCAGCTATTTCTGTTAATCACAGCTGTCCCAGATGCCACAATAATATTATTTTAAAAAACGGCAGAACTAAACTTGGCAGACAGCGTTATATCTGCAGGAGCTGCGGTAAAAGTTTTTCTCAAACCACTGGCACTGCTTTTATGTATAGCAAAAAACCTTTGGAAACCTGGGTAAAATATGTGGATTGCCTAAACAAAAACCTAACTATTAGAGAAACCGCATCACTTCTAAATATCAGTATTGCCACCAGTTTTTTTTGGAGACATAAAATACTCAGTGTTATTACTTCATTATATAAACCCAATAAGCTCTCCAAAAACATAGAAATAAATGAATTGCGGCTGACTGAAAATTTTAAAGGTAACCGATCCGTGAAGCCTGAAATTATTAATAATCGCAGAAATTACGTCATGGTGCTCAGCTGCATGGATACTGACAATAACAGACTTCTTAGAACATCTGTTATGAATAGGATAGGAAGGCTTGATAGAAATGCTCTAGACCAATTTCTTGCCCCCTCAATTGATAATGGGAAAATTATTATAGTGCCGAGAAATGATAAATATGTTAATTTTGCAAAGTTTCACAATATGAAAATATGTATGGTAGGGAGCTACAGCTACCGTATTGCCGGCCTTAATGCCAAAAGGGCTGATGAGCAGTCGGTAAAATTCAAGAAGTTTCTTCACCAGTTTGCAGGTGTGGCAAGCAAATACCTTAGCTATTATATCCATTGGTTCATATTAAATATAAATAGAAGTAAGATCAAGCTTCATGAATTATTTAGCAGCCTTACCTTAGGAAAAAGGCAGCTACGAGTATACGAATTTTGCAAGGTGCAGTTTGATGGCAGTCTTGTACATATTTAATATTTAATATTTTATATTTGTATCTTATATCTGTATCCACACTTTATTAAAACAGTCCCCTGTATACCTGAACAGCATATATAAATATCCCGTAACTAACAATATTGATTGGTAATATTAAAGTTGTCCACATTTAAATTGAAATCCATCCACATTTAATTATAATAGCTCCAGCTCCTGCAAACCATAGTATCCCCTACTACCCCAAATTATCCCATAACCCCCTATTTCACCTCTACTACCCGTCCTTACCTTCCATCACTATCAACCTTCCATCACTCCAACCCTCTTTAAAATAATAAATAAAGCCAAAATAAACAAAGCCGACCCAAGGGCCGGCCAGCAATTACTTTTCCTTTAGAGTACTTCTTCTTATTGTCAGCAGAACCGCCAACAAAGTCATTAATGCCGCATTAATCAGCACCACCCTGAAGCCCTTTAAGAACAAGGCACTGTCAAAGGATGAACCGGATATGCTTTCGATACCAAGCTTGGTTACCATAGTATATATAATTACAGCTATGGTAGTTCCCGACACCATTCCAAAATTCCTGAAAAATGCATTTATGCTGCCAGCAGTTCCAAGCTTATCTCTTGGCACCGCCCCCATTACGCTGCTGTTATTTGGTGACTGGAATATGGAGCCCCCTGCGCCTAGAAGCACAATCAAAACACCGATGAACAGCCTGGAGGACGTGGTGCTCAAGGTGGACATCAGTCCCAAAGTCACAGTGTTTATAGAAAGTCCTATGATTGTAAGAGGCTTGTAGGTTATCTTGTCTGAAAGCCAGCCGCTGATGGGCGCCACCAGTGCCATAGTCATTGGATAAAAGGACATCATGAGACCAGCATGCATTACATTCAGCTTTAACGCATATTGAAGATAAAATGGCATAAAAAATGTATAGGCAAACATTGAGCAGAAGGATAAATATGCACAAAGAAGTCCTATGGAAAACACCTTGCTGTTGAAAAGCTCTAAGTTTACCAAAGGATTTTTCTCCCTGCTTTCATACATTATAAAGCCCGCTATAAGCAGCAATGCAGCTGCCACCATTAATGCCATCAGCAGTGTGCTTATGCTGCCCTGCTGTTTTCCGAGCAATCCGATGAAAAGCAGTAATATGCCTGCTATAAAAAGGGCGGCTCCCTTGTAATCGAATATTTTTACCTGAGGCAGCTCCTGATCCTTTGGCATAACCAAGAAGGTCAGTACTATGCCAATAATTCCTATGGGGATATTTATATAGAAGATGGATCTCCAGCCTAGCCAGTTAACCAGCACTCCACCTAGAGACGGACCTACCAGGCTTCCCATCGCCACTACCATGCCTATCATTCCCAGTGCTTTTCCTCTTTCATTGGAGGGGAAAATTGAGGTAACTATGCCTTGGCCAAGTGCCATCATTATGGATGCTCCCAGTGCCTGAATTACCCTGGACAAAACCAGAAATGCAAAGCTTGAGGATAAACCGCAAAACAGCGAGCCCACAGTGAAAATCCCCATGCCTGCAGCAAACAGATATTTTCTTCCGTAAAGGTCGGATATTCGCCCCCACACCAGCAGCAGGGCGGATATAGCTAAAAGGTATGAGGTAACTACCCACTGCACATCGTTGATATTCACCTTAAAGAAGGCTGATATCACAGGCAGGGTGATATTTACTATGCTGCCGTCCACTGTGGCCATAAAGGTGGAAAGACACGCATTAAACAAGACCAGGTTTCTCTTTTGTTTGTCATCCATGATTGATTCAACTCCTGTAGTTATTGTTAGCAATTTAAACAAAGAAAAACACTGCTGAACAAAATATTTATCCATAAAAATATATTTGTAAAGCGGTGTTATTAAATTCACTTTTCTTTTTTATATTACTCTTTGCTTTTTATTTTGGCAATATATTTTGTACCTAGGTTTACTGCTTTTTATGAAGAATTCCCTGGTACAGTTCATATCTTCCATGAGCTTTTTCAGCCCATTTTGTATTATGGGTCACCATTACCACAGCATTTCCACTGGCGGCACACTGTGAAAGCAGCTCTATCACTACATTTGCATAGTGTTCATCCAAATTGTTGGTAGGTTCATCCGCCAGCAGCAGCAGTGGCTCCTTAATAAGAGCACAGGCAGCCATGGCCCGCCTTCTTTGGCCTCCGCTGATTTCACTTGGAAGAAAGTCTCTTCTTTCCCACAGCCCCATTTTGTTTAGATAATGCTCTACCTTCTCCATATCTCGCCTGCTGCCATTTAAGGTTTGTGCAAATGATAGATTTTCTTTTATAGTTAGAGCTTGTATAAGATTGCTTTCCTGAAATATAAAGCCTGTTTTCAGCCTTCTGATTTCCGTTAGCTCCTTGTCATTCATATTTTTGATATTTTTTCCTGTAATATAAATATCTCCGGAGGATGCATAGGAAAGTGCACCAATAATATTCAGCAGTGTGCTTTTGCCAATTCCCGAGGGGCCTTCAATGCAGAGAAAGTCTCCGGAATTTATAGTTAGATCTACTTGAAGAATAGGGGTAACTTCTTCTCCGGCGTCATATGTTTTTTTAACATTTTCAAGTCTGCATATTTCCATTAGCCTAAATCTCCTTTCGATATTGCTTCCTGTGGAGCCATATTTAAACTCCTCCAGGCGGGATACAGGGAAGCCAGCAGACCTAAAACCAGTGATGCTGCTGTTCCAACAACAGTATAAAGCACAGCCTGCTGCAGGGACCATTGTCCCATAGGCAGCACCATGGCACTGCTAAGCAGCTCTAAAGACGGCTTAACCATAAGAACGCCCAGCAGACTGCCTATAATGCCCCCTATTCCTGCTATAATCCAGGCTTCTCCAACTATCAGCTTGAATATTCCTGATTTATGGACCCCCATAGCTCTAAGAAAGCCTATTTCCTTTTTTCTCTCCCTGGCCATGGAATTGAACCTTCCTGCCAGTGCCAGGGCAGATATAAGCAGCAGAGCAAGCCATAGAAATACAATGACCTTGGACAGGGCTCCAATCTGAGCCTTCATGGTGGTTATGGACTTTGATGCAGCTGCAGCCTTTACCCCTAAGCCTGAGCTGTTTATCTGACCCTCTAAAAGCTCTACATTTGTGCCGGGCTTTGTTTTAATAAGCACCGAGGATATCATACTGCCGGAGGTTCCGCCCTTCCACAGGTCTGAGGAGTATTTCAGGGCTGCAAGCTTCCTGGCCATGTCAATATTCATAAATATTGTGCTGTCCATACCGCTTCCGGTATTATATAACGTACCGGCAATTTTAAATTTATGACCTAATATTGAAACCTGGTTGCCCACGATCTGTTCAATATTGCTTCCTATAATAATCTCATCAGGTGCCAGGGACTTTATTCCCTTTTGCTCAAACCAGGGCTTTAATATAAAATCTGTTCCCTGGTCAATGCCCACAAGCCGCAGTGTGTCGCCAAAGCTGCAGCATCCAAGGCCAGGTATTGTCGCCGTATAAAACTGAACCGTGGTTTTCTCCACACCAGCAAAGCCTTTAAGCTTGTCCTCAATGCCCCCTGGCATATATACGTTTTCTGCATCTCCAGTAAAAAGTATTTTCATGGAGTCGGAGGAGCTCTCATTGGGAAGGACAATAATATCCGCACCCAGTCTTTCATTGGATAAGCTTAATCCGCTTTGTATGGTTGAAAAAACTGAATAGACCAAAACAAACACCATAATTGTAATACAGGTGATAATTCCCGTTAACAGCGACTGGCTTTTCCTTCTTGTAACATTTAAATATGCCAGCTTCAATAAATTCATATATTACACTCCCTTCAAACAAGTCAACAAATAGATTATACCAATTGGTTCAAAAACAGTCATATAGCAAAAGCTGATAGATAAGTTCCCATGTATTTTATATTGTTATTTGAAATTTCAGCTGGAATAATATAACATAATTTGGTACATTATATTTATTTAAGGGGATGTTTTATATGCAAAAGGATTTACCAAGACTTTTAAGCGGAATTCAGGCCATAGCAGGAGTTGCCGCTATTGGCGCCATACTTGTTTGGGCGCCGGTTTGCAGCGGTATGCTGGAGCTTTCCAATGGAAATATGACACATATGAGATGTTATTATACAGGACAAGCTGCTTTATTATTATCTATAATTCTTATTGTTTCAGGTATTGAAGCCTTTATAGCAGGTTCGGCAAGACCGTGGACAAGTATAGTGACAGGAATCCTGATGATTTCAGTTACCTTTGCCTCCCCTCTTGGTATTGGGGTATGCATGAAGGTTATGGCCTGCCACAGTACAGCCTTCTGGATCCGAGGCTGCGGTGCTGCCGCAATAGCCTGTGGTGTGGCTGCAATGTTCATGGGTAAACGCAGAGTATAAGCAATTATAAAAGAACCGCCCTGTTGAAGTTCCAGGGCGGTTCCTTTTTTATGTTACAGGTTGTAAAAAGCTAAACTGTTAAAGTTAAGATACGAAATTACATTTTTCGTACCATCATAATTATTCAGCCAGTCTGAATATTACAGTAACCTTGCTGCCGTCCTTTGGAAGTACATCCTGGTTACCATAAAATTTAATTTTTGATGATGCTCCTGTTTCATAAGCAGCATTGCTGGTTATACCAACTGCACAGCTGTCCAGGCAGAGGATGCAGCCTGTTTTCTTGTCCTTGGCATTTTGAAGGTTTCCTCCAAATCTTATGTCCATTGGCCTTTGCTCACTTGACTTGATGATGTCGCTGAAAGGTATTTCCTTTCCAAGTCCATCCCAGGTTACAAATACGTTAAGCTTTGAGCCTTCTACCTTAACACCCTTTGTCATATCGGCCAGGGTAAGGTTGTTTCCTGGCTTTGCACCAATTTCCATAAGGCCATTGTAAAAATCTATTTCGTTAGCATCGCCCTTTAAAACAGATTTTTCATAGTTTGATCCGCCTACCGCAACCACACCATGCCTGGTAGCTTCGGTGAAATACTTGCCATTAACTGTGGCAGTCATGGTTATTTCCTTTTTGTCCTTGTTAACATTTAATACTTTATTGGCATCTGCACTTTTTGATGAACAGCCTGCTGTAACGCCAATTACAAGTATTAACATAGCAAGAATTGATATTAATTTTTTCATTTTCTTCCCCCCGTTAAATTTTCTCTTATTTATCTTATAATATTAATGGGCCATTTACCAATACTGAAACATAATACTTCAACGGTTAATCATAACAAAATAAAATACAACTAGGAACAACAAAGCCCTGTGCGAGAAATTTCGTACAAGGCTTAATAAATCAATATTTTGTTCTTTGCTTAAGGCGGAAGTATTCTTTTACCTCTGCCGGTATATGGTATGAGCACCTCTAACCAACTCCTCCAGCTGGATTCGCATGGTGCTGTCGTATACAAGCTTAACCTCTTCATTGCCCTTTAGCATCACAGTAAATGTCAGGGTATAATTATCATTTGCTACTATTTCAATTGAAGTAATATTTACTATTGGAATGAAGTACCAGGAGCCCTCAATATTCAATTCAGGCATTTTCCTGTTTGCCCTTCCCTCTTCAATGATTATCAGCTCATCATCTGTCAATATCATCACATGAGGCTTAGACAGGGATTTTTTTATTACCTTAAGAGTCCTGTGCACAAGCTTTTTCTGAAATATAATGGTTTTTACAGCACTATGCTGCAGCAAGCTTTCCGCTGCGTAGTTATAGAGCCTTGGATCTGAATGCCTTAGGCTGCCAAGCTTAAGCAGATCATAAGCATTATGTTCTTTTTGGTCCTGCTCAGTTTCGGGAATATTTCCTCTTAGTCTCATATTTTCAAGAAGCACATTGAAAATATACATGTCCTCATTATTGAAAACAATTCTGCTTTGAAAAAGTCTTTCCCCAATTATCCCCTCTACAAATATAGTGGACAAGTCCTTTGAATTAGTCTTTTTTATGAGTATTAAATTATCGTACCCATACTGTGTCAATCTAACTCCGGAGTTTTTCATATCAAATATAAACAAGCCTTCTTCCGTTAAGGCTATGAGCTGAATATACCTTTCCTCATCTTCATCCTTCTCGCTTATACAAACTGAAAAAGGAAAATTATCATAATCAAGACATGAATATTTGAAACCATCTTTGAAAATTTCAGGAACGTTCTCACAGCTGCTTATTATCCTGGAACATAACCTTGAAATTTTTTTAGAAGACATATAGCAACACTCCCTTAAAAATTAAATTTGCATGTATGGATAATCTGATTTCTCTACTATTTCTTTAATTGGCACCATATCAAAATCCTCTGCAATAGTTTGTACTTTATCAATGGTAGTATCTATATTATGATAGTGGGTAAACATTGGCAGCGGCATCAAGCTTAGCTTTGGCTGCTTCTGGTCTATTTCCCATGAATGTATATATATCATACCTGATGTTTTTCTATTCAACTTTTTTAATGCTCTCTTTATAAAGGATATGGGCATGCTCCTGAAATAAATTCCCCCTGAAAAGGGTATTTTCAAGCCTGCCAAGGTGTACACCGACGGAGGATATTCCACCAGCTTAAGCTTCTTGTTATTCACAATTGGATGATATGGTGTAAGGGGTGCACCGGAAATTCCGGAAGATATACAGGTGAAGGGTTTTATGCTGGAATCGCAGCAAAAGCCTTCCTCCTCCAGTATGGGAAGGGCCCACAGAGTTTTCTTTGTTATGGACCAGCCATAGGCTCTGTAAGCGTTTACTTCCTTTCCAATAATATCCTCAATAATGTGCTTGGATGTCCTTACATCCTCCCTGAAGCCATTTCTTGTCTGGTGAATAATAAGTTTGTCTGAATATCCCTGGCAACCCATTTCGTGGCCCTGGTCACTGATTTTTCTTATCAATTCAGGATGATTCTCAGCCACATATCCAAGTACAAAAAATGTGGCCTTTACATTACCTTTTTTCAGCACGTTCAGGAGAACTTCCACACTTTCTTCAACTCTGTCTTCACAGTTTGCCCAGATTTTCATATCAATATTTATGTCCCGTGTCTGGTACCAATCCTCCAAATTTATGGTTAGTGCATTTTTAATCATTCTAATTCGCCTCTGGTCATACTAAGCTACTGCTTATTTATCTGTATCGGGTACCGCCATCTTTATGATCAATTCAGAAAGCTTTCCTGCCTCTTCGGCCTTTTTAACATCTTCCTGTGTAATTACTGCGTCCTTTGCTATTATTTTTTCTCCCGTGTCAGCAATTATATCCTCCCCGGCAATTTTCCCTACTATATACATATTCTTAAGCTCATCCAAATTATCCGCCCTATATATATCATTTTGAGCAATTTTCATTGTTTGAGTCTCTGATTGGCTTTCTTCGTTCTGAAGCATTTTTTTATTGTTAGTCCTGCCCTTGTAATGGATCAGCTTAAACTTGGAAGTGTTGTCCACTTCAGCTTCCTGCTCATTTTTAACCAATACTGTTTTAATTAATATATCAAGATTCTCCTGCACATTCTTGAAGAACCTGTTTAATTTATTTATTTCCTCATCAAGCTCAAGCTCTCTTTCCATTGCTTCATCCTTCATTTGAACTATTTCAGTCTTGGAATCTGCAAGCATGATTTCACTGACCTTTTCTAATCTCTCCATAAGGAAATTTTTATAGTCCTCTGTTTTGCCGTTCTGTTCCCTGTCCTTCCTTATCTGTTCGATCTTATCTAAAAGCTCTTTGTTTTTTATAACTATTTCCTTTATTTTTTCCTTCATCTCAACGATTTTTGCATCTTCTTCATCGGTTACAGAATTAATGTATTTTTCAACCTGCTGCTTGTCATATCCGGTAAAGCTTTTTTTGAACATGTCCTGTGAGTTGCCCATATCTATACCCCCATAGCTTATCAATATCTGTTTGTTATATTGTCCAATTTGGATAACAGCTTGTTTATGGAATTATTTATATCCTGGTTTTTATTTTGAAGGCTTTCCAGCTCAGTTTCCTTTTCATTCAAGGTATCCTTCAAGCTAACCCTGGTATTATATACTTCTATTGACGCCTTCTCATAGGCATGTCTCAAAATTTTTTCAATTTCGTCGTTATATTCATCGTAAACTTCCTGCTCATTCATTAGCTTGTTCAATTCTTCGTTTAGCCTGGCATTTTCAGCAGTTATTTCTGAAAGCTTTTCTTCGAGATCGCTGTACCTTTTGTCAAAATCCACCTTGGACAGCTTTATTCTCATATCTACATCCGCAGTATCATAACCAAATAAAACTTTTTTAAATTGACCGCTCATAAACCGACCTCCGCAAATTTTACATTATTCCAAAATAATTATACCACAAAGAAATTTATTTGCAAAAAAACAAAAATCCTGTTGAGATATCTCAACAGGATGTTGCATACTATTTTCTGAAGCCTCTGTTCTGCTTTCTTGCTTTTCTGCATTCAACACATCTCTGTGGTTCGTTTTCGAATCCTTTTTCTTTGTAGAAAGCCTGTTCACCTTCTGTAAATACGAATTCTTTTCCACAATCTTTGCATACTAAAGTTTTATCTGCCATTTGACAATTCCTCCTTTTATTTTCTAAGATTCAAAAATTGACACCAAACTTCCTAAAAAAGAGGAACATGGTCCATCAAATTAAATCCCTAGGCTCGTGAATATATTCACCTTGCCTATACATAATAGCATACAGAAATGTTTTAATCAATACCTTTTGTTAAAAAAAATCAATATAATGTTATCGTTTCCATTCCCTAAAATTCGCGGTTTTTTCACCTAAGCCTTACCATATTTATGCCAGTCTTCCTGAACAAGCCCCCTAGAAAAATCATACCCATAGAAAGGTTTGCCAAAGTCTTTGCAGCTGTAAAAACAAATGTAAGCACCTGGGAATTGAAAAAGAACATTTCCGGTATGCTGCACAGCATAGATACCAGCAGCATTATGCCAGCCTGGATAAATACATAGTCATTTCGTGCAAAGGCCTCCCTCATGATCAGGAAGGCAACCCCTACCCCAAAAACCGCAAACAGTATGCTTCCTGATATTCTCAGTCCCTCACCCGGAAATATTATAGTGACTAACCTAACCAGAGATATAAACAAAAGAAACACCTGGTAAAAATCAAAAGGGCAGTTGAAATGGTACTTGAAGGCAAACAGCAGAAATGTTATGAAAAGCACTCCGGATATTCCGCTAGTTAGTTCTATAAGCCATGAATTCATATCTGTGGTATAGCAGATAGCGCTTAAAATACTGCAAAATGTATCTCCTGCCACCAGCACAAAAAATGCTGCAAATATGCATTGTATGGTGAACCTTTCTTTGTATCCCGCTATATTTTTTCTTCTAATCATATAGAAAATAAGTATCCAAGCTGCTGCCAGATAAATAACATTAAATAAAACTTTAATCAACAACACACCCGGTCCCCCCAAATGAAAAAATAGACTACAATAATTATATTATTGCAGTCTATTTTTTATTCTTAATCTTAATCTTATTCCTATTCCTTATAGGCTCATAAAGTTCTGCCACACCTTTTGTTCAAGCTCAATTGGATCCATATTTCTGATTTGGGCCACTTTCTTATAAACACCTGTTATATGCCGCGGCATACCAGTTTCCTTGCTTAGCCACTGTTCACCGGAAGGATTATCAGTTTCCATCAGTAATTTGTCTAAGGGTATTTCCCGGGCAATATTCCCTATAAAATCCGAATATTTTACTTCAACACTTATGGTAAAATAGCAGCCCATGTCTATTAGCTCCCTAAGCTCCTGCCTGGGGCCTGAATACCAGTGGATTATAGCTCTCTCGGATCTATATTTTTTCAGAAGCTGGATAATTTCTCTTTCAGCTCCTTTTGTATGAAGGTTCATAATTTTTGGGGTGCCTTTTTGAATTTTATCAAGAAAAAATTCAAATACCTTAACCTGGCTTTTAAAGGTTTCTTTTTCCGTCCACTGAAAATCCAGCCCAATCTCCCCGATCATTTCTGAATTATGGATGTAGGGCTCTAATTTGTCCAAGCTATCTTCATAGTACGCTGCACGCCAGGGATGAATTCCAAAGGATGGAATTATCAGTTCATTCCTTTGGGAAAGCTCCAGGTTTTTTTCATAGGATGGAATGTCCATGGAATTGGCCAGACTTTTGATCTGCAATTCTTCTATGTCCTTGAGAGCCTGATGTTCAAGGATTTGTCCATTTTCATAATTTATATACTCGTCCAAGTGAGTATGGGCATCTAACAGCATTGCTGCAGCCTCCTTATCCTGTTTCAATAAAGTGTTGATGGCTTAATCTGGTGTTAATGTAGCATGATAAAAAGCTGTTTTAATTAAGTGTGGATGGAACTTATCAACACTTAATTAAAACAGACTTTAAAGATCCCTAGCACTATACCTTTTACCTAAAAACAGCTTGTCCCAATTTCTAGGAATCGTATTCTTGCAGCCTAAGTCCTTTTAAAATAAATATTGTTCCGTTTTATTGCAAAAATAATTATTGTATTTAAGACCACTAAATATATTGGAAATGCCAATGAAGAAAAATTCCAGGTCGTTATTGCAAAAAAACTGGTCATCGCTAAAAATAACCCACCCCAAAATGCAATAACATTTTCTGTATGGGGATATCTCCATGCTTTCAACACAGTTGGAATTGCCGCAAGTCCATCACTGATAATAGCAAAAATAATGGCATAATCGGGACTTTTAGTAATTTGCCATACAACTAATGCAAGAAAAGATACAATGCCGCAGCAATAATCAAGGCGCTCAAGCTTCAAGTATGAATTTTTATTGAAAAAAGAAACAATAAAGACCAATAATGGTGTAAAACCTGACATAAAAACTGGAAACACTGATAACCCGACTCCATTGGTTATGGCAGCTGCTGTGGCAATAAATGGGGCAACCGACCACATCAGCCAGGTTATTCTATTTGGCTTTACCGAACCTTTAGCCACTTCCTTTATGTACGAAAATGTAAAAAAAATATTAATGACAGCGCCAGCGAAAACAATATATTTCATAAAAGCCCCCTATGTAGTGAGGCCTGACTACAGCCTCCTCAATATATTCATAACCACTGGGTTGAACAAGTCCCACAGTTCCCCCTTCAAAGCATCATACTCAGAGCTGGAGAGGCTTGAGACAGCCTTTGTCATTGGCAGCTCTCCCAGCAGGAACAAGTCATTATCCCTTATAAATTTTTCAGTGTTTTCGCTGTCAAACAGCTTTATTTTCTCATTGCAGCCCGGACACTGCACGTAGCTCATATTTTCAATTATTCCAAGCACATGGATATCCAGCTTCTTAGCCATGTTAACAGCTTTGGCCACAATCATGGACACCATATCCTGTGGTACTGAAACCATGACAATACCGTCCATAGGAATTGACTGCATTACGGTAAGTGCAACATCGCCCGTTCCCGGAGGCATGTCTATAATCAGATAGTCCAGATCTCCCCAAAGCACATCAGAATAAAACTGCTGTACTGTTCCGGTGATAACCGGCCCACGCCATATTACAGGAAGATTTTCGTCTTCAATGAGGAAGTTCAGGGACATGGCTTTGATGCCATCGGCAGTTTCCACGGGATATATGTATTTATCGTCGCCCATGGCTTTGTCATCCTTCAAGCCTAGAAGCCTCGGGATGCTTGGTCCTGTAATATCCGCATCCAGCAGGCCCACATTAAAGCCCATCTGATTAAGCTGCCTTGCAATCATAACTGAAATGCTGGACTTTCCTACTCCTCCCTTTCCGCTCATTATTCCTATAATCTTTTTAATATTATTCAAAGGGTTGTTAACCCCGCACTGTTCCTTATCCTTAGAGCAGCTGCTGTTGGACGGACAAGATTTACAATCTGACATACTATTATCTCCTCTCAGCTAGTTGATAAACTACATTTATATAATCAAATACCAAAAATAATTTTATGTCTATTTATTATTTTTGTCAAATTCACAAAAATTCTACTAATATTTTTTTTATGTAAAGGTAATACTAAATTCGTAAATTACAGAATCACAAGGAGGAAGTACTATGAACAATCCTAATGCTAAAAATATTGAAGCAAATAACCTTAAGGTTATTAAAGAGCAGCTTGCCCAGGAAGCATTGATGAATAAAAAGTATAATGAATGTTCCTGTCAGAGCCAGGATCAGGCCATAAAGACTCTCTGCGGCGAGGCCAGCCAGCTCCACAAGCAGAATTTCCAGACTCTTAAGACCTATCTTGATTCACATCAATAAAATTGGAGGTAAAAAAACATGAATGACAAAGATATGATGCATGATTTACTGGCCAGTGAAAAGCTTGGCCTATCCAGTTACAGTGCAGGTATAATGGAAAGCTCCTGTACCAACCTCAGGAACACCTTAATGGATAACTACAAAAAAACACAGGACTTGCAATACAAGGTTTTTGACACTATGAACCAGAGGGGCTGGTACCAGACCAAGGATGCAGACTCCAATGAGGTTCAGCAGATTAAAGATCAGGCAAACCAGATGATGGGTGAATTAAAGTAATTAAAATAATTCCCTCTATAAAAATAAATCAGGGATGTGTAATTCATCTGAAAAACACATCCCTAAAAATTATTCTATATTATTTTTCAGCAGTTGTTTCTGCAGCAGCTTTTTCAGCAGCGGCTTTGGCAGCCTTTTCTGCAGCAGCCTTTACAGCGGCTTCTTTTGCAGCTTTTGCAGCAGCAGCGGCTGCTTCTTTTGCAGCTTCACCTTGAGCTATAGCTGCAGGAGTCAAGCCTCTTATTGCTCCAGTTGGACATTTTGCCAGACAAGTTGCGTTATCGCATTTTTCCAGGCAGATATGAGCATTAACTGTAGCAAGATTATTTTCAACTGTGATTGCATCGTATGGGCAGCTCTTCTTACAGATTCCGCAGCCTATACATGCTACTGAACATAATTTACGTGCGTCTGCACCCTTATCCTTGGAGTTGCAGAGAACGCTTACGTGTGATCCAATTGGTGCCATTGCTATTACATGCTTAGGACATACTGATTCGCATTTTCCACAGCCTGTACATTTCTTTTCATCAACCTTAGGAAGACCGTCTGGTCCCATGTGGAGAGCATCAAATGGACAGTTTTTTGCACAGGTTCCAAGACCCATACATCCGTACTGGCAGCCTTTAGGGCCTCCTGTAAGAAGACTTGCAGCCACACAGTCCTGAACTCCCTCATATTTATACTTTTGAACAGCAACTTCCTTAGTACCTTTGCATCTAACCTGGGCAACTCTTGGTTCAACCTCAGGTGCAACCTTTCCTGTAAGCTGTGCAACTAATTCTGCTACAGGCTTTTTACCAGGAATACAAAGGTTTGGAGGAACATCGGGATTATTTGCAACTGCTTCAGCATAAGCTGCACATCCAGCATAACCGCAGGCACCACACTGTCCTTTTGGAAGTATGTCTTCTACAAGATGGATAACCGGGTTAATTTCCATTGCAAACTTTTTATTAACATATGCCAGTATAAATCCGAAAACTATACCAACACCAGTCATTACTACTAGAACCATTATTGCAGTATTCATGATATCTCAGCTCCTTTCTACAGCGCAATCATGCCTGAAAAACCGAGGAAGGACAATGCCAGCATACCAGCTAATATAAATGCTATGCCAAGGCCTTCTAATGGTTTAGGTACATCTGCCAATCTAAGTTTTTCTCTTAAGCTTGCCATAAGGATTATAGCCAGTGCAAAACCAGCACCTGATCCTATAGCAAATACTATACTCTTTAAAAAGTTGTAATTTGATTCAGCATTTAAAAGTGGAACGGAAAGTACTATACAGTTAGTAGCTATAAGCAGCAGGTATATTCCCCACATGTTGTATAATGCAGGAGCCTGTTTCTTTATAATAATTTCCAGCAACTGAACGAAACTTGCTATAAGCAATACGAAAACAACTGTTGTCAGGAATGTCAATCCGAATGGTGCCAGTATAAAGTGGTATACCAGCCATGCAAGCATTGAACTTAAAGTCATAACTGAGGTTACAGCCATACCCATACCAACGGAAGCATTCAGATTCTTGGATACACCAAAGAATATACATAAGCCAAGGAATCTTGTAAGCACGAAGTTGTTAACAACTACGGCGCTCATAAACAGGGTAAAATATTCCATTATGCTTCACCTCTCTCTGCTTTTACTCTTTCTCTGTAGGCATTCCATACCTTAACTCCACCAACCATGTAGCCGATAAGGATGAAGCCGCCGGCAGGAAGTATCATTATCAATGCAGGGTTGTACCATGCACCAAGTATTTTTATTCCAAATATTGATCCCATACCAAACAATTCACGGATAACTCCGATGGAAAGCATGGCAACACAGAATCCTGATCCCATACCAAGTCCATCAAAGAAGGATGGTATAACCTTGTTCTTTGCAGCAAAAACTTCCGCTCTAGCAAGGATTATTGCAAAAACAACAACCAGTGCCAGGTATATTCCAAGAGCCTTGTACAGGGTTGGTGCATATGCCTGAAGAAGAAGCTGTACCAGCGTAACTATAGTTGCTATAGATGTAATGTATACAGGTACACGAACTTTTGGATTAACAAGCTTTCTTGTGATGGAAACCACTGTATTGTTTGCAGTTATAACGAAGAGCACTGTTAGTCCCATAGTCATTGCGTTTATAGCTGTAGAAGTAACTGCCAAAGCTGGACACAAGCTTAAGGCTAGTACAAATATAGGGTTTTCGTCAATTATACCTTTTTTGTATATATTCCATAATTCTCTCATACTACTTACCTCCTACAAACTTGTCAACCTCTTCCACAGCTTCCTTTACACCCTTTGTTACGGCTTTAGAGGAAATTGTGGCGCCGGTCATTGCCTGGATATTTTTTGTGTTTGAAGGATCCTTAGTAACAACGAGATCTTCTGCAGTTTTACCTACAAACTGCTTCTTGAAAGGTTCTTTGTTAGCATTGTCTCCAAGTCCAGGAGTTTCGTTATGTGACAATATTTCATATTTTATTACTTTTCCATCTGGGGTTACAGCAACCATCATTTTTATTGCTCCGCCATATCCCTTTGTTTCACCTGGAACTACATAAGCTACAACTTTCCCGCCTTTTTCAGCTTCATACCAGCCTGTTTTTCCAGATATCTCTTTAAAATTCTCTGCATCAACTAATGCTTTCATTGTCTGTTGTTTTGTAATTACCGCCTTTTTAGCTGCCACCGGTGCTGTTATAAAGTAGGTGGTTGCTATTATTGCTCCGGATATGAAGCAGGCCGCGGTAAGGTTCATTGCAATCTGTACGATAGAATATTGTTTCTCGTGATGATCTGACATTTTCAATTACCTCCTTGCGCCAAATTTAACTGGAGGACAGAGTCGGTCAATTAGTGGAGTAACAGCGTTCATTAACAATATTGAGTAACAAACACCTTCCGGATAACCGCCTTTTAACCTTATCAGTGTAGTTAACAAACCACAGCCTAAGGCAAAAATTATCTGACCCTTCCTAGTAATAGGAATAGTAACCATATCTGTAGCCATGAAGAATGCTCCAATTACTAATCCACCTGACATCATATGGAGTAATGGATCTCCAGTGAACAGACCAGCTGGTCCAAATACCCAGGTAAGCAATCCAACTGAACCAATCATGATTACTGGAACCTGCCAGTTAACATATTTCTTGTATATAAGGAATAATCCGCCTAAAACTAATAATATTGTAGAAGTTTCACCTAAGGAACCGTTTCTGTTACCTATTAATAGTGCCTGATATAAATGAGCAGTTCCGCCGTAAGCAGTTACCACTGCATCGTATCCCTGCTGCTTTAACATGTTAAGTGGTGTAGCTGATGATACAACATCAACGCTGGACTGAATTTTTGTCCAGGTAGTCATAGCTACAGGCCAAGATACCATAAGTGCAGCTCTTCCGATGTGGGCAGGGTTGAATATGTTGTATCCAAGTCCTCCCATGGAGTGTTTTGCAATTACTATTGATATGAAAGATCCTATAACAGCCATATAATATGGAAGTGTAGGTGGAAGACACATTGTAAGCAGGAAGCCTGTTAAGAATGCGCTACCGTCATTTATTGTTATAGGTTTTTTTCTGATTTTTTCTGTAAGGTACTCAAAAATTACTGCGGAAGCTATACCCACAATTAATAATATAAGTGCATGAATACCAAAGTGATATGCTCCATATAAACCAGCAGGAGCCAGAGCGATATTAACAGTCCACATTATTTTGCTTATTGATTCTTCTGAACGTATATGCGGAGATGTGGACACGGTTAGTAAATTTTCATTTAATTTTGCTTCAGCCATTAACTTTCACCCCCTATTTTTGTGCAGCCTTGGCAGCAGCAGCTTTTGCAGCATTCTGTGCCTTACAATATTTAATGTATTGAACTATATTACGTTTTGCAGGGCAGCCATATACGCAGCTTCCGCATTCTATACAATCCAACAAATTGAAATCTTCTTTAGCTTCTTCGAAAAGGTTTTTTTCACCTAATATGCTGAGCATACTTGGATTTAATCCCATTGGACAGGCATCCACACATTTGCCGCATCTTATACAAGGTGATTCAGTACCTACGTTTGCTTCACCCTTTGCAAAGGCAAGCAAGCCTGAAGAACCCTTCATTATAGGGAATTCAGCACCGGAGAGTGCAAATCCCATCATAGGACCGCCAGAGATAAGCTTTTCCGGCTGACTTGAAAATCCGCCGCAAAGATCTATAACATCCTTTAAGGTTGTTCCAACTCTCAACAAAAGATTTTTAGGTTCCTTTATTGCTTGTCCGCTTACTGTAGTTACCCTTTCAATAAGTGGAATTCCTTTTGTTACAGCATCGCAAATTGCAGCTACTGTTCCAACATTTTGAACAACTACGCCAACATCCATTGGAAGTCCGCCTGATGGCACTTCTCTGTTAGCCAATGCCTTTATCAGCATTTTCTCAGCACCTTGAGGATATCTGGTTGGCAGTGCAACTACCTTTACAGTTGTTCCTTCAAAGGCTTTTTTCATTACCTCAACGGCATCCATTTTATTTTCTTCTATTCCTACGAATCCATTTTCAACTCCAAGAGCTTTCATTACTATTAAAACTCCAGTTGCTACTCTTTCAGATTCTTCAAGCATCATTCTGTGGTCGGCAGTCAAATATGGTTCACATTCAGCTGCATTTAATATGAAGACATCGATTTTCTTTTCAGGAGGCGGTGCAAGCTTAACGTGTGTAGGGAATGTAGCTCCTCCCATACCAACTATGCCCGCTTCTTTAATAATACCTTTAATAGCGTTTGAGTCTAAATTCTGCCAATCTCTCTCCATTGGAATTCCATCAATCCATTGGTCTTGTCCATCGTTTTCAATAACAACAGACATACATTTACCAAACATAGGATGAGGGTATTCAGCAACATCGATAACTTTTCCTGAAATTGAAGCATGAATAGGGCTGGACACAAAAGCGTCACTCTTAGCAATAACTTGTCCCTTTTTAACTTCATCACCTTTATTTACTACAGGCGTACAAGGCGCACCAATGTGCTGTCTTACAGGAATTATTACTTTGCTTGGCAGAGGTGCTATTTCGATCGGTTTGCTAGCAGTATAGCTTTTCCGATCATTTGGGTGCACTCCACCGCGAAACAATTTTGCCATTTTTAAACACCTCTCTCAAATAATAAATTATAAATAAAGTTAGCAATAAATTATTATAGCTGTTAAACTTTAGTCCGATGTGATTAGATCTTATTAGTTCTTTTGCAATTACGTCGTTATCTTTGTGATAACCGGCTGCATTTTTACATCATTTCTTGCAGATTTGTCAAAGATTTTAATGTATAGAACTGATAAAGCAAATGCGATTATACCACCGATAACCTGAAATGTTACTACCGACTGGGAACCCATGCGATTTGCAGCGTACCATCCAGCCACAGCACCAAGGAAAATTGCCACCAATGGCAACATATAAACAATAAATGCGGCTTGAAGCATATTTACTTCCTGGATTTCAAAGGTTACGTTTTGTCCAACCTTAGCACCAACAGGATTTCTTGCATCAACAATCATGGCATTGTCCCCAGGACACGCACCGCAGTTCTTGCAGTCACCATGCCTTGTGGCTCTGACCTTAGCCATATTGCCGTTAACTTCAACCACAATACCCAGCTGCTCCTTCTTCATAAATTACACCTCCTAAAGGCCTGCGCAAAATGACCCAAATATTAAATACTTATTATATCAAAAATTTGTACATTTTGCACTGTTAATGTAGATTGTAATCTGTACTATTACTTTTTTAGAACTGTATCATACTATAGAATTGTGATTTCAAAGACTGTTTTAAAAAATATCTACGCTTGTAATTATACCTGTTAAAAAATAAATTACAATACTTTTTGCAAGATAATGCATAAAAAAATTATGTTTAAAATCAAAAAAATTTACGGCTTTGTTAAATTTATACTGAGTTTTACCGTAAAACATGCATACTATTTATGAAAAACAAGACCGAAAACCGAACATTGACCTCATTTTTTTAATATCCCTTCCTTATTTGTGCGAATAATACACCACTTTTTATAAATTGTTCATAAACAATGTTGATAATTTAACAATTTGGATACTTTTGCAATTATTTGTTTAACAGGCTTCATTTTTCCATTCATTTTGATGCAAAAAATTCAATTGATTAAAATTTCAAATTGCTGTGTTTCAGAATATTTTGAATACTTTTATAATATTTAAAAAATGGTATTATATTAATTTCCTTCTGGTTGTTATATTGTTTTTCTTCTGTGCAAAATTAAAAAACAATCCATGCTGCCTAAGTCTGCATAGATTGTTTTTTAATTTATCTATTTATTGTATATCTCTTTAAGTATCCCGTAATAACCCCTGGCTCCTTTGATTAGCTGCTCCATTTCAATATATTCATCGATGGTATGGGCCAGATTTTCTCTTGAAGGACCGAAGCCAATGGTTTTTATTCCTTTTTCTCCTGCATAATGACTTCCGTTGGTGCAGAAGGAATAATGTGAAAGCCCAGCATCAATTCCAGCTTCTCTAATACCCTTCATGGCCTTCACCACAAAATCATCCTTGTCATCAATTATCCAGGCGGGGAAAAATCTTTCACCCTTGATTTTTTCTCCTGTATAGCAAAGCTCCTCCCCCTGAGCATAGGAAACCTTTCCGTCAAACTCCGGATCCTGAAGTTTCAATTCTTCAATTAAGGCTTGTATTGGAGCCAGCACCGATTCCCTGGTTTCACCCACAAGAGTTCTTCTATCGAAGGTAGCCCTGCAATATTCAGGCACCACCGATGCTCCAGGATAAGGAGAGGATTTTATATCCGTAAGTACCAGAATGCCCTTTCCTAAAATCGGGTGGGCCGGGGGCTCAAGACACTGTATTTTTTCAATAAGCTTTGACATTTTATAAACAGCATTTATTCCCTTATCAGGATTTGCTGAGTGGGCAGGCTTCCCGAAGGTTTCAACCACCACTTCAGCCCTGCCTCTTTGTCCTATTTTAATATTCAGCTCTGAGGATTCTCCTATGATTACATAATCCGGGTTAACTTTTTCACTTATGCTGGAGGATGCAATGCCCTCGAACATCTCCTCATGAACCACACAGCAAACATATATATCACCGTCAAATTCCCTTTTGAAGTCCTTTGCAAAATTACTGGCACCTATAATCATTGCACTCATCTGGCCCTTCATATCCGAGGCGCCCCTGCCATACACCCTTCCATCCTTCACTTCTCCGCTAAAGGGATCAACTGTCCATTTTGAGGAATCTCCCACCGGAACCGTATCCATATGGGCGTCAAATACAATTTTCAAGCCTGGTTTCCTGCCTTTTATATGTCCCAGAATATTCCCATAGCTGTCCACTTCATAATCGTCGAAGCCAAGGTTCTGAAATACATTTTTAAGCTCCTCCACCATAAGGTTTTCTTCTCCTGAGTAGCTTTTAATTTGGACTAGCCTTTGACATAATGCTATAACTTCATTTGCTGCTTTTTCCTCTAGCATAACGGGTATTCCCCCTCCCAAACGATTTTTCTGTATTTGTCAGGATCCGTATCGCCTTCGGTGCTGAACATAAGAATTTTTGAGTTTTCATCAAGGCCAAGCATTTCCTTAAGCTCCTTCAGCTCAGGCCTGTGCATTACAGCAGTAACCAGCCCTGCAGAAACTGCTCCGGATTCTCCGGACACCACTTTTGTATCATTTTTCATACCATTGCCAAGGACTCTCATTCCATAAGCAGATACCCAGTCCGGGCATGACACAAAGGCATGGCAGTAATTTTTAAGAATTTCCCACCCTAAAGTATTTGCTTCACCGCAGGCAAGGCCTGCCATGATAGTCTGCATATCTCCTCCTACTGCAACCAGGCTTCCATCTCCTTTTACCGCTGACCTGTACAAGCAATCGGCTGCATCTGCTTCTACTACGATGGTCTTAGGACAATCCTCTCCAAAGACAGATGCAAAGAAGCCCAGCACCCCTGATGCAAAGGAGCCAACTCCAGCCTGTACAAATATGTGAGTAGGTTTTTCTATTCCTATAGACTTCATCTGATCCAGAGCTTCATAAGCCATAGTGCCATAGCCCTGCATTATCCAGGATGGAATGTCCTCATAGCCTTCCCAAGCGGTATCCTGAACCATCACACCATTATGAGTGTTGGCATAATCATTGGCCAGCCTTACAGCATCATCATAATTAAGATCAGTAATCTCAGCCTCTGCACCCTCAGCCCTGATATTTTCAAGCCTGGTAAGGGATGAACCCTTAGGCATATAAACCACGGAGTTTTGTCCAAGCCTGTTGGCTGTCCAGGCAACCCCTCTGCCGTGATTGCCATCAGTGGCTGTAACAAAGGTTATATCACCAAGCTTCTCCTTGGTTTCCTTTGAAGTTAACGTGTTGTAATCTATTTCTGAAATGTCTCTGCCAAGTTTTCCTGCCAGGTATTTTGCCATGGCCAGAGATCCTCCCAGAACCTTGAATGCATTTAATCCGAATCTGTAGGATTCATCCTTAATAAATATATTTTTTACTCCCAGGTACTTTGCAAGGTTGTCCAAAGAAACCAAAGGTGTCTCCTTATATTCCGGGAAACTTTCATGAAACCTTTTGCCCTTCGATATTTCCTGGCGGCTCAGGAATCTGATGCTTTCCTCTTTATTCCCCTTTGGTAAATTGTTTAGAACACATTTAATTTGCTCCATTAGTTATACCCCCTACATTAATCTTAGAATTATAAGAATCATAGTAAGAATTTTACCATAATATGCTTACTTCTAAAGTTCAACATAAAGTGGTTTTTTCCTTCTGGATTTTGGGGAAGATTTTGGCGAAGATTTTGGGGACGGTTAACAACTTATTATTGTTTGAGTTTTAATGTTTGGGGACGGTTAACATCTTTTTGCTTTTAACCTGCAGATTAATCTTTATATCTATCAACACTTTGTTAAAACAGATTTACCAACGTTGATTAGTATGTTAACTAAACCCGGTCAAAGTAGCCAAGCCCCATGCCAAGGGTTCCAAGGGTACAATGGCCGTACTAAAGCCTGAGCCCCCCTAGTTAACCCAATGGTGTCGCCAAGGTCTGAACTCCCTAAGGTTTGCCTAAGCATAAAAAAAGCCCTGGGTTTGGTTTAATGCCGCCCAGAGCTTTACAAAATATCAACTACTTTAATCTATTTTTATTCCTCGTCAAAATCCTGTGGCTGCACCCCATTGCAGTCTTCATCATAGTAATCCAGGAAGGAATGTTTCTTTCCGTCCTTTTCCCAGCCAAGAATTGAATTCATATTTACATTCAGGGCTGCGTTGAAGATGGATTTGTCCACATCATTGAAGTCCTTCTTAATATTTTTTATCATGTCCTTTATCTCGTAACGTTTGTTTCCGATTTTCTTTGCTGCTACCATGCAGGCGCAATTTAATGGCCAGATGCCGGCATTCTGGATAAACTTTTCAATATTTGGCTCTTCAATATAATACATTGGCCTGATCAGTTCTATGCCTTCAAAGTTTGTGGATTTGAGCTTTGGCATCATGGTTTTAAAGTTGCCGGAATACAACACATTTAATAAGGTAGTTTCTATAACATCATTAAAGTGATGGCCTAGAGCCAGCTTGTTGCAGCCTAGTTCCTTTGCCTTTTTGTAAAGGGAGCCCCTTCTCATCCTGGCGCACATATAACAGGGGTAGTCTTTAGCAATCCTATCCACTACCTCAAAGATGCCCGATTCAAATAGATGTATTGGTATATTCAAATAATTGCAGTTATCAATTAAAAGCTCCTTGATGTTTTCATGGTAGCCTGGATCCATGGCAATAAACTCCAGCTGGAAGTTTACCTTTCTGTGCTGTATCAGCTGCTGGAACAGCTTAGCCATAAGAAGGCTGTCCTTGCCACCGGATATTGCCACTGCTATTTTATCTCCATCCTCAACCAGGTTGAAATCATTTATTGCCTTTACGAATTTTGCCCATAGCTTTTTTCTGTATCTTTTTGTTATACTGTGCTCTATTTCCTCCAAAGGCTTCCTTTCATTAAAAGGTACCAGGATATCACAGCCTTGACCTGAAATTTCACTCATAAAAAACACCTCGTTCCAAGAAAAGATTATAACATTTTTATCATCAGCAGGCTATAGAATTTCCTTGAAATTTATTTAAATATCTGTTATATTACTAGGGAATCAAATAATGAATCGGTTGGCAAATGTAAATTTGTTTCAAGAATCTGTTTCTTGGGTGGGGAACTTTAGTTTCCTGCTTTTTTTATTTTTTTGGAGGTGCTTTATGGAATCAAATGTAATTTATTTAACCGAGAATCTGATGAGGATATTATCCGTCAGTATTTTTGCCGGCATAATATGCATAAAGCTTGGCAATAAAATTCATATGCCGGATGTTGTGCTTTTTATTCTTGCAGGGATTATTCTGGGTCCTGAACTTTTAAATCTGGTTAGCTTTGAAAATTACAAAACAGGCAGCCAATTTCTTTTGTCCTTTGGCGCTGCCTATATCTTATATGACGGTGGCAGGGAAATAAGTCTGAAGGTTTTAAATAAGGTTAAGATTTCCGTGTTGACCCTGGCAACTTTAGGAGTTTTGATTACCACGGCAATTACCGGGTATTTTGCAGCTGTGCTGTTCAATATTCCTTTGATTTATGCCTTGCTGCTTGGCTCGGTAATAGCATCCACCGATCCTTCTGTATTAGTTCCTTTATTTAAGAAGGTTAAAATAGGCAGCAAACTTAAGCAGACTATAATTTCAGAATCTGCCTTTAATGATGCAGCGGCGGCTATTATAACTTTTTCCATTATCGGAATTATCCAGGGCGGAAGTTTTACCCCAGGCTCAAGCCTGTCTCAGCTATTAATAAAAGCAACTGGCGGCATTATAATTGGTGCCATTATTGGTTATTTATCAACCCTGTTGGTATCAGATAAAAAATACAACTTCCTTAACGGCCATCCGGGAGAATTGGCAATAGCTGCTGTGCTTGGCTCCTACTACCTTGCGGAGCATTTCCACCTAAGTGGCTTCATGGCTGTGTTTGTGGTTGGCATAATCTGCGGCAACAAGGAGTCTTTCAGGTTGTCCATCAGTGGTGACCATGAAAATCTACACATTAGCTTTAAGGAGGTTTTAATAAGCCTTATAAGAATACTTATTTTTATAATTCTGGGAACTCAGCTGAAGCTTTCAGTTCTTGGATTATATTTTGCAAAATCCCTGCTGGTGGTTTTGATATTCATCTTTCTCGCAAGGCCTGCAACAGTACTTGTATCCACCTTCCTGGATAAAAAAGCCCAGTGGAAGCCAAGGGAGCTTATTTATCTTATGTGGACAAGAGAAACAGGAGTAATACCGGCGGCTCTGGCAGGTACCATTGCAGGCATGAATATTCAGCATTCTGAGGTAATTACTTCTGTCACCTTTATGGCCATTATTGTAACCTTGATTTTTCAAGCAGGCACCGCTGCCTGGCTGGCCAGAGTGTTAGGACTGGACCAATAAAGGCCTAAAGCCAGTGAAACATAGCCCTTTATTCTCTTAAAGAATATTAATGATGGATCAAAAAATCACCCATTTACTCCCATTAGATACATTATATATTGAACTTTTACATTTTTAATGATAAAATTCATCTCATAATAAAAGTAAAGGATATGAGTTAGTTATGTTTTTTAATTTAGATAAATGAGTGGGCCACATTAGTGAGAATGCCATGAAGCAGATCACAGACGCCTTCGGTCGAAGGCTTCAAGGTTACGGTATAACACGAGTTCAATGGATTGCCTTGTACTATGTTAAGACCAGGAGTAAAATTTCCCAAAGAGACTTGTCCAACCTAATGTACATTATGGATTCCAGTGCAGGCAGGCTCATCGACCGCCTGGAAAGGGACGGCCTTATCCAAAGGGAAAGAAATACCGAGGATAGAAGAGTTATTTATCTTGAGCTCACCGACAAGGGAGACAAACTAATCACTGACCTTATGCCGCTGGGTATCCAGTTCAATAATGACCTTATGGAAGGTATTGATGACGAGGAAATACGAATATACGAAAAAGTTTTAAATAAAATGCTTTCAAATATAGCCAAATAAAGATATATTCAAAAGTACAGCTGCCGGTGAACATGTTTTACCGGCGGTTTTATTTTTACCCTGGAATTTATCAGGCCCACCTTACCAAATCATATCTTGTCCAAATCCCATCCATACAGTTCCAGCCCTGTGCCATCCTGTCAAACTCACTGCTTGTCTACAAACATCTCCAGCCCCCTGCAGTTCTTCACTATATTTTATTTTCAAATACATCTTGTACATTTTGAAATTGTTTGCTATACTTAACATATAATACTTGCTATGCTTAACATTGCATATGCAATTAATTTAAGGAGGACAAAAATGGCTTATAATGTAAGGGAAATGCTAAATTCATTCGTAGGAGGACTGGGAGAGCTTTCAGCAACAAATCCTGATAATGTGAATGCTTTTATGGGATTGCTTGGTGCAGCCTATGAACCAAAGGCTCTGGACCTTAAAACAAAGGAATTGATGAGTGTGGCTATAGGCTGCTACAACAGATGTGAATACTGCATAGTATATCACAGCTACAAAGCCTTTGAAGCTGGGGCATCAAAAGAGGAAATAATAGAGGCTGCTATGGTAGCTGTTGCATTTGGTGGGGGCCCAACCATGGCATACTCCGTTACCCTGCTTAAGGAATGCATTAATGAATTCGAAGGGGATTTTAAATAAAAGGGCTATGCCCTTTTTTATTATGGGAGGCATAGGAAAATGAAATATGATTTGGTAATTGATAAACTATCCGGCCATGATACCTCAGGGAAGGTTGGTAAAATCAACAAAAGAGCCGGAGATTCAATAAATGTTGATGATGTAATATTTATCATAGAGTCAGGTAAGGGTACTATAAAGTACCTATCAAAATACAAGGGAATTTTGGAGAGCTTCACAGTTTCCGAAGGGGATACGGTAAAGAAGGGGCAGGTTATCGGCAAGGTGGAGGGTGAGCTTGTACAGCAGACAGCAAGCAGCAATGTACCTCAGGCACCCATATCAACTAAGGCGGCATGGTCCTTTGGACTGGCAAAGCCCGTACAGAAAAGCTATGAAGCTGAGGTTGCCATAGTTGGCGGCGGTCCAGGGGGCTATGTTGCTGCAATCAGGGCAGCCCAGGGCGGTAAAAAGGTAGTGCTTATTGAAGAAAACAGGCTTGGAGGCACCTGCCTTAATCATGGCTGCATTCCTACAAAGGCACTGGTAAGCACTGTGGATGCATTGGAAAAAGCCAGACACGGCTCCAGCTTCGGCTTTGAGACTGGTGAAATTAAAATCTCCATGGAAAAGATTATGGATAGAAAAAATGATGTTATAAATACACTGGTTGGCGGCATTGAACATCTGATGGAGGTGCACGGTATTGAATATATAGCTGGCAAGGCTGAGGTAAAGGATTCAAAAACTCTTGCAGTAAGAAATAAATCTCTGGATGGGTCAATAAGCTTTCAAAAGCTTATAATTGCAACAGGCTCAAAGCCGGCAATACCTCCAATTCCGGGAGCAGACAACAGCTGCATTCTTACCAGCGAAGAGCTTTTACAGTTAAAGGAGGTTCCATCCTCTCTAACAATAATCGGCGGTGGAGTTATCGGCATGGAATTTGCCTTTATTTATAATGCTCTTGGCGCAAAGGTTAATGTGGTAGAGTTCTTTCCCCAGATTCTCAACAACATGGATGAAGATGTGGCGGAGGTTGTAAGAAATGCTGCCTTGGAGCGGGGCATTAATATATATGAGGGTGCCAAGGCCTCTTCAATAAAGGAAGCTTTGGACGGTTCAATAATAATTGAAATTGAAGAAAACAGTCAATGCAAATATTTAATTAGTGAAAAAGCGGCCATTGCAGCAGGTAGAAAGGCAAACCTGAATTCATTGGACCTTAATGCTCTTGGGGTTGACCTTAATGAAAGAGGCAGCGGCATAATGGTTGATAAGTATATGAGGACCAGCAATCCTGATATTTATGCTATTGGTGATGTAACAAACCTTGTACAGCTTGCCCATGTGGCATCCCACCAAGGCATTGTTGCTGCCGATAATATACTTGGCATAGAAAATGAAATGAATTATGATCTGATCCCCAGCGCAATTTTTACTTTTCCTGAAATTGGCCATGCTGGTCTCACTAAAAAGGATGCACGTGCCAAGGGTATTGAATATATATCAGGCAAATTCCCTTTGGCTGCAAATGGCAAAGCACAGGCTATGGGAGAAACCGCTGGTTTTGTTAAGCTGATTGCAGATAAGAGCACAAGAAAGCTCCTTGGCGGAACGGTTGTGGGAATTCATGCTTCCGATATACTAAGCTCCATAAGCAATATAATAGCATCCGGTATGACAATAGATGAAGCAGCACACGTTATTTATGCCCATCCTACAGCTGCTGAGGCTGTCCATGAGGCTATTTTAGGCCTGGACGGAGGTTGCATTCACTTTGGATAATAATTTTATGGTATTTATGTCCCATTCTGTTGACCCTGCCTTCAATTTATCCGTAGAAGAATGGTTAATGAACAACAGCAGCATAGACCACATAATCCTTTTTCTATGGCAGAATGAAAATACGGTAGTTATTGGGAGAAACCAAAATCCCTTTAAGGAATGTGACATTAAAAGCCTTAAGGAAGATAGTGTTCATTTGGTAAGGAGGTTATCAGGAGGCGGTGCCGTTTATCATGATCTTGGGAATCTGAACTTTACCTTTATCTCCTCCAATGATAACTATAATGTGGAAACCAACATGAAAATAATTTTAAATTCTATAGCTGAATTTGGTTTACAGGGCTATTTTACAGGCAGAAATGATTTGGCAATAAAGGAACGTAAATTTTCCGGAAATGCCTTTTTCAATGACCAGGGCAAAAGCTGCCACCATGGAACTCTGCTGGTTGATGTGGATTTTAAAAAATTATCCAGCTATCTTACTGCATCCCCCTTGAAGCTTAAGTCTAAAGGAATAGATTCTGTGTCAGCAAGGGTAGTAAACCTTAAAGAGCTGGCTGAGGACATAACTGTGGATAAATTGAAGAAGGCTTTAGTAAAGAGCTTTAATGAGATTTATGCTACTGAGGCAGCAGTAGTAAATCTCTATGAAAATTCAGCAGATCTTGCTCTTTATATGGAAAAGTACAGATCCCTCCAATGGAATTTTTCTGAAAGTCCTGACTTTGAAATAAGCTTTGAAGAAAAGTTCCATTGGGGCATTATTGAATTCTGTTTAAATCATTCAGAGGGTAAGATAAAGGAATGCAAAATTTACACCGATGCGGTGCTCCAAGTAAATTTTAAGGAGCTTGAAAAAAATCTTTGCGGGCTGCCTTTAGAAAAAGCCCATATTATTGAAGTCCTGGGCAGCTCCGTTTTAGATAATCAGGTAAAAAATGATTTAATTAAGCTTATTGAAGACAAGCTATGCCCAATATAAACCAAGCAGTAGCCCAATATAAAATACTTACCAGATATAAGGTATCAGCCGGAAACGAGTTTTCCGGCAATATTCCTCATAGCCCTTAAGCTCCTTTAAAAGTATCTTCTCTTCATTTTTTAATCTATATACAGTTATAGGTATTATCAAGGCTATGGGTATCAGGGAAAAATAGGAACCTAGTGCCAGGGGCATGAACAAGGCCATTATAACCATTCCAAGATACATTGGATGACGAATTATGGCGTATGGTCCTGTGGAAATAACCTTCTGCTCCTTTTCCACCTGTATGGCAGCTGATGCATAGCTGTTAACCTTGAAAACATAAAAAATAAAAATATAAGCTGCAAAAGCAATAATGTTTGATAAAAGCACCAGCCATAAGGGCACGTTGGACCAATGAAAACGAAAATCAATGCCTGGCAGAATAAAGCCGATAAAAAATATCTTCAGTGGCGCGGGCGCTTTAGTGGTGCTTGTCTTATCCCCTTTGGTTTTATCTCTGCCAGTTTTATCTCTGCCAGATTTATCCCCCATGGTTTTTGCTCTTCTTGCCAGAAATTCCGGATTTCTTTTTATAAAATAAAAGGTTATAAAAAATGTTATCAATGAAAAGCCAGTCCAAAAAATCCAACCTTGCCAAAATCCCACGGTTCCTGAGGGAATAAATATAATAATCCACATAATAATGGTAAGTGCAATTGGAAATTTAAATGCACCTGCGCCGGATATATTTTTATTTTCCATTAAAACTACCCCTTTACGTTTTAATTAAGGTCTGTAATCAAGGAACTTTTGTATAAGCTGCTTATGTTTTATCTCCGCTGGAGAAAGAAATTTATTTGATATTTCGTTAAAAAGCTCTTCCTTAGTGGTTTCAAAGCCTTTCTTGCCATACAGCAGCTCCTTCAGCACAGGCTCATTCTTAATAAATGCAGCCCCTTCCATGGCTAGGCTTTCAATTTCCGGGTCATCCACGCACATGGTTCTCAATTTTGACCTGCGCTTAGCAAATTCCATGGCTTCCTTATATTTTTCGGGATGCATTTTGAAATATTCGGCGATTTTCCCCAGGTTCTCCTTATATTCCTTATCCCACTGAAAGTCATCCATAATACTGAAAACCTTGCTTTGCTGGTCATAAAGTTCTGGACAAGCCTCTTTATAATTTTCTACCTTCTCCGGCCCCAATATTTCTGTAATTAGTTTAAAGGATTCAGACTGAAAGGCTGTTTCCTCCAGCTCTTTAATATCCTGTTCAAGCAATAATTCTATGCTGGATAACTGCTGCTCAATATTGTTTTTTTGAATTGTAAGCTCAGCCTGCAGTGACAGCAAAACCTGTGACAGAGTTCTGTGGTCCTGCACATTACCCAATATTCCCTTTATTTCCTGTAAACCCATTCCCAAATTCTTTAAATGTTTTATCATTCTCATTCTTGTGAGGTCCTGAGCCCCATACAGACGGTATCCCCCGGAGTTTCGCCTGTGCTCCTCCAACAGGCCGATTTTATGATAATACAGAACCGTTTTTAAAGTGCTACCAGTTAGTTTAACGAAATCACCTATTAAAATTTCATTATCCATTTTCTGTCCTCCATAATATAATTATAAACTCCACCCTAAGGGTGGAGTCAACAAATTTATTTATCAGCCTTTTGCACCTTCACAGTTTTTCCTTTGATGGTCTTATGCTTCAGGGCATCCAGCACCACCATTCCCTTCTTATTTAATATTTCCACATAGGAATGGCTGTCCTGAATGTCTATTATGCCTATATCCTCAGGTACGACCCCTGGAATTCCGGTGATGGCCCCTACTATGTCTCCTGGTCTTAGCTTCTTCTTTTTCCCGGCTCCCAGGTATATTTTCATAATGCCCTGATTCAGCTTTGCACCCTTTGACGGCTTCAGCTCAGGTCTGTGCTTTGTCTTTTTGAAGAATTCCTCCTTATTCCGTTGGATTTCCTCAAAGGAAGGATGTTCAGCCCTCTCCAGCTTAAAGCCTATATATTCCTCCACCTGCTCCAGGAACCGGTGCTGATTTCTTGCCACAAAGGTCATAGCATAGCCGCTTTTGCCGGCTCTGGCGGTACGGCCTGTTCTATGTACATATCTGTCCTTTTCCATGGGAATATCATAATTAATGATGCAGGGGATGCCTTCCACATCAATGCCCCTGGCCGCTACGTCAGTGGTTACAAGGAACATGAACTCACCCTTCTTGAACCTATTCATTATGCTGAGCCTTTCATTTTGAAGCATGCCGCCGTGCAATGCCTCGCAGGGTATGTGCAGCTTTCGTAGCCTTGAAGCCAGTGTTCCTGCCCTTTCCTTGGTGCTGCAGAATATGATGCCGCTGTCTGTTGCCTGGCTGTAGAATATATCCAGCAAAAGGTTGAATTTGTCATTTTCCTCCACCTCATAATACAGATGCTTCAGGTTGTCTGCAGTGATTTCACTGTCTATTTCAATGATTTCAGGGTTTTTCATGTATTTACTGCAGATGGTATCGAATTCTTCCGGTATGGTGGCTGAAAACAGCATGGTTACCCTGTCCTGTCCAAGCTTCATGATTATGGCCTCCACCTGTTCAATAAAACCCAGCTTAAGCATTTCATCAGCTTCATCAATAACAAAATATTTTATGGCTGTAAGATCCAGGGTTCCCCTTTCTATGTGGTCAAGGGTTCTCCCCGGAGTACCAACCACTATATGGCTTCTCTGCTTTAAGGCCTGCACCTGGGCCTCATAGGGCTGCTTTCCGAAGATGGCTGTGCACTTCAGTCTTTTCAGCCTGCCTATGCTGCTGATTTCCTCCTTAACCTGAACGCAAAGCTCCCTGGTTGGTGTCAGAATCAGTGCCTGAGGCTTTCTTTCCTCAATTTCAGCCATTTGGCAAATGGGTATCCCAAAGGCAGCAGTTTTTCCTGTGCCTGTTTTCGATTTAACCACCAGATCCTGGCCCTCCAAGGCCTTTGGAATCACCTGCTGCTGTACTGGAGATGGTTCACTATAGCCAAGCTTGGCCAATGCCTGTAATATTTCATCACCTATTTTAAAGCTGTTAAATTTCATAAAATCACTCCTTATTCATAATTTATTAACATTTTTGACATTTAACTTACATATTTTTGTTTTATCATAATACTAAGCAATAAATTATAATGCATTCCACAATATCACTCAAATATATTATTTCACTTTGCCCCGGGGCTTATTAGTCTTGGGGCATTTTGTTTTGGTATGGAAATTGCGTGTTTTAAAGTATATAATTAATAACATTAGGATAATTAAGATAATTGAGAGGCAGCTATGAAAAATAAAAAGTTTCTGCTTTTAATACCAATAGTTTTATTTCTAATTATATTTGCAAACAAACTGGTTGTAAATCAATATAATATTAACATTATTCAGTATTTATATAAATCCCAGCCCTTAACCGCCGATGAAAAGCAGTGGCTTGTTAGTCACGGCCCAATAATCTATGGTGCGGACAAAAATTCTCCGCCCCTTCGTTATGTAGATAGTGAAACCGGCCAATACAAGGGTGTTACCGTAGATCTTATACAAATGCTTTCCATAGAGCTTGGTACGGAAATAGACTTCAAGCCTCTTGTTTTTAACGATGCTCTTGAAAGCCTTAAAACATCACAAACTGATCTGATGGATATATTCCCCAGCACAGAAAGAGCCAGTTATTTTCTTTTCTCCGACCCTATCTACAATATTCGCGGTGTAATTCTTGTACCTGCAGGCAATACAACCATTAAAAATTATACAAGCCTCAACCACAAGAGGGTGGCGGTGGTAAATGGCGACTATGCTATAGAGTATCTTAATGCCAACCTCCCCGGCATCACCTTTATAAAGGCAAATGACATGGAGCATGCCATAGGGCTTCTTATGGACGGACATGCGGACTGTGTTGTTGGGGACGAGCCTGTTGTAAGCTATTTTATTGATAATATGAAGCTGGGGGACAAAACTGATATCATTGACAATCCCCTTTACGAAAAGGGAGTGGTGCTGGCAATACCAAAATCAGAGCCAAAGCTCCTTAACATAGTTAACAAGGGAGTTTTAAGCCTTAAGGAAAAAAGGGTTGCTGAAAAAATCCAGCAGAAATGGTTTGGCATATCCACCCCAATAACCAGCGATATATCCAGCAAATTTTTTACTTACATATGGGTGGGGGGCGCTCTGTTTTTTCTCATTTTGTTTATGCTGTATTTCTGGAATGACAAGCTTAAGCAGGAGGTTCAGAGACAGACTGAGGAGCTTTTTGTAAGCAAAAACGACCTTGAAACCATCTTTGATGGAGTTACCTACTTTATGGTGGTTGTAGACAGGCAATTCAATATTCTAAATGCCAACAAGGCTTTCTGCAGCTATACAAAAACAGATAAAAACATCATTACGGAAATGAACTGCAGCAATTTTCCTGCTATCCTGTTTAATGAACCCACAAAGGCGTTAATAACAGAAACCTTCAGCCTGGAAGCTGAAAACAGCGGTGAAATAAGCCTTCAGGGTAATGTGTTTGAGGTGGGTACCTTCCCTTTAAAGGATAAAGATAAGAAAACCGTGAAGGTGCTGCTTGCCATAAAGGATATTACAGACCTTAAAATAAATGAAAAAAGACTGCTGCAGTCCGACAAAATGGCTGCTGTTGGCCAGCTGGCTGCCGGTGTTGCTCACGAAATAAGAAATCCGCTGGGACTTATAAGAAGCTATGCCTATGTGCTTAAAAAGCGTCTGGACAGCGAGGATAAAAAATCCCTTAAGGCCATAAACATTATTGAGGAAGCGGTGGACAGGGCCAGCGGCATAATAAACAACCTTCTTAACTTTTCCAGAATGTCCGGAGATGTGAAGGAAGAGGTTAATATAAAGGAATTCATCCAGGGCATATTAAACCTGGAGGACAAGGCCTTTGCAAAAAACAACATTGAACCGGTGCTTATCTGCCCTGAAGAAACCATATGCAGGGTAAACCAGGAATCCTTAAAGCACATACTGATAAATCTCATATCAAATTCTATTGATGCAATGGAGCAGGGCGGCACCCTTAAAATAGAATGCCAGCAAGAAGACGACAAGCTTCTTCTCAATATCAGCGACACTGGCGCAGGCATTGAGGAAAAAGATATGGACAAAATATTTCACCCATTTTTCACCACCAAGCCCCTTGGAAAAGGAACTGGCCTGGGGCTGTACATCATATACAACGAGGTTCAGAAGTTTGGCGGGGAAATTAAGGTAGAAAGCAAGCGGGACCATGGCACAACCTTTAAGATTATACTTCCTATAGGAGATGATAAATTTGACCTGTAACTACAGCTATAAAATATTGATAGTAGACGATGAAATACAATACCAGGAGGTTTTCAAAATGATTCTGGAGGAAAACGGTTATTCAGTTCAAACTGTATCTTCTGGAAAGGAAGCTTTGAAAAGGCTTCAGTGCGAAGGCTTCAACCTGGTGCTTACAGACCTTAGGATGGAAGGCATGGACGGGGTAGAGCTGCTGGAAAGGATAAAAAAGCAGTATCCTGAAACTGAAGTTATTATAGTAACTGGCTTCGGCACCATAGAGAATGCCGTGGATGCCATGAAAAACGGAGCCTTCAGCTACTTTATAAAAAGCAGAGATCCTGAGGAGCTTATCCTGGAAATTGAGAAGCTGAAAAGAATTCACGACCTGCAGATGGACAACTTAGCCTTAAGGAATGAGCAAAACAGATTCAACAGTCTATTATCAACAAAAAACCAAAGGTTCCAGCATGTGCTGAACGTTATAAACAAGGCTGCAAACAGCAATGCAAGCATTTTTATCACTGGTGAATCCGGAGTTGGCAAGGAGGTAATTGCCAGGCATATTCATGACAGTAGCAGCAGAAAAAGCCATCGGTTTGTGGCAGTAAACTGCCAGACTCTTTCCGAAAATCTTCTTGAGTCTGAGCTTTTTGGCCATGAAAAGGGCTCCTTCACAGGGGCCAGCGACCGCCGAAGAGGTAAATTCGAGGAGGCTGACGGCGGCACCTTGTTTCTGGATGAGATTGGTGAAATACCAATCAGCGTTCAGACCAAGCTATTAAGGGTACTGGAGACAAGGACCATTGAAAGAATCGGCAGCAACAAGCCAATTAAAATAGATATAAGGCTCATATCAGCCACGAACCGTGATATATACGATGCTGTAAGAAGTGGAGCATTCCGTGAAGACCTGTTTTACAGGCTGAACACAATAATGGTGGAAATTCCTCCCTTAAGAGAAAGAAAGGAGGATTTGCCAGCCCTTATTGACTTCTTCCTGAGAAAATGCGAAACAGAGCAGAAAAAAAGAATTAATAATGTGGACAAGAGCGTTATGGATTTTCTTCTTAGCTACAGCTATCCTGGCAACGTAAGGGAGCTTCGTAACATCATCGAAAGACTGGTGGTTTTATCGGAAAACGGTCAGTTAAATTCCAGGGACCTGCCAGAAGAAAATGTAAGGTGCCAGTCAGTTGACATTGACATTTCACCAGATGAGATAGCTACATTAAAGGATTATAAGAGGAATTTCGAGGCAGATTACATCCGGAAGGTGCTGGAAAAGTGCAGCGGCAATATGACTGAGGCTTCCAGGCTGCTGGGCATCAGCAGAAGACAGCTGTTCAACAAGGTGATTGAGTATAATATTAAAAAATAGCATGGGAAATAAATTTCTCACCAGATTGGGAAATTTATTTCCAGGTGGAAATTTTCATCCCAGTTAAAACAAAGTTCCGTACAGGCAAAACCCATGAAAAGCACAGGTTAAACATTAGTTTTTCCTGTGTTTTTTTATTGGCATGAATTTTGCTCTTATAATATTTATCAAAGTTTTCAATATTACAAAAATTTAATTTGTTTTGTGAGGTGTAGTTGATGAGTACAGTAAAAAAAGGTGAATGGGTTCAAATACATGAAATTGTATTAAAGCCTGAAGAAAGAACAGGAAAAATTCCTGAAGAAACCAGGAAAGTACCTCTGGAATTATGGGTTAAGGGCTTCCTCAATGAAGATGCCAATATGGGAGAAAAGGTTGAAATAACTACTGTAACAGGCAGAACTGTAAGCGGAACTTTAGTGGATGTAAATCCTGTTTATACACACGGCTTTGGGGAAACCTTCGTACCTGAGCTTCTCCAGGTAGGGCTCCAGGCAAAAAGAATACTGAAGGGAGAGGAAAAATAATGGCTAGAGATATCAGTTATGATTCAGTTACTTCAAGAAGCAATGAAATAATAAAGGACGCCATAGGTGTTGATTATACCAGTTATGAAAGCGGAAATATAGCTTTCGATTATGAAAAAATGATGGCTGCCACAGGTTATTCACTGGATGAGGTTATCAAAATAAACAGTGAAACAGGTGTTGGCAATACTCCTCTATTGGAAATGAAAAACCTAACAGCACTTGCAAGAAAGCTTTCCCCTGCAGGAAAAGGAGCCAGAATATTCGTTAAGGACGAGCAGTGCAATCCATCAGGAAGCTTTAAGGACAGAAGAGCAGCTCTTTCAGTTTATCAGGCTCAAAAAATGGGTTATAAGGGTGTAGTTGCAGCTACCAGCGGAAACTACGGCGCAGCTGTTGCCTCCCAGGCAGCAAAAAGAAACCTGAAATGCATAATTGTCCAGGAATGCTATGATTCAAGAAAAGTTGGACAGCCTGAAATACTTGAAAAACAAAGAAAGTGCGAAAATTTAGGAGCAGAGGTAATCCAGCTTACAGTAGGACCTGAGCTTCATTACACCTTCCTGAGAGTGCTGGAGGACACAGGCTACTTTAATGCATCACTGTATTCCTTCTTTGCCATAGCCGGAACAGAATCCCTGGGCTATGAGCTTGCAACCCAATGCAAGGAAATGGTTGGACGTTTCCCTGACTACGTTATTGCAACCCAGGCCGGCGGCGGAAACCTCACTGGAACAGCAAGAGGACTTATAAAAGCCGGAGCTGTTGATACAAAGGTTTATGGAGCCAGCGTTGACTTAAAGGGACTTCATATGGCTTCAGACACAGACTTCAACAGAAAATCCTTTACTACAGGCCATACAGGCTTTGCTGTACCATATGCAACAAATCCTGACCATTCAGACGTTCCAAGAAGCGCAGCAAGAACCATGAGATATATGGATGAATTCCTTACTGTTAAACAGGGCGAGGTGTTCTATGTTACAGAGCTTCTGGCAAGCCTTGAAGGAATGGAAAGAGGCCCAGCCGGAAACACTTCCCTTACAGCTGCCTTTGCACTGGCAAGAGAGCTGGATGAAGACAAGATAATAATCGTACAGGAAACAGAGTATACCGGAGCGGGAAAAATGCCTCAGCCTCAGCTGTCCTTTGCGAGACAGAACGGCATAGAAATAAAATTTGGAAATCCTGATGACGATGTACCAGGAAAAGACATAATCCTTCCTTCACATCCATCCATGATCAGAACCAGATATGCAGATATGGATAAGTTAAGAAAATCCTATATTAAAAATGCAGTTAAGCACGTGGATGCAACCTGGGCAGATGAAAAGGACATAGAATACCTGGTTGCCGAAACAAAATCCAACAGGGAATTTGTTGTGGAAGCCCTTAAGGAACTGAATATTGAAATAAGATAAAAATTGAGCTGCGCACCCATTTGGTGCGCAGCTTTTATTTAGTCGCTGTCTGTGGTTGCATAAGCCGTATCGCTGTAGTCTGATTCCTCGTCATCCACTACTGCTTTTACCTTGAAGTAATATTTTGTATCAGAATCAAGATCATCAAAGGTATAGGAGTTGTCAGCTGTTTCCTCAGAATCATAGCCTGAATCGCCGCTTGCCTTGTAGTAAACAATGTAGTAATCTGCATCATCCACCTCGTCCCAGCTTATTTCAATAGTGTCTGAGGAATCTGCATCGGCCTCCACATTTTCAGGCACGTCCACATCTTCATCATCATCATCTGTGGTTGCATAAACTGTATCGCTATAGTCTGATTCCTCGTCATCTACCATTGCTGTAACCCTGATGTAGTATTTTGTATCGGAATCAAGGTCATCTAAGGTAATGGAGTTGTCATCTGTTTCCTCTGAATCATAGTCCGAGTCACCGCTTGCCTTGTAATAAACAATATAGGAATCTGCATCATCCACCTCATCCCAGCTCACATCTATGCTGTCTGAGGAATCTGCGTCAGCCTCCACATCCTGAGGCACTTCCTCGTCCTCTTCGTCTGTAGTGGCATATACAGTGCTGCTGCATTCAGATTCAGTGCCGTCTATTACAGCAGAAACCTTGAAATAAACCTTTGTATCTTCATCAAGGTCGTCCAGTGTGAAGGAGGTTGATGTTTTCTTTACTGTTGTAAAGTCATCATCTCCGCTTTCCTTATAATAAACCTTATAGTAATCTGCATCGTCCACCGAATCCCAGGTAACCTTTATGCTTTCCGAGGACAATGCTTCTGCATCCACATCCTCTGGTTCGCTTACCTGAAGATCCTCTGTGACTGCTGAAACTGTGCTGCTGAAATCCGACTCAGTATTAT
>CALBDU010000052.1 GCA_937927335.1 uncultured Clostridium sp.
AGCGTTCGTAATGCATATTGTAATTGCTCAGTATTGGCTCTTGCAGATAAAACAGCCTCATAGATATGAGACTCATTCTCCGTTTTGGCCTGCTTCAATCCGGAAAAGGTCGCGAAAACTAGAGAGTTATATTCCTGCAGAGAATTATTGCCCAATTCGCTGAGTATCTTTATGACAGGAATCGCGTAGCTACGGGGGGTGATTATTTCGATAAAAGAACCATCTAGAAATTCTTTATCAACCCAGCCCGTCTTGACAAAGCGATTTAAAATTAACCGAGCTTTTCCGCTAAGAGTAAGCCCACCTTCTTGTGATTCATCATCTTCTTCCAACTCAAATGCTCTATCCTCTAAGATTGAGATCAAAGATGAAATATAATCATCCACACGAATATTTAATTCAAATTTAAACATGTCGTGTAGAATCATCAGCGCATCAAAATAGATCTCCCTATTACCGGAAGATAAGATTGAGAAAAAGTTACTGGGAACTACATCAAAAAGTTTCAAATCATCATCACCTTACATACTTGTTAGTGTATTATTATACAGTTCACTCTTCATATGCTTTTTGCAAGCCCAAGCATGGCGTAATACGCACGTATTTTAGGTTTCTAATATTAATGCAGATAATCTTTCATCTAATAATATTACACCACCAAGGTTATACTTTATCATTTATATTTCTTCTACATAAAACCTCCATACCCTTCAAAGACTGGATATTTTTTCATGACATTAAACGACTTATAGTGACAAAATAAAGGGGCCTGATAATCCCAATCCTTTGCATAAATTTTCGAGCCGAATTAATTTAATAGTAGAAGGTAAAGGTAAAATGTTCCACCTTGAAGTTGTGTTGAAGTTTGCCTTTTTATAAAAATAATATTATAATTAGAACATACGTTCGATAAATGGAGGTTTATATATGAGTAATGATAATATAAGCAATAAACTAGATGCGCTGCTAGAAGAGACGGTTAAGCAGCGAAGATTAATGGAGGATATACTAGAATTACTGCAAATAATAGTAAGAACTAACCGTATGATGAATGAAGGGGGGATATCACAGGAAGAACTTATGGATGCACTTGGAATAACACAAGAAGATTTAGATGCAGCAGATGATGTGGAAATCGAATGATTAATAGAGGTAATATGCACTTAGGTCACTATCTATAAATGGTGGAAAATACAGATTTTGTTCAAGTTACAGTGCTTACCAGCTTAATAAAAATTAATAGTGGCTAGGTGAAAAGAAAAATAAAATGTAAAGAGGAGGGCATGCAGGCGATGGATGAGCAAAAGGAAAACTTATATGAAATGTTTAAAAAGTATGATTATTTTGAGCTTCTAGAGTTGTTCGACATGGCCAAAACTAAGGAAGAACAGGACTTCTATGCACTAGTCTCAGATTTTTTGCTGCAAAAAAGACAGCATGAAGTAATTGAAGCAGAAAAATACGAAAATAAAGGAATTAATAATACAGATAGATAAGTAACTAAAAAATGGTATTAGGAAAAATTAAAACCCATACTTTCAAATTGACTTATATATTGTAAACTAAGCTTAAATATAAAGCAAACTTGAAAAACAAGCGGCAAATAAATTATTTAATAAGGAGGGCATGCAGGATATGGAGGAGCAGAAGGAAAACTTGTTTGAAATATATAAAAAGTATGATTATTTTGAGCTTCGAGAGCTGTTCAAAATGGCCAAAACTAAGGAAGAACAGGACTTCTATGTAAAAGTTTCAGATTTTCTGCTACAAAAAAGACAACTGGAAGTAATTGAAGGAAAAAACATAAGGGCGAAAGTTGACAGAGCCATGGAAGACTATGAAAATGGACGGTATTTAACTGCAGAAGAGTTAAAAAAAGAATCAGAGGAATGGTGAAAAATCAAAGAGTTTTACGAGCATAAACTTAAAACCGGGTTGCTATTTTATTCAAAATTTTTCTAAGGAGGTAAGCTATGAAACTATTAGGTGGGGAAACAACTTTAAATGGTGAAATAATCTTCACCTCTGAAAATTTCACAGTAACTGGAAGTTATGAAGGAAATGAAATCCGAACTTTTTACTCTGGAAACTATAAAAGTATATATAGAAGCTTCTGGGGAAAATTTCTTGATAGATGGATGCCTTTTGATTATAGTCAAGATTCTAGAGTGCTGAAAATAAATATCATGCCATTATTATTCATCATTTTATATGTCACTGATAAAATGTATTTCCATATTAATCTGGCTACTTACTTTTACTTAACGTTTTACCTTGTATTGTTGGTTATAGCAAAGTGTAATGACCAGCTTATAAGACTTCATGGTGCTGAGCACAAGGTGGCTGTATATTATATTGATAGCGGCGGCCTCAAGGATCTAAGTGGAATACTGAATACGAGGAGGACAACAATAAAATGCGGCATAATACACGATATGTTTGAACTGATTTTTTTCTGCATTGCTGCTATGCTTATAAAGGACTCGCTAATTGCAGCGGTATTATCGTATATTATAGGATATTTATCATACTATACTGTTTTGGACCATGAAAACTTACGAAAAAATATAGTAATTATGCCAATATTGAAGATAAGCGAATTTGTCCAGGAAAAATTAATGACTGCCGAACCTTCCGGAAACGATATTGCTTTGGCTATTGCAGTTATAGAAAGACTTGAAGAGCTGGAGAATGGCATGAATAAATTCTAGGAGGTACTTAGATTGTTATCTGATGAAAAATGTGCAAAATATCTAAATAATTGTGCATTAATATTTCCCTAGCATTAGTTTTCACTTCAATTATGGATAAAAAACCGATTTTTTTATTCCTTGGAATTGTAGGTTTTATATACAACCTATACTTGAAAATTACTAAAAGATTATACTAATTTATATTTTTGACTCAGCCTCTTTCATTTGCTACTATATTGTTGATTCATGTTTAATTTTATTTATATTAAGACCTCGATATAGGGTTTTATTACACTCCTTATGCGCAATTGACCAGCATACTCAAGTAGTTTTTGAATATTCTTTTTACCAGCCATGTAATTTCTAAATACTTCGAAAGCTATATCATTGCCATACTTGTTTCTCATGCGAAAAAAATCGCAAACAGTACGTTCTTTATCATAAATAAGTATTTTTCCATTTTGAATAAAAATTTCAGTTATTCCTATCCCATAAAATTTTTGAGCCGTCCTATGAATATGAACAGGTGGATATTTGGGGAGAACCGGCAATTCCCCAGTTTTGGAAACTGTTATATTAACAGAAGTTGGTATAACTGTTGTTAGATCATAATATTCAGCTGCAGAGAACATAGAAATAACACCTTCTGGGATAATTGAAGAGACTATATCTATGTCGCTAATATCATATGAATTTTCTTTAAATAGATAATATCCTGTCTTCAATTTTTCGATAACCCTCAAGTTAACAAGTTCCGAAATGTCCCTGCTGCTCAACCGATTTCTATTCAAAGTTGAAGTTTTAAGTATAGGACCCTTTGTAATAAATATGTTTTTTGCTTTCTCTATGCGTTCACTGTTCATATTAAACACCACCTAAAAACTGTATGTTTAAATTAAGTATTATAATAATATCATTTTATTTCATTTATAGTACAATACGATTTAGATGCTAACATGATTATATTATTAACTTAATAATATTTTCTTTTTATGCTAATTACATTATAATTATTTGCTCTTACGCTCCAACAGCGGGATATTACTCATGTAGCTTTCAAATAACATTTATTTTACTTATTTGTAGCATTTAATACGGCTGTAATTAAGTTTAACATGGATGTAGCAATTGTTATTCCTTTTGTTGCAGTCCACTTAACAATACTTCTAAGTTTAATCCACTTATCATTTTTATTATCCTTAGCATCACTAATTTCCTTTATCATATTTATCTGATTTAATATTTCTTCAATATCCTCTGGAGCTAATGATCCGTTTTCCTTAATAGATTTAATTGTTTCTTTAAATGTTGTTTCTAAATTAATCACGCTGATATTTGAATTAGTATTCTTATTATCATTTTTTATATTGATACTCCTATCCGTGGACACTCTCCTTGTGCCCCTGCACTCATCAGCACAAAAGACTTGTAATTTCTTTTTAATCTTTCTAAGATCTCCTATGTAATCAGCATCTATTCTTATATACATATCAAGACCAGCTTCAATATCTTCAATGTAAATACCATACACACTAATTATATCATTACAAAGTTCCTTTGCTTTTGCACTATCGGCACTTTCCAATATAGCATCACATTGAGCAATTTCATATCTAACTTGCCCCATTAACGTTGGCATAACAACCATCCCCTTTTAATTATTGATTCTATAAAAAATGTTGTTTACCTGTTTAAAGGTTCTAAATTCGTTCCCTTTAAATCGACAATTTCTTACATATAAAAAATTGAAATTTTTCAGAGCATGATTTAAAGCTTTATATTAGACTAATAATTAAATATACCTTTAAGAAATGGGTACATAAAATTTAAAAGAATACGAATTCAAATGCGGCGCTTATATTTTATAAAGAATCCACTGACATGTATCCAACTCATTGTTTATTAACGCCACTTGCAAAAGCTGCTCCTCCAATTGCAGCTGGTGAAATTACTACTGCACCTAAAATAGCTATTATCTTATTCTCCATAATAATTCCTCCTGGTTTTACTTTTAATCAGAAAAGTTATATGCATATAATAGAAATATTGAGAAAATGTGAAGAGCATCTCCTGTTAAGTTTTTTTGTTTATCTTTAGTAATAATTATTATGTCTCTACATCTTATCTACACAATATTTTAGTATATTTATTTTGACAAAAATAATCATCCCCTTTACTGAAAAGCACCTTCAGTTATTTTGAAGGTGCTTTTCTTTCTTTCTAAATTTAATTTCAATTCTTTTTAAAGGTATTTAAATTAATACATTTTTATTTATTAACTTATTTTTCTACACAATCAATAGCATTAGCTTCTCTACTACATAAAATTTGATATTCACTAAGGGAACTGATTTTAGGAGTGTTCCCACATAACTTACATTCAGTATTTTTTTCAATTTTAAGGGTTTCAAAATCAGAGTAAAGGGCATCAAAATATGTTATTCTATTTACCATCGGGTCTCCCTCGCCGATTAAAAGCTTTATTACCTCTGCAGCTTGAATAAATCCCATCGCCCCTGGTACAGGGCCCAAAACTCCTGCTTCTGAGCAAGTCATCATTATATCTGATTTCTCTGATACATCGAACACACAACGATAACACGGACTTACTTTGGGGATAATTGTCATAATTACACCATAGAATCTAATAGATGCACCATCTACAAGAGGCTTATCTGCAAAATAGCAGGCATCATTCAGAAGGTAACGTGTTTGAATATTGTCTACTGCATCTACGATGATATCGTACTTATTAACAATATCCAGAGCATTTTCCAGACCTAACCTTGCATTAATTGTTTCCACTTTTACATCTGGATTTAATTTATTAATAAATTTTTTTGCAGATTCAACCTTTAAAATGCCTATACTGGTTGAGGAATGAATTATCTGGCGGCTGAGATTACTTAATTCCACAATATCGAAATCTACTAATCCTATTGTACCAACTCCTGTTTTGGCAAGGGCATATGCAGCCGAAGAACCAAGACCACCAGTACCCACTACTAAAACTCTGGAATCCTTCAAATCTTTAATATAATTTTCTTTGTTACTTGTTGTTAAAACAACATCCTTATCTATTTCAGTAACTGCTGTCCAAAAATTTTTATCATTTAAATTAGAAAACTCCATTTTCAGCAGATCAAAATAAAGGGGTTCTTTAGGTATATTTTTATAATTTATAAATATTTTAATTGCTTCAATGGCTGTAAGGGCTCCAATAAGACAATTAGACAGTATACTCCCCATTTTGTCCTCTTCAATCTTATTCTTGTCAAATTTAGTTGATGATTTTAAAATAATATCATGTAGTTCCGCTTCATCGTTGAAAATTTGAATATAACCACGCCAATTCTTTGTAACTGCAGCAACCAAAGGAACAAAGCCATCATTTTTATTGATAGTTGATTTCATAAATCTTACTGCATCATTAATATCGTCATAATCACAAATGAATACTATAAGTGAAGGTTTATCAAATGATTCAAAGGAATAAAGCTTGAGTTCTATATCGTTATCAATTTCTTTTATGTTCCTGTAAAGTTCATCAAAGCCTTCAGTATTTTTTAAACAGCATTGTATACTGCCTGTGCCTGATGCTGCAAGGTAGTATATTAAAGATGAGGCTGCTTCAATTTCTGGAGCATATATCAACACACTTGCTTCAATTATTTTTTTCTGGCCTTCACCACTGATTTCTGGTAGTATTATATGCCTTAAATATCTATTGATTTTTTCCTTTGGTAAAATCATAAAATTATGTCTCCTGCTTCTCAAGATATTTTTTTATAGCAATCTGTAGTGCATCGGCTGCAATATTAGAACATAGTAGCTTATTTTCAGGTAGCCCTCCCAGGGCTTGGGAAACATCTTCATTCTTAATTGCCAGAGCATCTTCAATTGTTTTGCCTTTTGCCAAAACTGTAACCATACTGCTGGCCGCAATTGCAGCACCGCAACCATAAGTTTTAAACTTAACATCTTCTAAAATATCATTATTTACTTTAATATAAACTGTTATTAAATCTCCGTCAGATGGGTTTCCTACTATCCCTATACCATCTGCACCTATAATTTCCCCTGCATTTCTGGGATCTGAAAAATGATCCATAACTGTTTCATTATACAAAACTTTCACCACCAAGATTATAAATTTTATTTCATAGTATTCCAATCGGCTTAATAAATCAATAATCAATTTTTGCACAGTTTTATAGTGGAGAGTATAGAAAAGATTGTTTTACCAAGTACATAAATAAATTTTTAGGTCTGTCTATGGGATTAAGTTACCTCATTCCCATTATTCAATTTT
>CALBDU010000053.1 GCA_937927335.1 uncultured Clostridium sp.
GCAAGCTTTAAACCATTATATTTTTCCTCCATGTTTTTCACTTCCTTATTTTATAATAATACTAATATTAATTTTTAATATCTTCTGAAGCTTTTTCCTTATACAGAGCTATATCACAAACCTGGCTAAAATAAACAAACTTTACTCCAAATAGATATATGAGCACTCCCATAAATGCTAAAATAGAATTATATGTACTGGCGACAAGAGTGCTTGTTGCGCGGCATTACACAATGTTAATGTTCCAAAGAACATAAGTATTATCCCTGCTACACATTTAATATATACTTCTGGTATATGTCTACACATCCAAGCCCCGCCAATCCCTATACCATCAGCTACAAGCATACCTGCTGTTGTTCCCATAGGTATTAGAAGCGGCTTCGAATTTTCTGCTGCGATGCTTACAGTCATTAACTGTGTCTTATCTATCATTTCAGCTATAAAGAAAGCAATAACTACTGTTACTATTGGCCCAAACTTTACTTTTTTCTCTCTTAATTTTAACTTTCATTTTTTTAAATAAAGTCTTTCAGTACAATATAAAATCCTGCTAATAGCCTTTTTGGATGCATCTTTTATGGCATCAAAAAAGACTTCTAGCACAATGTAAACATTGCTCTAAAAGTCTCACTTAACTAAAATTAGTTACGATAAAGCCAGACTCAAGGTCAGTATGTTGACTTTATCACCTTTTACAAGGCAGTTACTCCCTCTTAACTAAAGGTTATTTATTTGTCAAATTAATTATATTATTTCTAGTTCCTTTTGTCAATTGATATCTTGCATTAAAGACAAAGTTTGAAAACTTCTTTGTATACTGACACTTTTCCGGCATAACTATCGAAGTATAATTGATTTTATTATCAATTGATAATAAAAACCACTCTTCATTTGTTCTTTACGTAAATTTCATGAATAACTGTATAAATTTGCAGGTTCCATTATTCTACATTCATTCTGTATTTTGTTTGGAGCCAGCTTACTTGTCAGTGATATCCCTAACGGTACTATGATAAGGTCATCCAAGTACCCCAACACCGGTATAAAATTAAGAACCAAATCAATTGGACTTAAGGCATAGCTAACAACCAATATAGGTACAATCTTTATATACCAAGGCACATCCTTTCTCTTGCATAAAGTCATAGTGCCATTATTTCTTTTTTAAGTTTTCGTGCATATTTCTTAGCTTTTTATAAACCATTTCTTAATTTATCAGCAACCTTTCAAACCTCCTAAAATAACAAATATCTTGGGGTTTTATTTGCATATTCATTATACTCCTTATTAAAAATGCCTTCCATATGCTTTTCTTCTTGAAGTATTTGCTGATGTAAGGCAACTATCACTAATACAGATGTAATCAGCATTACTAAATTTAGATAAGTAATTGTTGTTCCTATAAACATCAAATCCATTCCAACAAAGGCTGGATTCCTGCTAAATCTATAAATACCTGATGTTATAAGTGAGGTTTTTGTTGATTTATCTATTCCTACTCTCCATGATGTCTTCATAAAAAACATTGCTAATATAAAAAATGATACTCCTATAAAAGAGATTACAAGTCCTAAAATACCTATTTCAAAACTTTTATAGATCACAACAAACCACTTTTTTGCAAATGATGGAAGTAAAGCATTAACAAACCAAACTCCTAGCCCTAAAAAAGTAATTACCCTCAAATGCTTTTCAATAATAAGAGTTTCTTTGGGTTTTACTCCCTTACCGAAAACGTTGGCCTTAATATTATTTTTCTTAAATAGTATTATTAGCTTACCTATATACGAAATTCCAAATATAAATAGCAATGTAAATGAAACAATTTCTATTAGCCCCATAATCATTACTCCCCTAAAAATAATTTTTTGATAGCACAAGGGGAGGTTCATCCCCTCCCCCAGATCTCTATACCTTATTAATTATTCTTCATAGCTCTCATTGAGTTCAGAACGGCAATTAATGTTACTCCAACATCACCAAACACAGCCTCCCACATAGTGCCTAGGCCTATGGCAACAAGGACTAATAAAACAGCCTTAACACTTAATGCAAAAACAATATTCTGCATTACTATACTTCTTGTTTTCTTTGCTATTTTAATAGCTGAAGCAATCTTTGAAGGCTCATCAGTCATAATAACTACATCTGCAGCTTCTATGGCCGCATCAGAACCGACTCCACCCATTGCAATACCAATATCTGCTCTAGCTAAAACAGGAGCATCGTTTATTCCATCACCAACAAACACCAACTTACCCTTAGGTGATTTTTCTTTATCTAAAAGCTCCACTATTTCAACCTTTTGGGCTGGTAATAGTTCAGAATGAACTTCATCTAACCCTA
>CALBDU010000054.1 GCA_937927335.1 uncultured Clostridium sp.
AAGGGCTACGCCCGGAAAAGCAAAACCTCCGGCTAGGCCGGAGGATATTTATTTGCCTTTAAAGAAATAAATCTATATAATGAAAACATATAGATTTTGTAGGAAAAGGTGATTTTGTGAAGATATCAACAAAAGGAAGATATGGCCTTAAAGCAATGGTAGACCTGGCTATGTGCGCTAAATCAGAGGCGGTGACGCTGAAAAGCATATCTGACAGACAGAATATATCAGAAGGTTATCTGGAACAGATATTCTCCGCCTTAAGAAAAAGCGGCCTGGTTACGGGCAGAAAAGGATCTCAGGGAGGATATTCCCTTTCAAAACCCCTAAATGAAATAACTGTAGGGGAAATCCTTAATGCTCTCGAAGGTGATGTGAATATGGTGGACATTATCAGAGGTTTTCCATATGACACCCTGGATGAATGCATCAATAAAAATGTATGGAGTGTTATCAATGAAAATATAAATTCTTTTTTTGACTCTGTTACTTTGGAGAGTTTGGTGGAAAACTATAAAGTAGATAAAGAAACAATAATGTACTATATATAAATATGGAGGGACCATAATGGCACAGCATTCATTATCCAGAACGGAATTGTTGATTGGAAAAAATGGAATTAATAAATTGAAGAACAGTAAGGTGGTTGTTTTAGGTATAGGAGGCGTTGGAAGCTTTGCTACAGAGGCATTAGCCAGGGCAGGGGTAGGAAGTCTGGTAATTGTTGATGACGACACAATTTGCCTAACAAACATAAACAGGCAGATAATTGCGGATTATAATACCATAAATAAAAATAAAGTGGATGTGATGAAGGACAGGATTTTATCCATAAATCCGAAATGCAGCGTAATTACTCATAAAACCTTTGTTACTAAAGAAAATATAGCAGAAATAATTACTGAAGACGTGGATTATGTGGTGGATGCCATAGACACAATATCTACAAAAATAGAGCTGGCCATTTGGTGCAGGGACAACAACATAAGGCTTATCAGCAGTATGGGTACGGGGAACAAGCTTGACCCCACCCAGTTCAAGGTTACTGATATATATAAGACTAAAATATGTCCTTTGGCCAAGGTCATGAGGCGGGAGCTGAAGAAAAGGGGATTGGAAAGCCTGAAGGTGCTTTATTCACCAGAGGAGCCGATTAAACCTATATCTCAGGAAATGAATGCCTGCAGGGATAACTGCATCTGCGGAGAAGGCAGCAGCAAGAAATGCAAGGTTAAAAGACAGACTCCTGGAAGCATTTCCTTTGTGCCTCCGGTAGCTGGCATGATAATAGCAGGTGAGGTTGTAAAAGACCTGATAAAACAATAAAAAAAGTATTGACATCTGATCGATGGTTAATTATAATGTAAATAACATATAGGAATACTAGGAATTAAATTAAATATAGTCTTATCAAGAGAGGTAGAGGGACTGGCCCGATGAAACCCGACAACCAGCATTCTCATTCGAATGTAGTGGTGTCAATTCCAGCAGGCATTGCCTGGCAGATGAGAAAATGAAAGCTAAGTCCTTTTGCACTCATCTGCAGGAGGACATTTTTATTTTTAGAGGTGGTAAAATGAATGAGACCAAAATAAAAAAAGGCATCTCGGATGAAAATTTAAAGACATTGCTTAGCAGTATAAATTTGATCAGGTACGGCTCGGTAACCCTGGTTATTCAGGATGGAACCGTGGTTCAAATTGAAAAGCATGAAAAGATGAGGCTTGTATAAACTTAAACCAAAATTTAATATAAACATCTTATCAAGAGCGGTGGAGGGACTGGCCCAATGAAACCCGACAACCAGCATTCCCATTCGAATGCAATGGTGTCAAATCCTGCAGTCTGATAATCAGGCTGGAAGATAAGTAACGGAAATTCAGCTTCCTGTTGTTTATCTTCAGGAAGTTTTTTATTACAAATAAATTTGTGGAAAGGAGAATAATATGGGTTTAAGCAGCGTTGTACAGGATTTTTTGAGCAAGGGCTTGGAATGCTCAGTTGAAAACAGCCTTGAAGCAGGGTCTCCAAAGTCAGAGACTCATGCCTTCAAAGTAAAAGCAGAGAACATATTGATTATTACCGAAAAGGAAAAGGAAATAAGCCTTGGAAAATTCATTGAATATTTCAAGGCAGGCCCACGAATGTTGAGCAGACAGGAAACTAAGGAATTAACAGGGCACCCGGCAGGCTGTTTAAGCCCATTTGGATTAAAAAGCCCCCTAAAGGTCTACTTGGATGTTTCCTTATTGTCAGATAACCATATCTCAGTTTCTGCGGGCATGAAAAATTTTGTGGTTAAGGTTTCTCCGGGAGATATAGAAAAGCTCACCGGTGGTCAGTGGATAGACATATGTAAAAATTAGGGGGAATAATAATGAATGCATTGATAGTAGGGGGAGATAATCTGGGTACCATTCCAGATAGACTTCACAAAAAGGGCTTTGACAATATTGAGCATATCAGCGGCAGGAAAGGCTGGGGCAAAAAGGACAGCATACTGCTAAGGTCGGGCAGGGCCGATCTGGTTATTGTATTTGTAGACTTTTTAAGCCACAGGGTGGCAAAAAGCGCAAAGGAAATAATAAGAGAGCTGGATGCAAATGTAATATATACAAAACGATCCTGGTCCCATTTGGAGGACCAGTTCGAAAAAATAAATTTTAGTTGACCAGAAAACTGGAGACTAATCTTTCTTAACTTTCAGGGTTAGGAAGGGTTGGTCTTTTTGTTTATAAAAGATAAATGTGTAGGAGGAATAAGTATGGCATATTTAACAAAAAGAGAACGAATTATTAATGCATTGAAGGGTGAAGAGGTGGACAGGGTTCCAATAAGCCTGTGGCTCCACCATCCAGATAAGGACCAGGACCCAAGGGCTTTGGCAGAAACGCAGGTTGCGTTTGCCAGGAAGTATGACCTTGACTTTATCAAGCTTACCCCATTTGGCTTGTACAGTGTCCAGGACTGGGGCTGCAAAGTAAAATTTACATGCACCAAAGATAAGGTGGCAGTGGTGGAGGACCATGGAATCAAGCATGTCAGTGACTGGAACAAGCTTCAGATATTCCCGGAATATTACGGTACCTGGGGAAAGCAGGTACAGCTGGCAGCTCATACAAAAAAACTGCTAAGAGGCAATGACATCCCCTTTGTCCAGACAATATTCAGTCCGTTAACAACAGCCTGGAAGCTTGCAGGAGACCGTCTATTTCAGGATATGAGGGAAAATCCTGAAATAGTGCACAATGCCCTGAGGGTCATCACAGAAACTACAGTAAATTTTATAAAAGCCAATATTGAGGCAGGAGTAAGCGGTTTTTTCTTTGCCACACAATGTGCCACTACAGACCTTTTAACAGCTGAAGAATACGAGGAATTTGGCGCAAAATATGACCTTAGGCTCTTTGATGAATATAAGGACATAACTTTCTTTAATATAATTCACATACATGGAAAGAATGTGCTCTTTGACAGACTGGCAAAGTATCCTGGAAACTGCATAAACTGGCATGACAGGCTGGTGGGGCCATCTCTTAAGGAAGCAAGAAGCATAACGGACAAATGCCTGCTTGGAGGCATAGAAGAGAATACTGTACTGTTAAACGGCAGTGCTGACCAGGTGCAAAACCATGTGAGAGAAGCAATAGAGCTTGGAGGAACCAGGAAGCTTATCATAGGACCAGGCTGTGTGGCAGACCCAAGGACGTCTGAGGAAAACTATTTTGCAGCGAGGCTTGCACTGGAACAGTTCATCAAGCAGGCAGCAAACTACTAGAGGTGGATAAATGAAATATGACTTTGACAGCCTGGCAGCAAGGCAAAATAAGGATTCAGTTAAATGGAGCTGCGGTGATAACTTGATTTCAATGGGAATTGCGGACATGGATTTTGACACAGTTCCTGAGGTAAAGGAGGCAATTGCCGAAAGAGCCTTAGATGGTATTTATGGATATTCTGAACTTCCGTCAGGTTATCATGATGCCGTAATAAACTGGTTGGAGAGAAGACATAAATGGAAAATTGAGAAGGAATGGTTATGCATAAGCCCAGGGATAGTTACAGCAATAAGTATTGCAATCAGTGCCCTGACCCACCCTGGTGACAAAGTACTGGTACAATCCCCTGTGTATTACCCCTTCTTTAGCTCCATAACCAGGAATGGGTGTGAAATAGTTAATAACCCTCTTATATTTGATGGGGACAGGTACAGTATGAACTTTGAGGATCTGGAAAATAAGGCTGCCGATGAAAGGGTAAAGCTTCTAATACTATGCAACCCCCATAATCCTGTAGGCAGGGTGTGGAAAGAGGAAGAACTGCAGCGCATTGGGGGCATATGCATAAAAAATAATGTACTGGTGCTGGCAGATGAAATCCACATGGATCTGGTTTATAAGGGGAACAGCTATACACCCTTTGCATCTTTGTCAAAGGAATTTGAAGAAAACTCAATAACCTTCACTGCTCCCAGCAAAACCTTCAATCTGGCTGGCTTGCAAACCTCAAATATAATAATTCCGGATAAATGGCTCAGGCAGAAATACAAGATATCCCTGGAAAATATAGGAGTGTCAAGGCTAAATCTTTTTGGAGGCACAGCCTGCAAATCTGCTTATACTCATGGTGAACACTGGCTTTCAGAAGTCCTTGAATATATTGAGGGAAATAAGAATTTTGCAATTAATTATATTAAAGACAAAATTCCTCAATTAAAGGTGATTGAACCTGAAGGCACATATCTTCTGTGGATTGACTGCAGGAAGCTTAAACTGAACAATGAAGAACTGAAAAAATTTATGCTCAATGAAGCAAAAATAATATTTAATGAGGGATATATATTTGGTGAAGGCGGCACGGGCTTTGAAAGAATGAATATAGCCTGCCCCAGAGCTGTTTTGGAAGAAGCATTAAATAACCTGAAAAAATCAGTAAATAAAATTACAAACGGATAGGAGTGAAGATAATGTTACCCGATGGCTGTTGTTTGGATACAAATTTAGTACACGGATTTAAGGGAGGAGATGAAAAAACTGGCGCTGTAAGCTTCCCTATTTACCAGAGCGCCACCTTCAGGCATCCTGCTTTAGGTGAAAGCACTGGGTATGACTATTGCAGGTCACAAAACCCAACCCGTGAGGAGCTTGAAAATACTATAGCAAAAATTGAAGGGGGAAAGGCAGGTTTTGCTTTTTCCTCCGGCATGGCAGCCATAGCTGCAATCCTCACCATCTTCTCCCCGGGAGATCATATAATTGTTTCCGATGATCTTTATGGAGGAACCTACAGGCTGTTTGAGGATATTTATAAAAAATATAATATTGAAGCTGAGTATATAGATACTACAGACCTGAATAATACCGCCAGAAGTATAAGAAATAATACCAGGGCCATATTTATTGAAACACCATCAAATCCAATGATGAAGGTCACTGATATAAAAAAAACAGCAGCTCTTGCAAAAGCAAAGGGGGCAATTACTATTGCAGACAATACATTTTTAAGTCCATATTTCCAAAGACCCCTGCTGCTTGATGCGGATATTGTAGTGCACAGCGGCACCAAATTTCTTGGAGGGCATAATGATACTTTAGCAGGGCTTATTGCTGTTAAAGAGGAAAAAATGGCTGAGGAGATAAAATTTGTACAGAATTCCGTGGGAGGTGTGCTGGCTCCCTTTGACAGCTGGCTTATATTAAGGGGAATTAAAACTTTGGCTGTTAGAATGGAAAAACAGCAGCAAAATGCAATAACAATAGCCAATTGGCTTAAGTTAAGGACGGAAGTGGTTAAGGTTTACTATCCGGGGCTGCCGGACCATGAAGGCTATGAAATATCAAAAAAGCAGACTGACGGATTTGCTCAATGATTTCATTCACCGTTAAAAATGCTGAAATGGTAAAAACCATACTGAAAGGTGTAAAGGTAATTACTTTTGCAGAGAGTCTTGGGGGAGTTGAAAGCCTTATAACCTATCCTTATGTGCAGACTCATTCAGCCATACCAAAGGAGATAAGGGACAGACTTGGAGTTACTGATAAGCTCCTGAGGCTTTCTGTAGGTATAGAAAATGCTCATGACCTGATTAAGGATCTGGAGCAGGCATTTATATTATAAGAGGAGTATTGATATGGTAAAGCTTGAAAATATTCATAAATACTTTGGAAAAAATGAAATATTGAAAGGAATAAACCTGCAGGTGAACAAGGGAGAGGTGCTGGTAATTATTGGCCCCAGCGGGTCAGGAAAGACTACCTTGCTAAGATGCATAAACTATCTGGAAAAACCAGATCAGGGAGAGGTTAATGTAGGGGGATTTAATATTGAGGCTCACCACCATGGCAAAAGGGACATTTTACAGCTGAGAAAAAAAACCGCTATGATTTTCCAGAATTATAATTTGTTTAAAAATAAAACCGTATTGGAAAATGTTATGGAGGGTCTTGTAGTATCCCAAAAGGTTCCCAAGGCTGAAGCCAGAGAAATCAGCCTGAAGTTTTTAAAAAAGGTAGGACTTTATGAAAAAATAAATTTTTATCCATGCCAGCTTTCAGGGGGACAGCAGCAGAGAGTGGGAATTGCCAGAGCACTGGCTCTTAATCCGGATGTTATTTTATTTGATGAACCAACCTCAGCCCTGGACCCGGAGCTGGTTTACGAAGTGCTTTCAGTAATCAGGGAAATTGCCAGAGAAGGCATAACAATGATTATAGTGACCCATGAAATGGGGTTTGCCAGAGATGTGGCCAGCCGGGTGGTTTTTATGGAGGACGGTACTATCGTTGAAGAAGGCACACCAAAAGAGGTGTTTACCAGTGCTAAAGAAAAACGCACAAGAGAGTTTTTAAGAAGAATAACCAACCAGCCTGAATATTTGATATAACTTATTTTCAATAATTTATATAATAATTAAAACTTTAAGGAGGATGTAAAATGAAGAAAAAATTATTGGCACTTACCCTTGCAGTTGGTTTGCTTTTTAGTATTACAGGCTGCTCAAAATCCCAGGCATCAGACAAAACTAGTGATGGAAAGACCATTGTTAAAGTAGGAGTGAGCAACGACATTACCCCGCCATTCTGGTATGCTGATTCCAACAATAAGCCTATAGGCTATGATATAGATTACCTCAATGAGCTGGAAAAGAAATTGCCTCAGTATAAATTCGTATATGAATGGGGAGACGAGGAAGCACAGCTTCTGGCAACTGAAAATGGAAATTACGCCTTTACCTTGGGATTTTTCTTTAAAACCCCGGAAAGGGCAGAGAAATTCCTATATCCGGATAATCCATTTGGATATTCTGTAACAGCACTGATAACCAAAAATGACAGAAATGACATAAAGTCCCTTAATGACATGGTTGGAAAGAAATTCCCTCCAATGTCTGCATCAGGGGGATTGAGAAGCATTCTTAACAACTATAATACACAGCATCCGGACAAACAGCTTACTTTAGAAAGTATAGACAAACCGTCTACTTCGGACAACTTAAAGGCAGTGGCAGAAGGAAAGGCAGATGCAATATTTTTAAATATGGTTACCTTTGATGCAGCAAATAAAAAGCTTAATCTGCCCCTTAAAGTAGGCGGGGTTGTTTCCAAAGAGCCTGTTTACCTGGTTTTCAATAAAAATCAGACAGAACTTCAAAAGAACATTGATGCAGCTACTGTGGAGCTTACTAATGACGGAACCCTTTCCAAGCTTGCAGAAAAGTGGTTTAAGGTGGACTTCTTCAAAGGACTTGATTATATAAACAAGGGATATCAATACAATCAGAAAAATTAAATTATTAAACTGGTGGACTTGCACTTACTTGTCCACCGGTATATATAACGAGGTGCTGAAATGAAAGAATTTGCAGATTTATTTTTACAGTTGCTGGATAAGGTCCCCATTACATTATTTATATTAACTGTCTCAGTATTTTTTTCATTAATAATAGGGGTTATAGTGGCTCTTGTGAGGATAAGAAAGGCACCTGTTTCTTATGCAATTGCAACCTTTTATCTTTCCTTCACCAGGTGCACTCCTGCCTTGGTTCAGCTGCTGCTGGTATTTTTCGGGCTGCCAAAGCTCTTATCCCTTATTAATATTAATATCAGTGACTGGAACAGGATAGTGTTTGTAATAATTACATTTTCCTTGCATAATGCAGCAGCCTTGTCTGAAGTGATACGATCTGCTTATATTTCAGTAGGGGATAATCAGCTGGAAGCGGCATATAGCGTAGGTATGAGCTATTTTCAGGCATTAACAAGAATAATTCTGCCACAGGCCTTTGTAATTGCGCTGCCTAACCTGGGAAATGATGTTATCATGCTTCTGAAGGACACATCACTGGCTTTTACCATAGGAATAGTGGATATGATGGGACAGGTTAGCATAATAACAGGTAATAACTATGGCATAGGTCTTCTTAAGATATATGTGGTTATATCAATAATATATTGGGTTATCTGCATAATCATAGAAGGTGCAGTGAATCAACTGGAAAAAAGTCTTACCAAAACCAAGCTTATAGGGAGGTGAGGAATTTGAGCATATTTAATTTGAATTTTGCAGTAAAGCAGTTCCCGGAGATTTTGCAGGCAGTGCCAGCAACGTTGTTTGTAGCGGTTACAGCAATGGCAGCTGGATTGATATTTGGCTTTTTTATAGCAATTTGCCGCATATATAAGCTCCCTATATTAAATAAAATAGCAGTTTTATATGTATCCTTCATAAGAGGCACCCCTTTATTGGTACAAATATATGTAATATTTTACGGAATACCGGAATTGATGGATTTTTTAAATAAAACCTTCTCCTGGAGCCTTAACCCTGACGGTATATCTCCATTTTTATATGCTTTCATAGCATACACCATCAATACTTCCGCTTTCCAAAGTGAAATAATCCGCTCTGCAATTACCTCAACAGATGCAGGGCAGATGGAGGCTGCCTACAGTGTAGGCATGAATACAGCTCAGGGGCTGACGAGGATTATAATACCTCAGGCTTTTGAAGCTGCACTTCCTAACCTGGGCAATACATTTATCGGTTTGGTTAAGGGCACATCCCTTGCCTTTGCAGTAAAGGTCATTGAAATCATGGCAGTGGCAAAAACTATTTCAAATCAGGGTTATATGTTTCTGGAGATGTATGTTGATGCTGCAATTGTGTATTGGGTAATATGCTTTGCCTTGGAGCGGTTCTTTGCACTCCTTGAAAACAAGGCTGGAATTCGGAAGGAAAAGGTTAATTTTGAAGTGATGGGGTAATAGAATGGAAGATATATTAGGAATAATACTGAACAAAACATTTTTTAAATCCCTAAATAGTATAACTCAGGAAGTAAAGGAAATGTCAGAAGGGGATTTAACTAAAAAAATCAAGGTGAACAAAAGGGGCATTTTTAACAAAATAAGCTTAAGCATAAATCAATTTGTTTTAAAAATAAGAGGCTTCATTAATGAAACCACAATAATGACGGATAAGGTAATAAACTATTGTGAGGAACTTGAAAAGAGTGCCAGGCAGGTGGAAAAAGCTTCAAATGAAACCACAAAAGCCATAAATGAAATTTCCGTGGATATGTCGGTGCAATTAAATAATATGCAGGAAGCAACCAGGTATATTTATGAAATTGAAAATGGATATAATGAGATAAACAGAAATGGAGAAGAGATTGAAAACAGGGCAGCTTCCATGATGAATCACGTGGAGGACAGTAATAATATATACAAGGAATTAATTGAAAAGATGAAGGAGTCTGAAGCATCAGAAATTGAATTGTCCCTTGAGGCAGAAAAATTAAGTGAAAAGATCCTTGAGATACAAAAAATTGCTGATGTGGTTAATGATATAAGTAAAAATACAAACCTCCTTTCTTTAAATGCATCTATTGAGGCTGCAAAAGCAGGGGAAGCAGGAGCAGGCTTTTCGGTGGTGGCAAGCGAAATAAGAAAGCTTGCTGGAATATCCTCCGTCCAGGCTGTTGAAATTCAAAATATTATAAACGAAATTAAAACTATGATAAGGTCCATTGAAGGAAAGATAAACAGGGAAACTGAAAACGTGGTGCAAAATATGAAGTTTTCCAATATTAATAAGGAAAAATTAGATATAATTTTTACTGAAAGTGAAAGTTCACTTAATTCTATAAAGGATATAAACAGAATTATTGACCATCAAAAGAAAAATATTAGTGTAGTTAAGAACATAGTGGGAAAAACCTCACAGCTGTCTGAAAGAATTAATGCTGCAACCCAGGAGGTGGCTGCTGCTTCGGAAGAACAATTATCCTCAATGAAAAATGTATTTGAATCCGTAACAAGCCTTACTGGAATGAATAAGAGCATAAAGCAAAAAATCCAATCCTTTGCTAAAAACTACGAATTAAATGATAAAACCAGAGATTATATTGAAAAAGGCCTGGAGACCTTGAAGCAGGTAGCAAAAGCTGAAGGCCTGGCATCGATGGAACATCACAAGTGCACAGAAATATTAAAGGATAATATTGATAAATGCCCATATTTTGAGCTCTTTGGATTGTGCCAGAAGGATGGACTAAGAAAAGCTATAACCTTGGATTATACGGAAGAGGAAGTATATACGAGCTTTTCCCACAGGCCGTTTTTCAAAGAGGCCATAAAAGGAAAGGAATATATATCTGAGCCATATATATCGGTGGATACAAACAATTATTGCATTGCATTGTCTGTGCCGGTAAGGGACAACAGCGGAGAAATAACCGGTATGCTGGTTGGAGATCTGCTACTTGGATAAGAAGCTGGCACAGGTTAATTGGGAAAAAATTATATGATTAAGAACAGAGGCGGATGCAGGTGCATCCGTTATTTTATGTTTAACCCTTATGATTAACATGTATAGACGCTTTAAAATATTGTTTACAAATATATAGACATATTATGAAATAAGTCATACAATATAAGTATAATACATATTAGTCGTTTAGGGAGGAAGCACACAATGGATAATAAATCAAATGAGTTGTTTTGGAATGCCGGTTTGGAGGATTTGAAGCAGGGTATAGCGGAGAGCAGTCAGGAGTATAAATGCATAATTTGTGAAGAGTCCTTTGAAAAGGGACGGATATACGAAATTGATTCACTGCTTTATGATGCAAAAAAGGCAGCCGAGCTGCATATAGAAAAAAGCCATCACTCTATGCTGGAATACCTGCTGGGCATGAATTCCTCATTTACTGGAATATCTGAAATACAAAGGAAAGTGCTCACCATGATGGCTATGGGGCTTTCCGACAAGGAAATTGCCGGTAATCTTAGGATAGCCCAATCCACCATCAGAAACCACAGGTATAAATTAAGGGAAAAAGAGCGTCAGGCTAAACTGTTCTTAACTGTTATGGAGCTGCTGCAGAAAAATACAAATAAAAAAATTAACAGTCTGGATGCGGAAATAATAAGAGATGCCCATAAAACAGCAACCACCCTGGATGACAGATACAACATAACTGACAAGGAAAGTGAAGGCATACTTAAAATATATATGGATGAAACCGGGGCTTTGAAAAGCTATCCAGTAAAAGAGAAAAGAAAGCTTGTGGTATTAAAAGAAATCGCAGGAAACTTTTCAAAAGGAAAAACCTACACTGAAAACGAGGTTAATAGGATATTAAAGCGTATATATGAAGATTATCCAACCATCAAAAGGGCGTTGATAGAGTACGGCTTTTTAGAAAGGAAAAATGACTGCAGCAGCTACTGGGTAAGGGAGTAGGAAAGCTATGATAAAGAATTATTTAGAGTTGAATGATAATGAAAAACAAACTTTGCTGGAGTTTTTAAATAGAAATAACATAGATGAATTATCACCAGAAAGGTTGATGCCGGAGGAAATGGACAGGAAGTTTATACGGGAGGAATTTGATTTTGGCAGGGGAGTCCTTGCAAGGGTTCAGGATGATAAAATTGTGGCAGCGGCATCCGTAGTGCTGAAGGAATGCAAAATTAAAGGTGTTTCATATATTACAAAACCAGAGCTTAAAGAAAGTTTGGCAGATAAGCCTGCCATATTGGCTGAGATAATTGATAAAGCCCGTAAGCTTGCTGAAGAGTATGGCGCTTTGAAAATATTTTTAGGAACCAGGGATAATGAATTAGTTAAGATTTTAAGGGATATGGACGTAGAAAATCAGTACTGTGCTATTAAAATGACTTTAAAAGACAGGAATATTAAATATCCTCTATTGAAGTTAGTTCCCATAGACCAGAAGAACAAGAAACAGTATTTGGATATTTATAATGATGGATTTAGAAATGTGCCTAACGGATCCACCTTGACAGAAGCTGAAGTGGAGGAACATCTGGCAAATGCTGATGAAAACAACAGCTGGTATATAGCTGAAACAAATGATAAAAGGATAGGCTTTCTACAATTCAATATAAAAGCTGGTTCAGGAGAATTCGACCTTGGACTTATTGCCCGGGAAAGAGGAAAGGGCTATGGTAAGCTCCTGCTGGAAACTGCCATAGGTTTTTTAAATGACAGGGGAGTAAAGGAAATAAGCCTTACGGTGATTACAAAAAATGAGCGTGCTTATAATATGTATATAAAAAGAGGCTTTTCTGAAATTGAGCTGCTTAGCCGATGGTATCAGCTGTAAAGGCATATAAGAGCAATAATAAATAAGTATGAAGGACTTGAAAAGGATACCTGCTCAATAGAATAAAAGCCATGCTATCAGTGATAGAATGGCTTTTAACTATGCTACGCTATAAATTTTTACTTCCGGGTCTGCACTCCAAAGCGGCTGCAAGCCTGAAAACACATCATTTTTGAACATTTCACTTGAAAGGTATGCAGTGGCATGCTCAATGCTGTCGAAACCATGGAGAACCTGTACATCTTCATCTCGAATCAAAAGGTCTTTTGTTAATGCACCTGCTATTGTTTCCTGGAAAGGTTTTCTGTAGTCTGTGTATATTTTTGCAGCAGCCTGGCGATTGTTATTGTGGATTTTCATTGTAATTTCCAAAAAAGCATTTACTTTCATGGTAATACCTCCTTGTATAATTTTTTGGCTCTTATTCATAAGCTCGCCTAAATTATAACAAGTTCACTTGGAAAACATAATATATTAATAAATTTATAAGTAACTAATAAATTCAAAAGTAACTTTTATTTATTAAAGAATTGTCATATACTAGGATTAAAAAATTAAGGAGTAAAGTAATGTATAAATCCAAATTAGAAAAAGATATTCGTTGCCCTTTAGAGTATGGATTAACTGTTTTTGGCGGCAAGTGGAAATCAAGAATAATCTGCGTTTTAGCTGAAAAGGATGCCCTGAGATATAGTTCTATCCGTATGGAGATGACAAATATAACAGATGCAGTGCTTGCTTCAACATTAAAGGAATTAATCGCAGATGAAATTATAAAAAGGCAGTCCTATGATGAAATACCTCCAAGAGTTGAATATTCACTGACCTGGAAAGGCCAGTCGGTAGTTCCTATTTTGCAAAGCATTTGCAGCTGGTCTGGCGCTTATTATATTGAAGATAATAAAAATGCACTGGCTAAATGTCAAAGGTGTAATTATAATGCACATCATCAAAATAGTACTTCCTAGAGTAAAGTAAAAGTAAAGTAAAAACTAGGTTTTAAAGGAAGGTTATTGGGTGAAGCGATGACAATAGACACTGCCTCACCTTATATATTTAACAGATACTAATTACTTTTCTGAATTACTTTGATGCTTCGTTCCTTCACTAATCTTAAAAGTGGAGCGTAGTTTTCAAAAAAAACTATCACTATATCACCTGTAGATGCTGAATTCATTGCTTCGTTCAAAGCAGCTTCCTCATCTAAAATAACCCTTAAATTTGTACTATTAAAGCCAGAGGTTAAAATGCCCTCCTTTAACAAAGCGGCAACTTCTCCAGGACGCCTTCCTCTTAAATCTTTATCCTCTTTTATAAAAATAAGGTTGAGATAGTTCCCTGCAATCCTGCCAACCTCCAGGGTGGTTCGGTCTAATCTGTCTCCGGGAACCCCAATTACACCAATGAGCCTTTTGTGTTTAATCTGTATAAGTCCTTCCAGTACGGAATTATATCCGTCAATATTGTGTCCGTAATCTAATATAATCAGTATGCCATCAATATTAAACACATTAAATCTTCCGGGATTAAGCTCTTCACTACATTGAAAGCTTTCTAATGCCTCTTTTATTATAGATGGATCTATTCCAAAACCTATAAGTGCTCCACAGGCTGCCATTGCATTTTGAATATTATATTTTAAAATTCCATTAAAGGTTATACCAATGTCTTTCACATTAATTAATGATAGAAAAAAATCCTGACTTTCTATACACAGATTCTCGTGGTAGATGTAAATGCCAAATCCCCTATTTTTTATGCTGTTAATTAATACTTCGTTATCTTTATTCTGTGAGAAAATAATTGGTTTGCTTTTCAAGCTTGTGACCATGTCGGCAGTAATTTCATTATCACCGTTGATAACCACATAACCATCCTTTTTCACTGCTTCCACCACTAACATTTTAGCCTTGGCCAAATCCTCCAGAGTTTCAATTCCATCAAGTCCAAGATGATCATCTGTGACGTTTGTTATCACTGATACATCTGCAAGATCATATGCTAATCCATTCCTGACTAAGCCGCCTCTGGCAGTTTCCAATACAGCCACGTCTATATCACTGTTTGAAAGCACATCAAGGGCACTTCGGGGACCTGTGGTGTCACCTTCATATATACAATCTCCATTTATAAATATTCCATCGGTGGTAGTCATTCCAACCTTATAACCTGCTTTTGAAAGTGTATAGGCTATAAGCCTTGTGGTGGTAGTTTTTCCATTTGTACCTGTGATAGATATAACTGGAATACTTCTAATAACTTTTTTAGAAATACTATCTGAAAGCATTGAATTTTCTTCTTCAGCTTTTAGTATATTTTTTAATATTTCCAGCCTGCTGTGTAAATTTAAAGATTTATTTCCAATTATTGAATTAATGATATCAATTGCCAGTTTACCTGTTTCTATGGCTGTATTTTTATACTTGTATTCATAAATAGTATAGCAGCTGCTAGAGTTCAATTTGCTTTCAGAGCAGAAGCTTACATCGAGCTGAAGTCTGTTTTGAAGCGCAATAGCTATATGCCCGCATAGATGATGAAGATGGGTTCCATCATTCAGCCTCTTTTGAAACCCGCCTTCTTCCCCAAGTGAACAGCAGTGAACAGAAAGCTCTGGCAATATATCAATGAGATGTTTATTAAAATTGTTAATATAATTTGTTGTAACATCCTCATAATCCTCTAAGTCTAAATTAAGCTTTATACATTTCCTATGAGAATAAACACTTCTTCCGTTAAACACTTTAAAGCTGACCAATTTCACCTTAATTTCCTCCTGTTGAATTGTGCTTGATTTAGCTGCAGCTTGATAGGTATTCATCCTTTAAAAGGCCCATGGCTATTTTGTCATAACGTTTCCCATCCTTATAAATTTCTTGTCTTAAAATACCCTCCACCTTAAAGCCGCATTTTTTATAGCACTTTATGGCAGATTCATTATAAGAATACACAGTGAGTTTAATCTTATTTATATCCATCTGCATGAATATAAAGTTTATTAGAACATGCATAGTATCTGTACCATATCCTTTGCCTCGATGCATTCCGCTGCCGATAAATATTCCCACAGTTGCAACACTATTTTTCCAGTCTACACCATTAATGCTGCAGCCACCGATAAATTTGCGGTCTTCAAGAGTCTCAATGGCAAATTTGTATGAATCACCAATAGCAGTCAATGATTCGAACCATAACTCCTCATCATGGAGGGTCATGGGATATGGAATTTCAGGGGTTAGACTGCAGCTAATATCAGGATCATTTATGTACATTAATCGCAAAGGAATATCTTCTTTTTTATACTCTCTTAACCTTATCCATTTTCCTTCATACATTGTAAGCCCTCCTCTACAGTAAACCTTCAGAAAAAGAAAAATTCATGTAGTTCATTCTAAAACTGGCAGCTTATATAGTATGTGTAATTATTTAGGATAATAATTACTAAAATATTAAAATTTTTATAATATAAATATAAAAATAACATAATTGAATTTACATCAAGCTATTAATTGAAAATAATATAATATCCCGTATAGAAGATAAAATAATTTTGGATGGGGACCAGTCAAAGGTACTGGAGGTAAATGAAAATTATGTATTGCCGGGATTTATTGATTGTCATACCCATATGGGAATAATTGAAGAAGCTACAGGTAAACTTGGCATGGATAATAACGAAGCTTCTAATCCGGTAACACCACATTTAAGAGGAATTGATGCAATAAATCCACTGGATATATCATTTAAGGATGCAGTTAAATCCGGTGTTACCTGTGTTATGAGCGGTCCAGGCAGCGATAATCCTGTTGGAGGGTTGAATGCGGTACTAAAAACTCATGGGAAAATAATAGATAATATGATTATAAAAAGCCCCTCTGGTTTAAAAATTGCTTTGGGAGAGAATCCGATGGGATGCTACGGCAAGATGGATAAATGTCCTGTAACAAGAATGGGAACTGCCGCTCTCATACGTGAATTGTTTATGCAAGCCCAGGATTATTTGTACCTGAAGGAATCAGGAAAGATACAACAGAGGAATATTCAGCTTGAGGCAGTTATTCCCATTTTCAAGGGAGAAATTATCCTAAGGGCTCATGCCCACCGGGCAGATGATATAGTAACCGCGGTAAGAATTGCTGAGGAATTCAAAATAAGTAAGCTGGTAATTGAACATGGTACAGAAGCCCATGAAGTAAAGGAGTTGTTGAGGGAAAAGAATATTCCAGTGGCCTTTGGACCTATGCTGACACCAAGAATTAAGATGGAGCTCAGAAAGAGAAGCTATAGCTCAGTTTTACATTTGGTAGAAGCAGGAATAAAGGTAGCGTTGATTACAGATCATCCATACAATTCAATTGATCAGTTAAGATCAATTGCTACACTTGCAGTATCAGAAGGACTAAGTCCTGCAGATGCCTTGAAAGCTTTAACAATTAATCCGGCAGAAATATTGGAGTGTGACCATAGGATTGGAAGCCTTAAGGTGGGATATGATGCAGACATTACAATTCTAAATGGAGACCTGTTTGATATTACAAATACAAAGATTATAAATACCATAATAAATGGAGAAATTGTTTTTAGCAGATAATTTGAAAACTATTGATGAAATATTTTCAGCCCCAGCGCCAGCAGTCCTGAAGTAATTAAGGGGCCAACCGGAACTCCTCCTAAAAAGGCAGCGGCTATTACTGCTCCTAGTATCAAAGCTGGCATAATGTCGCCATGACCCTGAACGGTAAGATATTGTAATCCCAGTCCGCTTAAATAGGTAGTAAATAAAGAAATTATCAATGCTGCTACACCAACCCAGGAGGTAAACACAGCTTTTATATTAATAAAAGTAATTTTTCCATTTGCAATTGGAATTAATATAGCAGCAATAAGCAGAACCAGTCCTGCAAACATTCCAAAGTTCTCAATATATGGATAAGCGTATTTGTCAATATTTAAAAGCCTGATAATTAATAATATACTGGCAGCTACAGCAACAGAATTAGCCTTACCAATTACTGCTGCTGTCAATATTGATAATAGTATAATATTGGCTTGCATTTTAGTCATCTCCTTAAAACCATTCAATTATATTTCTCTTCTTGATTATTATATACACACTTGCTATTATTTGTATAATGAATTATATAGATTATGTTGATTCATATTTTTGATTAGAAGGTGTGTTGTATGGACACTGAATATTTAAAAACATTTCTTCTGCTTGCAAATTTAAAAAATTTCACACAGACTGCAGAGAGGCTTTTTATTGCCCAGTCTACGGTTACAAACCGCATAATTGAATTGGAAGAGGAAATTGGAAAAAAACTTTTTATACGTGATAGAAAATCAGTAACTCTTACCAAAGAAGGTATCCTATTTCTAAAATACGCAAAACGAATTGTTGAGCTTGAGGAATCCTCAATACAGGAAATTAATTCATTAAAGTTCTATAACGATGTTTTAAGGATAGGCTCAACTAATGTAATCTATGAAGCTTACTTATCCCAGGGCATTCATGATTTTTTAAAAAATAATGATGATATATCTGTAAAAATAACTTTAGGACATTCTCTTGATTTGCTGCAGATGCTAAAGGATGAAATTTTGGACATTGTCTATTCATTTATTCCTCTATCTAAAAAAGGCTATCAATGCAGCCATTTTCACACTGATGAACTGGTTTTAGTCACTAGTCCGTTAAATTCCAGATATCCTTCTGGAATAAGAAAAGAGGAATTGTCACAAATAAATTATTTGTTTTGTAATTTTCCTTTTCAGGAGGTTAGCTTGTCTATCAGAGAATTGTTCCCACAGTTTTATCAATTCCAACTTGAAATAGACAATAGCAGCAAGCTGATTCAGTATTTAACAGATGGCATGGGTTACAGCTTCCTTCCCGAAAGCTTTGTTAAGCCCTATATTAAGGATGGGTTACTTACTTCAATACCATTATTGGATTTCAAAGCACCTCAAATGAGATTTTATTGTTCATATAGAACCAGGACGGAGGTAGTATCCAAATTCATTGGTAATAAAAAATATTAGGCCAGTAAAATATGCAATGCAGGGAATTTGGCTTATTAAAATAAAAAAGAGATATCACCAGTTTGCAATTGGCGATATCTCTTTATGGTAGTAAACTAAGATTAATGTTCTTCAATGTATTTTTGTAAAGCAAGGTGATAGGTTTCAATGTTTGTGTCCTGAGGATCTGTTTTTTCATTTAGTATAAGATCCACCATATAATGAGCGGTTTTCCCTCCGATGGTCATTGATTTTATGCAGGAAACGCAATAAACAACCACATCCTGGCAGGGCATTTGGCTTGCCCTCTTCTTCTGGAATTCATTAACCTTTTCCACAGGTATTTTTGGATAAAAATTGTCACCACAGCATATTGATTTTGTACCGCTGAATTCTGATTCAATAATCTTTATGTTCATCTTCTTAAGCAGGCTTCTCACAGCTGCGTGAACCTGGGGCTTTGTGCGATAGGAGCAGGAATCATGGACAGAAACTGTTAAACCAGTGTGATCCGGCAGAGGTAAATTATCTAGGGAATCCAATACCTCCCATAGTGAAATAGTATTAACCCCCTCATACAATGAACGAAAACGTCTGTCACAGCCTGCGCAATTATTTATGATAGTAGATCCTGACGGAAGGCCTGGATTATGATGGCAGCATAATTTATGAGGTTTAACCAGTCCAAAATGCTTATTTAAAATTTCCAGAACCCTGGCCTCTGAAGCTGGTTTGTATATACTCATGGCACAGCCTGGGTTAAAATAGCATTTCTCCATATTAATATCGGATATGTTGATGCTTGAAAGACGCAATTCTTCCATTAAAACAACTCCTTTAAATTTTCATATGCATGTACACTTATTTATCATACAATGTGCATAAGAAATATTCAATTAAAAGTTATTATCAAATTAATATGGAATTAAAGCATCCTGTCAAATAAAATAAACTTTTATCCACCCAGAGTTACATCCTGCCGGTCATACCATTTTAGAGCATTGGAAAAGTGCTCAGGCTTGAAATCCGGCCAGTATTCATCAATAATATAGAAATCGGAATATACGGACTGTACCGGCAGAAAGCCGCTGAGCCTTCTTCTGCCTCCCCATCTTATAATAAGGTCTACTCTTGAAATATCCCAGGTGTTTATTCTTTCACTGCTGCTTTGCTCCTGGTTATAGTAGTTCAAGTCCCATTCCCAGCTGTAATTAACCAGGAAATTTACTTTAAGCCCTCCATTTCCGAAGTTCCTTCGTTTTGTATATGGGAGAAGCTCCTTTGGAAACATAGGTGAGGAATAGTTACCAGCCACCAGCAGCGATGCATTTTCATTAGCCAGCATTTTAACTGCGTCAATGCAGGCCTGGGTAAAGGCTTCCCTTTGAACGGCAGGCCTTTTTGTATTGTCTTTGGTAAAACCGTAATATGTAAGCTCTTTTATTCCAGCCTGCTCACAGAGCTTGAAAAGCATAAGTCCGGGGGTCAGTCCAGGAGCATAGCCTTTTTCCTTGGTCATGCCTTGGGAAACTGCCCATCTTCTGTTTCCATCAGGTATCACGCCAATATGTAGGGGAAGTCGCATAGTATACACCGCCAATCATATATAATACTATATTCTTCCTTTTAATTAGAAAAAAATACATAGTATATAAAAATCCTTATCTGGTTAACATATATCCATAGAGAGGTGATACCAATGGAAAAGGATTTTGGATATTATTATTTGGGGTTAGACCGAAAATGAGTTTAAAGTCCCCATAGTTTCACTAATCTTTAAGGGTGGAGAAGTTTACTTCTCCACTTTTTATTGTGGGCTTTAGCCTGTTGAACGTGGGAAATGATTTATTGAAAATTGATGCTGGCAGGCCTGGCCAAAACCTAAATGCAGCTCCATTTATATTTATTGAAAATGGGCCCTCTCAATGTTATAATTTCTACAAAGCTATAACCATGGAGGTAAAAATTTTGAATACAAAAGAATTAATTGATAAGCTTTATGAGACAAACAACTTAAACAAAGAAGAACTGCTTTATATCATAGACAATATTACCAGTGATGAAACTGAATATTTAATACAAAAGGCCAGGGAATTAACAGATAAATATTATGATAATAGGGTGTTTATGAGAGGTCTCATAGAATTCACCAACTATTGCAAAAATGACTGCTATTACTGCGGTATAAGAAGAAGCAACAAAAATGCAGAAAGATACAGACTTTCTCTTGAGGATATACTTAAGTGCTGCAAGCTGGGCTATGACCTGGGCTACCGCACCTATGTGCTTCAAGGCGGAGAGGATGATTATTATACTGATGACAGGATTGTGGAAATAGTAAAGGCCATTAAGGAAAATTATCCTGAATGTGCAGTGACATTATCCATAGGTGAAAGATCCTATGATTCCTATAAAAAATATTTCGATGCAGGTGCTGACAGGTATCTTTTAAGGCATGAAACAGCAGATGAAGAGCACTACAAAAAGCTTCACCCTCATTCCATGAGTCTTAAGAATAGAAAGGAATGCTTATTCAACCTTAGGGAAATAGGCTACCAGGTTGGCTCAGGCTTTATGGTGGGATCACCTTATCAGACCCATGAAAACCTGGCAGATGACTTGCTTTTCCTAAAGGAACTGCGGCCTCACATGGTGGGAATAGGCCCCTTCATACCACACAAGGATACGGATTTCAGCAAGGAAGCCCAGGGCTCCCTGGAAATGACTATATTGATGATAGCAATGATAAGGTTGCTGCTTCCAAAGGCACTTATACCAGCCACCACAGCCCTTGGCACCATTGATCCTTTAGGCAGGGAGCATGGCCTAAAGGCTGGCGCAAATGTAGTTATGCCTAATTTGTCACCAACAGGAGTAAGAGACAAGTATCTCCTTTATGACAATAAGATATGTACAGGAGATGAAGCTGCTGAATGCAGGCAGTGTATCGAAAGAAGGATACAAAGTGCCGGCTTTGAGGTGGATCTATCCAGAGGGGATAATATAGAGTGGTGCAGGGAATAAAGTAAATTTTGTTCAAAAGAAGTTCAATTTTGTGCATATTAATTAGAACCGGAATATGGAACAATTATATTAAATATAAATAATATATTTAATCATGTGAATATATAAAGGTAGGGGTGTTAATATGTTAAGATCTGTCAGGGAAAACGATAAGGAATTATATGACATTATTGTTGGTGAAAAAGAAAGGCAGAAATACGGAATTGAAATGATTGCGTCTGAAAGCTACGTTCCTATTGAAGTACTGGAAATACAGGGTAGTGTAATGACAAACAAGACTATGGAAGGCTTCCCTGGAAAAAGGTATCACGGAGGCTACAAGTATATCGACAAAATGGAACTGCTTGGCATTGAAAGGGCTAAGGCTGCTTTTGGTGCAGAATATGCAAATATTCAGCCTCACTCAGGTTCCGACGCCAACCACTGCGTTTATACAGCTATTTTAAATCCAGGCGATACAATCCTGGGAATGAGACTTGATCAGGGCGGACATTTGACCCATGGCAACAAGGTTAACTTTTCAGGAAAAATGTACAACATAATATCCTATGGAGTTGACAAGGAAACTGAAAGAATTGATTATGAACAGCTTGAAGTATTGGCAAAGGAGCACAAGCCAAAGCTTATAATAGCAGGAGCCAGCTCTTACCCAAGATTTATAGATTATGAGAGAATTGGAAATGTGGCCAAGTCTGTTGGCGCATACTTCATGGTGGATATGACCCATGTGGCAGGCCTTATAGCAGCTGGAATACATCCAAGTCCTGTGCCATATGCTGATTTTGTAACCTCCACCACAGTTAAAACATTGTCTGGAGCCAGAGGAGGCTTCATACTGTGCAAAGAAAAGTATGGTAAAATTATTGATAAGGGCGTATTCCCGGGAGCACAGGGTTCAATGCACTGTCATATAATGGCAGCCAAGGCTTATACCTTTAAAAGAGCTCAAACTGAAGAATTTAAGGAAATTATGACTCAGGTAGTTAAAAACTGTCAAAGGTTAGCAGAAGTCCTTCAGGAAAAAGGTTTTAGAATCGTAACCGGCGGTTCAGACAACCATCTTCTGGTTGCTGACACCAGGACCAAGGGCCTAACTGGAGCTGAACTGGAGGAAGCCTTAGATTATGTGGGAATAACCACAAACAAAAACATGATCCCATATGATCCTGCATCTCCACTGGTAACCAGCGGCGTTAGAATAGGAACCACAGCTGTTACCGAGAAGGGCATGAAGGAACGGGAAATGGAGATTATCGGGGCAATAATAAATGAAGTTGCCATGAATGCAAAGGACAAGGCTGCCCTTGACAAAATCAAGGACAAGGTATTTGAACTGGGATCAAAATTCCCTCTTGTATATCCTGAATATTACGAAGCAGAGTAAAAGCAATAAAATGTACCCCCAATGGTCAATGTGACCAGTTGGGGGTATACTTTTTAATATTACTTTTTAATTGAACATGGTAATGTTTGAAGCTCTAAAATAAAATCTATAAATGAGGGTTTAGAAAAGTCTTTTACATCACGGATATTTATCATTACCGGGCCATTAGAATCCCAAGACAATTCAGCATGCTCTATTTTATGCTTATTTATGAGGGTATTAAACTTTCCCTTCTCTTCTTCACTGCTTATAACATTTAAAGTAAAGGTAAATTCGAAGCCACCAAAGGGATAGGTGTAGCACTTGGCAGCCAAATTTTGAAGCTCCATTAATTCTTCCTTTGTATAAGTTCTTTTTATGCTCTTAATAACTATGTTGGAGTTATCATCCGTGCCAGTGAAATTTATTCCTCCTATATTAATCTGAAGCTCATGTTTTTTTATATCTGATGATTTTTCAGGTGAAGCTTTTATACAGCTCTTCGGAAGAAATTTGTATAATTTAATAAGAGAAGTTCCCTGTAATGTTAATGCTTCAATAACCTCGTTATTATCCAAGTTTAGTCCCCTTTCCTTTGTTTTCTGCCAACGCTTTGGCTTAGAAAGCCTCTATTACCACGTCCATTATGCCGCCGCATACCATACCTTCGTCCTCTGCCACATCGCCGGTCATATCCACCCTTTGAAGCTGCCAGCCCCCATTTCTAAGTATGTAACGGGCATTATCTATAACTGCTCCCTCGCTGCAGCCACCGCCGATGCTGCCTGTAATTTCTCCTCTTGGCCAAACCAGCATTTTTGCCCCTGCCTTTCTGGGCACTGAACCCTTTGTATCAACAATTGTAACAAGTGATCTTGAGAACTCCTGTTTCGTAGTCAGCTCCGTCAATACATCACGGTCAAATTCCGGCCAGTTGGTTTTCATGGCAGGATTATTTCTGGACGCATATATAATCCTTCTATATTTAATAAGCTCAGCAATTATCGAAAATGCAATTTCATCCGGAGTAACTGCACCGATTTCCAGTCCTATAGGTGAATTAACATTATCTAGTATTTCCTTGCTGAAGCCTTCCGATAAGAGCTGGTCCATAACGCCCCTGACTCTTCGTTTTGAGCCTATCATTCCAGTATAAGCGGTCTTATGCTTAAGTACTCTTCTTAAGCATTCACTGTCATGTCTGTGGCCTCTGGTTACTATCACAGCAAAGGTGGCTTCATTTATATCAATTAGATCGAAGCACTTTTCAAAGCTTTCACATATTATCTTGTCTGCATCCGGGAACCGGGCACTGTTGGCAAAGCTTGGCCTGTCATCAATGACGGTAACTGCAAAGCCTGCCCTGGCACCGAATTCCACCAGGGGCTTTGCTATATGGCCGCCGCCGAAAACTATCATTTTAGGCTCTGGGAAAAATGGCTCTATGAGAAATGAATCCTCCTCAGCTTTGAAAAAATCAAGCTTCCCCGTTTCTATGGCTTTTCTGCATCTGTCAAGAACTGTGGTACTTGCAGGTGCAGGTGCATTCTCAAAAAGCATTTCCTGGGTTATAACAAACTTTTCGCCCTTATCCAATTTTGTAATCATTACTGTTTTTTTGCCGGAATCCACTTCCTTCAGAAGTTCTTTATATGTATTTTCCTTCATAAATATATTCCTCCAAATTAAACTGATAATTTAATTATATCATTATACAACAGCAAAATGCATGCCACTTAGACTACACCTTGTTATGTTTTGTTTTGAAACAGTTACTTTATAATGGTTGTTCCAAAAAGGAACCTTTGTTTTAAAATAAAACAGCGCCCCATCGAGGGGCGCAGTTGTTTAATCGTATAAACCCATGGATAAATATTTTTCTCCTCCGTCTGGAGCAACTGTTACAACCTTTTTGCCTTTGCCAAGTTTTTTTGCAAGCTTAACTGCTGCAGCCACATTTGCCCCTGCAGATATTCCTACAAGAAGGCCTTCCTCCTTGCCCATAAGCCTGGCATATTCATAGGCTTCCTCGTCTGTTATTGTAAGGACCTCATCCACCACTGCCCTGTCAAAGACCTCAGGTATGAAGCCTGCACCAATACCCTGTATTTTATGGGGAGATGGCTTACCTCCTGATATAACAGGAGAATTTGCTGGTTCAACGGCAACTACATTAATGCTGTTGTTCAATTCCTTCAGCTTTCTTCCTATTCCTGTTATGGTACCGCCTGTACCTACACCGGCAGTAAATGCATCCACATCAGGAATGTCCTTAATTATTTCTTCTGCAGTAGTTTCATAATGCTTTGATGGGTTAGCCCAGTTAGTAAACTGCTGAGGCAGGAAGTAGCCTTCATTCTGTTTTACCAGCTCCTCTGCAGCAGCTATAGCTCCAGACATTCCCTTGGAACCCTCAGTTAATATGAGCTCTGCACCATAGGCCTTCATCATGTTTCGCCTTTCAACGCTCATGGTGTCCGGCATTATGATTATAACTTTATAGCCCTTAAGTTTGCCTATCATAGCTAGTGCAATACCAGTGTTGCCGCTGGTTGGCTCCACAATTACACTGCCTGGCTTTAAAAGTCCTTCTTTTTCAGCTTTTTCAATCATTCCAAGAGCAGCCCTGTCCTTGATGCTTCCGCCTGGATTGAGCTTTTCGAGCTTTACATATACTTCAGCAGCATCTTCGCCAGCAATTTTATTCAACTTGAAAAGGGGTGTGTTACCTATTAAATCAATTACGTTTGTATAAATCATTTTTATTCCTCCAAAATTTTATTAATTATTATTATTTTAACCAGTTTTATCTCCAAAACTCCGGATTTCTGGAAATAAAAAAACTCCTGCCTCTGGTACAGAGGCAGGAGCATTAAATGCTACCGCGGTTCCACTCTGTTTATTATGCATAAAATACATAACAACTCGTATATTGGTACAATCATACCTAAACGCTTTAACGGGCGTACCCGCTGAAGTCTACTAAACTTCAATTCAGAACTCGGGGATGCACTTCAGTTATTTTCTGCTTAAAATCCCTCACACCCAAGGGGATTTCTCTCTGAAAGCATCCTGTAACTTACTCTTCCCGTCATTGTAATTCTTAGTAAATTACTCTGATATACTTATTATAGTATATTATAAATAAAAGTCAAGTATTTTGTAAAGATTTTTTATTTCTTAAAATGCAGGAATTATGCTTCCCTGGTATTTATCTTGTATGAATTTTTTAATTTCGTCAGAATTTAATGCAGCGGATAATGCCTTTATATAGTCCTTGTCTTTATCTTCTGTTCTCACAGCAAGCACATTTGCATAGGGTGAATCTTTGGCTTCTATAGCTAAGGCATCCTTTGTAGGATTCAGCCCGGCTTCAAGGGCATAGTTCGTGTTTATTACAGCAGCATCCACATCTCCAAGAATCCTTGGCAGCTGAGGAGCCTCCAATTCTTTAATTACTATTCCCTTTTTGTTTTCTGTTATATCAAGTTTTGAAACAAGTTCCCCGGACTTAAGCTTAATCAGGCCTGCTGCTTCAAGAACCTTCAAGGCTCTGGCTCCATTTGTAGCGTCATTAGGAATTGCTATAACTGCTCCCTGTTTTAGGTCATTCAAGCTTTTTAAAGTTTTTGAATAAACTGCCATTGGCTCAATATGTACCTTTACAGTATAGGTTAAGTCCAGGTTCTTATCTGTTTTGAATTTATTCAGATAAGGAATATGCTGAAAGAAGTTGGCATCAAGTTGTCCCTCTGCCAGAGCGGTGTTTGGTGTCACATAGTCCGTAAATTCCACAATTTTCAGCTCATAGCCCTGTTTTTCAAGGATTGGCTTTACCTTCTCCAAAATTTCCTTATGTGGTACCGGAGTAGCCCCAACGGTAATCACCTTTTTACTTTTGGAATTGTCTGTGGCGGTCGTAGTACCAGTTTTGCCGGAACAACCTGCAAGAATGCTTATGCTTAAAAGCATAGTTAATAATAATGTTAATGTCTTTTTCATTGTATGACCTCCTGAAAATATTTATTTTATTTAAACCTACTTTTTAAGTAGGCTTTTAACGGGTTAGCTTTTGATAAATCCTGTTTCCAAGGAATTGTATTAATTGAACAATAACAATTAATATGATAACTGTGTAAACCATAATGTCAGTTTTAAATCTGTAGTAGCCGTATTTAATTGCTATGTCCCCAAGGCCGCCCCCTCCAATAGCACCTGCCATGGCAGAATATCCAATAAGACTGATTAAGGTAAATACAATGCCTAAGGCTATTGCAGGAAAGGCTTCTATTACCATAATTTTAAAGATTATCTGCCAGGTGGAAGCACCAAAGGATTTTGCTGCCTCCACAACCCCCGGGTCAACCTCCTTTAAGGCAGATTCGATGACCCTTGCAGCAAAAGGTGCGGCGGCAATGGTCAGGGGAACAACAGCTGCCGTGGTTCCAATAGTGGTTCCTGTTAAGGCCTTTGTAAGGGGGAATATGGCAATCATCAGAATTATAAAGGGAAAAGACCGTAAAACGTTAACCATCAAATCAAAAATGCTGTAAACAAATTTGTTTGGCTCTAATCCATCCTTGGCCGTAATGATCAATATAAAGGCTATAATAAATCCTATTAAAACGGAAAAAAGGGTGGATAAGGAAACCATGTACAAGGTATCAAGCAAAGCTGGCAAAAATACATCTTTTATAAGCATTTATAACACCTCCCAGTGAATTGATTTATTATCCAGATGTCTTGTTATCAAGTCCTGATCTTGTTTGTTGACGTTAATTATTAGATTTCCAAGTACATGGTCACTAAACTTTTCAAGCTTGCCCCAAACTATTGAAAAATCCTTATCCAACTCCCTAGCCATGGAGGATATGATGCATTGACAGCTTTTTTCCTTTGGAAAATACAATTTGATATTAACTCCTTCGTAGGGAAGCAGTTCTTCTTCTCCTAAAAGGTTTTTAAGCCTGCTGTCAGGATTTAGGAATATGTCCTCCACATAGCCTGAGGTAATTATTCTTCCATCTTCAATCAATGCTACCTTGCTGCATATATCCTTGATTACCTCCATCTGGTGAGTGACAATAACTATGGTCAAGCCAAGCTTTTTGTTGATTTCCCTAAGCAGCTCCAGTATGGATTTGGTGGTTTTGGGATCTAAAGCTGAAGTAGCCTCATCACACAATAGGATTTCAGGCTTAAGTGCCAATGCCCTTGCTATTGCCACCCTTTGTTTTTGTCCTCCGCTGAGCCTTGCAGGCTTTTCATAGGCCTTGTCCTCAAGATCCACAAGCTTAAGAAGCTCAAATACCCGTTCTTTAATTGTGCTTTTATCAATGCCCCATATTTCCATAGGGATGGCAATATTGTCAAATACATTTTTCCTGTTTAGGAGGTTAAAGTTTTGGAATATCATGCCAAGGTTGCGCCTAAGCTCTCGGATTGCTGTGGGACCTAAATTTGCCACTTCAGTATCCATCACCTTTACACTGCCTCTATGGTATGTCTCAAGACCGTTTATGCATCTCAGAAGTGTAGATTTTCCAGCACCGCTTAGGCCAATAATTCCAAATATTTCACCCTTTTCTATTTTTAAATTGATATCAGCTAGTATTTGTAATGAGCCAAAGTTTTTGTCCATGTTTTTAATTTCAATCATAGTAATCCTCCAAAAAAAATAAATGCCTCGGAGAACCCAAGGCATAATAATATCCGTGTTTTCTCATCTCTCGGTTTTCACCGCAGGAATTGACACCAATACATTCGAATGAGAATGCTGGTTGTCGGGCTTCATAGGGCCAGTCCCTCTGCCACTCTTGATAAGAAGTTTATTTAATTTTAAATTTTAATCATAGTATTCCTATTTGTATTACCTATTATATGGGGTGATTAACATATTGTCAACATATTTATATTTTTAAATTGATAGGGGCTTTTTTATCTAGTGAAATTGAACATTTTAATTATTAAACAGGTTTAAAATAATTTGCTGTAAATATTGACCATGTCATCTCTGGTAAGGGGCACATAGCTGTTTACCAGCAGCCTTTGCTGGCTTTCAATAACGCTGTCTGTAAAGGCTTCAATTTCCTGAACCTTCATGCCGTATTTCCTCAGCGGCTTTCTTGGAAGAAGACTGTCCAGTATGAAGGTGAGATTATCATATACACTTTCCATGTCGCAGTTGATTATATCTGCAAGCACCTGATTTATTTCTTTTATTTTGCCATTAGGATTCTTTTTGTTATAGGTTTTGAAGATCTCCACAAACATGAGGTAGTTGGCTTCGCCATGAGTAATGTGGTAGGTACCTCCTAAAGGATAGGACATGGCATGGACAGCACCAGTACCGGTTACACTGAAGGCAATGCCTGCATAATTACTTGCCTTAAGGAAGTCATCAATGATGTCCATCCTTGCTTCCTCGCCGTTTTTAAGTATATGGAGGTAGCCATTTAAAATGAGCTCCAATGCCTTCAGGCTGAAAAGCTCGGTATAGGAGCTTGATTTTGGCGATACAAAGGATTCCACGGCATGAATCATGGCGTCTACGGAGCTGGTAATAAAAAATTTATAAGGAAGCTCCTTAACAAGCTCTGGTATCAGCACTGCATAGTCCGGGAAAAGCTCATCAGAAGCTAGACCCATTTTAGTGTTCTTTTGGGTGAGCTCCGCAATGGAAATGCTTGAAACCTCTGAACCGGCTCCACAGGTAGTAGGAACAGCTATAAGCTGTTTATCCTTGATAAAGGGTATTTTTCTTTCAAACAGATCGAGGGTGCTTTCTGTATCCTTGAATATCATAAGCTTTGCAATATCGATTACGGATCCGCCCCCTACGGCAAATATTCTCTTAAAGCTTTTTCCCTTCAGGTCCTTCAGTATTTTATCTATCATTATATCCGATGGCTCACCAGTACCATAACTGTTTTTAAACCATATTTCAGCCTTGAGTTTTAAAGGCTTTAAAAATGAATCGTAAGTGGATTTGCTGGTGAAAATCAAATCATCTTCATTGATTTTGAAAAACTCAGAAAACTCCTTGCAGTTGCTGAAGGTACAAACCTCTGTTTTTAATTGAAACAATTTCATTTTTGACTCCTCCGATACTGTTATTTTTGCTTTCGCGCTCTTTTGTGCCAGACTGATTATTATCTTAATAATATGATAGCACAAAGTAGGAAGAAAGGGGACGGTTAACAATTAATTACTAAATTTAGCAGAATAACAATAAATACATGTTAACCGTCCCCTAAAGCAAAACTAAAAGAAACGATAAAAAGTTGTTAACCGTCCCCTAAAACTTGACTAAAAATTTAAAAAATAATAAAATATTTTTGGTAAGATTATACTTAAGGAGGGACAAATATGGATAGAGAAAACGGAAATATTTCCATCCATACCGAAAATATTTTTCCAATAATTAAAAAATGGCTGTACTCTGACAAGGATATTTTTATCAGGGAACTTGTTAGCAATGGCTGTGATGCGGTTAGCAAATTAAAAAGGCTTGTTTCTTTAGGTGAGGCTAAGGAGCAAACAGAAAAATACGAAATTAAGGTCATGTTCAACAAGGAAGCCAAAACCCTTAAATTTTGCGACAACGGTATAGGAATGACAGCAGAAGAAGTTAAAAAGTACATCAACCAGGTGGCATTTTCAGGTGCTGAGGATTTTATTGAAAAATATAAGGATAAGATGGATGAGGCGAACCAGATCATCGGCCACTTCGGACTGGGATTTTACTCAGCCTTTATGGTGTCCGACAAGGTGGAAATTGATACCTTGTCTTATATGGACGGCAGCGAAGCTGCTAAATGGATCTGCCAGGGTGGCACTGAATATGAATTAACAGAATCAGACAGAAAAGAGGTTGGAACCACAGTAACTCTTTATCTAAGCGAGGACAGCCAGGAATTCCTGGACGAATTCAAGCTCAGAGAGGTAATAACAAAGCACTGCGGCTTTTTACCGGTAGAAATATATCTTATTGATGAAAATAAGAAGAAGGCTGAAAACAGTGAGGAAGAGGCTGAACCAAAGCCTTTGAATGATACAAATCCTCTTTGGAACAAGAGCCCTAATGAATGTACAGAAGAGGAATACAGGGAGTTTTACAGAAAAGTGTTCCATGACTACAAGGAACCATTGTTCTGGATACATCTGAATGTAGATTATCCGTTCAATCTCAAGGGAATATTGTATTTCCCCAAATTTGACCATGAGTTTAATGCTGTAGAAGGGGAAATAAAGCTGTTTAACAACCAGGTATTTGTAGCAGACAATATCAAGGAGGTTATTCCTGAATTTCTGCTGCTTCTAAAGGGTGTTATTGATTGTAGTGATCTTCCTTTGAACGTTTCAAGAAGCTTCCTTCAAAATGATAAGAATGTAATCAAAATCTCTAAGCATATAAGCAAAAAGGTTGCTGACAAGCTAACGGAGCTGTACAAGAAGGAAAGAGATAATTACAACAATTTCTGGGATGATATAAGCGTATTCATCAAATATGGCTGCATCCGGGAAGCAGATTTCTACGACAAGGTCAAGGATATTATCATATTCAAGAATACCAATGGTGAATATGTAACTTTGAAGGAGTACCTTGAAAAGAACAAGGATAAGCATGAAAACAAAGTTTTCTATGTGGACGATGAAAAGCAGCAGGCCCAGTATATAAGAATGTTTAAAAACAACGGCCTGGAGGCTGTAATACTTAATACAGGTATTGACACTCATTTTATAAGCTTCCTTGAAATGAGAGAAGCCGGAGTTAAATTTACCAGGATAGATTCAGATTTGTCCGAGACCTTAAAGGATGAAGGTGCAATCTCTGAGGATGAAGTAAAGAGCCTTGAGAAAATATTCAAGGAGGCTCTTGAAAATGACAAGCTGACCTTCAAGGTGGAAAACCTGAAGGATGAGGACATACCGGCAATACTGCTACTTTCCGAGGATGCGAGGAGAATGCAGAACATGAGGAGTATGTTTGCAGGTATGGACATGGGTGACATGTTCAAGGATGAGGAAACCTTGGTTATAAATAATAAGAACAGCCTGGTTAAAAGTATAATTTCCAAGGCCGGCGATGAAAAAGCTGGCGATACTACGGATGATATCAAACTCATCTGCAGACACATATATGACCTGGCAAGAATCAGCAGCACACAGCTGGAGCCGGAGGAAATGGCCAGGTTCATTGCACGAAGCAATGACATTCTGAAACTTGTCATAAAATAAGAAAAATTCTGAAGCTTGTACCGCCTAAAAAGGCTGTATAAGCTTTATTTTTTTATATAGAAATGTATTTACAAGCAATTAAGTTTGTGTGATAATATTTAACTATGAATATTTGTTAATTATAATTTATATAAAGGAGAACATATGAAAATAGGATTTGATCACAAAAAGTATCTTGAAGAGCAGTCTAAATTTATTCTTGAAAGGGTTAACAATTATGACAAATTGTACCTAGAGTTCGGTGGAAAATTAATGTTTGACCTCCATGCAAAAAGAGTGCTGCCAGGCTTCGACGAAAATGCAAAAATCAAGCTTCTTCACAAGCTCAGAGAAAAAGTAGAGGTAATAATCTGTGTTTATTCCGGAGACATCGAAAGGAATAAAATTCGCGGCGACTTTGGAATTACCTATGATATGGATGTATTAAGGCTTATTGATGATTTAAGAGCCTATGACCTGGATGTAAACAGTGTAGTTATTACAAGATATGAGGGACAGCCAGCCACTACAGTGTTCATGAACAAGCTTGAAAGAAGAGGAATCAAGGTTTATACTCACAGGGCTACTGAAGGCTATCCAACAGATGTGGATGTTATAGTAAGCGATGAGGGCTACGGAAAAAATCCTTATATCGAAACTGAAAAGCCTATAGTTGTAGTTACAGCACCAGGCCCTGGCAGCGGCAAGCTTGCAACCTGCCTCAGCCAGCTTTACCATGAATTCAAGAGAGGCAAGGTTGCCGGATACTCAAAATTCGAAACCTTCCCAGTATGGAATCTTCCATTGAAGCATCCTGTAAATATTGCCTATGAGGCAGCCACAGTGGATTTGAAGGATGTTAACATGATAGATCCTTTCCACCTGGATGCTTATAATGAAGTTACTGTAAACTACAACAGAGACATTGAGACCTTCCCTGTTTTAAAAAGGATAATAGAAAAAATCACAGGCCAGGAAGCAGTTTACAAATCTCCTACAGACATGGGGGTAAACAGGGTAGGCTTTGGAATTGTGGATGATGAAGCAGTTAAGGAAGCTTCAAGACAGGAAATTATAAGAAGATACTTTAAAACCGGTTGTGAATATAAAAAGGGATACCTTGATAAGGAAACCTACCAGAGGTCAAAGCTCATCATGGAAGAGCTGAATCTGAAGGAAGAGGACAGAAAGACTGTAATTCCTGCCAGGGCATATGCTGAGAAACTCAAGGCAGGACTTGATAAAAATGAATTTTGCACTGTAGTTGCACTGGAGCTGGAGGACGGGACAATACTGACCGGCAGAAGCTCAGAGCTTATGAATGCAGCTGCAGCAGCAGTTTTAAATGCAGTAAAGCATTTTGCCAATATTGCAGATGAACTTCATTTAATATCACCAGTGATACTTGAGCCTATTAAGGCTTTGAAATCAAAGGTGTTAAGCAGCAGGGACACATCCTTGGATTGCGAGGAAATATTGATAGCTTTGTCCATATGTGCAGCAACAAACCCTATGGCCCAGGTAGCTCTGGAAAAGCTTCCAATGCTTAAAAACTGCCAGGCACATGCAACATCCATACTGCATGCCACTGATGAGCAGACCTTCCATAAGCTTGGCATAGACGTAACCTGCGACCCAGAATATGCCTCAAACAGCCTTTATAACGTATAACAGTAGCCTTCCGGAATTCCGGAGGGCTTTTTACATATAAGTTTTTATACCGGAGCAGGATTTTCTGATTTGTGGTATAATTAATGGATACGGATTTTTATTTGCCAAGGAGATATGCCTCATGTTTAATGAAGAAAAAATACTTGATATGTTTAATAAGGATACATCTGGAAATAACCAGTTGAAGGGCAATAGAGTATTGGATTCAGATTTGGTTTCCTCTGTGGATATAACAGACAGCGACAACCTTATATGTCTTGATGGAACAGTGATTTCAGAGAATCTTTTTAATGAGTACAAGGTTAAAATTGAGATAGACGGTAACGGAAAAAGTGTATTATCTACCTTTTGCAGCTGTGCGGATTTTGAGAAGCATGAATTCAGCAGGAAAAATTACTGCTGTAAGCATCTTTGTGCCTTATTTTATAAATCACTAAAGCAGCTGGCGGTACATCCTGCCTTTGGAAAGGAAAGCAAAGAGGAGGCAGATATTTTTAAAACAGAAGATAATGTCCTTTCAAGTCTTTTGGGAGATGAGAAGCATAAAGAGCAAGTTAAAATCGAAGTTTATATAAATAAGACAGGAATCATGGATAACATTTCAGCAGAATTTAAAATTGGCGTTAAATCAGCAACCTCCCATAACCTTTATATTTTGAAGGATATAAATTATTTTCTTGCTGCCTGCTATAACAACATATCCATAAATTACAGCAAAAATTTTGTGTTTAATACCGCCACCCACCGTTTAAGTCCTAAAGATAAAAGACTTATGGCATTTATTGAAACCTTGAAGGAAATAAAGGGAAGCCTGAATTTCAATCAAAGGGGAGAAAAGGTGGTGGATGGCAAGACATTAAATATTCCTAAATTCATGATTCGGGATTTTTTTCAGGTTATAAGGAATCATAGAGTCTATCTAAATGAAGGCTTTTTTTACAGGCCAGTGGAGACAGAAATTTTGAACCAAAGACCGGAATTGGATTTCGATATGAAAATAGTAAAGGGAAGCTATATATTAAAATCTCCCGGGGGTATGCCCATGGTGCTGGGTTCGAAAAAGGATGTGTTTCTCTATGGCTCGTCCATATATCTGCCGGATTATGAATTTTGCTATAAAATAACTCCTTATCTTTCCGTATTGAAGGATACACGGGTGGTAAGCATACCAGCAGATAAAGAGGAAAGGATATTAAGGGAGCTGATACCTGAGCTTAATGGTATGGGACGGGAGGTTACCTTGTCCAGGTCTATTAAGGAAAAGGTGGAAACCGGTGAATGCAATTTTAATTTCTATTTTGACAGGCATGGAAAGGAAATTACTTTAAAGGTTAATGTTAAGTATGGAAGATTTGAATTTAATATTTTTAGTGATTGTAAGGAAAAAATAATATACAGAGATACTAAAAAGGAAAATTCCCTCCTGGGAACCTTACGATCACTAGGGTTTGAGGAAATAGGCGAAAGGTTCTGCCTTACAGCCGGAGACGATTACGTATTTAGGTTTTTCAAAAGCGAAATAGGCAGACTCCAGGAATTGGGGGAGGTCTATTATTCAGAAAGCTTTAAAGGCATCAAAGCCCTTGGAAAAGGCTCTTTAAGAGGTGACATTAAATCTGGGAGCTATAATTATTTTGAAATGAACTTCAAAATAGGAGATGTTCCCACTGATGAAACGGCGGATATACTAAGGGCCTTTAGGGATAACCTAAAATATTACAAGCTTAAGTCTGGGGAATACCTTGATTTAGAGGAGCTGGAGCTGAAAAAATTTTTAAAGCTTCTGGATACTGCATCCTCTGATAAAATAACAAATAACAAATTGCTTATAAATAAAGCAAAGGCCCCATACATCCAGGATTACTTTGAAGAAAATGATTTACGCTATATCACAGGTGTAAAGGAACTTAAAAAAGTCAGAAACAAACTTAAAAATATTGAAAAACAGAAATTTGAAATACCGGATAGACTGTCAAAAACATTAAGAGAGTACCAGAAAACAGGCTTTAAATGGTTCAAAACATTGGATTATTTTGGTTTTGGAGGAATTCTGGGAGATGAAATGGGCTTGGGAAAAACTGTGCAGGCAATAGCTTTTATGTTGTCCAATAAGGGAAGCAAAACCCTGGTGGTGGCTCCAACCTCCCTTATCTTCAACTGGATAGAGGAATTTGAAAAATTTGCTCCGGAGCTTAAGGTTGCAGCCTTTAATGGTGCAAGGGAGGAAAGAGAAGAAAAATTTGAAGACATTGATAAATTTGATGTAATTGTAACCACCTACAATCTGCTTAAGAGGGATATTGAGGCCTATAAAAACATTGAATTTAATTACTGCTTCCTGGATGAAGCTCAGTTTATAAAGAACTCAAGCTCTCAAAATTCACAGGCAGTAAAGGAGATAAAGGCTTCCAGGCGTTTTGCACTTACCGGTACCCCCATGGAAAATTCACTGATGGAGCTTTGGTCAATTTTTGATTTTATAATGCCGGGATATCTTTTTGATGAGAAAAGATTCAGTGTTAGGTACCACAAGAAGCTTAAAGAGGGTCCGGAGGTAATTGAAGAGCTCAATAAGCTCATAAGGCCCTTTATCCTGAGAAGGAAAAAGAAGGATGTTATAAGAGAGCTTCCTGATAAAATTGAAAAGACGCTAATGGTGAACATGGATTATGAGCAGAAAAAGGTTTATAAGACCTATGCGGATTATGCAGCGGATATTATTGCAAAAAAGGTTAAGGAGGATGAGTTTAAAACCAGTAAAATTGAAATCTTATCCTATATAACAAAGCTTAGGCAGCTGTGCCTGGACCCTTCAGTTGTTATGGATAATTACCAGGGGGGCAGTGCAAAGCTTGAAGCTATGCTTGAGCTTTTATCTCAGGCACTGGATGAAGGCCACAGGGTGCTGGTTTTCTCCCAGTTTACATCAGTGCTTAAAAATCTTGGAAGCAGGCTGAAAACCGAAAAAATTCACTTCAGTTACCTGGACGGCACTATATCTGCGGAAAAGAGGATGAAGCTTGTTAACTCCTTTAATGAGGGAAAAAACTCAGTATTTCTCATAAGCCTTAAGGCTGGCGGTACAGGACTTAACCTTACATCAGCTGATTTGGTGGTGCATTTTGATCCATGGTGGAACCCTGCTGTAGAGGACCAGGCTACGGACAGAGCCCACAGAATAGGCCAGGAAAATGTGGTGGAGGTTGTTAAAATCATAGCCAAGGGCACCATTGAGGAAAAGATCCTTCAGCTTCAGGAAAGCAAAAGAAAGCTCATATCAGAAGTAATGGGTGATGAGCTTTGTAATGGAGATAAACTTCTTTCATTAACGGAAGAGGATATTACATGGCTTTTTCAAAACAGCTGAAAAGTAGAAAATATCAGGCATGATGCTTTGCATTGTGCCTTTTTTCTGCCCTTTTTTTGCCTTCATGTATCTTTTTAGGAAACCTGGGAATACTATAACATATATTTTATATTTAAGAGAAATCGGGAGGAATAAAAGTGGCTGAAGAATGTGTTAAAGTCATTCCTTTAGGGGGACTTGGTGAAATTGGAAAGAATATTACTGCTTTTGAATATGGTAATGAAATTATTGTTATAGATTGCGGCTTGGCTTTTCCGGAGGATGAAATGTATGGAGTTGATCTGGTAATACCAGATATATCCTATCTTATAGAAAATGCTGATAAAGTGAAGGGCTTGTTTTTAACTCATGGACATGAGGATCATATAGGATCAATACCTTATATATTGAAGCAGTTGAATATGCCGGTGTACGGCACCCGCTTGACCTTGGGAATAGTGGAAAACAAGCTCAATTCCCACAGTATGCTTTCGGACTGCAAATTAAACTGTGTAAAAGCTGGAGATATAATCAGCACTGAAAATTTCAAAATTGAATTTATCAGGGTTACCCATAGTATTGCTGATTCCTGTGCTATAGCAATTCATACACCTGTAGGTGTTATTTTGCATACCGGGGATTTCAAGGTTGATTATACACCTATTGATGGGCTGGTAATGGACCTGGAGCGTATTTCAGAGCTTGGAAGAAAGGGAGTATTGCTTCTGATGGCAGACAGCACCAATGTGGAACGTCAGGGCCATTCAATATCTGAAAGGTCCATTGGAGGAACACTGGACAGGATTTTTTCCAATGCCAGGGGAAGAGTAATTGTAGCTACCTTTGCATCAAATATTCACAGGATGCAGCAGATAATTAACGCATCGGTACAGCATGGAAGAAAGATAGCCTTCAGCGGAAGAAGCATGGAGGATATATCGAGAGTTGCAGGAGAGCTTGGTTATCTTCATATTCCAGAGGGCTATCAGATAAGTGTAGAGGATGTTGCAACCTATTCCAATGATCATGTGACAATTATTACTACAGGAAGCCAGGGAGAGCCCATGTCGGCTTTGGCCAGGATTGCATTTGCAACTCACAGGAAGCTTAAAATTGAGCCTGATGATTTATATATTATTTCTGCATCGCCCATACCAGGCAATGATAAGCTTATTTCCAGGGTAATAAACAACCTATTTAAAAATGGTGCAGATGTAATATATGAGGATCTGGAGGAGGTACATGTATCTGGACACGCATATCAGGAGGAACTGAAGCTTATCCATACACTGGTGCATCCGAAGTTTTTCATGCCGGTGCACGGTGAATACAGGCATCTTAAGCATCACATGGATATGGCAGAAAAGCTGGGCATGGACAAATCAGATATATTTAAACTTAAAACTGGGGATGTGCTTGAATTAAACAGTGAAAGTGCACGGGTTGCCGGAAGGGTACCTACAGGAGCAGTTTACGTGGATGGTATCGGAGTTGGTGATGTGGGCAACGTGGTACTTAGAGACAGGAAGCATTTAGCCCAGGATGGCATGCTTACCATAGTTGCCACCATTGAAAAGGATACCTGCAACCTTATTGCAGGCCCTGATGTAATAACAAGAGGGTTTGTATTTGTAAAGGAATCAGAGGAACTGATCAATGAAGTTAAGGATATCGCCAGAGAGGAGCTTATTTACTGTTTAGAGGATAAGATTACAGAATGGTCAGTTTTGAAGATAAATGTGAAACGATCTGTGGAAAGGTATGTATACGAAAAGACAAAAAGAAAACCGACCATACTGCCCATAATTATGGAGATTTGATAAAAATTTTATGTTGAACCTGTGAAACTTATAAAGGATATTAGATATTTTTGTAGAAATACTATTATAATGGTATTTCTATTTTTATTTTACGGGGGGTATAACAAATGAATCTCGAAGCTATCTTGAAAGATCCTGTAAATGTGGACAAAGAATATCCACCAATTACAGAAGCTTTTAAAATTAATGTGAAGGGCGATAATTTAATCGCAATGATGTATGTTGCACAGGGAAAGGGGCCGCTTCCTACAATTATTTTATACCACGGATTTCCGGGGTATGAAAAAAATATAGATCTTGCTCAGGCCTTAAGAAGGGCAGGCTATAACGTTTTGCTTTTCCACTACAGAGGCTGCTGGGGAAGTGAAGGTACATATTCTGTAAATAATGTACTTGAGGATGCAGATGCAGCAATAGATTTTTTAAGGTCGGACAAATGCCCGAAAACCTGCAAGGTTGATCCGGATAATATAATATTAATGGGATACAGCATGGGCGGATTTGCAGCATTGATAACCCTGGCAAAGCACCCTGAAATTAAATCCATGGCTTTCCTGGTAGGCTTTAACTTTGGCAAGTACGCAAAGGGTCTATATGGAGACGAAAAGTTAATAAAGGAAGCCCAGGAGTATTGGTCAGGTTCATTTGCACCACTTAAAGGAATTACTCCTGAAACTTTCATTGCAGAAATCGTTGAAAACAGAGACAAATGGGATCTGGTGGACCATGCAGAAAAGCTCAAGGGTCACAAACTGCTGTTTATCGGAGGCACCTATGACACCTGTGCCCATATTCCAGGCCACTATCAGCCAATTGTGGACATGCTGAACAAGACAAAGCAAAACGATGTCACAGAGGTAATCCTTGAAACAGACCACGACTGCTCCAACAAACGAATTGCTCTATCCGAAGAGGTACTGAGGTGGCTTAGGAGTTAGAGGAGTTAGGGACGGTTAACAATTAATGCTTATATTTCTCTTTGTTATCATTGGGAAGTATAAGCATTTTTTTTGTCACTCATGAAACTCTAAAAACATATTATGTAATAGACCCTGGGGTTAAATAGATATAAAAGCGAGGAAAAATTATGAGTTCATTTGTAAATACCGGATATGCAAAAAAGAATAATAACATTATAGAGGATGCAAGTGTAACCGTTAATGTAGCTAATGCTGATACCTTGATAATGACAAAAACTGTTGATAAACCAAATGAATTTTATTTTCAAGGCGATACCATTGTTTTTACAATTACAATTTCTCTACCTGCATCTGCTGGGAGTAAATTAAATGGCATAACATTTGAAGATCAAATTCCTTCACAGGTTATACTGCCAACAACTGCACCATATGGAGTAACTACTACAGAGGGAAATATTGTGCCTGTTGCTGGTAATCAGGTTAAGATTACCGGAATTAATCTTGATCCTGGCGAAACTGTGACAATAACAATAACTGGTACTATTGCTTAAAATGAATTATATCCAATGGGTCTTGCAGGCTCATTGGATTTTTAATAATTGTAAGGGGTAATTATATGAGTTGCTTTTGTAAATCGGAATGTGATAATTTTGTCACCCAACTTACTAATATATCAAAAGTATGGAAAGGAGGATTTTTGAAAACTGCAGAAGTGAATTTTTATATTAAGTATAAAAAAACTTCAGATTTAAAAGTAAAACAATTTACAGATGCTTTGTTTGGGAGCGTATGTGAGCAGCTCAATCTTATTATTGAAGTATGCAATTTAGGACCAGAAATTGAAGGCAGCGGCAAGTTAATTGATATATTTACAAATGAAAATAATCTTAATATCAAATCAGTTGTAATAACAAAAGGAACATATACCTTAGAAAATGGTATCTTTATATGGGACATTGGACAGATTGCTCCTGAAGAACAACTATTTGCTGTTATTGCATTTAAACCTAAAAAAGCCGGTTTATATAGAAGTGTTGCAAAAGTGTATGGAGATAATTACGACACGAATCAATGTAATAATTTTTCTAAAGAAAAAATTCCTGTGCTTGATCTGTATTTGAAAATTGAGTTGCTAATTATTATGACTACCTTAATAACATTGATTTTGATAGCTGCCATATGGAATTCCTTCAGATGTTCAGAAGTAAGAGAAGAAAAGGGGGACGGTTAACAAATAATTAGTATAATTGTATTTTTCATATTAAATGGAAATTAATAAAAGCTGAACAGTTTTAAACTATTCAGCCTTAATTATTTTAAAGTTTAAATTTTGATTTTTTTAACATTTTACTCATTGGCAAGGCAATGAGGATACCTACCAAGACTTCTGCACAGTTTGCAGGAACATCTTTTAATGATACTATTAAGCCTTGAGCAAATGTTATATTTTGCGAAAGCAAATAAGTTGTTACAAATGCTCCAGCTATATAATATGCAAATATCATCCAGATACCTGCAACTGTAAATCCTAGAATGTTATTTGCAACACTTTCACCATTATTTTTTCCTCTGAATATTATCATAGCAGCCACTAAAGCCATAGAACCTTTAATTGCAAAAGTAAAAGGGGCCCAAACTAAATAACCACCTAAAATATCTGCAAGGCACATACCAACAGCTGATGCTATTACTGAATTTCTTTTCCCAAGCAAAACAACTGCCAAGAAAATCATGCTATCACCTAAATGTGTATATCCAGCATAGGTTGGAACTCTGATTGTCATAGTTACTAAAGTTATCATGGCAATCATTAATGCTACTTGAACTAAAGACAAGGTTTTACTATTTATTACACCAATATTTTTTCTTTCCATTAAATTGCCTCCTTGCTAAATCTTTACTTTTATTATAATCACTTTTCTAAAATGATAAAGTGTATCCATACAGTTGTTGTTTCTTAACTTTTCTTAACTTTGGGACGGTTAACAAGTTATTACAGTAAAGCTATTGGATTATAAATTTTAACTTTGATATAATTGTATAAGTGGGAATTAATTGTTAACCGTCCCAAAGAGACCAAGAGATAAACTGAGAGGAGAAAATTCTATGGCTTGTGAAAAAGTATTCTGGCAGGATCCTTATTTAACACAACTTGATTCAAAAATTACCTTTGTAAAAGGGAATAAAATAAAGCTAGACAGGACGATATTTTACCCTTTTTCAGGTGGACAACAGTCTGACTCAGGTACTATTGGTGAATATAAAGTCATTAATGCAGTAAAGGAATGCAAAGAAATAATATACGAAATAGAAGAAAATCATGATTTAAAAGAAAAGGATACAGTTCATGTTAAAATAGATTGGGATAAACGATATAGATTAATGAAGCTTCATTTTGCAGCAGAGCTTGTTCTAGAATTGATATACCAAAATTATAATCATCCTCAGAAAATTGGTGCAAATATAACTGAAGATAAGGCAAGAGTTGATTTTAATTGGGGTGGCAACATTTCCCAGTCATTTTCCTTTCTTAACGGCAAGCTAAAAGAAATAATACAACAGGACCTTCCAATAATTAGTGACTTCAGTGATAGGGTAAATGAAATTAGATTTTGGGAGATCAAGGGTTTTGCAAAGGTGCCTTGTGGCGGCACTCATTTAAAGAGGACAGGGGAAATAGGCCATATTGAATTAAAGAGGAATAACTTGGGTAAAGGAAAAGAGAGAATTGAGCTATATCTAAAATAAAAAATATCATTCCTTATGAAACATATTCTTCGAAAAAGTCGTTAATAATTTTTTGGTATTTTTCATCGCTGCTAATTAAGTGAAGCCCAATTTTTGATAGAGCTGATACTCTGGATTGAGTAATATTTCCAAGAGTTCTACATATATCACTACATTTAAGGTCACAAAAGCTGCGCATTAAAATAGTAAGCAAAGCTCTATGTTGAACTGAACTTCTGCAATATTTTATATAAAGTGACCTTCTTTCAATATTAGCCTTTTCGCAAATAAAATCAATCAGTCTATCTACTTTTAGGTTTCTTGTTAGAGGCTTCTTTGAGCTGATGTATTTGGTAGGATCACAAAAAAATTCTATGTCACTTTTTTCTTCTAAGTCAAAATTTACCTTTACGAAATCCAAGTAGTTATTATTCATATTACAGATTAAATGAGCTTTAATAAAATCTAAATCAAGTACCATAAATGGGTCTTTTTTTGCAGACAAATAGACATTTAGACTGGAAAATCGGTACTTTTCCGGTTTGCCTTTATAATTCTTAATGTCTGAAGGGTTATTATGGATATAAGCAGTTAATGTATATAGATAACGCTGGTTGTTTACTACTTTGCTTTTAAATCTATCCTGAAATAGATGCCCGTTTCTTTTATGTACTCTATTAAAATAGATTGCATAGCTGAAATTAATACTATGCATTATCTTTGAAATATCAGCACCATTGGCATCAATTATGAAGTGAGCATGATTATTCATCAGACAGTAAGCATAAACCTTAAAATAGTATAGAGCTTGATACTTCTTTAATAAACCCATATACCTAATTTTATCTTCATCCGTTTTAAAAAGTTTTACCTCGCTAATGCTCCTTATCATTATATGATAAATTGAGCTTGGGGATTTAATTCTTGCACATCGGGGCATACATTCACCTCAGAATAATCAATTTATAATTATTATTGCCGAAAGATTTTACTTTATTCAAAATTCGCATAGATGGATAAGTTGTTAACCGTCCCCAAATCATGTATAATTATATTAACAAAAAATGCTGAACAAAATACGAATAACAATGGAGGTGTTAGTGTGAAGAGATATAAAAAGTCCTACTTTGTTTTTGCAGCTCTTTTGATTGCATTAACTGCAGTTTTATACACTGGTTGTCAACCTTCCAACAACACAAATGGAAATGGTAACGGGAATAAGACCTATACCATCAGTGACTACTATCCTTTTACAGCTAATTTAAAGATGGTCTATGAAGGTGTAGGTAACGAATATGCCTCAAAGAACGTATATGTGGATTATATTAAAGGTGACAAGATTCAACTGAGGGAAGATAATGGCGGCACAGTGGCAGCCAAGGTGCTTCAGGTTAAGGATGGGCAGCTGGTGCTTCTTAATTCAGAAGGTGAGTCTTACCAAAAGGAAGATATTACATCCATGGAAGCAAAGACAAATGAAGTGCTTTTAAAGGAACCGCTTCAAAAGGGTACAAGCTGGACCCTGGCAGATGGCTCTAAAAGGTCAATAACCGGTGTAGATGTGGATGTTACCACACCATCAGGTAACTACAAGGCTCTGGAAGTAACTACAGAATACAAGGACTCGGTAACTAAGGATTACTATGCAGTGGGCAAGGGTTTGGTGAAATCAGTATTTACCTCCAACGGCACAGAAGTTTCCTCATCATTGAAGGAATTTGTTAAGGATGCTGCATTAACTCAAAATATAAAAATATATAACTTCCAGGTTACCCAAACTGATATTCAGGTTATATACAAAGAGGTAGCTGTAAGTCTGAAGACTAACGAAGAAATTAAAGATGTATTCCAGAAATATTTCAGGGAACCATTAGGCAGCGGTACTGGTGCTCTAATGAGTCAGAATACAAAAATAAACAAGATATATAAGGATGCTGCCAATGGTAAGGTTTATGTTGACTTTTCCAAGCAGTTTGTAACAGAAATGAATGCCGGAACCACAAAGGAAACAGGTGTAATTAGAAGTGTAACCGACACGTTGGGAAGCTACTATAATGTGGACAAGGTTGTTATAAATCTGGATGGAGGCAGCTATGAATCAGGGCACATATTGATGGGAAAGGATGAACCCTTTACCACCGATTACAACAATGTAATAGAAGTAAAATAATATCTGCCGCTGTTAATTTAATTAACAGCGGCTTTTACCTGCCTATGCAATATTCAATACAGCAATGCTAATCTGGATTTACAAGTCAGAAAATTGCAATATTATCGCCAGTTATGAAAGATTAATTTCATCGATTGTCGAAATGTGTTACTATTAAGTTAGATGAATATAGCGCAAGGAGGGATAATATGAGTAAGAGGATACTGATAATCGGCCAGGAATCAAAGAGGAAGCAGCTTTTGCTGGAAAGAATAAAAATTGAAGGCTATGAGTTTTTTAGTGAAACTGAAGCAGAAAAGGCAATTAACTATTTGTATTATTACCGGGAGTTTATTGATTTGATTATTTTTACTACCAAATCTAATACCTACAGCGCTTTGAACATGTGCAGGAAAATAAGAAAGCTTACCGAGGTTCCTGTTATAGTGGTAACTGCAAGGGATGAGGAATATGATGAGCAATATGGTGAAAATATGAAAAATGTTGAATTTGTATCGGCTCACATCAGTCCGGATATTTTATTTGCCTTGATCAATGCTCTGCTGAAGCCTGATTCATCTTTGAAACCATAAAGGAATAAGTAAGTGCAGGTGCAATCGTTTAATATGCAGTTCAACATTGAATCTTTGCATTTTAAATAAAAAAGTATTGCAGACTTAAAATATTTGTATTATAATTGCTCATTATTAAGTTAATATTTTTGAAAAGGCAGTGGCGTCTTTAAAGGAGAACTTTTGTTCTTCGTTTAAAGACGCCTTTTGTTTTTTGTATAACTTATGAAGGAGGAGATCAAATGAACAACATTAACGGAGCTGACACTACCTTTCTTATTCTTTCCACTGTGCTTGTAATGATTATGACACCAGGGCTTTCACTGTTCTACGGGGGCATGGTGAGAAAGAAAAATGTGCTGAGCACAACAGCAAAAAGCTACTCAGCCTTAGTAGTTATATCAATCCAATGGATACTGGTTGGATACACACTATGCTTTGGACAGGACATTAACGGACTTATAGGAGGCTTCAATTTTTTAGGGTTAAAGGGAGTAGGCTTTACCCCCAATCCTGATTATTCTGCAACAATACCTCACCAGTTGTTTATGCTCTTTCAGCTTATGTTTGCCATTTTGACACCAGCTCTTATATCCGGGGCATTAGTGGAAAGAACTAACTTTCTTGCCTATACCATTTTCATACTGCTGTGGTCTACCCTGGTTTATGATCCAATTGCACACTGGATCTGGGGAGTGGGCGGCTGGATAAGAAATCTGGGAGCCCTTGACTTTGCAGGGGGCAATGTGGTGCATATAAGCTCCGGGGTGTCAGCACTAACAGCAGCGCTGATAATAGGCAGAAGAAGAAAAATGGAAACAATAACTCCTCATAACATTCCCATGACTTTGGTGGGAGCCGGAGTACTGTGGCTTGGATGGTTCGGCTTCAATGCAGGAAGCGCATTGGCGATAAACGATGTTGCACTGTACGCATTTATCAACACAAATACATCTGCGGCGGCGGCAGCATTAGCCTGGAGCTTCTGCGAGTTCCTTTACAGAAAAAAGATAACTTGTCTTGGAATAGCCAGTGGAGCAGTGGCAGGGCTGGTAGCCATAACACCGGGTGCTGGATTTGTAACACCTATGTCTTCCCTGTTCATTGGATTGGTGGGTGGAGCAGTGTGCTTCTTTGCGGTTACAATTGTAAAAGCAAAACTGAAATATGATGATGCACTGGATGCCTTTGGATGCCACGGCATTGGGGGAATTTGGGGAGGCATAGCCACAGGAATATTTGCTACAAAATCCATAAATCCAGCAGGAGCCAACGGCCTCTATTATGGTAATGCACATCTTTTAGGTATTCAGCTCATAGCAATTTTAGTAACAGTAGTTTATTCTGCGTTAGTTACCTTTATCATTTTAAAGCTGATCAATCTGCTGGTGCCTGTAAGAGCAAGCAGAGAGCAGGAGCTGGAAGGCTTGGACGTTTCCATTCATGGAGAAGAAGCGTACGGGGGCTTGAACATATAAATAATAAGGATAAGGAGGAACCTATATGGATAAAAAGCTTACTAAAATTGATATCATAGCATCTCCCAGCAGATTTGAGGAGTTAAAGGATGCTCTTGGTGAAATAGGCATATCTGGAATGACAGTTTCAAATGTACTGGGCTGCGGTATGCAGAAGGGCCATAAGGAAATTTATCGGGGTAAGGTGGTTGAAATAAACCTTCTTCAAAAAATAAAGGTGGAAATTGTTGTCTGTGAGGTCCCGGTGGAATTAGTAGTAGAAACCGCTAAAAGGGTGCTTAAGACGGGAAATATGGGGGACGGAAAAATATTTATTTATGATGTGGAAAATGTAGTTAGGATAAGCAATGGCGCGGAAGGCAGGGATGCCCTGCAATACAATGATAAATAAATTTATACCGGGGGGATATAAAGTAATAAATAATGGAAAGAAGTATTTAGGGGTATTTAAGAAATTGGTCCGGCTGGGTGGAGCAAGCCGGGCCGAAATGAGACCAAAACCAATACCGGGCTGGAATGTGTCCCAAAATCGGCTCTGAGGCCAGGTCAAAACCTATAGGGTAAAAAGGCACCAAAACCAACACCGAGGCAAGGTCCCGATTCAGGCCGCAAATCAACCCCAAACTGCCTCATAATGAAATAGTGATTTACTTCATTATTTAAGTTATAATAAATAAATAGTAAGGATTATGGAGATTAAGAAGGAAAGGGTGAAAATCTTGAGCAGCAGGTTTAGTAAAGAAGAATTATTGGCAAAGGTGGAGGAACTGGATATAGAATTTATCCATCTTCAATTCACCGATATTATGGGTATTATGAAAAGTGTATCTATTACCGCAAAGCAGCTTGGGAAGGCTCTGGACAACAAAGTTATGTTTGACGGGTCATCCATAGATGGGTTTGTAAGGATTGAAGAGTCGGATATGTATCTGGTTCCGGATTTATCTACATTTACTGTTTTCCCCTGGTCAAATTTCCACAAGGAAGCAAGGCTGATATGCGATATATATAATATGGACGGAACTCCCTTCGAGGGCTGCCCAAGAAATACACTGAAAAAAATGGTCAGGGAAGCGGAGACTATGGGTTATAAGCTGATGGTTGGGCCCGAATGTGAGTTTTTCCTATTCAATACAGACGACAAGGGAAATCCATCCCTGGAAACCCATGACGATGCAGGGTATTTTGACCTGGCCCCGGTGGATCTAGGGGGAAATGCAAGAAACGAGATGACCATTGCCCTCAAGGAAATGGGCTTCAGTATTGAAGCTTCCCATCATGAAGGAGCACCTGGCCAGCATGAAATTGATTTTGAATATGATGATGCGTTAAGCACAGCAGATAATATAATGACCTTTAAAATGGTGGTAAGGATTATTGCACAGAGAAATGGACTCCATGCAACCTTTATGCCTAAGCCAAAGTATGGAGTAAACGGCTCGGGCATGCACCTTAACATGTCCTTGGCATCGCTGGAGGACAAGAATGTTTTTTACAGTGAAAACGCCGATATGAAATTATCCGATACAGCACTGTACTTTCTGGGTGGTTTGATTAAGCACGTTAAGTCCTTTACAGCTCTGACCAACCCTACTGTAAATTCCTACAAAAGGCTTGTTCCAGGCTATGAGGCACCAGTATTGATTGCCTGGTCCGCCAGCAACAGAAGCCCTCTGATCAGAATACCTGCTGAAAGGGGAGAAGCTACAAGAATTGAGCTTCGAAGCCCGGACCCTTCTGCAAATCCTTATCTTGCTTTTGCAGCCACTCTTAAAGCTGGGCTGGATGGCATAAAGAACAAGATAAATCCACCTGTGCAGGTTACTGGCAATGTATTTGAAATGGACAATGAAGAAATAGAAGAAAGGGGTATTGAAAGACTCCCTGGCAATCTTTATCAGGCTGTTCTTGAGCTGTCAAAGAATGAGGTCATAAAATCATCCCTGGGAGAGCATGTGTATAAAAAGTTTGTAAATGCTGCTTTATATGAATGGAAGGAGTATTCCAAATATATATCCCAGTGGGAACTGGACAGGTATTTGAAGAAGTACTGATGCTATGCATACCTATAAAATAGTTGTTGCAGACAGTGATGCCAAAAGCAGGGATAAAATCTGCAGCATGCTTAAAACAAAGGGATATCTTGTATATCAGGCCTCTGACAGCGGTGGGGCACTGAGAATGAGCAAAAGCATATTTCCACATCTGGTTATCATGGACATAAACCTCACTGGACTTAATGCATATAAAACCGCAAGGATAATTGAGGATGATAAAATATCCAGTGTGGTGTTTATAACTGCCAGCGTTGACTCCTCCTTTTATGAAAAGCTTAATACCATGAATATTTACGGCTATATAAACAAGCCCGTGGTAATGGAGCAGCTGTTCCAGATGGTGGAGTTTTCCATAAATAATATAAACAAAATGAATGAGCTTCGAGAAAAAATCGATCATCTTGAAACAGCCCTTAAAAACAGGAAAAAGTTAGACAAGGCCAAAGGCATTATAATGAAAAGAATGAAGGTTTCCGAGGAGGAGGCTTATGGCTTTTTAAGAAAAAAAAGCATGGATATGTGTGTGTCCATTGATGTAATTGTGGACTCAATATTAAAGAAATATGGATAAAATCGTGTACCACAAAGGTAATACACGATTTTTTTCTTACATTGGCTTCATAAACTGCTGGGTCCAGTAGCAAACACCGCTGCTGCTTTTAGCAAGTCCCACGCCAATTTCAGTATAGGATGGGTTTAAGATATTGGCTCTATGGCCTGATGAATTCATCCAGGCATTCATTACCTCTGCAGCAGTTCGCTGTCCCATGGCTATATTTTCTCCTGCTGCTGAAAATCTCAGTCCAAAGGATTCCATCATGTTGAAAGGAGATCCGTAGGTTGGGGACTGGTGTGAAAAATAATTTTTGTTGATCATATCCTGGGACTTGTACCTGGCCACTCTGGAAAGCTGCCAGTTCTGCTTAAGAGGCTGTAGACCAGCTGCAGCCCTTTGCTGGTTAACAAGCTTAACCACCTGGGCTTCTATAGCTGCCACATCTGATATGCTTGGTATATTCAGCTTTTGGCCAGGGTATATCATGCTGGCGTTGCGCACCTGAGGATTAGCACTTATGATTTCGCTTATGCCAACCTGGTATCTGCTGGCTATTTTCCACATGGTATCTCCATACTTTACCGTATATATTGTAGTTGCGGCAAATACCTGGGCTGAGAAAAGAATTAATGTGAAAATTAGAGTAAAAGCCTTTATAAATTTCCTCTTCAATTTAATCACCTCGAGGTTATTATCAGAAATTCCACGAGGTTTTATGCTGGAAGGTTATGGTCACTTTTTATCGTAGGCCAGCATTTCCTTAATAATTTTTATATAACTTTCTGATACCTCTGGTATGGTATCCAGCATTTTGTCCATGAAGAAATCAATATTATCTTCATTAATTTCTTTTGCGCTAATGCCGTTATCAACTATTTTTTCATCTGCTTTCAAAGAATTGTATAAATCTGGTACATTTTCTGCTTCCATTAATGTATTGCTATCTGTTTCACTGCCTGTAAAATATAATTTGCCGCCACTTACAATGAGCCTTCCAAAGGTAAGCTCCCTGCTTTCGGCTTCACCACAGCATTCATATTTGGTATGCTCCACATGCTTTATATCAAGTATGTTTGGATATTCGCTTCTGGTCAATACCGTTCTGATTTCCAATTCAAGCAATCTTTCTTTGGTATGGGCTGTAAAATCTTCTCCAAATTCTGAAATGAATTTTTTCATTGAGATTGTTTTTTTAAGTTTATACATTGCAACATTTTTATTTGCCATTTCCTCTCCTTTGTTCACTAAATTAATATCATAATATAATTATAACATAAAATAATAAATATGTTTGACTATATGGCATAAAATTGATATAATAGACGAGTAGCAAAATTGAATGTGGCCCCTTGGTCAAGCGGTTAAGACGTCGCCCTCTCACGGCGGAATCAGGGGTTCGAGTCCCCTAGGGGTCACCATTGGTTAAAAGACTGGTTTTACAGAGATGTAGCACCAGTCTTTTTCACGTCTAAAAGCACTACTCCCTAGGCTATGATATAAGTACAGAAGCTCCTTTTGATTTATATTATGGACAGAATACCGTTGCCTGGTGTATTGCCAGGTACTTTACATAATAAGCGGGAAACAGCACTGGCATCATTTAGCTCAGAGCTGTTTTTATATTTGAAAATAAAATAACCGCATCCAATGGAATACGGTTATCCATTTTATAGATACGCACCATTGAGGTTGCGCTCCTTCAAAGTGATAAATAAAATTTTAGGAAAGAATTATGATGCAGGATTACTGTTACTATCATTATATTGGGTTAGGCAGTATTTGTTACATTAAATTTATGTTGGATAATTTCATTATTTACCAAATATTTTTTCATGATACCCCCCGAAAATTGTGACTTATTTCGTACTATATAATTAAGGGAAAAACTTGGTAATATTTATTGTATCAATTTGAAATATATAAAGGAAATATCATGGAAAATGTTGTATTTTATACAAAATAGTTGTATTATTGTTAAGGGCTTAAATTATTTTTTTTCGTAATTTAGGGAGATGTTACGATGGATACATATGATCTGGAACATTTCATGAAAATATTAAAAAATGTCAGAAGACTTCTGGATTGCAATTTAGATTTTGATTTCCAGATGGACCAGATGCTTAGGATGATAGCTGAATCCATCAGATGTGAGACTGCCACAATAGCTGTGAGGCAGGATGAAAGCTGGATAGTCAGGTATACCTATGGATTTCTGGAAAACATCATTGGAAAGCAGCTCACCAATGAAAATGAAACACATGCACTACTTGCAATACAGAGCAAGGAACCGGTGGTAATAAGTGATACCAGCAGCGACAGCCGTATCAATAAAAATCATATGCAGGAGCTTGGAATCAAATCAATTATAGTAATTCCCCTTATTATCAAAAATGATGTATGGGGTGTTGCTTTTTTCCCATATTATAAGGAAACAAAGAAGTTTGATGACAATATTATTGAGATTGCCAATATCTTTACAGACCTGATTTCAAATAAATTTGAAACCATGAGGCTCAATGAAATGGCTAGCAAAGCTGTAAGAGCCAACAGGGAAATTGAAAATAAATATAAGGTGCTGTTTGATTCAATTGATGAAGGTCTTTGCATAATAGATGTTATATTTGATCAGCTTGGCAAACCAATTGATTTTATTCATCTTGAAGCTAACGCAGCCTTTGAGAAGCAGGTAAACCTTAATAATATCACAGGGCTTCGGGCGAAAGAAATAGATCCGGACTCATTTGAAAGATGCATAGACATATTTGGCAAGGTCGCTCTCACGGGGGAAGCAGTGCGCTTTGAAATGCATTCATCATTTTCAGACTCCTGGTACAGCATATATTCATTTAAAATTAATAGAGACAGATGTTCCACTATAGCTATACTTTTAAAGAATATATCAGAGCAGATTAAAACAAATCAAGAGTTGAAAAGAAGTCTTGAGGCTCATGAAGAGGTGTTTGCAAATATAGCTCATGAATTAAAAACTCCTTTGAATGTTATATATTCGGCAAACCAGCTGATGGAATATTATTTTAAGACTGACTCTGTAGCTGAAAACAGGCTTAAAATTGTAGAAGAAATAGGTATGGTAAAACAAAACTGCTACAGGTTCTCAAAATTAATAAGCAACATTGTGGATTTGTCTACAATTGATACAGGCTTCTGCAGCCTTCAGCTAAGCAATGAGAATATTGTGGAGGTGGTGGAAAATGTAGTGATGTCCGTCAGTGATTATATGAAAGAAAGCCATTTGAATATAATTTTTGATACAGATGTGGAAGAAAAAATATTAGCCTGCGATCCTGAAAAAATCGAAAGAATAATACTTAATCTGCTTACTAACGCTATTAAATTTTCCAATCCAAATGGTTCCATAAATGTTGACATAACTGATTTGGGACATGCAGTTCAGATTTCTGTCAGGGATGATGGGGTTGGCATAGACAAGAAAGATATTAATACAATATTTGACAGATTCAGCAGATTGGACAGAACTCTGGCCCGGAATACAGAGGGAACCGGCATCGGATTATCTTTAGTTAAAGGCCTTGTGGATCTCCATGGCGGTGAAATTGACGTTGATAGTGAGGTCAATAAAGGCAGCTGCTTTAAAATCTTTTTGCCGGCAGCAACAATTAATCATTGTACCGAAAAACTAAAAAAGCCTATCTGCGATTATGTAGAGAGGATAAAAATTGAGTTTTCCGATATCTATTCGACATAAGAGGAACTGTCCGTATCTTGATATATTTGAATTTTAATTTATAAATACAGCGTTCAGCTAAAACTGATAGGAGGCTCCCCCTTTTATTAGTGAGTATAACATATGGAAATAGTACCGGTATCTTTAAACTGGTACTATTTCTTTTATACAAGTTTCTAAGGCAGGGAATTTAAAAAACAATGGCAGACTTATTAGAAAATGTGACAGTTTCATTTAACACTTATGTACATATAATGGGAAATTATGTATATTAACGGCGTATTTTGGCGAACGATTATTAAAGGATAATGCTTATATGTGTAGAAATATATATATACAAGGAGGGATTACTATGTTGGACTTCCAGATAACAAGGAGCAGCTATGAGAGAATGCCTGAATTTACAATGCTGTTAGATGCTGAAAGAGTAAAGGTCAGAATTATTTATACTGATAAGCTTGTTGTAAGTGTTAAGGAGAAGGATGAGGAGCGTTTTAGAAAATTAGCTAATAAGGAAAAAATTGAAATTCAATTGGAACAATATATTAAGACCCTGTATTAAGGGCCTTTTTTAATACTATTATTTAAATATAAGAAGGCTTCTCCAGACAGATATTTTTAGGTATATAGATCTGAAATAATGAGAAAAATTTTTTATTATTGGACTTTTATGTATTTTAAGTGTAATATAAATTAAAATTTACATGAGATAACGGAAAATGAAATTACCAGGATCAGGAGAGATTTATGAAAGCACTTAATAAGGATAATCTTATAACTATTGGTTTTTATGGAGGACTGGCTGTTAAGGCAGTAAACGCGGTTATTGAATTTATTTCTGGTTTTTTAATGCTGATTCTAAGCCATGACATGTTGAACCGCCTTATATGGTTTGCAGCAGTATATGAACTTAGAGAGGATCCAAAGGATATTCTGATGAATTATTTCATAAAACTTGGCAATAATTTATCTATAAGCGCACAGCATGCAGCGGCACTTTATATGCTGCTCCATGGAATAACGAAGCTTTTGGTTATTTGGCTGCTTTTGAAGAGGAAGCTTTGGGCGTACCCTGTGTCCATTGTGGTGTTTAGTTTATTTATTGCATATGAGGCATACAGCTATGTTATTGGACAGTCCCTGCTCATGCTGTTTATGATAGTAATAGACTTAGCTATAGTGGCAGTGGTATTTCTGGAGTATAAGCGCTTGAAAAAAGAATTGGTTTGAGGTGGTACCATGAGAATGAAGAAGGTTGTAAATGGATTGCTTGCTGTCCTTGTAATTTGCCTTGCAGCCGGGATTGGCCTCTTTATATACGACTCAGTAAACAGCTACAAGGTAAACAAGGGTTTTCAAAGTCTCCCTCTGCAGTTTAACCCTCAGGATTCTTCATCTTTTTACAAGAATGAAAATGGGAGCATAACAGTTTACGGTGGTTTCGTGAAAGGTATCCAAAAGGATAAAAGCGGTAATGAAGCCATTGTCATCAGGGCTTTGTCACCAACTCCCTCCATTAAGGCAGATTGGTATGCTCAGGGCACAGTTTCACTACTGCTGGAAAATATAAATCCCGATTTTTATGTTAAGTGTATTGAAGGGAGCAAGCTATCTATAACAAAAACTGCAGTGAATACACTGAAGCTTAGTCTTACCATGAGCCCAGGTAAAACCACTGTAATCCAGCCTGTAGTGCCTTCTGACCCGGATGATAAATACAGATACGTAATTCTGGGAGACAACAGGGACGGTTATGAAACCTTTAAGCAGATTATTCAGCAAGTAAATGGAATAAATCCTGTTTTCGTAATTGATAACGGGGATCTTGTCTTCAGCGGCAAACCAAACCAGTACAGGCTTTTTGACCAAATGACCTCTGAAATTTCAACTACATTGTGCACTGCTTTGGGTAATCATGATATACGGGGTAATGGGCGAAGTATTTACACCATGCTTTATGGACCTGCATATTATTCCTTTGATTTTAAAGGCAGCCACCTTATTTTTATAGATTCATCTCCAGGCTGGGCTGAGAAACGTGCAATTTCAGAGGAGCAGTATACCTGGCTTGAAAAGGATTTAAAAAAGGCTTATGGCAGGCATATTTTTGTAATAAGCCATATACCTCCAAGGGATCCAAGGAGCGGTGTTACTAAAAATGAAATCCAAAGCTATGTGAATGATGTCAAAAATGGTCAGGGCTGGCTAGAACAAAAGTTAAATAATTATAATGAGAACAAGGATATGGAGCATGGTTTTCAGGATCCGGCTGAAGCTGAAAGATTTGAAAAGCTCATGAGCACTTATCATGTGGATACAGTGTACCTTTCCCACATTCACAGCTATTTCGATTATTCAAAGGACGGGGTGAGATATGTCATCACTGGTGGTGCTGGGGCGGAGCTGCTTACTAAAAACAGCTACTACCACTATATTATATCTAAGTTTACTGACAGTAAAACCACTACCATGGTGGAACTGCCATCACCTGCAAATTTATATGTTCAAAGATATATAGCCACCATTCAGCTGTTTAGCAGTGCAATTTATGAAGAAAATCCTGCAGCTGTGGTATTGATATTGTCAGGCTTGGTTTTACTAATGCTGCTGTTGATTATCAAACTTTATTTATGGAGGTCAAGACCTATTAATACCTTAGCAAGGTGGCTGGTGGATACCTTTAAATTTGCTGTAAACAGGTTTAAAGAATTATTTCAGGGCAACGGAAAATAAGGCAGCTAATATTAAAGAATAATCTAATTAAGAACATTGGAGCTTTGGTGAAAAACAAAGCCTGGTGTTCTTTTTATTTTGAAATGCATAATACCAGCAGCTAATGAATATGCAATAATGGAGGTGTTAAATATGTATTTGGAAAGGCATGTTGGTGAAATTATTGAAGTAGTGCTTAAGTATAAGGATAATTGGTCTGAATTGTTTACTCAGTATTTTGACCCCTATGACTCTATCATTGCAGAGCTTATTGCGGTAGATCCTGCTGGTATTTGGATAAGGGGCTATTTATCCATAGTGGAGATAGTGGACAAGGATGGAAACTATATTGATAAAAGCCTGTTGAAGGAGATGGAATCTCCAGCTTCTTTTTTCATAAACTGGATGGATACAGAATCCATATTGGTTCATGAGGATCAATATTTATTTGAAGGTAAAAGGCAATTTTACAGACTGAGGTTTAATGAAACAGTGGATGATGTCATATGATCAATCCCTTTGCCTGGACTTGCAGAACCGGGCTAACAGCCATAGCAGGAAGGCTGATTTTACTGTAAAGTATATAAAGGCTGCTGCCATAAGAATTGAATGGTTATGGAAAAGGCTTAAATTTAGAATATCCATAAAATCACTCCGATAAATTTATATATATTTTGTTTATTTATTGAAAATTTATACCCTGAATAGCTCTATAAATATATTTCGATTTTAGGCACAGTTTTCTGCCGCAAGAATAGAATATACTATGATAAAAAAATTATGCACATACTTTTAAGATCGAAGGAGAGATTTATATGAGTTGTAACAATAATGGCGGTGGATTTGATTTCTGCTGCTGCATACTGATTGTATTTGCCATAATTTTCACTGCATTAATTAATGAGGACTAAAAAAACGGCTCTGGGTTTCCAGAGCCGCCCTTGCTTTTTGATAATACTAAAAAAACTGCGCAGGGCGCAGCAAGATAAAAATTATTTAAGAAAGGAGGAACTAACAAATAATAGTCTAATGAATTTTCAGCCGGTTATATTAATACCACCAGGGCCTTGGTCTGTAGTAGGGGTAGGGCTGGTAATAGGGATAGAAATAAGGGTAATAGGGATAATGATAATGGCCATAGTGATGACCATAATCCTCATGATGGTCATAGCCACCATGGTACATGGGTTCTCTCATCATGTTTTCATCATCTGCAACCACACCATCATCTCTGTAGCCTTTGCATTCTTTTTTATAAGGTTTCATTTTCGGCTTCATGGGACAGCAATAAATGTATGGACAGCACATTTCACCTCCGTACTGCCAGTTCTCTTCAGAATATGAGCAGGACTCATCTGAATGATCGTGTGAATGCTCATGTTTACGAACATCTTTATTATCTTCCATTTAATCCTCCGGAATAATTTAATTACCATACTATTTTATTCTGGAAGAATAGAATTGATACACGTAATATAATAATTTATAACATTGACTTATGAAAAATCTTTCAGAAAACATAAATACCCCCAGCTGGGGATATTTATGTTTAAGCTTAATTCAATTATCTTTTCTTTTCCCATTCATTCTTATTCATATCATAATTGTGATATGGATATTTAGGATAGCCATACCAATAATAAGGAGGGTAGTAAGGAGGTCTGTGATAATAAGGAGGTCTGTGGTAGTAAGGGGGTCTATGATAGTAAGGGGGCCTGTGGTAGTAAGGAGGTCTGTGATAATATGGTGGTCTGTGGTACATTTGTGGCCTTGGTTCACGCATATCATCCTCATATTCACCTTCATCAGCACCTTCATCAATACCTTCTTCCACTATATCCCTGTACATGCCTCCATGGCCCATATGTCCGCAGCAATCCATATTCATAGGTGCCATATTCATAGGCTCCATGTGCATTGGTTCCATGTGCATAGGTTGAGTTTGCATCATAGGGCATCCATACATATAAGGACAGCACATCATTTCCTTTTCCTTTGGCCAGCATTCATTTGAGTAGGAGCTTGAGTCCTCGGAATGATCATCTTTTCTGATCTGTTTGCTATTATCCATTAAATCCTCCATAAAATAATTTAATACATTTATATTATATTCACCATAACTGGAAGGGTTACAAAAAAATGTAACTAATTAATTAATAAAATCATATTATGTACCAGAGTAAGGTGTTAAGCAGAATGGAGAAGGATATGGAAAATTTGAAGAAAATCTTCAGAGTTACCAGCTATTCAAGAGAAGATGCAGTGAACTATGCAGTTAAATATGCTTTGGTACCAAACAAGAATTATATATATTTTGGTGTTCATCAGAGGATCGGCGGGGATTGCACCAGCTTTGTGTCCCAGTGCCTTCATGCTGGTGGCATACCATATTCCTTTGATAAAAAAAATCCCTGGTGGTACAATGGCAAAAATAAGGAAATATGTTCCCTGTCCTGGTCTGTGGCTCACTCCCTATACTGGTATCTTATAAGAAATGGTGAAAAAAACATGCACGGAGTTAAGGGTGCTGAAATAAATAATGCCCAGGACCTTAACAGGGGAGATCTTATTTTTTATGAAAATAAGAGAGGACTTATATTTCATTCTGTAATTGTGACAGGGTTTAGAGCATCCATGCCGCTGGTTTCCCAGCATTCCATGGAGGCTTTGAATGTGTCCTATATAAAGCCTTATTACGTGCCTAAAATTCATTTTGTGAAGGTGTTTGTATGATGAATAAAGCTTATCCAATAGGAAAGGGTACCTTTATACAGTGTGACATGGCTGAAGGGTGGAGTGACAAGGAGTGGTTAAGTGAGCTGGGATATCTTAAGGAAGTGGAAATGGAATATATCATTATAGGCACCAGCCAGAGTCAAAAGACCGATGTGGTGGATTTCTGTCTTAAAACAGCATCCCAAATGGGGATGAAGGTTTTCGTTTCAATAAATTATAACAACGGATGGTTTGAAAAGGGCAGCAGAGATGAGGCATGGCTATATGAACAGATGGAGACGGATGCTGAAATAGCAGACAAACTTTATAAAAAATACTATCACAAATATCCCCATTCATTTTTTGGCTGGTATTTTACCTATGAAGTTGATAATATGAACTTCAATAGCCTGAAAAAATTTATTGTGTTAACCAGGGCTCTGAACATTTTGCTTAAGACTCTAAGGGTACGGGGAGAGAGACTTCCAATACTGATATCACCTTTTATGAACGCCTTTTATGGTACTGCAAAGGAGTATGCTGATAGATGGGCTTATCTTTTTACACACTCGGAACTTATGGAGGGAGATATATTCTGTCCCCAGGATTGCGTTGGTGGAGGGGGACTTGATATCACTCAGGTGGATGAATGGTTCCACTGCTTCAGGGAAGCGGTGGATAAGAAACCAGGGCTGCAGTTTTGGGCAAATACTGAAACCTTTGACCATGAGAACTGGTGCAGCGCGCCCCTAAAGCGTTTCCTTCAGCAGATGAAAATTGAAAGCAGGTATGTGGACAACATTATAACCTTTGCCTACAGCCATTACTATAGTCCAAATAATATAGACCCAAGGCTCCACCAGATTTACTACTGCTATGTCAAGACAGGGAATTTTCCATCAAGCAGACCAAAGCCTCCCCAAAATATATCAGTTAAAAACCTAGGGATAAACAGGATTCAGATAAGCTGGGAACCGGCTGTAAGCGGTGTTGGAATATTTGGTTATGAGCTGTACAGAAATAATAAAAAAATTTATTCTGTTTGCATTCAAAGAAAGTACGGCGGTAATCCGGGCCCCTTGAAGCTGAGCTATATAGACAAGGAAGCCTATAAGCTTGGGCTCATGGCGTTAATGCCCATTGCCTATGACGTGAAAGCAATAGATATGGCCGGCAACAGCTCCGGATAAAAGGTATAAGAGTATATAAAAAAGCGGACTCATCAAAAATTCATAATGATTTTGACGGGTCCGTTTTAATGGAATTTATTTGTTTTTCCAATATTCCTTAGCCTCTTCTTCCATTTCTTCCAGCCTTGTGTAATAATCAGGGAATTCATTGAGATGGGCCAGGGCAATTTTTGCAGTGGTTAAATGGTCATCATTGGTGACATTTGTATGAGGGTCCCTGATGCCATGCTCAAGCTCCACATCCATGCCCATGCGGAACTGTTCCACATCAAACCTGCTCCAGTCAACGTTCAGCTCCTCGCCGTATTTTTTTGCCTGTTCATAAGTAAATACCTTTGCTTCTGACATTTTTTCTACCTCCATTAACAAATTTCGCCTACAATATTATCATAGCACTTTTGAAGTATAGCCGCCACCAAAAAGTGTTGGCTGTAAAGTAAAGGTGAGAGCCGGAAATGGGAAAAGGCCGAATCAGCCTTAAAGCTTATGATCCGGCCCTGAATATTATCTTTTAGCTAATGCTGCATCCAGCATTTCCTTGGCAACCTTGGGGTTTGCCTTACCCTTGGAGGCCTTCATTACCTGTCCCATGAGGTAGCCTGACGCCTGGGTCTTTCCAGCCTTGAAGTCTGTAATGGACTGGGGATTTCCATCCAGAATGTCGTTGATTATCTTTTCCAGTTCACTGGTGTCGCTAATCTGGGACAAGCCCTTTTCAGCTACTACAGCTTCTGCGCTTTTGCCGGTTTCAAACATTGTTTCGAAAACTTCCTTGCCGGCAGTGGTGCTGATTTTGCCTGATGCGATGAGGTCCAGCAGCTCTTTTAGTGCCTTTGGAGCAACAGGAAGGGCTGAAGAGTCCAGTTCCTTCTCCTTTAACAGCCTTAAAATATCTCCCAGCACCCAGTTTGCAGCAGTCTTTGGATTAGCTCCGCAGGCTACGGTTTCTTCGTAAAATCTGGAAAGTGCTCTGTCATCTATTATGATTTCTACTTCCTTGCTGCTCAAACCGTATTGGCTCATGAACCGTTCTTTTTTAGCCCTTGGCATTTCAGGCAGGGAATTCTTTATTTCCACTATATCTTCATACTTAACCAGGATAGGTGTAAGGTCTGGCTCAGGGAAGTACCTGTAGTCATGGGCGTCTTCCTTGGATCTCATTGGCACGGTTTTGCCTTTTCCGCTGTCCCAGCGCCTAGTTTCCTGCTTTATTTTAAATTCTTCGCCGTAGGTGTAAAGCTCCAGCTGGCGTTTTTCTTCTTTTTCCAGAGCTTTTTGCAGCTCCTTGAAGGAGTTTATGTTTTTAAGCTCAACCTTTGTGTTAAGCTTGTCGGAGCCTACCTCCCTGATGGAGATGTTGGCGTCGCACCTTAATGAGCCCTGCTCCATTTTGCAGTCGGATATGTCACTGTATTCCAGCACTCCCTTTAAGGTTTTTAAAAACTCAACTGCTTCATCCACGGATCGCATATCTGGTTCTGATACTATTTCTATAAGAGGAACACCAACCCTGTTGTAATCAATGAAGGATATATCCTCTCCTTCAACATGAACAAGCTTTCCTGCGTCTTCCTCGATATGGATTCGGTTAAGTCTTACCCTTCTTTCCTTTCCGTCTACCACTATATCCACATAGCCGTCGCTGCACATTGGCAGGTCGAACTGTGAGGTTTGGTATGCCTTTGGAAGGTCAGGGTAGAAGTAGTTTTTTCTGTCCATCTTGTTAAGCTGGTTGATTTTACAGTTTAATGCGGTACCTGCTTTAACAGCCAGACGGATTACTTCTTCGTTAAGTACTGGCAGTGTGCCAGGAAGCCCAAGACAAATAGGGCAGGTGTTTGCATTTGGTTTTGCACCGAATTCCGTAGAACAGGAGCAGAATATTTTTGATTTTGTATGAAGCTCTGCGTGTATTTCAAGACCTATTATAGTTTCAAAATTCATTTTATCTTCTCCCTTCTATAGCTCAGGCTGTTTGCCTTTTAGAGCCAGTTCCTGCTCCAAGGCATAGGCAGCTTTGAATATTTTTTCTTCCCCAAAGTGAGGTCCCAGTATCTGAAGACCAATAGGAAGTCCTGATTTGCTGAAGCCGCAGGGCATTGAAAGTCCTGGAAGCTCAGCAAGGTTTATGTTTATTGTATATATATCTGCTAAGTACATTTCAAGAGGGTTTGAGCTCTTTTCACCAACCTTGAAGGGCAGCACCGGTGAAGTAGGGCTTAATATCAGGTCATATTTCTTGAAGGCATCCTTAAACTGTCCCTTTATCATTCTTCTGAGCTTTTGTGCTCTGGTGTAGTAGGCATCGTAGTAGCCGGAAGAAAGCACATAGGTTCCCAGCATTATCCTTCTTTTTACCTCTTTTCCAAAGGCTTCTGTCCTTGTTTTTTCCATAAGCTCATCTACGCCGCCAAATTCCTCCGGTCTGTAGCCGTATCTGATGCCGTCAAATCTGGCCAGGTTTGAGCTTGCTTCTGCTGAGGATATAACATAGTAGGCAGACAAGCCTTCCTCAGTTACAGGCAGTGACATTTCTGAAACTTCTGCTCCTAAAGCTTTAAAGGTTTCAATTGCTTTCCTGATTGAATCTGCTATTTCACTATCCAGTCCAGACTGGAAGAATTCCTTTGGAACTCCTATTTTCATACCCTTCACACCATCCTTAAGGGTGCTTAGGTAATCTTCTTTATATTGTCCTCTAAAGGAGGTGCTGTCTAAAGAATCCATACCCTGTATAACCTCTAAGGTTAATGCGCAGTCCTCAACATTTCTTGCAAAGGGGCCTATCTGGTCCAGTGAGGAACCAAAGGCAATCAGTCCGAATCTGGATACCAGTCCGTAGGTTGGCTTTATTCCAACTACTCCGCAAAAGGCTGCAGGCTGTCTTATGGATCCGCCGGTGTCGGAGCCTAAGGATACTGGGGCCATGCCTGAAGATACCACTGCTGCAGATCCCCCTGAGGACCCTCCTGGAACCCTTTCAAGATCCCAAGGATTTTTTGTAGCCTTAAAGGCTGAGTTTTCTGTGGAGGAACCCATGGCGAATTCATCCAGGTTTGTTTTACCTATTATTATTGCATCCTGTTCCTTCAGTTTTTTAATTACTGTGGCATCATAAGGAGGGACGAAGTCATAAAGCATTTTAGAGGCACAGGAGGTTTTTATCCCATCTGTACAAATGTTATCCTTTATTGCTATAGGTATTCCACCAAATTTTCCAAGAGTCTCTCCCTTAGCAACCTTTTCATCTACAGCCTTTGCCTGCTCCAGTGCATTTTCCTCACAGAGGATTAAAAATGCGTCTACCTTAGGCTCAACAGCCTTTATCCTCTGGAAAAGGGCAGTAACCACGTCCACACAGGTAAAGCTTTTATTTTTTATTCCATCCTTTATTTCAAGGGCAGTCATTGCTTCTATTTTCATAAGTTCACCTCTATTCTATAATCTTAGGTACCTTGATGTAGGTATCAGACATGGATTTAACGTTCTGGAACAGCTTTTTCTTGTCTTCGAATACTGCTGTTTCATCTTTTCTAACCACAGGCTTCAAATCCTCGGTGTATATATCAAGGTCTATGTGGCTTAAATCAAATTTATCTATGGACTCGAAGTGATTCAGGATGCCCTGGAACTCTTCAGTCATTTTTTCTGCTTCAGCTTCAGTAAACTTTAGTTTAGCAAGCTTAGCAATGTAGTTTACTTCTTCAATGGTAATTTTCATAACTTATACCTCCAATTATTTATTCTATGGTTCCAGTCTCTTCATATCCCTTGGGAACAGGGTTGATTCTCTGATGTTGTCCAGGCCCAGTATTTTCAGGGTTATTCTTTCAAGTCCTATGGCAAAACCGCCGTGAGGAGGCATGCCATACCTGAAGCTGTTCAGGTAGAAGCCAAATAATTCAGGGTCTGAGCCAAACTTGATGATGTTGTTTTTCAGCATTTCATAGTCGTGAATTCTCTGTCCGCCTGTGGTTATCTCCAGTCCCTTGTAGATAAGGTCGAAGCTCTTTGTTAATGTTGGATCCTGGTCATCAGGCATGGTGTACATAGGTCTCTTTGCCACAGGATATTTTGTCAGGAATACAAAGTCGCTGTCATAGGTTTCCTTAACATATTTTGAGAACAGTATTTCGCCCTCGGCATCGATGTTTCCAGTTGGTGATTTCTTGCCGAATTTTTCAAGCAGTATTCTGTGGCATTCACCCAGATCAATTCTTGGGATGGTCTTTATTTCCGGCAGCTCCATTTTGAATAGGCCAAGCTCATAGGAACAGTTTTGCTTAATCTGCTGGAAGAGGAATTTAAGGAAGCCTTCCTCGATATCCATAAGGTCGTTTTCATCATTGATAAAACCCATTTCCACGTCCAGGCTCACATACTCGTTCAAGTGTCTCCAGGTGTTGTGAAGCTCTGCTCTGTAGGCGTGGCCTATTTCAAATACTCTTTCAAAGCCTGCACCCACCATCATCTGCTTGTAGAACTGAGGGCTCTGGCTTAAAAATGCCCTTCTTTCAAAGTAGTTTACTGTGAACAGCTCTGAACCGCCCTCGGTGCTGGAGGATATTATTTTAGGAGTGTGGATTTCTGAAAACATTTTTGATTTCAGATAAGTTCTGAAGGCGTCTGTAATTTCCTCCTGTACCTTGAATATAGCTCTTATTTTAGGCATTCTCAAGGAAATGGTCCTGTAGTCCAGCTGGGTTTCCAGGGATGCCTTCATTTTTCCGCTGTTTATTTCGAAGGGAAGCTTGTCGTAGTAAGCCTTTCCTTTAATTATAAGATCTTCCACGTGAATTTCAATACCGTTTGGTGCTTTTGGGTTTTCAACCTTTGTGCCTGTTACCTCCAGGCTCATTTCCAGCCTCAGATGATCCTTTTTAAGATGGGCCTGCAGTTCATTATCTATAACAAGCTGGATTATTCCTGTTTTATCTCTTAAGTGAATAAAAGTAATTTTGCCCAAATCGTGGATCTTGTGAATCCATCCTCTCACCATTAATTTTGATTCTGTGCTTTCAGCTATCTGGCTTACAAATGTTCTTTCCATAAAAATTTCCTCCGTTTCAAAAATTGTAATAAAAAAACTCCGCTCTATACCAATGGTATAGGGACGAAGTTAAGTTTCGCGGTGCCACCCTAATTAACATTTTCATGTTCTCTCTTTGTCCTTTTATCCGTGGACCTTCGGCAATCCTCCAGGGTGTTCTTCAATACAATTTGGATTTCAGGCTTACACTGTCCCTGAATCGCTGTGATCTTAAGCTGTATCTACTCTTCCTATCAATGGATTGAAATATTTTATTTTGCTGCCGGGTCTGCCAGGCTGCTTGAGCCGGGCCTTGCTTGCCGGATGGAGCGGGCTAGACTTTTGGCTGGCTACTTTGGCAAATAAAAAAACCGTTCCTATACTTATGTATAGGAACGGATATTAACCGCGGTACCATCCTAATTAGCTTTCGCTCTCTCATATCGGTACAGAATAAATCGATACCTAGTCTTTATATCGTAAGACAAACGGTTAAGCCTACTTTTTTCATTTCGGTTAACATCTCGGAGGTGTTCTTCAATACAGGCATCATATGGGACTTACACCATCTCCCATTCGCTTTAAATCAGCTTTGTATTTACTCTCCTCGTCATAGACAAATGAACATTATCAAACTAACATCAATTATATAGATATTTAAAGAAAAAATCAACAATAATTTTAAAAAATTATCATATTATTTTGTAGTATAATTAAATATATGAAATATCGGAAAAGGGGGACGAAAATGAAATTTTTAAAATTTTACAGATCAACCACAGTGCTGCTTATGTCAGTGGTGCTGGGAGGAATTACAGGGGTGGTTCTGGGAGATAAGGCAGTAGTGCTGGAGCCATTGGGGAACCTGTTTCTAAACCTGCTGTTCATGATTCTTATTCCTATGGTATTTTTCAGCATATCTTCAGCCATTGCAGTTATGAAAAATATGAAAAGGCTTGGGAAAATAATTGGCAGTGTATTTATTGTATTTATTTTTACATCCTTTGTCATTGCAGTTATTGGGTATTTGGGTGCAATTATCGTAAATCCAACCAGCGGTATTGACACAACAGCTATCCAGGCACTGGCGGCAAAATCTGGGGATGCCGCAAAGGTGGACAAGGTGGCACCACTTCAACAGCTGGTTAATACATTTACAGTATCAGATTTTTCCTTGCTGCTGACAAAGAAAAACATGCTTCAGGTTATAGTGTTTGCAATCATGTTCGGTCTTGGGGCAGCAATGACCGGGGACAAAGGTAAGCCGGTGGTGGATTTTCTCGAATCTGCGGCTGCTGTGATGGTAAAGATTGTGGATATAATAATGTATTATGCACCAATAGGTCTTTTATGCTTTTTTGCGTCAGTCATAGGACAGCTGGGAAGCCAGATAATATCAGGATATCTGAAGGTATTCCTGCTTTATATAGCCATAGGTGTAGTATATTACTTTGGATTTTTTACTCTTTATGCCTATCTTTCAGGAGGAAGGGACAAGATTAGGCTGTTCTGGAGAAATGCCCTTACTCCGTCGATCACAGCTTTGGCTACCTGCTCCAGTGCAGCATGCATTCCTGTGAATCTTGAATATGTACAGAAGATGGGGGTGCCAAAGGATATAGCTGATACGGTAATTCCTTTGGGAGCCAACATACATAAGGATGGCTCAGTACTGGGCGGTGTAATGAAGATAATATTTCTTTTCGGGTTGTTTGGAAGGAATATCACAAGCCCTGGATCAGCAGTTTCTATTATACTGGTGGCATTTCTGGTGGGAGCCGTAATGGCAGCTATTCCAAGCGGCGGCATGATAGCTGAAATGCTGATTTTAAGTATTTTTGGATTCCCGTCAAATATGCTGCCTATAATTGCGGTTATAAGCACCATTATCGATGCACCTGCAACTATGCTCAATTCAACTGGAAATACAGTAACGGCCATGATGGTGGCCAGGCTTGTGGATAAAGGATAGGGAAATAGGTGGCGGTGGCTGGACATGCTTGTGATAAAAGCCTAAGAGAAATTTTGGTCAGTTAACTGGTGGTGGCCATAAAACTGGGTGACCAGCATACTGCTTGGCAAACCTATTGCTTGTATATGATTTTGGGCCTGGAATTGCCTTGGAAACACATTTCAAATGAATTAAACCCCGGCTTTTGAGGTTATCAGGCCGGGGTTTACAGCTGTTGCGGATCTGTTTTAATAAAGTGTTGATAAGGAAAAGGGGTTTAACAAGCGTTGCAGATCTGTTTTAATAAAGTGTTGATAAACAGAAGAGCTTAACACTTGGCGTTTTGTAAATCAATATCCTCTTTTACCATCCGCTCTTTTCCCCAGCTAAAAATTTCCTCCATTGCAGGTACCAGCTCCAGGCCGGCAGCTGTCAATGAATACTCAACCCTGGGTGGAATCTGGTTAAATTCCACTCTGTTAACGAGGCCGTTTTCTTCCAGGCTTTGAAGGGACCTTGTAAGCATGATATTTGTTATTCCCTTAAGAGTTCTTTTAAGCTCGTTATATCTCATAGCTTTGTTTCTATATAATTTCCATAGTATTGGAAGTTTCCATTTTCCACCTATGATTTCCATAGAATATATCATCACGCAGTTTTTAACATTAAATTGTTGTTTTTTATCCTCAGACATAAATTCTCCTAGTAAAGGCACAAAAATGTGCGTACTTGTATATTTGTTTCCTAATATTTATACTGATTTTAACACTAAATATGTTGTAACATCAATGTTATATGAAAATGAAATATACAACATGTTTTACTTTAATATTATAAAAGGGGGAAAATCATGATAGACTTGCACAAATTCAAAATGCCAAAATTAAAAGAAGAAGCACATAACAGAGGCGGTATAAGAAAGGATTTTTTAAGGCAGCAGGGAACAACTGTAGTGAAAAATCTTAAAAAGAACAATTTTGAAGCCTATTATTGTGATTCCATAGAGGAAGCAAAAAAACTTGTTTTAAGTTTAGTTCCGGATAACGGGATTGTTGGGTGCGGGGATTCCCATACAATATTTGCCCTTGAACTGGATGATGAGCTTGAAAAGAAAAATTGTGTTGCAATTCCTCATACCTGTGCAGTAAATAACTATGCCATAGAGCATAATAGTCCAGGCTTTAAGATTTTAGGAAGCAAGGAAGAGATGCGGGATATACTGATGCAGTATCTGGTTGCCAATGTCTTTATGCTGGGTGCAAATGCAATTACTATGGACGGCCAGATTGTCAACACAGACGGTACAGGCAACAGAATTGCAGGAAGCCTCTACGGTTCAGATAGAATAATTGTTATAGCTGGTGCAAACAAGCTTGTAAAAGATCTGAATGCAGCCCTTGAAAGAGTACGTTTTGTTGCGGCTCAGATGAATAATGTAAAATACAGCAATAATTTGGCCTGCAATATTAGCGGCACATGTATGGACTGCAGTTCCAAGCTCAGAAACTGTAATATAACCAATATAATTCATAAAAAGCCTGTAGATTCAGATTTTCACGTTATCATAATAGGTGAGGAATTGGGTTTTTAGTTCCTTTATAAAATTAGAAAATACTATAATATAATAGAAAGGCATGGACCATGACCTGGCCACGCTTTTCTATTTATCCTTTAACAGTAAGGAATAATTTGAATTATCCGGGGCAGACAAATTAGCAGGCATAGGCAATATTAACTAAGTAAACCATGCCTTATTCAATGTCTTTATGCCAGCTTCGATTTGTGCTTCAGTTAATCCGCCAAAGCCAAGCAAAATTATGGAGGCTTGGGCTGATGTATTTTCAGCGTAATAAATTGAGGTTGGATATACTTTAATTTTCAACTCCCGGGCAGATCGAATTAATTCATCTTCTGTCATGCCGTTTTTAACTCTCAATAAAATGTGTAGCCCTGATTTTTCTCCTATGATTTCAACATTATCTTTCATATACTTATAAATTGCAGAAATCAGTACCGTATGCTTTTTGCGATATAATGTCCTCATTTTATTTATATGTGTTGAAAAATATCCTTCCTTCATAAATCTATAAAGTGTATCCTGATGAAGGCCGGACACAGTCTGTTTATATGTATTGAAACATTTCTGGTATTTTTTTAGTAATTTCGGCGGCAGAACCAAATAGCTGATTCTCATTGATGGAATCAAGGATTTTGAAAATGTGCCCAAATAAATTACATTTCCGTTTTTATCCAAACCCTGCAATGAAGGTATTGGTCTTCCCTTATATCTAAATTCGCTGTCATAATCATCTTCGATTATATAACCATGATTTTTTTCACACCAATTCAGCAGCTCCAGTCTCCGGGAAACAGGCATTATTGAGCCACGGGGAAACTGGTGAGAGGGAGTAATATATACAACCTTGGCTGGACTTTTTCTTAAAGCATCAATACAGATGCCATCCTCCTCCACGGTAATAGGCAATACAGTTATACCCTGGTTCTTTAAAACATTTCTTGCTCTGTTATATCCGGGGTTTTCTATCCCATACACATGGTCCTTACCTACCAGCATTGATAATAATATCAACATATATTGAGTACCTGCTCCTATAACAATTTGTTCAGCATCACATCTAACGCATCTCGATTGAAAAAGATATTTAACTATCTCTTTACGCAAAGCTTCATTTCCTTGTTCATCACCAATTAAAAGCAGGTTACCCTGGTCTGAATATAGGCTCTGCATTGTTAACTTTCTCCAGGTTGAGTACGGAAAATTATTTAAGTCAACATCACTTGCACGGAAATCCATTATATATTCAAAGTCATCCTCGTTTTTTTCAAGCTCATAAATATTGCTAATATTGGGCAGGGTACTGATTAAATTATCCTCAAGCTTTTTTACAAATAAGCCTATACGAGGTCTGCTTTCAACATAACCTTCTGCACATAACTGGTCGAAAGCTGTTTGGATTGTATTTTGGCTGATTCCAAGAGAACATGCAAGTTTTCTTTTTGATGGCAATTTTGAATCTGGTTTAATTGTTCCAGCTCGTATTTCATCTTTTATATATTTATATAGCTGCACATAAAGAGGGACGCTGCTTTTATAGTCCCAAATTGGCATTATTTCAATCACCTATATCTCCTCCGAAACTGGTACTTTGAAAATTGATAAAACTGATACTTTTTATTATACCAGACAAGGATTATAATTTAAACAAAGCCGCTGAATAGACTTGAAATTTCTAGGTAGAGGAGGTACGCAAATGAAGGATTTCAAAAGGAGCTATCTTTTATTTTCTCTTTGTGGCTTAAACTGTGGGCTGTGTTCAATGCATATTGGCAATTATTGTCCTGGCTGCGGAGGCGGACCTGGAAATCAACCTTGTGCAATTTCAAGGTGCAGTCAAAGACATGGTGGAATTGAATACTGCTATCTATGCGATGAATATCCTTGTGAAAAGTACCAAGGTATTGATTTGCTGGACTCTTTTATTACTCATCGAAATCAGTTAAAGGATTTTGAAAAGGTTAAAAAAATTGGACTAGAGTGTTATCAGGCTGAACTTGAGGAAAAAATAGAAATTTTAAAATATTTATTGGCAAATTGTAACGATGGCCGGCGAAAGAGTTTTTTCTGCATTGCTGTTAATCTTTTGGAACTGCAGGATGTAAAATCCGTTGTGAAACAAATTGAAGACCAAACAGAATCTGGCAAGGTAACGGTAAAAGAAAATTACGAATTAAGACTCTATCTATTTTTCGTTACACAAATTTTGGAAAATCGCTATAATTTCATTTAAGTTTGCAGTTCCTCCACACCCCTTGTAAATATTATTTTCTACGTGGCAATATATCCAATCATTTTGGCATCTCTCCAATGAAATTGTTCCAAATACTTCATCTTCTAAATCTGTATCAGTCAAATCTATATCAATATACCAACCTAGGTTATCTAACGTACCAATTTGTACACCATAACAATGTTCCCAATCACCATCACAATTTCTCATATACCACTCTTGTAGCCACTTAAAAACATCCATAAACAACACCCCTTCATTGATTCGCTTTATTTTACTAATACGTTTAATAACAAGGTTGTGAATTAACCTTTTGCAGAGCGTTGCTTTATATGCCGGGCTTTGAGCAAGGGATTTCCATGGCTTTGAGCCTGAAATATACAAGGCTTTGAGGCTAGAATATCTATTTTTCTTGCCGTAGAGCTTATCATCATGTTCAGTGGCAGACTATCCCTATTGCAGCTATTTTTTAAGAGGTAATTGTATTTCTTGAATTATAGAAATGGTGATACTGTCCTATTCGGGAGCCCAACTTTATGTCCGCGCCCCCATCTGTGCAAAATTTCAAGTAGTGTGCAGTTTTTTTGGATTAATAATTAATTTTCGGCTATATTTTATGTAAATTATGGGTTTATACGTTAAATTTTAGATATATTTACGTTTATATTGAACATTAATTGAAATTTTGCTCACTTTCGCCCAAAATTCAAGGCTTGCGTTTCTCAAGCTTCTAATAAAGGATTCCCAACTCATAGTCAAGGCCGAAAAACCTTAAAGATTAAAGAATTACCTACAAACTAACGCTTGTCCATGCTTTTTATATATTTAAAGTCGTCAAATAAGAAGGTTGCGAATTAAATTAGAGCGTAACTTTATATACCGGACTGCTTTTATCATTCCAATGGAGAGTCCAACTTTATGTCCGGGTCAAGTCCTTTTTTGTGTGTAAATTATTTGTTCGGCTATAGTTCCTATTTA
>CALBDU010000055.1 GCA_937927335.1 uncultured Clostridium sp.
TCAAAGTGGTACCATCCAGCGGATCTACTGCTATGTCAAGTTCCGGCATATAATCGTTTCCTATACCAAGCTTTTGACCAATATAAAGCATTGGAGCATTATCCAGTTCACCCTCGCCAATAACTACCGTTCCTCTTATTGGCATCAAGCCAAAGGCTTTCTCCATGCCGTCTACCGCTGCCTGGTCTGCAGCAATCTTATCACCACGTCCCATATATTTTGCTGAGCTTAATGCAGCTGCTTCAGTGACCCTGGCTAATCCCATAGCTATATCAGTTTCTATCATCTTTATACCCCCATAGTTTTATTACCGATATTATTATAACATACTGTTTACATATGACAAGTTTATTTTATTTTCATTAAAATTAAAAAAGTTTTTTACATTTTTCATCATTACATTTATTTCCATATGCTGAAAAATCAAGTTTCGAGCGGATATTATATTTTTTTCTCATTGCTTAATCTGTAGTTTATCAACATAATTTCTGTTTTTTCTTGTAAATAATTGTATATTAGTGACTTACGAAAGATCTGCACATTTGGTATATTTCTGTTAAAATAAGAATACGTCAAAAAAAAGAAAACGGAGGAATACACAAATGAGCTGCCTGGATTTTGAAATTGAAGAATTGAGGAAAAAACTTAATTCTTTGGTAATAAATAATTCCCTCACTGATGAAAGGGTAATTTTCTTCAGTCAGAAATTAGACATGCTATTGGTGAAATATGAAATTAGCAAATATTATGAGACAGAAAGAAAAAAGGCAGTGTGATTAAAACACTGCCCTGCAAAGCTCCCTGCCTTTTTCACTGGCGGAGCTTTTTATATTTTCATTACTTTTAACCGGGTATTTATCTGTTTCTTCAGCATAAATACTTAAGAAAAACTCTGCATTGATCAATGAAAAAAACTGCTTCATAATGGCTTCACTATGTGAAAATTCTTTTTCACCTTTTAAGCCTGAGGTCATTAGTAAAACCCCTTTTTTCCTTTTCCCTTTAGGTTTATCCTTAAGGATAAACCTTCTGCTCCAGTAGGCCTGATATCTGTCTATAACCAGCTTCAAAGGTCCGGGCAAGGTTGTGAAATACATAGGTGACGCAACAATTACAGCATCACTGTTATCAATAGCATCGTAGATTTGTTCCATATCATCACTGATAACGCATTTTCCCGTTTTATAGCAGCCCTTGCAGTCAATACAGGGATTAATCCTCAATTTATAAACATTGATGAGCTCTATATCAGCGCTGCAATGCTGAAGAAAGCTGTCCAGAAGAATTTTAGTATTGCCATTATTGTTTGGTGAAGAAAAAAGCACAGATATTTTCAAAATACCCTCTCCTTTATATACCCAACTTTACCAGCACATCCTCTATGTCTATATCCTCTTCCCCATTATAGAAAATTGCAATAAATTCACTGTAGTCATTGTCTTCTTCCATCTCATAGGATATAAACTGAGCTTTTACTTTCATTTCAGCCATTAAATCTTCTATAATATCCCCTACATTATCAACTGCAACTTCTGTAAGATATGGAATATAATAATCCTGGAACCAGGCTTCATCCTTTTCATCGCCTGCCTGGTCCTTTGCGTATGCTTCAGCTGCCTTAAGCTCCGTATCGTCGAAATCGTAATAAAACCTTACTGCAGCCAGATCCTTCTGTTGGCTTAGAATTTCTACATCACTCAAATCGTTGTCTTTTAGATAATTTATTATTTTTTCCTTATCCATAATTTTACCTCACAAAAATTTTTTTTTGAATTATATACATAAATTATAACCTATAAATATTATATTACATCATTTTACCATAGAAAATCTTTTATTACTATTATTTTTATGCTCATAAAATTTCACTAAAAAGTATAAAATTAAATTATTGAATATTTCAAATTTTATGTGATTTGCCAAAGTACTTTTTATTTTTTCAAAAAAGTATATAATCATTATTCGTAGAGAAATTCATTAAAGGAGGTTATATAAATGAACGTTAATTTAATTGGTGTTCCCATGTTTTTTGGTTCGGATGTAAGAGGAGTTGATTTCGGTCCGGAAAAGCTCAGAGAAAAAGATATCGATAGGATTATAAGAAAAAATAATCACAATGTTTATGATTTGGGAAATATTCATATAGAAAATGTTCCTGAAGACAAAAAATTCAATTATCATCCAAACATGAAATATCTGGAGCCTATTATGGAAGTCAACACTACTCTTGCACAACAGGTTTATAGTTCATTGACCTCCCACAGCTTCCCTTTTGTTGTTGGCGGAGATCACTCCCTGGGACTTGGAAGTATCTCAGGAGCCAGCAAATATTATAATAAACTGGCAGTTATATGGGTAGATGCCCATGGCGATATAAATACACCTGAAACCTCTCCTACCGGCAATATTCATGGCATGCCCCTGGCTGCTGCTATGGGTCTTGGATATAAAGGTCTCACTGACCTTTATTACGAAGGTATTAAAGTCTCTCCGGAAAATGTATTTATAATTGGTGCCAGGGACCTGGATGAAGGTGAGGAGCAATTAATCAAAGAAATGAATCTTAACGTATATTCCACTGAAGACATCAAATTTAGAGGAATTGACAATATACTTGAAGAGATATATGAAACGTTGATAAACAACCAGGTAGATGCTGTACACTTGAGCTTTGACATTGACTGTCTGGATTCTGATCTTGTTCCTGGAACAGGCACCCCGGTGAAGGATGGAATGTCTACTGACCAGGCAAAATATCTTCTTAGATACCTTATGTCTACAAATCTGGTTAAATCATTGGATTTTGTGGAATTAAACTCTGCACTGGACAAGGACGATTCCACTGCGGATCTGGTAATTGATTTAATTGACTGGACCTTTAAATATTTGCAATAAAAGCTAAGCGGGCATAAAGCCCGCTTTTTTTATAATAATTCTATAAATTTGTCAGCAAATTCTGCTCCCTTTGCATAATCCTCACTGCCAGGCACAAACTTAAACCTTAAGCCTTCTTCCAGAACTTTAAACTTCAAGGATTTAAGCCTTTCTGTAAGCATTGGGACTCCTTCTCCGCTCCATCCATAGGAACCAAAGGCTGCTGCTGCCTTACCTCTGTTGGTTATTGCTGATACCAGTGACAGCATATCCCAGGCAGGCTTTACTGCATCCTGATTGATAGTAGGTGAACCAACCATGAGCCCTGCTGCATTTTCCACAGCAGCTATTATATCATTCATGTCCATTTCAGTTATATCCCTTGCTTCAGCTTTTATTCCCTTTGAATTTATCCTGTCAGCAAGATATTTTGCCATATTTTCTGTATTTCTATAAGCCGATATATAGAATATCTCCACTTTCTTCTCGGCAGGTGCGTCAACCTTTGCCCATTCCTTGTAGAGCTTCATATACTTATTTATATCATCAATATGGATTGGTCCATGGCTTGGGCATACCATATCCAGCTTAAGATCTTTAATTTTGTCCAGACCCATATTAACAAATTTTTTAAATGGTCCCATTATGCAGTCAAAGTAATATTTCATTTCTTCCACATAATCCCCTGCAGCTCCATCTAATAATGAACCCTCAGGACAGTAGTGGCATCCAAGGAAGTCACAGGTAAATAAAACATTGCTTTCAACGGCGTAAGTAAACATTGTATCAGGCCAGTGAAGATTTGGAGCCTGTATAAATTTCAAGGTTGTTTTTCCTAATGAAAGCTCAGCAGGAGCTACTTCTCCGTTAATATCGGAATTTGTAATATCCTTGGAATATATGAGAGCTGCCTTTGAAGCAATAACCTTTGCTTCAGGATACTTTGCCATTAATTTTGAAAGTGATCCGCTATGGTCAAGCTCAGTATGCTGAACAATAATATAGTCTACCTTTTTATCACCTATAACCTCTTTTATATTCTTCAGATATTCGTCAAAATAACCATTTTTAACTGTGTCCACCAATGCTATTTTTTCATCATTAATCAAATATGCATTATATGTAGTTCCTCTTTTTGTATTCATTATTATATCGAATACTCTTAAATCGGGATTTCTTACCCCAACAGAATAAATATTATCTTTTATTAAAAAACTGCTCATAATATTGTACCTCCTAAACTTATATTTAATTTCCAATATTTATTATAGCATATTATCAATAGTTTATAAATAGTAATAATGATTATTTTTTAATATGTATTATTATGATACAAGCTTTGATTTTTTGCCTTTAAAAAAGATGTACTCAAAATGTAAGGCTCTGGTTAATGCTACATATAGTATTTTTTTATCCAGTTCATTTTCCTGATAGTTTTCATCATTGCAGTTATAAATGATGCTGCAGTCAAATTCAAGTCCCTTAGTAAGATATGATGGAATGATTATTCTATCCTGCTTAATTTTTTTATCATTTTCCTTAACCAGCTCCCACTTGCTGCTGCTATATTTTTTTATTAATTCATTGATTTTCTTACATTCCTCATAAGACCTGCCAATTACAGCTATGCTTCTTTTGCCGCTGGTTAAAATTTCTTCAAGAATTCTATCCAGATGCTGTACAAACTCAGCACCGGCAGTGAATTCAATCACCTCCGGCGGCTTACCATGCCTTAATACAGGCTTTGCTGGTTCCAGGCATTGAAGCTGCTTTTTTAGTACTATATTGGCAAATTTAATTATCTCCACAGTTGACCTGTAGCTCTGTGACAATACCACATAATCTGAATTACCGTTAAAAACCGAAGCTATCAGGCTGTTAAAGTCCTTTATACCTTTATAGTAATAAATTCCCTGTCCCAGATCTCCTACAGCTGTTATGGAATTATTCACACTAATCTCCTTAAGAACAATAAATTGAAATTGGCTGTAATCCTGTGCCTCATCCAGGGTTATATGCTTATATTTATATTTTTCCGGCACCCCTTCAATTTTAAATTTCAAATACATGATAGCTGAAAGATCATCTGAATCTATTAACCCCTTGCTGCTGTTTTCTGAAATTTCTTCCAGTATATATTTTAAAAGCTCAGGAGCTATGTCCTCAGTGGATATACTCTTTAGAAAATCCTCATTGTGAAACAATTCAAAATAGGTACCCTTAATACCATGGTGAAGCCAATTTTCAAAATAATCATCAAAGGATTTCTTTCCTTCCCTGGCTATTTCTTTTTTCTTTTTATCTCTTTCATCGTATAATTCAATAAGTATTTTTCTTCTTTCTGGACAATCCTCCCTAAGCTTCTTTTCTCTGCTAACCATGTATTGACAAGTAAAATCAAGCTTATCCTGAATTAAGCTGATTTTTTCCTGTAATTTTAAAGATAGATATCTTTTTATTTCCCTTTTTCTCTGATTAAAAGGGAGATTAGACATATCCTTTAAAAACAGCCTTTCTAATTCCTCTCTTTTAAATAAGGTATGCTGCTGTACTTTAATATCAGATACTTTGATATCCTCCTTTTCCAAATAGCACAAGTATTTGTCCAGCAGTGCCTTATAGTTTAGAGAGCCTTTAAAATTACTGCTTTCAACCATAAAGTTTATATCATTGCCCCTTAAGGAGCTTCCTTCCATAATTAAAGCCAGCTTTTTATCCTTGGATATAACCTTATCCTTTATTCCTGTTACCTCCAAAGCAAGCTCCTCGAAGGTGCACTGCTTTACATCATCGATGCCCAATTCTGGCAGCACCTGTGATATATAATCCAGAAACAATTTGTTTGGTGCCAGTACCAGTATGTCTTTTCCGGACATTTTGCCTTTATACTTGTAGAGAAGATAAGCCAACCTGTGAAGAGCTACTGTAGTCTTGCCGGAGCCAGCTGAGCCCTGTAGAAAAAGAGGCTTGTTTTTATCAGCCCTTATCACCTGGTTTTGCTCCTTTTGTATAGTTGCCACCACATCCTTTAACTTTGAACCGGTACTTTCCTCTAAATTAATCTTTAAAAATTCATCCACCAAGGCATTCCCTTCAGCATTTCCCTGGTTTAAGATGATTTCATTTATGCCTTCATCAAAGGCGTCTATTAATACGCCATTTTTTATAAGATATTTTCTCTTAAGGCTGAGTTCCCCGCTTATTACTCCTTCTGGAGATGTGTAATATGCATCACCATAGGTACCGCTGTAATATAGTTCTGCAATAGGGGCTCTCCAGTCTATGACTTTCTCTTCACCTTGGAAAAAATCTCCCAGTCCAAATTTTCCTATATAAAAGCATTCCTTGCTTCTTTTATATTCTCTGAAATCCACTCTTCCAAAGTACGGCTGTGATTTAGCCTCTATAAATTTCTCAAAGTTTTTATGGGTAATGCTGTACAGCTTCTCTTTAATATCAAGCTCTTCGTTATACCTGCCTTTAGCGGCCTTTCTTATTTCATCTATATCAGCTTTAAGCTTAATATCCTCATTACTTGTTTTATTAATCTCCTCTTCCAGCCAGTTTATAGTTTCTGTCAATTTCTGTTTTTCCAATTCCATATCTTTCGTATCTAATGCCAATTTAACACCTCATTAAACAATCTCCTAAATATTATATCAGATTTGACTTAATAAATTGTATATATTATTATAATTACAGGTTATATTCAGGAGGTAATGGATATGGTAATAATTGAAGAAAAGGCATTAAATGCAGCAAGAGAAAAGAACGGTTCATTTGTGGTTAAAACGATAGCAACCTCAGGGGGATGCTGTGACATGGATGTTAAGGATATTATAGTTGAGCTTAAAGATAATTTCAAAGGAACAGACAAACACTTTGAAATCTTTGAATTTGAAGGAATAAAAATATTTATAGAAAAATACCTTTATATGGATGAACATATTGAGGTATATGAAAGATTCAAGCTGCCCCTTATTGGAAGCATTTTTAAAGTAAAGGGAGTATCAGTAAAATACATGTAAAAAAAGTGCAGATCACTGCACTTTTTCTATTCCTCTTCAAGTCTATATATTTTTTTTGCCTTATCAATGTAAAGAACACCATCCAGGTGATCTATTTCATGGCACAAAGCTCTGGCAAGGAGCCCTTCCCCTTTGACCTCAATTTCTTCTCCATTAATATTCAATGCCTTTACTACAACCCTTTTAGGCCTTTCCACAATGCCCTCGAAGCCGGGGTAGCTCAGGCACCCCTCTGAATTCTTTTCTTTTCCGGACTTTTTTACAATCTTAGGATTTATTAGCACAATTTCAGAACTTCCATCCTTCATATCTATAATTACAACCTTTTTCAAGGCACCGATCTGAGGAGCTGCCAGACCTATTCCGGGAGCTGCCCTTAAGGTATCCCTCAGATCATTTATTAAATTTTTAATATCATCATCAATTTTTTCAACATTTCTGCTAACCCTCTGAAGATTCTTATCTCCAAAAAGCAATATTCCCTTTACCGCCATAGCTGTAGATATCCCCCTGCTCATCAAATAATATGTAAGTATCACTTTTTTCAATATAGCCTGTTTCAATATACTTTATTATATCAATAAAAAATTTTTCCATGTGGCATCTATCAAGAGTCTGTAATTTTTGCTCCTTAATAAGGTCCTTTAATATTCGTTCCTGTTCCTTGTCTATTTCCCTGCATAAAAAATCGGGAAGCCATTTTCTTTTGTTAAATCGCAGGTAGTCGAATTTGATTAACTCTTTAAGTATTAATGACTCCTCATTAAAGGAAAATTCATAGAAGTCTATAAATATTTTATAATATTGTGCATTTGAAATATTTTTATTAAAATAGCCTTTTATGTTAAAAAAGTCACCAAGCTTCATGTAAAAATCAAAAGCACTGTTAAACCTTGGAATAAAGAAGTTTAAAATATTATCAAATTTATTGGAATTATAATATTTGTCCAATACCTCCTCAACCCTTTTAAGAAGAATAATATCAAGATAGCTCATGGTATTGGTTTTAAGTATTTCATAAGGTGGTTCCGGAGAATACACCATTCCCCAGTGTTCAGCCTCTTTTCGCATATCAGAACCCTTTAGCAGTTTTAAAAATCCAAGCTGAAGTTCTTCCGGCTTAATAGAATAAACTTCATTAAAGGATTCCTTAAAGCTTTCTATATTTTCACCAGGCAATCCTGCTATTAAATCAAGATGCTGTTTAATATTTTTAAGTTTCTCAAGCTCAACTACTGTTTTTTTAATGTCCTCAAAGCTTACATATCTGTTTATATTCTTTAAGACCTCACTGTTTGTGGTTTGTACACCAACCTCAAACTGGAACAACCCGGGCCTTGCCCTGCTTAAAAGCTCCAGTTCATCTTTATCCAGCAGGTCTGCAGATATTTCAAAATGGAACCTGGTATCTGGTGCCTTCTCAATGAGGTAGCTCCATATGGCCATGGCAAATTTCTTGTTACAGTTAAAGGTTCTGTCCACAAACTTAACCAGGTTAACCTTGTTATTAATGAAAAAATCAAGTTCCTTCTTAACCCGCTGAAAATCTAAAAACCTTACCCCATGACTAGTTGAGGACAAACAGTATTTGCAAAGGAAAGGGCAGCCTCTGGAGGCTTCATAATAAATGATTTTATTTTCCAATCCAATAAGGTCTCCATATGGAAATACTATATTATTCATATCCATCTGGGCTCTTTTTCCGGCACACTGGATATGTTCACCATCCCTGAAATAGAGGCCTTTTATATTACTGTCCTTAACAGCTTCAGAGGTATACTTAACATTGCTTATCATAAGTTCAATTAATTCATGATAGGTCTCCTCTCCCTCTCCCTGGATAATAAATTCTCCGGGATTATTTTTGAGAAATTCATCCGGATCGTAGGAAACTTCAGGACCACCATATAAAATTTTAATATCTGGATTTATTAATTTAATATGCAATGCGATATATTTAATAAAATCAATATTCCATATGTAACAGGAAAAACCAATTATATCTGGGGCTTCAAGGATCAGCTGCTGTATAACCTTTTCCCTGCTGTCGTTTATTGAAAACTCAATAATCTTACATTCATAATCCAAATTTTCCGTATATGCTTTTAAGTACCTCACAGCCAGTGCGCTGTGAATGAACTTGGCATTAACTGCTGCCAGTACAGTCTTCATTTAATTCCTTCTCTCCTGAAATTTTATTTGCCTTTATATAATATAACCCATCCTTACAGTTAAAATCAATTATTTCAAAATAATTCCTTACAAGCTTTAATGTACTTTCCAGGGAATTATCCTTAAATACATTTATCTCCTTTAGGTTAATTTCCTTAACTCTTTTATCCGGCGTTTCAATCCTTATAATATTATTCCATATCTTTCCTCTGGGCTTTTCCATATCCCAGATATGCAAGGTACCCTTATCACTTAAATAATCTTTAATTTCCTGCAGCAGCCCCAGTTTGTTTTTATTTAGGAGTATTTTATTTAATGACAGCAGTAATATGCAATTGTTGTAATACCCTTTTCTTATGCCGCATTCTCCCGCCCTGCCGGATAAATAGTCCACAGAAATTTCTTCATTTAGCAATTTATATGCATTATATATAATTCCGTAGTTCTCCATTCCCATATCCAAAAGATTCCCCTTAAAAATTTCTTCCTGCAAGCTTATAGATATAGTCAAGATTTTCCCTCCCTATAATTATTTACTATTATATTTTCCACAAGAAATAAAAAATTCCTCCATATTATGGAAGAATTTTAATATTTTTGATATCATTAAAAAAATTAAGCATTAAACCAGCCGTAGTACGCTGTGCTTCCTGTACAATTTTAACGGCAATTGCTGCATATCTCTCCTCAGTATCCTGAAGATTTCTGTATTTCGAATAGGTGGTGTTAGCCATGGCAGCATTTTTTGTTATATACTCCTCCAGCTCATCATATTTTACAGTGCCAGAAAATGCTTCAAAGGAATAATCTGACATCAGCTTGCCAACAATCCAAAGCTCGAACTTCCTATGGCTCTTTAGAAGCCTGTTATTAACATGGTGAGGTACTGTTGCATCCTGAACAAGGTGACAGGATGCCCCTAGATAAAACATTGCTTTTTGAATATCCCCTGCATCATAATAATTTAGTGCATGCTGATAATATTTTCGACATTCCGTTAGAGCATCAGACCTGCCGTACAAGCCTCTCTCCTTTTCAGGATGATAAAAGTGGTTGGAGCTTTTAAAATCCTGATCGGCCCACGTTACTCCCTCGTTTAGATTTTTAATATACTTTTTATAAAAAATGCATTCCTCCATATATCCATCATTTTTTAACACCTCAATTGATTTAATGATTATATATTTATGAACAGTGCAGTTTGTTTTCATTATTCTTTTTTTTATTGGGTTCACCACATGAAATACACCTGTTAATGTTTTTCCATATCCTGCTTCTAATATTTTTATCATCTTTTTCACCTCTTAGAGAAATGGATTCTCTTTGTAACTTTAATACTATTATTATACCAAAAGTTGTCGTAATCAATAGGTTAATTAAAATTTTTATTTTTTATGGAATATAAATTTCCTGTACTGTCTAAAATTAGAAGCTGATTATCATTAAATTGCATTTTGCAGCCCGTGGATTTTTTAGGCAGAATAAATTCTTCCTTAAGAACACCTTTTTTGTCAAAAGAAAAAATGCTTCCACCTTTATAGAAGAAAATAGTGTTTTTTTCTCTCAACGTTCCCCTTGAATCCACAGCAACATCACCTATCTCACCAGTGGCTCCACACTGGTATAAAGGAGCCGGTGGATTGGTATCAGGGTGATTTTCCAATACAAAGCCCACCTGACTGCCGTTTTTTCCTTTAAACCTGGGGGAATTCACAGGATCTCCTCCACTGTAATCAGGCCAGCCATACCAAAGACCTTTTTGAATTTCATAAAGATAATCCGAATCGCCGATTATGGGCCTTAAACCACGGTTTTCCATCCCACCTACAGACGCAAACAGTCTCCCTTCACTGGTAAAATCCATGCCTTTAACATTCCTTATTCCATAGGCAAAATTCTCTAATACTGCTGTTTTAGTATTATATATAATCAAAGAAGCGTTGCCGGGAAAGTGACCTGATATTATCTGTCCATTCATACTTTTGCTTTTATAGCTTTGAAACGCTCCGGTTTTTTCCTGTCCAAAATTTGTTCCCTTTAAGGTAATTAGATATGGAGGTATATCGTGAAAATATGGCATTGTTAAAATCCATCCGTTATCAGAGCCTGCAACTCCCGAATTTGTTGCCGCCCCCACTGTAACATATAAAATTTCTCCTCGCAATCTGACAATGCTGTCTTTGTAATCCCCCATATTTGGCAGTCCGCTGATGCACTCTGATATCTTGTCAGTGGCAATATCATAACAGTATACACTGGTATCTGATGCATAATAAAGTTTCTTTTCAGCGCAGCATAGAGACACTATATTAAGATCAAAGTTTTTGAATAATTCATAGCTTTTCCCATTCTTTTCAATTACCTGAATTTTATTTTTAAATGCAATATAATAATTGCCCTCTACATCAACAGCAAAATCCCTGGCCTCCTTCAAGCCTTTAAACTTAATGGAAGCCTCTGAATGGGCGTCTTTAAAACTAATTCCTAAATTTTCTCTAACCGGTATTTTTTGAAATATAAATATCAATGAGATTAAGACAGCAAATCCCAACAGCAGTTTTAACAACCTGTTCATTTTATCTCCTTAACAAATCTCTTTAAATATATATATTTCAAATTATTATGCTGTATGTATTATTTTTCAGTTAATTCAATATGTTCGCTTTCCACTTCTGCCAGTGCATCAAATATGGAACCAATATCTTTATTACCGATGCTACTTTTATATTTTTTATAGTACTCCACAGCATGAAGCTCCCTCTTTGCTGCCAGCTCGAGCAAGGCAGCATCAGTGTTATATTTACTGTAGTCGAGCTTGCTTAGTTTAGGATCCTCCTTGATGCCAGCCAAATTTTTATGGACTCTGGCATGGGTATATTCAATGATAGATAATGCCTTGAACAAATCCCTGTTTTCAGGGTTTTCAGCTAAGACAGCAGCTTCCCTGTAAAAATCTCCGTTGAAAATTTCCAGCTTAACAGCATGATCAATTATTTTAAAAGCCTCATGGTTGATTGCTTCCCTGTCAATATGAACCATGCCCGGGTCCGCCGATATATACTCCTCGTTAACACCGCAAAATGGGCACTTAACAATATGCTCCACACTGTTTTTATCAATAAAAGCAGCGCTGTTAAAATTATAATTATTATCATTTATCTCCATTCCGCAGATTTTGCAAAATAACCTTTTCATAATCTTCCCCGCTTTCAATGTAATATATAATTTAGTATAGCACAGTACCTTAACTGTTAAAACCGCATGTAATATAAAATGTAAAATCCTCATAATAATTAGTGTTAGTACTGTGAAGGAATTATAAATATGGATACGTTTTTCAGGAATTCATTAACCCTGGTAATTTCAAATTTGGTTACAGGAATGCTGGGATTTATCTTCTCAATTATACTTTCCAGAGAATTAGGCGCTGAAGGCATGGGGCTGTATGGAATTATTATGCCGATTTATGATTTATTCATCTGCCTTATCTGCGGAGGTATGTCCACTGCCATTTCAAAGGTGGGAGCTGTGTATTTTTCTAAAAAAGACTATACAAATCTCAACCGGACCATTGATGCATCCATATTTTTTGATATAGTATGGGGTATAATCGTAGCCTGTTTTGTCTTTATTAATTCTGATTTTATTTCAGGATATCTAATTAAAGACCACAGAGCTTCAGGAGCTTTAAGAGTTATTTGTCCTGCAATGGTCTTTATTGCTGTATCTTCAATTTTCAAAGGGTATTTTTACGGTACCTCCAATGTTAAAGTGCCTGCCTTTATTGATATATTTGAAAAAGCCTACAGAATTGGAGCCCTTTTATTTCTAGTTCAATTTGCTGCCAATGTTACTGTGGCATATCTTGTGCTGGCTACCGGTGAACTATTAAGTCTTGCACTGTTGTACTTTTTTTACAAGTATGACAAATACAAAAAACATGCCGTAAGCCGTGAGGAAGATAAGATTCAGCTTATTTTTGACGTTCTTAAATATTCATTTCCATTATGCATTAATGGCTTTGTGTCCACAATATTTTATTCGTTGTCAACCTTGATTCTGCCAAGAAGGCTTATGAACTGCGGCCTGGATTATGCAGCTGCGTTAGCTATGATGGGCAAATTTAACGGCATGGCATTGACCACGGTGCTTTTTCCTGTGATGATCATAAATGCACTGTGTATTGTACTGGTGCCTGACATTTCCCAAAATCTCAGCAGAAAAAATTACTTTAAGCTGCAGCATAGAGTAAGAAAGGTATTGAGAATTTCAATAATACTTGGATTAGCAACAGCTATGATTTGTATAACAATCCCGGACTTCCTCGGTATGCTGTTTTATAATAGAAACGACCTTGGAAGCTATATTAAGTTTGCAGCTCTAATAGTACCATTTTCCTTTACCGCTTCTACCACCTATGGAATATTAAACGGTCTTGGAAAGCAAAATATTATACTTAGAAATTCTCTTACTGCATCAGTGCTTCAGCTTATATTGATATATATATTGTCCGGAATACCTTCAGTAAATATATACGGCTACGGCGCAGCACTGATTATCACAAACGTAATAGTGCTCTCCCTAAACCTCTTTGAGGTGGGAAAGCACTGTTCAATCAGACTATTTTCCTGATAAAATAATCAGGTATGAATTTTTTAAGTTTATTTGGTATCATATTCAAGTCCTGTTTTTTTATGCCTTTAGTTAAAATCAGCCCTATAAGGTAATAATATGCACCAGCTACGATTGAAGCTGTTACCGAAATGGACAAGAACAAATAGTTTTTACCTAAAATACTAAGCACCCTGCTAAAAAGGAAATATGTTGCAAACACCAAAATTCCCATAAGGATAGATGCTGCCAGCGGCTTTATACCATGTTTGTACAGCCTTATACTTATTTTCAAGGTTTTGTTTATTATCCTTTGATTTAATAAAATTGGAATGGTAAAACCAACAACACTTCCTATGACCGCACCTAAAATATTTATTTGTGGTATGGCAATTAGAAAGTAATTCACTATAATTTTGCAAACAATGCCGGTAATTGAGAATAAAGTAGCTATATAAAGCTTTCCTATGCCTTGAAGGATTGTACTTTGTATCTGCATTACTGACATGAAAATAAGCACTACTGAGCCGTATGCCATTATAAATGCTCCGTTGCCGAACTTCAGCATGTTATATATAGGTGTACTTAAAACCCCCAGCCCTACAGCACAGGGAAGGGCAATTAAGAAGCAAAGCCTCAGGGAATAGGTAATTTTATTATGAAGCTCCTTTCTGTTCCTAACTGCAGCTGCAGCTGAAAGTGCAGGCAGAATTGCTGCTGATAGTGATGATATAAGAGCTATTGGAACATTGAGCAGCTGCTGATACTTTACAAGGTATCCGTAAAGAATCGTTGCATTTGTATCACTGAAGCCTCCAGCCATAAGCCTGACCTTTGTATTATAAAGATCCACCAGGTTTCCGGCATAGGTCATGCCTACACATATAGTTATGGGTATACTGTAATGAATAATTTTTTTAACAAGCTGTTTTGTCTTAAGCCTTACAACCTCAGGATTCTGTTCAGCTCTCTGGTCATTGAATTTTTTGTTTTTTTCACAGTAATACATCAGGAACACAGCGGAAATCAAAGCTCCCATGGAGGTTCCGATGGGGGCTCCTGCACAGCCTGCTTCAACACCAAATCTCATCAGGTATGCTGCAAAAATAAGTGCAAACACTGTATTTGCAACCTGCTCTAAAACCTGGGAGGCTGCTGTTGGAATCATATTCTTTCTTCCCTGGAAGTACCCACGGTATGCTGAAGCCATTGAAGTGAACAGCACTGCAGGCGCCAGGGTAAGCATGGACAAATACGCTTTTTCATAATGCAGCGCTTTGGACATAGGATTTGCCAAAGCTATTAATGCAATTGACATAAATATTCCAAGGAGCATAAGCATAAATCTTGATATTTTAAAGCTTTTCAAGGCATCTCTGTAGTTTCCCACTGCATTAAGCTCAGAAACAAGCTTTGATATAGCCACAGGAATCCCTGAATTTGTGATAACAAATATAAATGCATAAACCTGGTAGGCAGCGCCAAAAATACCATAGCCCTCGTCCCCTAGTATGGCACGAAGGAATGGTATATAAAGCAGCGATATTATTTTTACGGCAACAGTTCCCGCCGATAAAATGGCAAAGCCCTTGGCTGTGGATTGTTCTTTCATAACAGACTCCTGCTAACTAAAATTTAAATACGTCATTTTTAATCTTTTTGAAAACCGGCGGCAGTGCCACTGCAATAGTCTTGTTCTCAAGATATGAGAATTTTTCGCTGCAATCCCTGAAGATAAGCTTATAGGAATACAGAAACTGGTAGCTTAGACCATACTTGTTTTCAAAAAAACTGTTTATTTTACTTTCGCCATATTTCTTGTCCCCTACTATGGGATTTCCCAGATAACTCAAATGGGCCCTCAGCTGATGGCTTCTGCCTGTTAAAAGCTCCAGCTCCAGCAGGGAGAAGGTGCCGCAGGTCTGTATGGTTTTAACATTCATTGATATCTTTTTAAAGCCCGGCTTTTCCTCCTCACAAATTTTTGAAATATTGGAGTCCTGGGTTTTTGATATATAGGCTTCATACAAGCCATCCTGTATTTTACCCTTAACCAAAGCCTGGTAATATTTTTTAACACTTCTTTCCCGAAGCATCTCGTTCATGGCCTTTAGCCCTTCATAGCTCTTTCCGAAAATTACTATGCCTGATGTATTTCTGTCCAGTCTGTTACAGGAAGCGGGAGTGAAGGAGGTTTCCTGCTCCGGCCTGTAATCTCCCTTGTCATAAAGGTAGGAAAGCACAAAATCTGTTAAAGTAGCTTCTCCATTTTTTTTATCGGAATGCACCAGTACTCCAGGCCATTTTTCCACCAGAAGTATATCCTGATCCTCGTAAAGGATCTGTATATTATTATCTATTCTTACAAACTTGTCTTTTTTATCTTCACTGGTAATTTCCCTAAGTTCAACTTCATCACCTTCAACCAGGGAATACTTTTCCTTAACTTTTTTTCCGTTGACCTTTACGTCGCCTTTTCTTATATTTCTGTATATAGCACTTAAAGGAACATCCTTCAGCCACTTTCTTAAAAATTTATCAATTCTCTGGCCTGCTTCATTGCTGCCAACTGTTACTTTCATCAAATCACTCCTTCTTTTGGACATCTAATTATATACCGCCTAATTATCAAAAGCAACATTTAAATAGTAGTGTACTGCAGCACAATGGATGGCTGTACCCACAGCAAGACACTGTTCATCAATGTCAAATTTATTGCCGTGAGCCGGATTAATAATTCCCTTTTCTTCATTTCTGCAGCCCAGAAAATAAAATACGGAAGGCCTTTCCATGGAGAAGTAGGCAAAGCTCTCTACTCCCAGGGAAGGTTTATCCAATATTTTAATATTTTCTGTGCCGATCTGTTCTACTGCACTTTTTCTAAGCAGCTCAAGCATTTTGTCATCATTGTACAGGCACGGATAGCTCTCAGTTATTTCTATATCACAGCTCCCCCGTAAGGATTTTGTTATTCCTTCAGTTATTTCTACAAGCCTGTTCTTTACATATTCCCTATGTTCCTTTGTCATGGTCCTGATAATACCAGAAATTGTTACCTCCTCAGGAATAATATTCTGTGCAGTACCACCGTGGATAGTACCTATGGTCAATACTGAAGGCTCGGTAGGTGTAAGCTCCCTGCTTACAATGCTCTGAAGGTTCATCACCACTGAGCTGGCTATAACAACAGGATCTATAGCATCCTCCGGTCTGGCTCCATGGCCTCCCTTGCCTTTGATAGTTATTGTAAAGGGATTTGAAGCAGCATTTACCACGCCTTTTTTCAGACCTATCATCCCTGATGGAATATTTTCATCCACATGAAGACCAATCACAGCCTCTACATGGGGATTTTCCAGAACCCCTTCCCTGATCATAACTGCAGCTCCCCCTGTAGTCTCCTCGGCTGGCTCAAATAGAAGCTTAACATTGCCTTTAAGCTCCGCTTTAATAGAGTTTAGTATTTTTGCAGCACCAAGGAGCATAGCCGTATGTGCATCATGACCGCAGGCATGCATTTTACCAGGAATTTTGGAAGCGTAGCTGCTTAGCTTTGAATCCTGAATAGGCAATGCATCCATGTCGGCTCTTAAAGCTACCGTTCTGGTACCCTTTCCTTTTATTATGGCGCATATTCCTGTACCAGCTGTCTCATAATATTCAATGCCCTCATTTTTTAAAAAATCCTTTATTACAGCTGAAGTCCTGTGTTCCTCAAAGCCCAGCTCCGGATTCTGGTGAAAATCCCTTCTGTAGTTGATTATAATATCTTTTATTGCCTCTGACATTTTAATGAAATCTATATCCATTTTAACAGCTCCTTTTTATTTTTCCCAAAATACCTGTATATCATCACCGGATTTTATTTTGTCATAATAGCCGGCATTACTGCCATTTAATAAAAGTATCAGCTTACCCTTTGGAAACATGAGATCAAATTCAGCATAATTAAATACATCCACAAAAACATACTCTTCTTTTCCAGACATTACAAGTTCCCGGCCATTGAAGGTTACTTTAATAAAAGGCTTTAAATTGCAGCTTTCCTTCTTTTTTGAGCAGATTATATCTCCTTCTTTAATCTTGTAATCCAAAGAAAGCTGTGTTTCACCAATAAAATATTCCGTATCTTCTTCATATATCGGTCTGTCTAAAAAATCCCGCAGTGTTTCAGGGTAGAATATTGAAACAGAAGCCTCCTCCATAATTTCTGTATCCAGTTCAGCTTTGCCTCCATTTATAGTAAATTTCGGTTCCAGGTATTTCAATTCCCCATCCATTTCAAAACTGACAGAATTGAAATTAACAACATAATCCTTTATCTTTGGTTCAGCATCCCTGCCATCCCTGGCAAACTGGATATTAATACTGTACCCTTCCTTTATGGCTGAATCAATGCTGGCTTCCGAGCCATTAATAAAAACTGATGCATTTTCAGCAAAGCTGCCAAAAGAAACTCTTTTTATACCATTAATAAAAAACTTTCTATTTTTACCGTTCCTGCCAATTAAAACCTTAGGGTTAATTCCTCCCTGTATCATGGCATCCATTACTGTATTTTTATGTGATTTAAAAAGGCTTACCACATTGCCGTTCAAAAACACATCCATAAAATCATGGCCTGAATTTTTTATGGCGGTTAAAGCAATGCCCAGCACAGTAACACCAATAGAGCCCAGGCTCTTGTCCTGGCATATGCAGCCAGGAACATCCTCCCTGCCTCTTAAGCCAACCCTGTTCACAGGTATGTTCAAGGCTTCAGCTATGAATTCCTTCAGGTATGGAGTATATGCTCCCCCTCCCACTAGAAATACAGCACTGGGAGATTTTCCTCCGTTAAGCTCGATTATCTTGCTGCACACCTCATTTGCTATCATTTTAACCTGTGGTTTTATAAATTCCTTTAACTCCTCTGAAGGTACTTTGTTTTCAAATCCAAGCACATCAATATAATCCACATATTCCTTATCGGAGCATTGCCTTTTCATTGCTTCTGCAGTGTTGAAGTCTACCAGATAATTTTGTGCAATGGCTTCCGTTACTTCATCTCCGGCTAAAGGTACCATTCCATAGGCACATATAGTATCCTTTGATGAAATTGCTATATCAGAGGTACCTGCTCCTATGTCGATAAGAGCAAGGTTTAATAATCTTAAATTGCTTGGTATGGCAGCTTCCATGGCTGCTATTGGCTCCAGAGTAAGGTTTGATACCTGAAGGCCCACTCTTTCCATAACTGTATAGAGACTATCCACCACTGACCTTGGAAGAAAAGTAGCAATAATTTCAACCTCTATGGATTCACCTTTATGGGAAATGAGGCTGCTAATGCTGTAGCCGTTAAGATAATAGTTCTTAACACTGTAACCTACACAATATAATTGACCCATTATTTGCTGTTCAGCCTTTTTCAAGGCAGTTAATTCCAGTCCCCTCACAATATCCTTGTCTATTTCCCTGTCAGGTTCTATTTGAATTTCACATCTCACTGAAACTGTTTTTAAAAATCTTCCTGCTGCTGCAATGGAGACCCTTTCAGGTTTTGCCCCTGTTTGCTTTTCCAAATCCGATAATACTCTTTTAATAGTACCTGCTACCAGATTAATATCATGTATCTGGCCGTCCCTCATGGCTCTTTCATCATGTTCCAGCACAGCCTCTGCAATAACATTGAATTTTTTATCTCTTACAGTGCCCACTGTACCAATTATGGAGCGGGTTCCTATATCTAATGCAAAAATAGTATTATCCATGTTTGTCTCCTTTTTGAACAATTTTAAAGCTCATTATCAAGGTAAATCCTGATTATGAGCTTAATAAAATTATATACCAATAAAATTAAACATTCAAATATTAACTTCTTTCCGTTACTGTTATTTCGCCGGTTTTCAGATTAATCCTTATTGTACAATCCTCATAGGAAAAAACATCTCTTTTTCTTAGCTCGATTTTGAATTCCTGTTCCATAAGGCTTATACATTTGTACATCGATTTAAATGCAGCTTCAACCAGCTCATACTTTTGTTCGTTGTTCAAGTGGGTATTGGCAACTAAAATATCAATGCCTTCATAGTATTCAACCAGCTCAAACATAAGATTTCCTGAAAAATATTCAGGAACCTTAGTTTTAATTTTATCCCAAATATCGGATTTAAGGCTTTGAAAGCTGTTCAAATTATAAAAAGCTACTGCTGTATCCTCAAACTTAACCCTGTCATTTATGTAATCAGTAAAAATGCTCTGATTGCTGCTGAATTCAGTATTTAAAAGATAGCAGTAATTCATTCCCGTATTCTTAATCCTTCTTATTTCCAGGTCCAGTGTCTTGTGGGCATACCTGGCCTGCTGCCTGACTTCAAAGGTATAATAAAAAATTACTAATGCAAGTATTAAAATTATTATAAATGCAAGAAATGAAGAGTGAGTATCCATCCATGTAATCATAAACTTCTCCTTACAATATTTTTTTATTATTATACCATATATTCTATAATATTACATACATTCATTTATAAAAGGGGATGGCTCTGCCTTATTTCCCTTAAAGTTCTCCGGATACATTATATGCAAATTATCCGCTGCCCTTGTCAAAGCCACATAAAAAAGCCTGCGCTCCTCCTCAAGGTTGTTCTTACTGTTTTCATGGGGTATATTATCACTGCAGCAGTTTATAATGAATAAATTTTTGTATTCCAAACCTTTTGAGCCATGTATAGTGCTTAGCACCAAAGCATCCGGCATATCCTCATTAAGCCTGCTGTTATAGGTATCTATGTAAGTCAAAAGCTCAGGAATAGTTTTATATTCCTTGCATAAATCCATGAACTCAGCTAAAACATCCTGCTTATCAGCAGGTACTTCATCCTTGTACTTAATTCTATCAAGAAGAAATATCAAGGCTTTTTCCGGTGACAGCCTCCCAAGTCTTTTTGTATTTCTTTCAAAGGCATGAATATACTTAAGCTGCCATGGTTCCATATTTGTATCTGCCTCAAGAAAACTAAACCAATTTTCCGAGGTTTTGCAGCAATTTATTTTTCCAATTTTTATTTTGCTGATATACCTGCAGGGCTTGTTAATAATCCTTAAAAAGCTCTCCTTGTTGCAGGGGTCCTGACTTAACCTGAAATATGCAGCTATATCCCTGCATATATCAAGCCTGAAGAAATTGTAGTTTTTATCCATAAGTCGAAAGCTTATTTTATCTCTGATCAATATTCCGATTACTTTTTCTGCCTCCTGATTGGTTCTGGACAGCACTGCACACTCTGAAGGCTTGAAGCCGTTAGCTTTTATGATGTCAATCATTCCTTCTGCCTGCTCCCTTTCAGTTTTGTATTTAATTATTGTTACAGTTCCCCGCTCTTCCCTCACACCTACCATTTCCTTTACATTTCTCTCCTTGTTTTTGCTAATCAGCTTTCTTGAAATTTCTATTATATCACTGCTGCTTCTATAATTTTTGTTTAAAAAAAATTTCACTCCTCCATTAAAATACCTTTCAAACTCAACCATGCAGTCTGGTATGGACCCGCGGAAGCCATAGATGCACTGATCCTCATCCCCCACAGCAAATAAATTGCTGCAGCCTGACAAAAGCTTGAGCATATGAATCTGTTCACTGTCACAGTCTTGAAATTCGTCATATGTATATAAAAAAAACTGTAGAAAATTCAAAAGACATTGATTTTACTATTATATTGGTTTCTTTTCAACCTGTAGAAATTAATTTTGTAGAAAATAGGCCTATTATTATAATTTCATTACACTTATAATATAAATATTTATTCTTTAACATCACTAAACAATAATTTCCCTTTAAGTTTTATTAGAAATATACCTGAAACCATAAATAATAGATTAGGCTATCTTCCCCAATAAAAGATAGCCTATAAATAATTTTCAGTTCTTTCAATAACAAAAACAATCATTTCAATTTCAACAGCTTTTAATACTATTACTCCATGAGTTTTTCTAATTTTTATCAATTTTTAAATATATATTATTCTATAACTTTTCTTAAAAGATTGCTTGGTCCTTCAAATCTGTATTCACAAACAGGTACTCCAAAACTGGACATTTTATGTATTATTAATTTTTCCAAGTCACTGTCACAGGTAGAGATAAAAATTTGGTCAATAAAACTATCATTCGCATTATTGCTATTTAACTGAAATCTAAGTAAATCTACAAATGATAGGATATTCAAATCATCCATTGTTTGAATCGGTTCATCCATGAAATAGCATCTGAAATCACTATCTTTATTAAGCATAGCCTTTGATAAAAATATCGAAATAGCTAATGTTGAAAGTTGACCTGCACTTAAAATATTTGCAAATTGACTTTCCTTATTCTCATAATCGATAATCTTTAACTCTGCATTTGGATTTTGGGTTCTTGCTCTTTCGAATACTATTCTTTTAATATTTGTATTCCTTGTAATTTTCCTGTATATTTTATCTAATGGTTCAGCAATCCTTTGAGCTTGTTCTATCTCACTTTCTTTTATCAATGTTTTGATATTTTTTATAAGATAAGTAATCTTGCTAATTTGAGAATCAGCTTTATAAGCTTTTGCATTTGTTTCATTGAGGATTTTAGTATTATTATCAACTTCTTCATTAAATTTTTTAAGTTGCATGTTTGATTTTATATATAAGCAAATATTAATTCTTTTATCTATATCTCTAATTCTTGCTAATAAGTTATCAAATATTTCTAATTTAGTATCACTCTCAGAAATGTTTAAATAATTTTCAATGCGACTTATTAATCCACTTATCAAATTTATCTTATATTGATGGCTTAATTCTTTAAATTCCTCTTGATTTACTTTATCTTTAAACTCTGAAAAAAAAGTAAAATTTTGCTCTAAGATTATTTTTATTAATTCAAATTCATCAATTGAACTATATTCATTAATCATAATGCACTTCATTAAATCATTGATTGCATTTTCTAAAAATTCAATATTAACTAATTTATAATCTATTGAATACTTCTTGCATAAGTCAAAAAATAAATTGCAAATATCCTTTGTTCTGAATAAATCTTCTATTTTAATTAAAATTTGATTATAAATATTACAGATGTATTCCTTCGTATTTTTTAACAACTCATTATTTTTAATTGTTATTTCATCTATCTTTTTTGATAAACTTTGTCTCGCTTTATCTTGCTCACCTAAAAACTGTTTAGCTATTATACCTAACTCGGATTGTTGAAATTCAATTTTACTACCACATAACGGGCACTTTTCATTATATTCCCTATACTTTTCAAACCCTTCTATGTTATCAATTATTACCCTTATAGATTTCATCACTTGATTATTTGTATTATATAATTCAATATTTTTCTTATTTAACAACAGTTCATTTTGATTGTTCCTTAAGTCAAATATTCTATTTCCAAGTTCTTCAATTGAGACATTATCTAATATGCCTTCCAAGTTTATATCTTTGCTTATTGATTCTAATTGTTCTAATGTGGAAATATTTCTTATCCTATTTAATCTATCTTCAATTGCTTTTTTATATTTTTCTAAGTTACCTATGTGTACGCTTTTTAATCTATCAACATTATCAGCATTATTAATAAATTCATCATTTAGTTTTATATAATCTTCTAATTTAACTTTTAATGACAAATAGAGCTTAACCTTTACTAACTCACCTCTAATGATTTTTAATTTTATTTCATTAAGTTTATCAATTTGTTCTTGCAATTTTTCTTCAATAGATAGACTATTTCTAATATCATTCGTCCAATCAAACGGGTCTAAATTTTCACCCTCATAAATATTAAATTTGGGGTACTCCTCTTTCCCACAACTCTCATTAATTATTGAATGTACATTTTTCGCAAATTCTATACTTCTATTCTTCTTATCCCGTATTATTATTAACTCATTTTCAATTTGTTTTCTTTCAGAATCTATTCTTTTTTTTATTTCCTCAAGATTATTTAGAATATTTTTAGCATCTATATGGTCTTTATAAAAGCCAGAGAACAACTCATAAATTTCTTTTCTTCCCAAGCAATATAACTCAATATTTTTATCATAAGAACATACATATGTATCGTTAAACTTTTCTATAAATACTTCTAAATTTTTAATAAACTTATCACTAATAATAGGGTTATCACATTCCACTATAGGTAAGGAGATTTTTAGACCATCACTATCTAAATTTCCATTATAGGTTCTACTAATGGTTATTTTATGTGACATATAAACAGCATCAACTTTTACATACACTGGCCTATTTTCACCTGAACGATTTCTTAATATACCTTTATTAGCTTTCTCTGTACTCATTTCACTTGAAGAACATCTGCTACGAAAATCACTCTCTAACCTACAAACAGTACCAGTCAAACACCATTCAATTGCATCTAAAAGTGATGTTTTTCCAAGCCCATTACCACCTGATAGTAAAATTATCTTAGAATTTTGCCTTTCTCCTCTAAAATAGAATGGTTGTTTCAATTGATTATAGCCTCTAAAATTATCTATATATACACTAACAATATAAAAATTTCCCATGCCTTTCCCACCTTAAATTATAAATTATCAATAATTCCTTCAAAATCCAAGCTCTTATTATCAATTACAAGCTTATTATACATATCTATATTTCCTAATAATTCAATCATATTTTTTTTAAGACTATCACCCTTGTTTTTGAATTGTACTGTTCCTAATGGTTTAAACGGTAGAATATCTAATTCTAACTCATCAAAATCGTACTTTGAGTTAATAAATATTTTTCTACATAAATGCCCGTCTTGTTCATATTTGTAAATTAAATCATGTAATTCCTTATTCTCTTTTCTATTTTGATATATTAAAATTAAATTTATATTGTAAATAAGAATATCGTCATCATACCAGTTTTGGAAACATAGTATTCTATTGTGATATGATTCAATTATTTCATTTGAAATATTATTTTCAACTAAAATATACATCTCTGTAGCTTTCTCGTTTACATAAACATTTTCAAAATCAAACTTAATTTTTTCATCATTATAACTCATATGAAATTCTTTTTTTATATATCTGTTACTAATTAGTATTTCCTTGATTTTTTCCAGCATCAACTTCAACACACCCTTCCTTGAAAATTGATTCAATTTTATCGAAATTATCTGGCTCATCCTCTACTAAACAATTCATACAATCAATTCTATAACACTTATTTACATTTGGCTTGTCTATAATTACCTGCTTTGATTCATCTGGTTTAAGTACTTCTAAATCATAAATACCTTTGGATTTTACTTTTCCAAAATACCAAATTTCAGGCCTTATATTACTTTTATTTATTCTCAATAAATTTCGGTTATGTGCTGAGAGGGGATAAGAATATGGTTTGGGGAATAAAATTATATTCCTCTTATCATCAGGATTTCTGAATAACCAAAATTCATTAGTTATTGAAAACCAGTCATCAAAATTTATTTTGTACCCTGGATTTTTATCTCGATAATAATAAATAAATTTCATAGCTCTATTAATAAAATTTAAAATTTGTTTTTCATTAATCAAAAATAATTCATACTCTTTTTCAACTTTATATGTTTCATAAATACTATATTCACAAAAGTCATCTTGAGTAATTGTATTTAAAAATGAGAACCTATATCTTTTATTAGAAAAATATTTCTTAATATTTTCATTAATAACAAAGGCAATTAATTCATATTTTTTAACAACTTGCTTTGCCTCTATTTCACCAAGAGATTCTAAATTTTCTTCAATTAAGTTTAAAATCTGTAATGTTGTATCTCTAATATTGTTAATGATACTTTGATAGAAAGTTTCTTCTTCATAATTGATTAATTGCATAACTCTAATTTCAATATCACTTAATCTTATTTTTACTCTCTCTTTTCTTCTTTTTTTCTTTTGCCATGAATTTATTATATAATCTATATATAACGAATATAATATATCACCTTTATTTGTTAAATAATTATTAAAATCATTTGGATATTTTTGGATTAATTTTTCTTTTATTAATTCTATTAAAGCTTGTCTTTCATTAGTCCATTTTACTTTAGACACACCATCTACGAACTCATTTATTCTATCTTGATTACTCGATTGTCCAATTATTTTTTTTACTCGTGCATTTAATGAATTCCCTTTTTTAGTCTTCCTTTTTGGAGTACTCTGTTGTGTAGTCGCTGATTCCTCTATTGCAGTATTTGTTGCCATAAAGTCTTCAATTGAGTTTTTTAAAAACTCTCTAATTCTTTCAGATGACCAAACCTCTTCGTTTTTATTATAATAAAATAGTGCACATTTAAAATCACTATTATTGGTGTTCAGAGATTTATATTTTAGGTAAGCATAATATAAAAGTAGAATTGCTTCTTTGTCCTTAAATTCATCAGATTGAGAATGATATTTTATTTGGGCAATTCTAAAGTATTGCTTTGTATCAAAAATAAAACTTTTAGCATAATCTTCTACCATTTCAACTTCATATTCAGCATCTACGTCAACCATATTATCTCCAAACATATCTTCTGTAGTATTTTGATTGAGCATATCATATAGCATTAAGTCAAATTGGTAAAGATAGCCCCATATTGTATAATCTGCTTTTCTTTTTTCTTCCCCCTTATCTAATTCAAATAGAATATCAACATCATTAATGCACATAACTATCCCTTTCCCTTATAAATTAAAAAAAATCTTTGATATATGAAAAATCTATAAGTTAATATTTATTGCTTGCTGTTTATAATCAAATAATGATTGTCAATATATTATGGTATAATTTTCTAACTTAGTAATGATAATCCTTACATCACATAATTATACACCATTTTTCCAAACACTTCTATATTTCTATTTTTCTGTATATTAAATTACAAAGTTTTTATTCTAACTAAAAAAAGGTCACGATTTTGTGACCTTTTTTATTATTTATGTATTTTATATTCTTTCCATAATAGCTCTACAAAATTGGTAGCGTTTGTACGATTAAAATATTTACCTTCATAAAAAAATGCTGGCTTATATTTTTTTGTTTCATCTCTGTAAAAGACTGTTTCTATATATTCTTTCCTTAATTTCTGATTTGTGCATTTTTTAAATTCTTCATCATTTAAAATATACTGCTTAAATTCAATTTTTAATTTTTCATTTTTCGTTCTAAGTTCTTCTTCTAATTTTTCTTCTTTTAATCGCATTTCTTCTTGTTTGCTGTCAATTATAAAACGATAATTTTCAATTAATTCATGTAATTTTTCTTTTGCTGTAACAATGCCTAAAGTTTTACACCAATCATCTGCTTCAAAAATAGAAATAAGATGTCCTTCATATAAAGAAAAAATACAAAGAGCATTGGGTTTAGAAAAATCTTCTTCTTCCATCCTTTTATTGTAAATATCAACATCTTCAGATATCATAGTGTAAATTTCTTTATTATAATTATATTTGAAATTATGTTCATCTCCTTCATCATCATCATCATCTTCTTCTTCTTCTTGTCTATATTTATATCCATATTCATCATTAAATAATTCTTCATTTATAAGATAGTCATCTTTGTCGTAATAATCATATGTAAAGAATACACTTTTTAAATTATTAACTTTAACAAAAGTTATTAATTCCTCAATAGTGTTTGTTTCTAAAAAAATCGGTTCGGTTGATGTTATTCCTTCTCCAAAAACACTAAAGCAATTTATTCCTTCATTTGAGAATTTTTCTTTTAAATATTGTACTGAGAACATGATGATACCCCCCTATGTAATTATTATACCTAAATATGGACATAATTTGGGTATGACTTAATTATACTACATTAAATTTCAAAGCTTAAGATATGACCCTACTCCAATTTGATGGACACTAAGAATCCCTATATAATAAAAGTAAGGG
>CALBDU010000056.1 GCA_937927335.1 uncultured Clostridium sp.
TTCATATGGAAAGACATTGCTGGAAACCCTTATAAACAAATAGATTTATAAAATGCCGCCGAAATTTTCGGCGGCATTTATATGCCTCAATAACTGCTGGTTTATAGGACTTATGAGTTTTTGCTATAATCACATGCCATCAGGCTAATGGGCATTGTGAAAGAGCCTTTAAATATTAAGGACAGCTGCTAAAATATAGCTGCATTCTGATTGTCTAAAGAAAAAGCTCTGCCATTCCATTTCAGGGTGTTAAGAAAATAGCCCAGGGAATCGGCATTGTACCTTCCTGCTATTTTCTGATATGCAAGCAGCTCAAAGACTCCATTTGAATCAAAATCCACAGGGTATAAGCCGCTTAAAGGATTTACAAAGCCCTGTACTGGTTTCTTCAGCTTTCCGCTTTTGTAATACAGATCATTTAGATATTGGGGCTCCCTGCCCGAAATATCAATTATATATTTTTTGGAGTTATTAAGGCACACAGCCTGAACCCTGTAATTGTCAAGGTAGTTTATATCGTATCGGTAATACTTGTTATAGGCATTAAAATCAAATAACAGCCTTGGGATATTACCTAAAAATGAATATATATAATGATACATAATTCCTCCGCTGCCTCCGGAAGCAATGCTGACCAGGACCTCTAAAGCATGGCGTCCGGTAAAATTATATACATAGACCCCGGGATTATAGCCTGCATTTTCACTTAACTGAACTCTGGTGCGGGTGCCGGTTTTTCCATCCTGTACAAACAAGGTAATGTTTTGTATGAAGGCACTGTCAGCATTTTTTAAACCTGTTAGGTAAATATTATCCGGTATCCCATCACCGGTTACATCACCTTTGGCAATATCTAGGATAATTGTTCTTAAAGGACTCATAGAACCTCCTGAAAAATAGTTAATAATATAATATGGTTAATTTAATAAATTGGCACTAAAATGCATAACTTCCATTAGAGAAATGGCATGGAAGCTTAGTGGTATATTTCCATTGAACCATTGATATTACTTGGGTTATACTTTAGATGTGTTTTATGTGCCTGGCTAAATGGTGCATAATTATGCTAATTACACAATTCAAGGGGGCGGCAAATTGCTGAAAAAATCACTGAAATCAATTGCACTATTCTTTTTTATTTTATTGGGAAGCTCCTTTATTGCTTCAGCTCCGGTTGGTGCTGCGGCTAAAAACGGATGGGTACTCAGCAATAACACCTGGTACTATTACGAAAATGGTGTTATGGTAAAGAACGGCTGGAAGCTTGATTTCCATGGCTGGTGTTTTTTAAACGCGGTGGACGGATCCTGGGTACAGGAGGGCTGGGCAAAGGATTCCCACGGCTGGGGCTATATCCAGAACGGCTATTGGGTTGACCATGAAATATGGGCCAGGGACAACAGCGGCTGGGTATATGTTCAGCCAAACGGATACTGGGACGGTAAGCCGGGGCAGGCGCAGCCAGGTACCATACAGGTTAAGTCAATAACCATAAATACAGCCTCTGCCGAGATGGAGACAGGTAAAACCCTGAAGCTTATGGCAGCTGTGCTTCCTGTTTACTCAACTGAACGCACTATTACTTGGACAAGCTCCAATGAAGCTATTGCCAAGGTAGACAGCCAGGGAAATGTAACAGGTGTAAGCTCGGGTACTGCTGTGATAACAGCTGAAGCTGGAGGCCTCAAGGCAGATTGTACCATTAATGTTACATCCTCTGACTGGTTTGTGCCTGGAACCTACAAGATAGGTACGGATATTCCAGCAGGAGAATACCTGGTGTTGGGCGCTGGCTACGGAGAGCTCAGAAATAGTGACAATATTATTACAAATGACCTTTATTTAAGCAGCTGGTATATTACTGCAGGGGATGGGGAATACTTGGAATTCACCGATGGCAGGGCATATACAATAGATAAGGCTCCGGCCATAGACAAGTCCTCCGGCATCCTTGCCAACGGAATGTTTAAGGTGGGAAGGGATCTGCCTGCCGGTGAGTATAGAATTTCCGGAAACAGTAGTTTTTCTTATTATGAAGTAGACACGGACAACAGAGGCACTGAAATTGTGGATAATGACATTTTTACCGGCACTGCCTATGTTACGGTAAAGGATGGGGAATACCTGGAGCTGGTTGACTGCAGCATAAGTCTTAACTAGGTTGAGGAGCCCGGGCCCGGGGAACTAAACGGTTCGCCCGGGAATTTGGAAGGTATTACCGGCTGGCACGGGTTTGGAAGATATTACTGATGCCAGATTGTAACTGAATAAACCATACTATGGAAGGGAGGATTTAATCCTCCTTTTTTGTATGCATAATCTTTTAGTATTAGGAAAAAATTAGTATAAGGATAATTATTTAAGGAGGAGATACTTTGGTTAGTAATAATGGTATAGGAGTCAGCATACCAAGAAAAGAGGCCTTTGACAAGGTTCAGGGAGCAGCAGAATACACAGGTGATACTACTTATCCTGGAATGCTGCACGGTAAAATGCTGGTAAGTTCCTATGCACATGCAAAAATAAAATCAATAGATATTTCCAAAGCAGCTGCCTCCAAAGGTGTTCAGGCAGTAATTACAGGTGATTATTTTCCTGTTCTTTGCGGAACAGTACTTGAAGACAGACCTCCCATTGCCCGTGGAAAGGTAAGGTATTTTGGTGAGCCGGTAGCTGTTGTGGTTGCAAACAGCGAACAGGAGGCTATGGAAGCAGTACAACTTATAACAGTGAGTTATGAACCGCTTCCTGTGGTGAATTCAATTAAAGCAGCAATGGATGCCAATACAACGCTGGTACATGAAAATCTTATGATGTACAAACATGCTGTTAATGATGTTTATCCTGAGCAGAATACGAATATATCAGACAGGATTCAAATAAGAAAGGGCGATATGGCAAAGGGATGGGCTGAAAGTGATTTTATCGTGAGCAGCAGCTTTTCACTTCCCCAGGCGGATCACAGCGCTATGGAGACAAGATGTGCAAGAGCTCAAATAATGCCGGACGGAAGGGTCATTATATATACATCCTCCCAGGCTCCCTTTTCTGTTAAGAAGCTCATAAGCAAATATTACAATATACCTGAAGGAAATGTGATTGTGAAAGTACCATTTGTTGGAGGGGGTTTTGGAGGGAAAGCAGCGGTACAGCTTGAGTATATTGCATTTCTGGCATCCAAGGCAGTTGATGGCAGGCAGGTTCAAATATCCAATGCCAGGGAGGAAGATATAGGAACTTCTCCAGGTAAAATCGGACTGGAGTCTGTAATTAAAATAGGCGCAGACAGAAATGGAATCATAAAAGCCATGGAGGCGCAGTATATGGTGGATGGAGGAGCTTATGCAGACATTGCCCCACGAATTGCTAAGGCTATAGCTGTTGATTGTTCAGGTCCATACAATATAGAAAACATTCAATGTGACTCAATCTCTATATACACCAATCACACATATACCACTTCCTTCAGAGGCTTTGGACATTCGGAATATACCTTCTGCATGGAAAGGATGATGGAAAAACTGGCCGTTGCACTAAAAATGGATCCATTAGAATTACGGGCTAAGAATTCAATTAAACCTGGAAATTACACACCCACTCAGGTTAAAACTACTATCAGCAATATTGGCAGCCTGGAGAATTGCATAATGAGGCTTAAGGATTTGATGGAGTGGGATAAGGGACGTATTGTTATAACTGATGAAGGTATGGTAAGGGTTAAAGGCACAGGCTGCCTTTGGAAAACTTCAGATTCTCCAACCAATGCAGTTTCTGGAGTGTTTCTTACCTTTAATTCTGACGGCAGCATAAATATTAACTCAGGTGTAGTGGAAATCGGGCCCGGCACCAAAACCGCCCTGGCGCAGATTTTGGCTGAAAAAATGGGTATGGATGCAGGCAGGATACATGTATACATGGGCGTTAATACGGATGTGAGCCCGGAACATTGGAAAACAGTAGCCAGCATGACAACCTTTATGGCAGGCAGGGCGGTGCTCAAGGCAGCAGATGATTTTATAAACCAGTTGAAAAGCCTGGCTGCCGTGGTGTTGAAATCACCACCTGAGGATCTTGATATAAAGGAAGAAAAAGTATTTTTAAAACAGGATCCAGAAATATATATTTCCTTTAAAGACCTTGCGTACGGATACAAGTACCCCAATGGACTGTCAGTGGAAGGGCAGATTCTTGGCCGGGGAAGCTTTATTATGAGCCATATTACTGATCTGGATGATGAAACGGGGAAAGGAAAGCCCGGACCGGCCTGGACAGTTGGTGTTCAGGGAATTGAACTTGAATACGACCGGACAAATTATACCTACCGGCTCTTAAAGGCCTTTACAGTGCTGGATGCCGGGAAATTAATTAATCCTAATACTGCAAAAGGTCTGATTATGGGTGGAATGAATATGGGCCTTGGATTGGCTACCAGGGAAGCTTTTGAATATGACCATGAAGGAAGACTTAAAAATACTTCTTTTAGGACATATAAGACTATGAGATATGGAGAAAATCCCGAATATCTGGTGGAATTTATTGAAACACCTCAGATAGATGCGCCTTTCGGGGCCAGGGGTCTGGCAGAGCATGGAATTATTGCAATGCCGGCAGCTTTTGCCAATGCATTATCCCTGGCAACCGGAAAGGAATTTGATTTTCTGCCGATAAATCCCCAGTACATTTGGGAGGTTGAAACTGGAGGTAAAAATGATACCCTGTGATTTTGATTATTATAAACCTGATACCATTGAGGAAGCTGTGAAATTGTATAAGGATCTTAAGGATAAAGGTAAAATACCTAAATATTACAGTGGCGGCACAGAAATTATAACCATGTCCAGGGCAAGCAACCTATATATGGATGCAATTATTGACCTTAAGGGCATTCCACAGTGCAGGCAGCAGGAGGTAAGCTGCGACTGCCTTAATATTGGGGCATCCCTTACCCTGACGGAAATAGCCGAGGCAAATCTTTTTCCGCTGCTTTCACTTACGGTGCAGAGAATAGCAGACCATACGGTACAGGATAAAATTACCCTGGGAGGCAACATATGCGGCACCATAATATATAAGGAAGGGCTCCTTCCTCTTTTGGTTTCGGACAGTTATGCAGTAGTGGCCGATTATAGAGGTTTAAGAAATATTCCGGTGAAGGATATATTTCAAAGGGAACTGAAGTTGAATGAAGAGGAGTTTATAGTAAGCTTTGTAATAAGAAGGTGTTATACTGAGCTGCCTTATCTTCATGCAAAAAGAACTAAAAGTGATAAGATTAATTATCCCCTTATAACTCTGGCTGCAATATTGGAGGGCAATAAAGTAAAAATGGCTTTCAGCGGTTTATGCAGATATCCAATCAGGTCGGTCACAATGGAGGATTGGTTAAACAGCAGCAGCCTTCCTGAAGCTTTAAGAATCCAGTACGCTCTAAAGTCGGTTCCTGATTTTATATTGGAGGATTTGGAAGGATCGGCTAGCTATAGGAGGTTCCTGCTAGAAAGTATGCTTCATGAAGTTTCAAGTAAATTGGGGGTATAAATATGTTGAAAATTTCCGGTAAAACCATAATAAATCTAAATATTAACGGAGAAACAAGGGAGGTTTCTGCAAAGCCTTCAGATACCTTACTGTACACCCTGAGAAATGAGCTTGGACTTACAGGTGCAAAGCCAGGCTGTGAAAATGGCGACTGCGGTGCGTGCACAGTGCTGGTTGACAGCTGGCCGGTAAAATCGTGCCTCATGCTAACTGTGGAAGCTATAGGAAAGGAAATAACCACCATTGAGGGCTTGAAAAATGCTCCAATACAAAAGGCCTTTGTTGAAAAATGGGGTTTTCAGTGCGGGTACTGTACCTCGGGTTTTTTAATGGTATGCCACGGGCTGGCCCGTCTCCATCCTGAAGCCAACGAACATGTAATTGAACAGTGGCTGCAGTCAAATATATGCAGATGCACCAGCTACCAGGAGATAAAGGAGGCCATTGAAACAGTGTTGTCTGAAAACAGTGTATAGTTTAAGATTTTCGCCGGAAATTGGTGAAAATTATTCCTTCTTATGCTAAAATACAATAAAATGTTCTGATATATTAGTTGAGGGGGAATGGAATATGAATTTGAAAAAATTGGTGTTTTTATTAACCTTAGTAAGTTTATTAACCCTTAGCGGCTGCAGTAATATGGACAATGCTTATAATAAAGCTGCAGAGAAAAGTTTTCAGGTAAATGTGCTGGAAGGTACAGCTGCACTTGGCATGTTGAAAATGATGGCTCCTGAAATAACCCCAAATCCTAGATTGGGAGACACAGTTCAGTACGTGTTGGAGAAAAATCAGGACGAATTATATTCAAAGCTTCAGAAGGGTGAGGTTGAAATAGCAGCAGTTCCAACGGAAATGGCAGCAAGGTTATTTAATGAAAACAATATGTATAAGCTTGCTGCAGTAAATACAAAGGGCTTCATATATGTGCTTGCAAATAATACCCAGCTTCTTTCATGGAACAGCTTAAAGGGTTGTGAGGTAAACCTTGCAGTAGAAGGCTCAGTGGAGGATATAATTTTTAGATATTTAACTGCTAAAAATGGTTTAGATCCTGATAAGGATATTACAATAAAATATGCGGACAGCCAGGAGGCTTTGTATAAAATGACCATTGACGGCTCAAGTAAAATCACTGTATTAAGCGAACCCTGGGCGTCCATGGCTGCAAAAAACAGCGGCAATAAAATTATGCTGGATCTTCAGGAGGAATGGACACGCATTAAAGGAGGGGAATACCCTATGGTACAAACCTCCGTTGTGGTTAAAAAGGAAGCAGCTTCAGCCAAAGCTGAACCACTGGATTTATTTCTTAAGGATTATGCAGACTCCCTGGCCTGGGTAAATAAAAACCCTTTGGAAGCAGCAAGGCTGCTGGATAATCACCCTGTTGGTGTAAGTAAGGACTTAGCTCAGGAAACAATAAAAAGATCTAATTTTGTATATATAAGCGCTAAAGATGCCGAAGCAGCTGTGGAAAAATATCTGCAGGTGCTCTTGGAAAGCTCACCTGAAATTATTGGCGGAAAGCTTCCAGGTAAGGATTTTTATAGTATTGGAAATTAAAATTGAGGAGGACTATTATGAAATTTTGCTGGACTACTATTATGGTAAAAAGTATGGAGGAATCATTGAAGTTTTATAACGAAGTTATGGGACTTGGCATTGACAGCAGGTTTAAAGCGGGCCCTGGAATGGAAATTGTTTTTCTTGGAGATGGTGAAACCAAGGTGGAGCTTATCTGTAACGAAAATTTAAAGGATGTAACCTATGGCAAGGATATATCCATGGGCTTCCAGGTGGAATCCCTTGATAAAATGATGGATTATCTTAAAGAGAAGGGTACAGATATTGAAAGCGGTCCATTTCAGCCAAATCCCCACACTAAATTTTTCTATGTCCTTGACCCCAATGGCTTGAAAATTCAATTTGTAGAAAATATGTAACGAAAAAGCATCTTCTTTGAAGGTGCTTTAATTGTATCCATACAATTGCAGATAATCGATAAACTTCTATAATGGAAACATAATAATGATTATGTTTTAGGAGGAAGTTATGGATACTGTAAAAAGGACTAAGGTGAATAGTGCCACCAGGGATATGGTTTTATCTGCATTATTGATATCATTTGTTTTTATAGCAACAAAATTTATTAATGTGAGGCTGCCCATTTCAATAAATGGAGGCTTGATTCACTTTGGTAATGTTATGCTGTTTGCGGCGGCTATAGTGTTTGGACCCAGGAAGGGTGCTGTTGCCGGGGCCTTTGGTATGGGCTTGTTTGATATTGTATCCGGCTGGGCGGCCTGGGCTCCATTTACCTTTATAATCAGGGGAGTCATGGGGTATATTATAGGATATACCGCCAATTCAAATAACAGAAATGGAAACAGCCTTCTATGGAATTTAGCAGGTATTCTTATTGCAGGAGTTTGGATGTTAGCCGGCTACTATGTTGCTGAAATAATAATCACTGGCAATTATATAGCACCTGTAACCTCAATTCCCGGCAATCTTATACAAATTGCATTTGGAGCTTTGATTGGACTGCCATTAGCTAAGGCTCTAAAGAAAACAAATATTTTTTAAGAGGTGATTTAAATGAAAATGCCTTTAGTAATGTCTCCGGGGCCTACTATGGTAAGTGAGCAGGTACGGAGAGCAATGTCCAGTACCCTGATAAATCCGGATCTAGATCCCGAGTTTTTCGAATTCTACAGAAATATCACTGAAAAAATACAAAAGCTGCTGAAAACAAAAAATCAGGCTCTGATTTTGAGCGGAGAGGGTATACTGGGACTGGAGGCTGCATGCGCCTCGCTGATAGAGCCCGGGGATAAAGTCCTTTGCATAGACAATGGATTATATGGCAAGGGCTTTGGAGATTTTGCCTCAATGTATGGAGGGGAAGTAACATATTTTACCTGTGACTACAGAAGGAAAGCTGATGCAGAAAAGCTTTCTAAATTCCTTAAGGAAAACAAAGACTTTAAAGTGGCTACCCTGGTGCATTGCGAGACTCCATCAGGGTTAACAAATCCTGTGGATAAGCTTTGCCCTTTGCTAAAAGAGCATGGGATAATAACTGTGGTGGATTCTGTTTCAGGAATGGCAGGTGAATACCTGGAGGTTGATAATTGGAAGGTGGATATTGCCCTTGGAGGCTCACAAAAATGCCTTTCTGCGCCTCCTGGTTTATGCTTCATGTCCATAAGTGAAGCTGCTTGGAGCAAAATATTAAACAGAAAGGTACCTGTGGCAGGTTTTTATGTAAATCTGGGGGTTTGGAAAAACTGGTACCAGGAAAAATACTTTCCCTATACCCAGCCTGTTAATGACCTTTATGCGCTAGATGCTGCCTTGGACATTGCCATAGCAGAGGGTGAGGCTTTGTTTATAAAACACAGTGAAATTGCCGAAGCCGTAAGAAGATCTCTGGTGCTTTCCGGTCTTGAATTATACCCTGTTAATGGTTTCTCCAATACTGTTACTGCAGTAATGGTGCCGGAGCCTGCCTCCTACCAGCAGATATTTGATAAAATGCTGCAGGAACATAATATACTTATTGCCGGCTCCTATGACATATTAAAGGATAAGGTTTTTAGAATCGCCCACATGGGAGAGAGCTGCAGTTATGACAAAATTTTCATAACTCTTAAGGCACTGGATTCCACTTTAAGAAGCCTGGGTGTTAAGCTTAAGGTAAGGCTTCACGAAGAATTTGCAAAGCTGATATAAAAATTAATAAAAATCACCATGAAATTTCATGGTGATTTTATTTTTGAAGTTATGTTGCATTTATTAAAGGGCTTTTGCATATGCTTTGGATTTAAAGAAAAAGAAAGCAATTATTAATATTGTTAACAAAGGTGATATGTATTCAGGCACTTCCACATGGAAGCCTTCCAGTATCATAACCATGCCTAGACAGAGAACAGAATACATGGCTCCGTTTTTCAGATAAACATACTTTTTAATTTTGTCTATGCTGCCCATGGTTAATTGCCTTACCATAATTGCACCTAATCCGTTTCCAAGAAGAATCAGGGGGATGGACATAGTAAATGCAAAGGCTCCAAGAACCCCATCTATGGAAAAGGTTGTATCTATAATTTCCAGATAGAGTATTTTGCTTACATCCGACATGTTGCTGGTATTGCTTAAAAGCTTTGCCTCATTTTCCTCGGCATTCTTTTTAAAGCCGTCTGTAATAAAAAATGCTGAAGATCCTATAACAGAGGATAAGGCAAGTATCGGGTCATACTTCAATGCATAATACACAATCACCACAATAACCAAAGAAGCAACAGCATAAAACCATACTCCATTTTTAAGAAAAAATCCTTCTCCTGGCAGCCCAAGGTGCTTATCTTCAATAAATAGCCAGTGGAGAAAAAGAAGCAAAAGAAAAACACCGCCACCCAGCATCAGGATAGGTGTGGAGTATTCAATTGATTCCATTACATGGGGGTCATTGGAAAAGGTTGCTGTTAAAGCACCTATAGGACCTAAGGATGGGTTGGTTGCCCATATGATTGCCCAGGGCAGCAGGCCTCTTACAATAAATACCGCAAAAATAATTCCATAAAGCAGAAACCACTTTCTGGCTTTTTCTGACATTGTAGATAATACTTCTGCATTTATTACGGCGTTGTCTATACTTGATACTACTTCAAATATACATAAGCCCAGCACAACCAAAACCATAGTAATTATCTCCATAAAATTCACTCCTCAATAATTTATGTACTTATATTATACATAAATTAAATAAAAATTCATTTGAGATAATGTTAAAGATAGGTTAATTTTATGGTAATGCTGGGATTAATTCTAGTTATTTCTTAAAACGGTTATAAATCCATCTAATATTTGGTGGCTTACCTTGAAGCCTTTACCTTCATAAAACCTTAATGCATTTTCATTGCCATTTGAAACAAAAATAAATATGTCCTTGATATCCTTGAAGGAATTGAGCCATTCCATGGATTTGTCAAACAATGCACTGCCTATGCCCTGGCAGCGGTATTCATCCTTTATAAAAAATTGTGACAAACAGCCTACATCTTCGGTTTTAACAGAATCAAAATCAAAAAATACATGACATTTCAAGGTGGCAAAGTTATCTGAATAGGTGTACTTTGATGCGATGGTGCTGTAGGCATAACCAACCACATCCTCACCATCCTTTGCAATTACAATAAAGTTTTCCCTGGCGCTTCTAACTGCAGGTACCATCCTGGTTTCAAAAGTCATATTATCGAAAAATTCAGGGCAGATATATGCCACGGACTTTTGATAATCCATTAAACCATTGCATAAATCCTTGATTACAATGATATTATCTGGTGAAACAACCTCATACCTAATACTCATATGGATCCTCCTTAAAATGTGAATTGCTTTTGATTATAAAGCCAATTTTGATATAATTATATCAGTTGAACTGATTTTAACAAGTATGCAGTATTTTCTGTTTAAGTATGTAAAAATTGAGTATTGGAGTGGAATTTATGAATGAACAGCCATTATATAAAAAAAATTTCGATGAATGTCCCTTAACTTATGCGTTAAACCTTATAGGAGGAAAATGGAGGCTGCCAATAATCTGGGCTCTTCATAAAAATGAAACCTTAAGATACAACTGCTTAAAAAGGGAGATAGGAGGTATAACCAATATGATGCTGACCCAGTGCCTGAAGGAGCTGGAGCAGGATGGCATAATCATTAGAAAACAGTATATGGAGGTACCGCCGAGAGTGGAATATTCCCTTACGGATAATGGAGAAAGTCTTATACCTGCCTTGAAGGCCCTGGCACATTGGGGACACAATATGAAGAAAAGTGAAGGTGGAAAGGAATAAACTATGAATATACAAATTTTCGGGTTGAAAAAATCCTTTGATACACAAAAGGCTGAAAGATATTTTAAGGAGAGAAAAATTAATTACCAGTTCATTGACCTTAAGTTGAAGGATATAAGCAAAAGAGAGCTTCAAAGCATTAAAACAGCTGTAGGCCTTAACAATCTTATGGACAGCGGTTCAAAGGAATATGAAAGGCTTAAACTGGGTTCCATAAGAAGCCCTGAAATTAGGGAGGAAATCCTGCTTAAGAATCCAGGGCTGTACAGGGTGCCAATTGTAAGAAACGGAAAATATGCCACAGTGGGCTATGAACCGGATATTTGGGCTCAGTGGGAATAGCAGGAGGAAGCTATGAATATTGGATTTGCCTGTTTGGCAGTTGGGGTTAAGGATACGGATATGAAAAGCTGTATGCAGAAAAATGCAGGTGAGGCAAGACTCATGGAGATTACAGCACATAACCTTAATGCTCTTGAAAATATAATTGATTACAACATAAAGAATAATATTAAGCTTTTCAGAATAAGCTCCGATGTGATTCCCTTTGGCTCAAGCCCTGTAAACAGCCTGGCCTGGTGGGACCTGTTCCAGTTAAGGCTTTTTGAAATAGGCTTGAAGATTAAAAAGAACGGTATCAGGGTATCCATGCACCCGGGACAATATACCGTACTCAATTCACCGGATGAAGGGGTGGTGAAAAGGGCTGTTTTGGACCTGCTCTACCATAACAGGCTGCTGGACAGTATTGGAGCAGGCTGTGAATGCAAAATTGTGCTGCATATTGGGGGCATTTATGGTGACAAGGCTTCTGCAATTGAAAGGTTTATAAACAATTATAAGCACCTTGACCAAGGAGTTAAAAGCCGCCTTGTTATTGAAAATGACCATAGATCCTATAATATTGAGGACGTTTTAAGTATTGGACAGCAGCTTAATATTCCTGTGGTATTTGACAATCTTCACCACCAGGTAAATCCGCCTTACGGGAAGCAGGATGAATTATTCTGGCTTGGGCAGTGCCGAAAAACCTGGAATACTAAGGATGGCTGTCAAAAAATCCATTATTCCCAGCAGGACCCGTTAAAAACCTTAGGATCCCACTCGGCCACCATAGCTGCCGATGAATTTTTAAGGTTTACAGAGGAACTCAACAGGGATGACCTGGACATAATGCTGGAGGTTAAGGATAAAAATCTTTCAGCAATTAAATGCATTAACTGCACACGGACTGATAAGAATATTAAGTATTTGGAGGATGAATGGAGCCGATATAAATATAATGTTTTGGAGCAGTCCCCAAAGGATTATCTTGAAATAAGAGGTCTTTTAAAGGATAAGAAACAGTACCCGGCATTGGAATTTTACGGCCTTTTGGAGCATGCCCAAGGGCAGCCCTTTAATATGGGATATTCCATAAATGCCCTGCAGCACGTGTGGGGATACTTTAAAGATGTGGCAGATGTTAAGGAAAAGGAACAATTTTTCAGGAGCATGGACCAATATAAACTGGGCACTGTATCCCTTGGCAGCATAAAAAGCAGATTGAAGAAGCTGGCGGAAAAATATCAGCGTTCCTACCTACTGGATTCATATTATTTCACAATTTAATGAGATTGGCAGGCTTAGGCTGTTTCGATATAAGAAGCGGCCTTATTTTTTTAATAAATCAGGAATTTGTGTAATATTTAGGAAAAACTGTGGAATAATACATCTGATAGTAGTAACAGGAGGTGGCAATTATGGATGTTAATACATTGGCACCTGCAGAAACCATGCAGGTCCATGAAATGCTGAATTTTAAAACCGTGTGCATGCTTACGTCAAAGCTCATGGAGGGAGTGGTTTTTGACCAGGAATTGAAGGCCCTTTTGGAAAAGGATGTGAAGCAGTCCGCTACTGCAGTGGAGGAACTGCAAAGCTTACTGGAAAAGGCCCCGGTACTTGGACGGGAGGTGAGATGATGATAAGAGATTATCTTGAGATAAGAGCCTCGGAGGGAATGCCCAAGTTGGTGGACGGGTCCTTGGCCATGGCTTTCCTTTTAAATGCCAAGAATGGTGTTAGGAATTGTGCCATTGCATTGACTGAAGCTTCCAGCCCTATGGTAAGGTCCGTTTTAATTACACAGTTGAACCGTGCAATAGACCTCCATACGGAAATAACCGATATGATGATAGAAAAAAGGTGGATTCATCCTCTGAACCTGGAGAAGCAATTTCAAATGGATGCAGAATCCTCAAATATGGCAGTTAAAATAGGCAAAATGGATTTGTTTCCTGGAGACACCAGCAGGCTTGGCACCTTTGCCACACCGGAAAAGTAAGGAGGATTAAAAATGAAGGCAGTAACATTTCAAGGCATAAAAAATGTGAAGGTGAAGGATGTACCGGCACCTAAAATACTAAAGCCCGATGATATAATCGTAAAGATAACCAGTACGGCCATCTGCGGCTCGGACCTGCACCTTATCCATGACATGATTCCAAATTTAAGACAGGATTATATAATAGGCCACGAGCCCATGGGGGTGGTGGAGGAGGCAGGACCTGAAGTTAAAAAGCTGAAAAAGGGAGACCGGGTGATTATTCCCTTTAATGTAAGCTGTGGGGAATGCTTTTATTGTAAACATGATTTAACCTGCATGTGTGATAATTCCAATCCAAATGGTGAAAGCGGAGGTTTTTTTGGATATTCCGAGACCTTTGGAGGGTATCCTGGTGGTCAGGCTGAATACATGAGGGTTCCCTATGCCAATTTTACACCTTTCAAAATACCTGATGACTGCGAGATAGAGGATGAAAAGCTTCTGCTGATGTCCGATGCCATGGCTACAGCCTATTGGAGTGTGGAAAATGCCGGTGTGAAAAAAGGAAGCACCGTAATAATTTTAGGCTGCGGACCCATAGGGCTTCTGGCACAGAAGTTTGCATGGCTACATGGTGCGGAGAGAGTTATTGGGGTGGATTACATAGATTACAGACTGAAGCATGCAGAAAAGTTCAATAAGGTGGAAACCGTTAATTTTGAACAGCATCAGAATACCGGTGAGTATTTAAGGGAAATCACAAAAGGCGGTGCAGACATTGTTATCGACTGCGTAGGAATGGATGGCAAAATGACACCCCTGGAATATCTGGGCTCGGGGCTTAAGCTGCAAAGCGGTGCTTTGGGAGGCTTTGTTACAGCTGTGCAGTCTGTAAGGAAGGGCGGCATGATTCAGGTTACAGGGGTCTATGGCGGCAGGTATAACGGATTTCCCTTTGGGGATATCATGAACCGTAATATTAATATCAGAACCGGGCAGGCTCCTGCCATTCCATATATGCCTAAGCTTTATAAGCTGCTGGCTGAAAACAAGGTGGACCCAACCGATATTATTACCCACAGGCTTCCCTTGGATGAGGCCAGCCATGGATATGAGGTTTTTGACACTAAAACTGAAGACTGCATTAAGGTTGTATTAAAGCCCTAAGGAGGTAGAAATGGATACAGAAAACTTAACTCCACATGAATCTTTACAGCTCCACGAGCTGCTTAACTTTAAAAGCCTTTGCCTTACAAAATCAGTTTCCATGGCACTGCTTGTATCAGATGATACACTGAAAACCATACTTCAAGAGGACTCCGAGCTAAGCAGAAAGCATATTCAAGAATTAAAGATTCTTATGGAAAAATCAAATGCTGCAGCAGAGTAGTGCTTAATCTAAATTAATGGAGGGATATCATGAATGCTTTCATAGAGAGCTTAACAGGCATGGACAAATTAAGTGACCAGATAATTGCATCAGACCTTTTAATTTCAGCTAAAAGCGCTGTAAGAAACTATGCCGTTGCCATTACAGAAACTACATCTCAAGAGGTGCGCACAGCATTGAGAAAACAGTTAAGTGATGCCATAGCCTCTCATGAGAAAATAGCTAATTACATGATGAATAATGGCTATTATCATGCCTATGACTTAAAGGAGCAGTACAAGGTAGATTTTACCGCTGCCGAAACAGCCTTGAATTTAAAGTAAATTAAGAACAAGGAAAACAAAACCTCCGGCTGGTGAACCACCTCCCAAAGGCAGGACTTTCAGGTCTTACTTTTAGGGCAGCCTCACGGGCCGGAGGATATTTATTTTGCATAGGTTTCACTTATTATCGCACTGCCAAGTATTAAGGCACCGCCAACCATCTGCAACATGGTCATAGGCTCCTTAAGGAGCAGTGATGAAAGCAGAATGGCAACCACAGGGTCGATGTAGCTTAACAGGGCAATGGTCTGCCCCTTGAGATTTTTCATGGATGAAAAATATAAAAGGTAAACACAACCGGTGTGAACAATACCAACAACTAAAAGCAGCATAACATTTTTTGCTGAAAACATTGATGAACTTACCGTTGTGGTAAAGGCCACATAAGGAAGCAGTGAAATGGTTGCAGCAGCAAGCTGAATGATAGTACGTTCAATGCCGGTTACCTGGTGGAGAAATTTATTCAGCAACATCATGGATGCATAAAAAACCGCCGCACCAAGGCCGTATAAAACCCCAATAAAATCATTGCTGCCTCTGCCGCCGATGCCTGCTATCAGCGCAATACCTGTAATGGCGCCAAAGACGCAGCATACTTTGGACAAGGTAAGCTTTTCCTTAAGCAGAACAGGAGACAGCAGTACAACAATAACCGGTGCTATATAATAGCATATTGTGGCATTGGCAATGGTGGTATAGTGAAAGGATTGGAACAACAAGATCCAGTTAATACCCAGTGCAGTTCCAGAACAGATTAATATAATAAAATCATCCTTTATTCTCTTTAAAGAGATTTTCTTTTTAAATAACAGGCTGAAGCTTAATACAAAAATGCAGCCTATAGCCCCTCTTGCCATGGCAACCTGTGATGAGGCAAATGGCAGAAGCCGCACAAACAAGCCAACACTTCCTACAATGACCATTGATAGTATAAATTCAAATTTTGCAGTATTCATATGTACCTCCTGTGAACTTTCCCAAATAATTATATCACGTATATTTAGCTCAAGCCACTTACAGCAATAAAATACTTGTTTAAAGTAAAGGGGTTACATGATATAATTATGAAAAAATATATATTACTGGAAGCGGTTCATGGCAGCGTCAATTGAACTTGTTCCCTTATAAGCTGTAATTAACCGACCGTACCAGGCCGGTTTTTGTTTTAAAGACATAGTTATAGGAGGAATTATATGCTTAAGACATCAATGCTCAGGGTTATTCTAACCCGTTCCTTTAATCCCTTTGTTTTTAGGGGACATTATGAAAATAATCTTAGTTTTGAAGACCTGGAGGATTTAGGCTTATACGTCCACATACCATTTTGCAGAGCTCTTTGCAGCTTTTGCCCGTACTGCAAGGTGATATATGACAAGGATAAAGCAGCGGCCTATAAAACTGCACTGCTTAAGGAAATAGATATAGCATGCAGGCATATGAAGAAAAAAAAGGACGCTGCCAGTCTTTACTTTGGCGGAGGAACTCCTGCATTAATGATAGATGATTTAAAGGATATTATAGAAAAGCTAAAGGAGTATTTCACAATAACCGGCGGTGTAGGAGCAGAGCTTCATCCAGGTGACATTAATGAAATAAATTTACAAAAGCTTAAGGACTCAGGCGTTACTATGGTAAGCTTGGGCATACAATCCTTTAATGATGAATGCTTAAAAAAGCTTGGGCGCAGCTATGATGAGTTTGTGGAAAAACTGAGGCTTGTTAAAGCTTATGGCTTTGACGTAGTTGATGTGGACTTGATATTTGCCATTCCAGGACAGACAGATGAAATTCTGGCAGAGGATATAAAAACTGCCTTTGATAATGGAGCAACCCAGGTTTCCACATATCCATTTATTGATTTTACCTTTGCAGATAATAAGTACAAACCTATGTGTGAAGGAGTAAAAAAAGCTATGCTTACTAAGCTTTCGGAATTTTGCAGTAGTATCGGTGTGGAAAGGACATCAGTGTGGACCTTTGCAAAGAGGGGCACAGACAAATATTCTTCGGTAACCAGAGATTCCTTTTTGGGCTTTGGAGTATCTTCAACTACCTTGCTAAAGGACAAGTTTAAAATAAATACCTTCTCCATAGAGGAATATATAAACAGGATAAATGAAAGCCAGCTGCCTACATCATTGACGTTGAATTTCACAAAAAGGCAGAGAGCCGTTTACTATATGTTTTGGAGCTCATATTCAATGAAAATTTATCCGGAAAAATTCAAAAAGATTGTTGGTGAGCCCCTTGCAAAATTGTACGGGCTGGAAATATACCTGGCTGAAAAAACAGGCATCCTCACGAAAGAGGGTAATATGTACAAACTAACTGATAAGGGGGCAATAATTTACCATGATATCGAACAGGTGTACACTACAGCGTATATAGATAAAATGTGGAACATCTCCAGGAACACACCCTTTCCTGAAAAAATTGTAATGTGGTGATAAGCAGTGATAACTGTAGCACTTAATTACTGAAGCACTTAATTTAGGAAGCGTTAAAATAGGAGGCGTTATAGGTGGAAAATAACAAAAATCAAAAGTTATTTCCTAAATTAAAGTATCTTAGAAATATAATATCCTTAATATTAATGGGCGTGGTTGCAGTATTTATATTACTTAGGATTTCAACAATCCAAGATACCATCCAGGTACTTAGAACCATGTCCTACTGGATGCTCGGTTTTGCCGTGGCAGCCCAGTGCTTAAGCTATCTTAGCAGCGGATACCAGATTAAGCTCATAGTTTATGAAAGACAGAATTTCCGGTGGCTCATAAGGGGCACCCTGATTTACATTGCAGCTGAAAGTGTGGGCTTAGCCGGCGGCATGGCCAGTGCTATGGCAGCCACCTATTACTGGGTATGGAGGGAAAAAGGCAGTCCTGCACAAGGAGTTCTCTCAGGTGTACTGCCATTCATCTACAATTCAGCCTCACTTATTACCATCTCCATTATCGGTATGATATATCTTCTTATCATGCATGACCTAACCGGTAACCAGGCAGTTTTTTATAGTGCAATACTGGCTGTACTTTTGCTGGGGTTTCTTGTGATAATTTATTTTCTTTTCCGCAGGGACAGGCTGGAAAAGCTTATTTTTTATTCTACCGAAAAGCTCAGCCGTTTTAGAAAACGCAGCTATGATTTAACAAATTTTATGAAAAGTTTAGATAACTTTTATGATGGAATAAAGGTGCTTTCTAACGGAGGGTGGATAAGATACGGAACTGGTCCTGCGTTAAATATATTATTCGATATACTGACGCTATATATTTTCTTTCTGGCTGCCGGCTTCTATATTAGGCCAAGCATTCTCATTGCTGGTTACAGTCTGGCTTTTCTCTTTGGAAGGAGCACATTTTTTATTCCCGGGGGCTCGGGAGTTATTGAAGCAGGAATGGTAGCAATTTATGCCAGCTTAAGCGTCCCAAGCCAAATAGCCGTAGTGGCGGTTTTTGGCTACAGGTTCCTGTCATTCTGGCTGCCAAGCATTCTGGGATTTGGCTGTATGCTGTATCTCCGGAAAAGTGACAGGTAGGTGGACAAGCTGGTGACAGCCACATTAGATATTAGATATTGAATAATTTTCCATCTTCCGTCAATAATTTAGCGGGAGGTGATTTTTTGCCCAGAAAAGCTAGAATTATAAAGCCTGGAGCTACATATCACATTTATCAAAGGGGTAACAATAAACTTCATATATTTAGTAATTCCGGACATAAGGAATTCTTTCTTAAACAAATCCGTGAATTCAATAAAATTTATGATTTTCAACTGCTGGCATATGTAGTGATGAATAATCATTACCATTTACTTTTAAAAACCAATACTGTTCAAATAGATAAAATAATGTTCAGCATTAATAATGTCACTGCTAAATATTTAAATAGAGAATTGGAAAGAACAGGACATATATTTGAGGGCAGATACGGCAGCAGACTGGTGGAAAGTGAATTTTACCTAATCTGGATCCTTAGATATATTCATAGAAATCCTGTGAGAGCAGGTTTGTGTAAAAGTGTAGATGAGTACAAGTGGAGCAGTCATGTTTTCTATGTAAGTCCTATAAATAAATTTGTTAATACCGATATAATATTAAATATGATTTCCAGAAAATCAGGTGATGTTGATGGCTGTTATAAGAGACTAATGAATATTGAAGATGATAAGGACAAAAATCTTGATTATAAAACAGTAAAAAATGAATTTCAGTATGTAAACAGTGGACTACTTGATGAGACAGAAATATCAAACCAGGGCAAACTGCATAATAAGAATTACAGAATAATGAAATCCTTGATCGAGATACTTGATTCTATGAAATTGGATGTTAAAACTAAAATACTGCTGACCTGTGGCTGCAGGGCAAGAAGTATTACAAAAATTAAGATTGAATTTATTTTGGAAGCAATAAAAAATAAACATACATATAAAGAAATAGGTATATTCCTGAATACCTCACAGACTGCTGTAAGCAACATTCTATCGTACTATAGAATAAAAGTAGTATAATATAAGAGAAGAACACATTAAACTAAATTAAGATAAGCTTAGAGGAGAAAATCATGGATGATAAAAGATATTTACCAAAATCTATTGATGAGTATATAAGTCAATTTCCAGTTGAAATCCAGGAGATTCTTGAAGGACTAAGAAAAGTAATTAAAGAGACAGCGCCAGCTGCTGCCGAGAAGATCAGCTACAAAATGCCGGCATTTACTTACAATGGAAAGATATTGGTGTATTTTGCAGCCTTCAAAAACCATATCGGCTTTTATCCAACGCCTAGCGGAATTGAGGCATTTAAAGGGGAATTCTCAAATTACAAGTGGTCAAAGGGGGCCGTTCAGTTTCCAATAAATGAACCACTGCCCTATGATTTAATAAAGGAAATAGTAAAATTTAAGGTTTCTGAAAACAGTAAGTGATTTACAAGCTGGTGACAGCCACATCAGATATCAGATATTCCAAATAATACAAACTGAGTAAGGCGGAACAACTATGGAAAAGATTTTTTATACCTCAGGAATAAATAACTGTGGTGGAAGATGTATTATAAAAGCTCATGTCATGGATGGAAAGGTGGTTAAGCTTACCACCGATACCGGTGATGGAAAGGACGGAATACCGCCGTTGTGTTCCTGTACCAAAGGAAAGCAGTACATTGAAACTTTTTTAGGAAGTAACCGTTTGAAATATCCTATGAAACGAATAGGTCAAAGGGGTGAAGGAAGATTTCAACGGATTTCCTGGAAGGAAGCGGTGGATACTATTGTGTATGAGTGGAAAAGAATTAAACAAACATACGGAGTCCAGTCCAGGTATGTAAATTATGCAACCGGTGTAAATGCCCTTATGAGGGGAGATGACCTGGCGAAACGATTACTGGCACTGGACGGAGGTTATCTTGGCAGGTACAACAGCTACAGTTCTGCCTGTATTACTGTGGCCACACCATACACCTATGGCACAAATTATACAGGAAACAGCCTGGAGGACTGGAAAAATTCAAAATTGATAATACTTTGGGGACACAACCCGGTAGAAACAAGGTTTGGTACTGCATTATGGCACCTAAAACAGGCCAAGGAAGCCGGTGTAAAAGTAATTGTAGTGGATCCCCGCTACAGTGACACTGCAAAGGCCTTTGCAGACCAATGGATAGGGTTGAGGCCAGGCACAGACAGTGCATTAATGGATGCCATGGCTTATGTGATATATACCGAAAATCTGCAGGACCAGGATTTTATGGATAAGCATTGCCTGGGCTTTGATAAGAACCACATGCCTCAGGGCATAGACGGCAGCGAAAGCTACATATCCTATATACTTGGCGAAAAGGATGGTATAGCAAAAACACCAGAATGGGGAGAAAAAATCACAGGTGTGGACATGGAAACAATAATCAGCTTTGCCAGGGAATATGCCAGCAGCAAACCTGCAGCACTGGTTCAGGGCTTTGGTCCCCAGAGACATGCTAATGGTGAACAAAATGTAAGAAGCAGCACAATGCTACCGTGTCTTACCGGCAATGTTGGAATATCCGGCGGCTGGGCCAGCGGCAAAGGGATGATGGAACGGCATAAGAATCCGGAATTTCCTGCACTGGAAAACTCCTGCAAAGCTGCCATACCTTGCTTTATGTGGACTGATGCTATAATAAGGCCTGAAGAAATGGATTTGCGCCATGATGGTATGACAGGAGTGGACAAGCTGGAATCAGGGATAAAAATGATGATAAATCTGGCGGGGAACACATTGTTGAATCAGCATTCTGATATAAACCGAACCATAGAGATATTGAAGGATACATCAAAGTGTGAATTTATTTTGTGCTCCGATCTGTTTATGACTTCCAGCGCAAAATTTGCAGATATACTGCTGCCAGGCACCTCCATGTTTGAAAATGATAATATTACTCTTCCATGGGAATATGGTGATTACCTTCTTTATAATCAACAAGCAATTGAGCCCATTGAAGAAAGCAGATTCGAATATGACTGGCTGGTAGAGGTGGCGGAAGGACTTGGCTTAAAGGAACAGTTTACAGAAGATCATTATACAGTAAAGGATTGGCTTAAGGCAATATATGACGATTTAAGGCCTTATGAAAAGGAACTGCCTGATTTTGAAACCTTTAGGGCAAATGGTGGCTATAAGTATAAAATTAACTCCACAGTAATTGCATTTAAGGAACAGATTGAGGACCCTGATAATCATCCATTCCCAACACCTTCGGGAAAGATAGAGATTTTTTCTGAGAGACTTTATAAACTTAATCAGCCTGAGGACATTCCGGCAATACCCAAATATGTGCCTTCCTTTGAAGGCGTGGGAGATCCTTTAATGGAAAAATATCCGCTTCAGATGATAGGATGGCATACAAAACGAAGGACTCATTCCACCCATGACTGTAATAAGAAGCTGGAAAGGATTGAAAAACAGCAGGCTTGGATTAATGAAAAGGATGCAAAAGTCCGAAGAATAGAAAACGGAGAGCTGGTGGAAATTTGGAATGACCGTGGGAAGCTTCGCATACCGGCATTCGTTACAAGCAGAATAATTCCGGGTGTAATAGCGGTTCCCCAAGGTGCATGGTATACACCTGATAAAAATGGGGTAGATCAAAGAGGCTCTATAAATGTATTGACTACCTCACGACCTACTCCCCTTGCCAAGGGGAACCCTCAGCACTCTAACCTGGTGGAAGTCAAGCTGGCCGAATAAATGTTTTAAGGAGAGTTAGTATGAAGATATTTGATGAACGGGATACGATGTTTGCGAGAATGAACTACACTGAAGGAACAGAAATATATGAGGATTACTACGAAAGAAATCCAAAGCTTAAGGAAGTTGATGATGCCTTAAGAGCTATGCCTCCTATGGGAGGAGAGGGCTCTGTGATGTTTAATAAGGTTAATTCGCCAATAGTGGATTCAGCCTTCAGGTTTTTGGGAGATATAAGGAAGTTCAGCGAAGGAAGGCCTTCGGAAAACAGGATTGACGTGGACCCGGCAGTTATGACCGAAAAATTAAAAGGGCTGGCTATGTTCTACAATGCAAAATTAGTTGGAATTACAGAAATGAAGGACTATCACTATTATTCCCACCGTGGAAGGCATGCAGAAAATTATGGAGATAAAATTGAAAAGAAACATAAATATGGCATAGTATTTGCAATTCCCATGGACAAGGAAATGATAATGAGGGCACCAAAGCTTCCGGAGTCCATTGCAGTGGTTAAGGGCTATGTGGAAGCTGCTGTAATCGGCATGGTATTATCCTATTATATAAGGGAACTGGGCTTCGACGCCAGAAACCATATGGACGGGCATTACCTGGTAGTGGCCCCTTTGGTTGCCAGAGATGCGGGTTTGGGTGAGTTTGGGCGAAACGGCTTGATGATAACAAAGGAATATGGGGCCTGTGTAAGACTTGGCGTGGTAACTACAGACATGCCTCTGATTCCTGATAAAGCGCAAGATTATGGAGTTAAGGAATTCTGCATGGATTGCGGCAGATGTGCAAAGACCTGTCCCGGAAAATGCATATCAAGTACTGGTATGAACGATGAGGATGGAGTTTTAAGGTGGAAGATAAATGCGGAGGAATGCTATAGAAGATGGAGAAGCCTTGGTACAGACTGTGCTATCTGTATAGCAAACTGTCCCTTCACCTACGGAATTCCAAAAGAGCAAATAGCTGAGATAAAGAAATCACCAGAAGCTAGAACCGGGCTGATTAAAGAATTCGAAGAAAAGTACGGAATAAGGCCAATAATACGGGAGGAACCGAATTGGCTGAAATAGACAGCGTGTGACGGACAAGCTGGTGACAGCCACATCAGATATCAGATAATCCAATAAATGGGAGGGGTTAATATGCCGTTAAAAAAGGATGTATGTCTGGGACTTATGACCTGGCCTGAAATTGAGCAACGTTTAAAGGAAACAGACATTGCACTAATACCAGTTGGACAGATTGAGCAGCATGGCCTCCATGCATGTATAGACCTGGATTCCAGAAATGCGGAGGGCATAGCCGTTCGGGCAGCACTAGCAGCTTTCGATATAGTGAAGACTGTGGTAGCTCCTGTGATAAATTACGGTTACAGTGATCTGCCTGGATTAAGGGATTACCCCGGGGTATTTTCCTTAAGAGGAGAGACTTTGATAAACCTTTATTATGATGTGGCCTTCAGCTTGATAAGGATGGGCTTTAGCAAAGTGATTTTTGTTAACGGTCATGATGCAAATCCTCCTTTCATCAATGAAGCAATGAGACGGCTCACAAAGAAAACAGGAGCCTTCTGTGCCATGGCCCATATATCAGAGATGAATAATGACTATGCAGAAAAGGTTTTGGAAAGTCATGGAATGCCTAGGGATTTTGGTCACGGATGCCTTATTGAAACCTCCATAGCCATGGCTTTTGGTATGGAGGTCAGGGAGGATTTGATGGTGGGTCATTATACCGAGAAATATAAAGAGCCTGTAGATAAAATATTTCCACAGCTGCCAAGGGGCATTTCATTTCCGGCATGGGAGAATCCTGATGTAATGGGTAATATTTGGAGGGGAGATTTTCCTGGACCAAAGGGCAACCCGGCAGGGAGCAGCAGGAAGCTTGGAGAGGAGCTTATTGAGGCTTCAATAAAGCCATTGCTATATCTTATGAAATCCATAAAGGACTATAAGCCGGAAGTAAAAGAAAATTTAGACTTTGAGGTATGATTACAGAAAAATCAGGAAGTAAGAACTTCCAGAGTAAAGAAATTTAGAAAACGGAGTGGTAACTTCCGTTTTTTTGTTTTATTAACAAATATTAAAGGAAAATGTAAACATTTGTAGAATTATATAAATATTCTGTTAACTGTGAGGGGGCTTATGAAAACTGCATTTTTCAAATCAATTAAAGTCCGAATGATAATAGCTGTAATTATTATGGTAACCGTACCCTTTCTGATACTTCAGTCAGTTAATATGCTGCTGATATATGAGAAGCTGCATACAAAAACCGAATATACAACCCAGGCTTTATCCCGGTCCATTGCAACAAATGTTAGCGAATTCATGCAGGGGGCCTATGATTCAGCAAGACTACTGTCACAAAACAGTGACATAGTAAATAATAGTATTCAAGGCAGAACCGTTCTGGAGAAAGCAGTAAAAGATATGCCATATTTCAGACTGTTTTACGTGCAGGGAATGGACGGCATGCAGACAATCAGATCTAGTGGAAAATTAGTAAACCGTTCAGATAGATGGTGGTTTAAACAAATCACCGGTGACAAAAAACCTTTTATAAGTGAAGCGTATATTTCTGTTAATAAAAATGAACTTGTCACATCCATCTTTATGCCTATATACAGTAAAAATGTAATGACAGGAGTATTTGGTGCGGATTTCACCCTAGATACCATCCAAAGCGTTGCAAGCCAATATGACAGCAAGGATAAAGATATTTCCTTCATGGTTTTAGACAGTAAAGGAACAGTTTTAACCGGTACAGATTACAAGCCGGGTGAATTTGTTAATTATATAGATTATACAAAAAGAACAGTAGCCCTTGATAAAAGCAATAACTATGTATTGGATGCCAATGGACAGATTGTTACTAAAGTTGAGAAAATAACTGTATCGGATACAATGAAAAAAATCATTTCAAATGCGCTGGATAAAAAAACTGAAGCATTCCAGTTCAAGGACAGCGACAATAATATAGTTGTAGCAGCGTATCAGCCAATACAGATGCCCGGCCAGTCAGAGCCCTGGTCTGTAATCGTCTTTCAAAAAGAGGCGGATAATTTTACACTGTTTTTATTAGCCGGGATATTTATCATACTTCTATTATCCAGCTTATTTGCCACATACAAATTAATTGATATCAATGTGCTAAGGCCAATAATAAAAGTTCAGCAGAATATGTCCAGGATAGTTGAAGGCAATCTGGATAATAACATTGATATAACTACGAATAACGAAATAGGAGAATTGGCGTCAGATATAAACAAAATGGCAGGTTCACTAAAGCGGCACCAGCAAAAGCTTGATGAAGATGAAAAAATGGCGGCGCTGGGCAATCTGGTGGCAGGAGTTGCCCATGAGATAAATACCCCATTGGGCATAGGAGTCACTACCTCATCATATATGCAGAAAATCAACAATGAAAGCAGGCAGGCCCTGGTGGAAGGAAGATTTTCAAAAAAGGATCTGGTGCAGTATATGGAAGGAATGAATGAAAGCCTGGATCTGCTTCAAAATAATCTGGGAAGGGCATCTGAGATTATACAAAGCTTCAAAAGGATTGCTGTGGACCAGACCAATGAAAATCTTGAGGAGTTTAATGTAAATGAATATATCCACAGCATAATAATAAGTCTTATGCATGAATACAAAAAGCATAACCATAGCTTCAATGTGCTGTGTGATGAGGAATTGATAATAAAAAGCTATCCGGGGGTATTGGCCCAGATATTGACCAATTTCATTATGAATTCTATTATCCATGGCTTTGAGAATATGGAAAACGGGAGGATAGATATAGTTGCATTTAAGAAGGCTGAGGTATTTAATCTGCAATATACCGACAATGGCTGCGGTATAAGAGATGAAAATTTAAAGAAGGTCTTTACTCCATTCTTTACTACCAGTAAAAAATCCGGGGGCAGTGGACTGGGGCTCAACATTGTTTACAACCTGGTAACGAAAAAGCTAAAAGGTACAATAGAAGTAAAAAGCAAACTTGGTGAAGGCACTTCATTTATTATAAAATTTCCTGTATAGGGGGCTTATTTATGGCAGGTAAAAATTCTGTTACTATCAATGAAGATTCTTTGAACGTAGACTTCTTGGATTCAGAGCCGAAAAAACCAGATGAAAAAGCATTGGAGCCCGGCAATTTCTATAAAATTCTTATTGCGGATGATGAAGATGAAGTTCATAAAATGACGAAGCTGGTGTTAAAAAGTTTTCAGCTGGATGGCGCCAGTCTCGAATTTCATGATACCTATTCAGGAAGGGAAACCATTGAATTCCTTAATAATAACAACGATATTGCAATAATACTCCTTGATGTGGTTATGGAGGATGATGATTCAGGATTAAAGGTTGTAAAGCACCTCAGGGAAAATCTCAAAAACAATATAACACGAATAATTCTAAGGACAGGGCACCCGGGTAAGGCGCCTGAGGATAAAATAATAATTGAATATGAAATTGATGATTATAAAACAAAAACTGAATTAACTGTGCAGAAGCTTTTCAATACAATGTACGTATGCCTTAGGGCTCATAGGAATATAAAGAGCTTAAACAGACAGAGACTTGGATTAAACAAGGTAATAAATGCATCCCAGGACCTGTTTAAATATCATTCCTTTACAGAATTCATTAATGGCATGCTGCTTCAGGTAATGTCATTGTATGATACGGATGCGGATTCAATTTATGTTCGGGACGAGCGACGAAGCTTGGACGGTATGGCTTTTGTACAGATTATGGATTCTGCCAGGGTATTGGCAGCCACCGGGAAATTTGAATATCTTGTGGGTGAAAATCTTAATCTTCAATGCTGCCCTGAAGATATAAGAAAAATAGTGGAACGAATTCAAAAAAGCAGGGAAGAAGAATTAGTATTGAGGGAAGGAAATTTCCTTGGCATATATAAACAGAGTCATGATAAGCTTATTAAAAATTATATAATTCTGGAGACGAGTCTCAATACAGATAATATTGATATAATTAAAATGTTTTTAAATAATTTTTCTTTGGCAATAGACAATTTTACAATTAATATGAATGCCAGGGAAATTCAAAACGAAATTATTTTCAGAATTACAGAGGTAATTGAGAACAGGAACAACTATACCGGCTCCCATTCCCGCAGAGTAGCTGAAATAAGCAAGATTATTGCAGAAAAAATGGGCTATACGGAGGAAGAGGCCGACACCATATCAAAGGCAAGTGTTATGCATGATATTGGTAAAATAGCCATTGGAGATAATATATTATTAAAGCCTGGAAAGCTGACTTTTGAAGAATTCGAGGATATCAAAAAACATACTATTGTGGGCTATGATATTTTAAAAAATTCAAAGCTTTCCCTGTTGAAAACTGCTGCATATATAGCTCTTTACCATCATGAAAGATATGATGGAAATGGCTATCCTGAGGGTAAAAAGGGCGGAGAGATACCTAAGGAGTGTGAAATAGTTGCTGTGGCAGACGTATTCGAAGCTCTTGTATCAAAGCGGTGTTACAAGAAGCCATGGGTTAGGGAGGATGTAATTAAATACTTCAAGGAAAACAGCGGAAGTCAATTTGCTCCTGATGTGGTACAGGCTTTTTTAAAAAGCCAGGAGGAAGTATTTAATGTTCTGGTGATGCTGCCTGAATAAATAGGAGGTGTTATTATTGAAAAGGACAAGATATCTTGGAATCATACTGGTTTTTTCAATGATATTAACTATGGCAGGATGCAGCCAGGGCAAAAAAACAGTAACGCTGAGGTATGCAGCCTGGAATTTGGGCTCAAAGGAAGCTGCTGGTATGGAAAGGCAGATGGTGGATGCATTTAACAAGGAACATCCAAATATAAAGGTGGAGATTGATGAAAGCTTTGTAAAGAACTATGATGCTGCAATGAATGAAGCGACAGGCAATAATAACATGCCGGATGTATTTATGTACGTAAGTAACCCGCTGGCTGATGAAAAGGGCTTGTGTGCTGATATTACCAGCATTGTTAATAAGGATGATGAGTGGGTGAATATTCCCAAGGCACTGAGGGATGCAGCACAGATAAAGGACAGAGTCATAGCAGTACCGGCAAATATGTACCTGGATGGTTATTTTTATAATGAGGATATTATAAGATCAAGTCAGTTGAATCCTCCTAAAGCTGGCTTTTCCATAAATGAATTTGATACTATAATTAAGAAAACCTCTGATATAAACAGCGGTGTTATTGGGCTGGCAGATGAAAGCAGCATTATTGAATGGTTCCCTGCTTCCTCAAATAGTAAATACGGATGGTTCACCTGGGATGGAGGCAAATTCAACTTAAATTCCAAGGAATTTATAGCCGGCGTTAATATGGCTAAATCAATATATACAAATAAGCAGACCTTTTCCAGTCTTACTGAGCAGGATAAGAAAAGTTTCAAAGCCGGCAGTGACTGGGAAGCATGGAATACTGGCTGCATTGCCTTAAAGTTTGATGGTTCCTGGTCTGCGGGAGAATATTCAAAGCTTCCTTTTAAGGCAGGCTTTGCAGGACTTCCTGGAGGACGAACCTGCATTGTTCCGGACTTCTTAATTATTTCAAAAAATTGCAGATACCCGGCGGAGGCTTATGAATTTGCTAAGTTTATGTCCGCTTATTCCCTGGAGGGATATACAAAACGAATTGAAATATCAAAGAAGTATAATACCGGGATTTCCTCACTTCCTATGATAAAAGATAAAAAAATAATTGATCAATACTTCTCAAATGTTAAAATTCAGGGATTAAAGGAACAATACAATAAGATTGATAATAGCAGCTATGTTGAGGGTGTAAAAATATTGCCGGGATATTTGCAGGCAAGATGGAATTATGTCACAAATATTAAAATAAATAATTCTGATGGAAAAATAGGCGATGTTATAACTAATACATATAGAGGCGGTCTTCTTATCGAAAATATAGCCGATGAGCTGGATTATGATGCAAATGAATCCATTAAGCTCTATCCAAGGCAGACTGAAAATTAAATAGGATTAACATTTAAGCCCTGTGGTAAATTCACAGGGCTTTTGTAAAAGCTGCTTTTGAAGTATAGGTTTCGATCCAAAACCAGCATTATATATTAATTTTATCTTCGATGTCCAGGACCTTCAAGGTGATTTTCATTATGGAATCGGGATTTAGTGACATGGAATGAATTTTTTCCTTAACCAGAAATTCTGCAAATTCAGGATAATCGCTGGGTGCCTGGCCGCATATGCCGCAGTGGCGATGATTTCTTATAGAGCCCTGAACAGCCATGGATATTATTTTATAAACTCCCTGGTCCCTTTCATCAAAGTCATGGGCCACCAATGCCGAATCCCTGTCAACGCCAAGGGTTAGCTGTGTTAAATCATTAGAGCCTATGGAGAAGCCATCAAATACCTGGCTGAATTCATCAATTGACAGCACATTGCTTGGAATCTCACACATAACATAAACCTCCAGCCCCTTTTCACCACGTCTTAGGCCATTTTTTGCCATCTCCGCAAGGACCTTTTCCGCCTCAGATACCCTTCTGCAGAAAGGAATCATGAGAATCAGGTTCGTAAGCCCCATGTCATCCCGGACCCGCTTCATTGCCATGCATTCAAGACAGAAGCCTTCCCTGTACTTATCGTCATAGTATCTGGAGGCACCCCGGAAGCCTATCATGGGGTTTTCCTCCTTTGGTTCGAAGTACTGACCGCCAATGAGGCTTGCATATTCATTAGTTTTAAAATCACTCATCCTAACCACTACTGGTTTTGGATAAAAGGCTGCTGCAATGGTTCCAACACCATGTGCAAGCTTTTCAATGAAATATTCCCTCTTATCTTCATAACCAAAGGCTAACTCTTCGATTTTATTTAATATATTCTTGTCAGATACAGCTTCAGGGTGCACCAGTGCCATTGGATGGATTTTTATATAATCATTTATAATAAACTCCATTCTGGCAAGGCCCACACCATCATTGGGTATCATGGACAAGGAAAAGGCCTGATCCGGGTTCCCAAGATTCATCATGATTTTCGTTTTAGGCCTCTTTAGTTCCTTCAATTGAATTTTATCTATATGGAATGGCAGGAGACCCTGGTATACCTTGCCTTCATCTCCCTCAGCGCTGCTGACGGTAACCTCATCTCCATTTTTTATTTTTTCTGTTCCATCCCTGGTACCTACTACTGCAGGAATACCAAGCTCTCTGCTGATAATAGCCGCATGGCATGTTCGTCCGCCTTTATTGGTTACTATAGCGGAGGCGGTTTTCATTACAGGTTCCCAGTCAGGGGATGTAGTATCTGCCACAAGTATTTCTCCAGGGATAAATTCAGAAAGCTTAGCCACGTCCTTTATAATATGGGCTTTTCCCTTGCCAATCCTTTCGCCTACGCTCTTTCCTGTGGCCAGCACATATCCCTTGCCCTCAAGCTGATAGGTTTCAAGATAGTCCATGGATCTGGCTGACTGCACAGTTTCAGGACGGGCTTGTACGATAAATAGTTCTCCGTTTAGTCCGTCCTTTGCCCATTCAATATCCATAGGACGGATTTTTCCAGCCTTATTTGAATAATGCTCCTCTATGGTTATGGCATATCCTGCCAGAGTTAAAATATCATCATCACTTATACAGAAGCGCTTCCTATCAGCCTCCGGAACTTCCACATTTCTGGTCAAAGCCTTGGAACCGCCTCTGCCGTAGATCATTTTAAGTCGCTTGTCTCCAAGGTTTTTTCTTATGATTGCACGGTGATCTGTTTTGAAGGTTGGCTTGAAAACATAATATTCATCAGGGTTTACTGCTCCCTGCACAATATTTTCACCCAGGCCGTAGCAGGCTGTGATAAATACCACATCTCTGAAGCCAGTTTCAGTATCCACAGTGAACATAACACCGCTGGAAGCCAGATCAGATCTTACCATTTTCATCACTCCAATGGAAAGGGCAACCTTGAAATGGTCAAAGCCGTTGTCTATCCTGTAGGATATTGCACGATCCGTAAACAGTGATGCAAAACATTTACTGCAGGCTTCCCTGAGGGCAAACTCACCCCTCACATTAAGATAGGTTTCCTGCTGTCCCGCAAAGGAGGCAGTGGGAAGATCCTCTGCTGTGGCGGAGCTTCTTACAGCGACCTCCACTTCATCTCCATATTCAGCACATAGTTTTCCATAGGCTGACTTGACCTGCTGCCATATACTATCAGGTATACCTGCTCCAAGTATAAGCTCCCGGGCTTTTCTACCGCGGATTGCAAGCTCAGCCACATTTGTTTTATCAAAACCCTCCATGGATTTTTTAAGATCGGAAAATATATTGGTACCCTTTACTGTATCCCAGTAAGCCTCAGCCGTAATTGCAAAACCATCAGGGACCTTTATCCCTTTTGGGGTAAGTTCCCTGTACATCTCGCCAAGAGATGCATTTTTTCCTCCAACAAGGGGGATGTCCTCAATGCCTATTTCCTTAAACCAGCGGATATATTCAGCAGTTCGTTTCATAGAATTCACTCCTTTCATCATCACCAGGATAAATGGTGTGAAAATTTAGAAAATTAAACATCTTTGAATAAATTATATATAATATGGATGAAAATTCAAGTGTAATCTTAAATTCAGATGTAAACAATATTCATATTGTATCAGATTGAATCAGCGCAAAGACAGGATTTTTTCACAACAGTAATTGCATGTGTAAATCATATAGTATATAATCATGTATATACACATGATTACGAGGAGGTTGTTAAGATGAGCATTGCTGGTCGTATAGATAGATTGACTGTTACACCTATGCTTAAAAAAATATTATTATTAACTGGTATCGGCTGGATGTTTGATGCCATGGATCAGGGAATGGTTTCAGGGGTTATGGCCGCCATAGGAAAGGAATGGGCGCTTACCACCGGACAGCTGGCAGCTTTAAGCAGCGCTGGTATGCTGGGAATGGCATTGGGAGCAGCACTTTCCGGAATGATAGCAGATAAGCTTGGAAGAAAAAAGGTCATAATGTATACACTGATTATTTACGGTGTTGCCAGCGGGCTTTCCGGGTTTTCAGTGAACTACACCATGCTGGTGGCATTGAGGTTTTTAACAGGCTTTGGACTAGGAGGAGAACTGCCTGCTGCTTCAACTCTGGTAAGTGAATTTTCTCCAGTGAAGGTGAGAGGAAGAAATGTTATTATTCTGGAAAGTTTCTGGGCTTGGGGCTGGATCGCAGCAGCTCTGGTGGCATATTTACTGATACCTGTTTATGGCTGGAGAACAGCCTTTTGGGTAGGAGCACTGCCTGCATTATTTGCTGCGTACCTTAGAAAAGTGGTTCCGGAATCCCCAAGATATCTGGAGCAGACGGGAAGAATTCAAGAAGCTGATGCACTAGTTTCAGAAATGGAGAGACAGGCTGGAATTATAACTGTGGAAGAAGAATATGCAGCAGATGCCGACGTTGATGCTGCTAAAGTAAGTAAAATACCTTTTCTTGAATTATGGACAAAAAAGTATCTTAAAACCACTATTGTACTTTGGATAATTTGGTTTGGAATTAATTTCGGTTATTATGGTTTTGTTCTATGGACACCAACCCTGCTGGTTGGAAAAGGCTTTGCACTGGTTAAAAGCTTTCAATTTACCTTAATAATGTGCCTTGCGCAGCTTCCGGGTTACTTTAGTGCAGCATGGCTGGTAGAAAGGATTGGAAGAAAATCTGTGCTATCTTTATACTTTGCTGGTACAGCTTTGGCTGCATGGTTATTTGGACATGCAGGAAATGCCAGCCAGGTACTTATGTATGGCTGCCTGCTTTACTTTTTCAGTCTGGGTGCCTGGGGATGTGTTTATGCATATACACCAGAGGTATATCCTACTGCTGCAAGAGGCAGCGGATCAGGCTGGGCTGCAGCTTTCGGGCGTCTTGGGGCATTTGTGGCACCATTCATAGTTCCTGTGGTTTACAAAACCTATGGAAATAATTTGGGATATACTTATGTTTTTATAATGCTAACTGCAATATTCATATTTGTAGCATTAATAACTGCTTTGTTTGGAAAGGAAACCATGGGAAAATCACTGGAGGAAATAAGTTAAATTATGTAGCAGGGTGTAAAAGCTCTGCTATTTTTGTTATTATATAAATGTAATAACCATAACGAGGTGATATATTGATTGATTCAGCTGTTATTAAAGGTATATTATTTAAATTAGGTGCTGATCTTTGCGGAATTGCACCTGCCCATAGATTCTGCGCGGCTCCTGAGGGGTTTCATCCAAGGGATATTTATAAGGACTGCAGAACTGTAGTAGTATTTGCCAAGAGAGCTCCTGAGGCTTGTATGCGTTCAGACAGCAGAGTGGTCTATTCACATACTACTTTTTCCACCTTTAAGGAATTAGACAGAATCTGCCTCAACGCATGCATTGAACTGGATAAAATGGGAGTTGGTGCTGTAATGATTCCATGTGATGATCCCTATGAATATTGGGATGAAGAAAAAAAACATGGGAAAGGAATCTTATCCCTTAAGCATGCCGGCGAACTGGCTGGACTAGGTGTTATCGGAAGAAATACACTGCTTGTCAATAAGAATCTGGGCAATTTTATGTATCTAAGCGCTCTTCTTATCAATGAGGAATCGGATTATGATGCTGTGGTTAACGATAATTACTGCAACAGCTGCAGAAGATGCATCACAAGCTGTCCAGTGCAAGCTATGGACGGAATTACTGTTGACCAGGCTAAATGCAGAAGCCATGTTATGACAACAACAAGCAAAGGCTTTTATGTTTACAACTGCAACAGCTGTAGAACTTTATGTCCCAATGCAGCAGGTTTGAAATAAAATCTTTTGTTGAAAATACAACAGATTAATCCTATAATATATTTATCAGTATGAAAGGCAAGGTAATTTTATAAAATGAAAATGTAATCTTTTTAGAACAATTAATTCAAAAAAACAAAGTTTATGTTTCTTTGTTATGCGCAGAGTTCTGAGAGGACTACTATGTTTTATTTAGCTTTGTTTTTTTTGCATGTAATCCTCTCCCATAAGGAGTGGATTTTTTATGTTAATAATGGAAATGAATAATTTGAAAAAATATTATGGAACACGCCTAATTCTAAATATCAATCACCTGAAGGTATACAGTGAGGACAGGATTGGAATTATTGGGTTAAACGGCGCGGGGAAAAGTACTCTTCTTGAACTAATTGAAGGTTCAATAAAACCTGACGAAGGAGCTGTAAGACTTCTTGGCACCTGCTCCTATATACCCCAGGGAGATGTATTGGACATAAAATGCAGTAATAAAAGCGGAGGAGAAAAAGCTAAGCTGAAAATTGAAGGTGCTTTTAACAGGCAGCCGGAGCTGATGCTGGCGGACGAACCCACTGCAAACCTTGATATTGAAGGTGTTGAAAATTTAAAAGAGCGGTTAAACAGCTTCAAGGGAGCTATTTTGCTGGTATCTCATGACAGGGAGCTTTTGGATTTTTGCTGCAGCAGCATTTTAGAAATATCATCTGGTGAAATCAAGCTGTACAAAGGCAATTACAGCAGCTTTTTAGTTCAGAAAAGTGCTGAACAGGAGAGGCTGGAATTTCAGTACAACCAATATATAAAGGAGAAAAATAAATTGTTAAGGGCTGCTGAAAAGCTTGAGAGTAAATCTACATCCACAAGAAAGGCACCCAAAAGGATGGGTAATTCTGAAGCCAGACTTCACAAAATGGGTGATCAAAAGGCAAAGGCAGCTTTGGACAGATCGAAAAAAGCTGTAGAATCAAGACTTGAAAGGCTGGAGGTCAAGAATAGGCCAAGTAATATTGACAAAATTAAGCTGGATATTGTCAATATGGATATACTCCACAGCAAGATAGCAGTGGAAGGTGTTAATATCAGTAAAACACTTGGTGTAAGACATCTCCTTGAGAATGCTGATTTCAAAATATTCAATAACACAAGAACTGCCATAATAGGTGACAATGGCTGTGGAAAAACTACTTTAATCAAGATGATATTATCCGGAGATGAGGGAATAAAAACATCACCGGCTGCTAAAATTGGTTATTTTGCACAGGATTTCTCAGTACTGGATGATAATAAATCTATAATCAGTAATGTAATGGAAACCAGTATAAAGGATGAGAACTTTGTCAGGACTGTGTTATCAAGGCTGTTGTTTAAAAATGAGGAGGTATACAAGAAGGTGTCTGCATTAAGCGGAGGTGAGAAAATCAAAGCCGCATTGTCCAAGGTTCTGGTAAGTGACTACAATCTGCTTATTTTGGATGAACCAACCAATTATCTGGATGTTTATTCGCTGGAAGCCATGGAAAAAGTATTATTGGATTATAAAGGGACATTAATTTTTGTATCCCATGATACCAGATTTGTAAATAAACTGGCTGAAAATATCATTCTTTTTAAAGATAAGAAGCTGATATGCTACGGGGGCAATCTTGATCAGTATAATGAAAGTATGAAAGGTTGTGACCAGAGCAGGCTTCTTGAACAGCTAATGGTTACTGAAAACAGACTGTCACAGATAATAGGCAGAGTATCCATGCCTGGTAAAGGTGATGATGTTAATGAATTAAACAAGCAATATGAGATAGAGCTTAAAGAACTTAAAAGATTGAAATCTCTGATCAAGAAATAAAGAAAAGCTGGTGTTATTATGTTTTTTATTGGAGGATTTTCCTCGAAGTATGAAATGTTGGACTTTAACCAAAATATTGTATGCACCAACTGCGGAAGGTACGGAGGTATTGAGGTTTTTGCGGAATACATGTATTTGAGCCTGTTCTTTATTCCGATACTCAAATGGAATAAAATATACTATGCAAAGAGCACCTGCTGCGACGCAGTATATTACATAAGTGATGTGCTTGGCTCAAAAATAGAGAGGGGAGAGGCAGTTACCTTAACTGAAGCTGATTTGCAGCCTTATTCAAGCGGTGAATATGATATTGAAAGATGCCCCAGCTGCGGCTGTGAGCTATCAGCTGAATTCAGGTTCTGCCCTCACTGCGGCAAACCACTGTAAGATCAAAACATAAAGCCCGGGCTACCGGGCTTTAATTATAAAGATATATCTAGCTTTTGAAGCTGGTTGTAATACAAATTGTGATAAACACCGTTCTGATTTATAAGGCTTTCATGATTGCCCTTTTCCACAATCTGGCCATTATCAATAACTAGTATGGTATCTGCATCTATTATGGTGCTTAACCTGTGGGCAATGATAAAGCTGGTTCTGCCAGCCATAATCTTTAGCATGGACTGCTGGATACGGAGCTCAGTCCTTGTATCCACGCTGCTGGTGGCTTCGTCAAGGATCAATATTGAAGGGTTTGAAAGGATTGCCCTGGCTATGGCCAAAAGCTGCCTTTGTCCCTGGCTCAAATTGCTGCCGCTTTCTGAAAGCTCTGTATCATAACCACTAGGCATTCTTGTAATAAAGGTATGGGCGCCAGCCATATCAGCAGCCTTCATAACCTCCTCATCAGAAGCCTCAAGATTTCCATATTTAATGTTTTCCTTTATGGTGCCTGAAAACAGGTAGGTATCCTGCAGTACAATTCCAAAGCATTTTCTAAGACTATCCCGTGTATATTCTTTTATATCAGTGCCATCAATCAGTATTCTTCCAGAGGTCACATCATAAAATCTTGAAACCAGGTTTACCAAGGTGGTTTTTCCTGCTCCGGTAGCTCCTACCAGGGCAATGCTGTCTCCGCTTTTAACGCTGAAGGATATATTTTTGATTATTGGAATATCCGGCCTGTATCCAAAGGATACATTTTCAAATACAACATCTCCCTTAACGTCCTTTAGCTCCCGGGCACCCTGCACATCCTTCTCCTCCTCTAGTTCATCAAGTATTTCAAAAACCCTTTCTGCACCGGCGGCAGCGGACTGAAGTGTGTTGAAAATATTTGCAAAATCAGAGAAGGGTCTGGAAAACTGTCTTGAATAGCTTATAAAGCTGGCAATTACACCTATGGATATCAAACCTTTAATTGCCAGGATTCCTCCTGTAAAGGCTATCAATGCAAATCCTATATTGTTAATTACATTCATAAGAGGCATCAGATATCCGGTCCAAATTTGAGCTTTCAAACCCACATCCCTAAGGCTGTTATTTAATTTGTCAAACTGGTCTATGATTTTATCCTCATAATTAAAAGCCTTTATGACGCTGATGCCGGAAATGGCTTCTTCAATGTGACCGTTAAGCTTACCAAGATCCTGCTGCTGTTTTTTAAAGAGCACAGCTGTTTTACCTGCTATGGTTTTAGTCAGGATAAGAGCCAGGGGTACTGTGACTACAGCAGCCAGGGTCAACAGCGGACTAAGGATTATCATCATAACCAGTGTTCCTAAAACTGCAAAAATACCTGAAAGCAGCTGTACGGTGGATTGGGATATGGTGGTGCTTACATTTTCTATATCATTGGAAAGCCTGCTCATTATATCCCCATGGGTGTGAAGGTCAAAAAAGGCCGTGGACAGCTTCTGAAGCTTACCAAAAAGTCCGCTGCGAAAGCCCTTGATTATTCTTTGGGATACACCTGCCATTATCCAGCCCTGTATAAATGTACACAGGGAGTCGGCAGCATAACCTGCAGCAAGTGCTGCAACTGTAATTTTCAGCAGATTGGAGTCAATTGTATTAAGGGAAATAATATCAACAGCCCTGCCTATGATGTAGGGTATGGCGAGTACAATGGCTCCGTCAACTATAATAAGAAGTACTACAAAGGAAATGAGGCTTTTTTCATTTTTAAAATATCCAAGCAGTCTTTTAGAGGTTTGCCAAAAGTTCTTAGGTTTTTCTACAGGTATTATGCCTCTGGCACCGCCCATTCTTCTTCCTTCCATGCTAAAATTCCTCCCTGCCTATCTGTGAATGGAAAATATCCTTATAAACCTTGCAGGTTTTCATCAGGCTTTCGTGAGTGCCAATACCTGCAATGGCACCTTCATCCAGTACAAGGATTCTGTCTGCATCCATTACTGAGGTTATCCTTTGGGCAACGATGATACAGGTTAATTTTTTAAAATATTGTTTCAAAGCCTCCCTGATACTCGTTTCTGTAGCTGTATCCACAGAACTGGTGCAGTCATCAAGAACAAGTATTTCTGGAAACTTAATCAAGGCTCTGGCAATAGCGAGTCTTTGCTTCTGACCACCTGAAAGATTTACTCCGCCCTGGCCAAGCATTGTTTCATATTTTTCAGGAAAGGAGGATATAAACCCATGAGCCTGGGCAGCGGAAGCCGCCGATATAACCTCCTCCATTGAGGCGTTTTTCCTGCCCCATTTTATATTTTCCAGTATAGTACCTGTGAAAAGCACCGTTTTTTGAGGCACCAGCGCGATTTTTCCTCTTAAGACCTTAATATCCATATCTCTCACATCCATGCCGTCCACCAGCACCTTTCCGGAACAGGTATCGTAAAATCTTGGTATCAGATTAATCAAGGTGCTTTTTCCTGAACCGGTGGAACCAATTACAGCCAGTGTTTCACCAGCCATGCAGGTAAAAGAGATATTTTTTATAACTGGATCGCCGCAGTAATCCTTATAGGAGAAGCTGACATTTTCAAAATCGATGCGGCCTTTATTTTCAGTTGTTATACCATCCCTGAATACCATGGCATCCTCCATGGAAAAAATCTCCACTATACGGTCAAAGGAGGCCTGTGCTCTAACCAGGGTTGTAAAGACAAAAGAAATCATCATCAAGGAAAACAATATTTGGGTCATGTAGTTCACATAGGCCATAACCTGACCTACATGCATGCCGCCCAGGGTGACCTGGATGCTTCCAAACCACAGTACGGCAGCTATGCCTGTATTAACTGCAAGGGATATGCAGGGACCGAAAATGGACATCAATCTTAGTGAAGCTATGGAGGTTTGGGCCTGACTGTTGTTTGTATTTTCAAACCTTATTTCCTCTTGTTCATATCTGTTAAAGGCCTTAACCACTCTAACTCCAGATAAATACTCCCTCATAACGCCGTTCAGTTTATCTAAAGCCTTTTGAACCTTTAGAAAAGCCGGGTAACCGGTTTTCAAATTCATGTATATTATAAACCCAACTAGTGGAATAATGATAAACAAAATTAAAGATAAATGAAGGTTCAGCCTAATAGCCATAATAATACTTCCAATACATAGCAGCGGAGCCTTTACAAAAATTCTCATGAGACCGTTGGTGAGATTCTGTACCTGTGTAATATCATTGGTGAGCCTGGTAATCAGTGAGGCATTGTCAAACTTGTCAAGTCCTTCTAAGGAAAGACTCTGAATTTTTTTGAAAAGGTCCAGCCTTAGGTCTGAGCTTAGATTCAGGGAAACATGGCTGGATATTATATTTCTGATGATGGCGGCTGCAGCTCCCACAGCTGTTACTGCAAGCATTATCAGCCCCATATTTAATATATAATTGAAATTTTTCTGGGCTACTCCTGTATCTACGATTTTTGCCATTATTGTTGGCTGCATCAGATCGCAGAGAGCTTCCAGTGTTAGGACTATTATTGCAAAGGAGAAGGGTCTCCAATATTTCTTGATATACTTCTTAAAAAATCTCATAACCATTCCTCCAAATTGTTATATAAAATATTATATAATAAAAATTATTAGTTTGATATTAATAAGTAGATGTTTTTTTCGATAATATATTGTAGAATGATTAAAGAGAAACGAGAAATTTGGAGAAAAATTATGAGAAGATATTTTGCTGTTATTATAGCCTGTGGTTTGTTTATTTTTTTCGGTATAAAAGCTTTCCCAATAGTTAGAGATAATTTATCCATCAAAACGGACAATGGTATTTCATATATCGCAAAGGTTGATTCAAAAAGTTTTTATGTGTACCAGTACGGTAAGTGGCAGCAGCAGTTTGTGAAAGGTGTGAATATTGGTGCAGGGAAGCCTGGTTATTTTCCTGGTGAAGTTGCAGTAACCAAGGATGAATATTTAAGGTGGTTTAAGGAAATATCCAGCCTTAATGCAAATACTATCAGGGTATATACAATTTTAAGCCCTAATTTTTATGATGCTCTTTATGAATATAACAGCAAGGCTGTAAAACCACTTTACGTCATGCAGGGAGTATGGCTTGATGAAACAGATACTGCAGCATTGCAAAATGCCTATGCTTCGAAAATTTCAGAAGGATTTAAAAGTGATATTAAGACTATAATTGACATTATCCACGGTAAGGCAGCAGTGCCTCCGGAAAAGGGACATGCCTCCGGAATATATACTAAGGATGTATCAAAATATATTTCCGGCTGGATAATAGGGGTAGAATGGGATCCTGGTTTTGTACAGAATACTAACAGCCTGAATTCAGGAAATGTAAACTATGATGGTAAGTATCTTTATTCAAAGAATGCATCTCCTTTTGAAAACTGGCTTACCAGCATTGGTGATTATGCAATAAGCTATGAATCTGAAAAATACAACATGCAAAGGCCCTTAAGCTTTACCAACTGGGTAACCACGGATATGCTGAAGCATCCAAATGAACCGTTAGAAAATGAGGATCTGGTTAGTGTAAATATGGAGCATGTAAAAGCCAAGCCTGCTTTTTTGCCAGGTTGCTTTGCTTCCTATCATATATATCCATACTATCCGGATTCCATGAGCTATCAGCAGGATTATGCAGCCTACAGGGATGCTTCAGGTAAAATTAATACCTATGAGGCCTATTTAAAGGATTTAAGAAAAGAGCACACTATGCCCGTACTGGTAGCTGAATTTGGCGTGCCATCAGCCAGGGGAAAGGCACATGACAGCCTTATGGGCTACAATCAGGGTGATGTCAGTGAAACAGATCAGGGCAATATGGATGCTGTTATGCTTAAGAGTATATATGAACAGGGGTACATGGGCGGAATAGTATTTACCTGGCAGGATGAGTGGTTTAAAAGAACCTGGAATACCATGGATTATGATTTGCCCGACAGGAGGGCATACTGGTCAAATCCACAGACAAATGAACAGCAGTTCGGACTTTTAGCTTTTGATCCCGGAACTGATAAAAGCACATTTTATGTGGATGGTGATTCATCGGACTGGAAGGATAGAAAGCCTGTAACATCCAATGGAGACACATCAGTATATGCAGAGTCTGATGAGAAGTATGTTTATTTCAGGGTTCATGTTAATAATTTTAATATTAATAATGATAAGATTTTAATTCCTATTGACAGCATTGATGATCAGGGAAATATGAGTATAAACAAAGCTGATGGAATTACAAGTATAAAGCTGCCTGTAGGCTTAAAGAGGGCGTCTGATTTTGTAATCCAAATAGATGGCAGGGATAATTCCAGAATGATGGTGGATAGTTATTATGATTCCTTTTATTATACTTATTCAAAGCTTGGTATGATTCCACGTATTCCTGAAATTGAAAATAAGAACAGCGGCATATTTGACAATATGTACCTTTGTACCAACAGAGGTCTTTATCTGCCGGATACAAAACAAACTATACCTTTTTCAAAGTATGAAACGGGAAAACTTAAATTTGGAAATGGTAACCCTGAGGCGGCTGACTTTGATTCATTATCGGATTTCATTATCAATGGCGACGACATTGAAATCAGGATTCCATGGCAGTTGTTTAACGTAATGGATCCATCTTCAAAAATGAACATGGACGATCTATATAAAAACGGAATTGCAGCTAAAGCCATGAATGGAATAAATATCGGAGGCATACTGATAAGGGATGGACAAGTTCAGGATAATCTTGATTTTGGAAAGTTTGACTGGAAAAAGTGGGATCAGCCCAGGTTCCATGAAAGGCTTAAGCAGTCTTACTACATATTACAGAGAGCTTTCAAAGAAATTGGAGGTAGTAACTAATGAAAAAGTCTTCAATAACGGAAAATAATAAAGTTATGATTTATTCTGACAACATAGATTTAATTGTACTATTAATGGCCAGACTGAAGAATTCAATGGTTGATATTAATATGATGGAATTTGGTGATAAAATCAGCAGAAATCTTCTAATGGAACTTAATGAGAATCCTCCGGAAATGGTATTTATAGACAATGAAAACCCTGAAAAAAGCTTAGCTTTAAATAAGCTAATTAAGGAGGAAGGTACTATTTCAGATCTGCCGGTGGTGTTTTATGGCGGAAAGGATGAAGATGCAAGGCTGGAGGCTATCGGCTCTGGAGTTCTTGATGTATTAGATAATCCAAATACAAACGAGAGCTTTTTGAAGCTGTTGAATTATATTGAGCTTGGGAAAAAAATAGCCGGCAGTAAAAATATAGACATGCTTACGGGACTTCTAACCAGGCGGGCAGGGGAAAAGCTTCTGGAGGAAAACATTTTTATGGCAAAGGAATCCAAAAAGGAGCTAACTATTGCTGTAATGGATATTGACAACATGAAACAGATAAATGACGTGGCAGGAAAAAGAAATGGTGATGAATTAATAAAGGAATTTGCCGCTTTAATAAGACACGTCATAGGTGTGGAAGGGAAAAATTTTGCTTATAGGTATTCCGGTAAAAAATTTGTTGTTGCATTTGTAAATGAAGAGCCATCTCAGGCACTTAGTTCAATATTGAGTTTGCAGGAGAGCTTCAAGGAATTTAGTAAGGAGTACGATATAAATACAAGTTTCTCCGCTGGGCTAGCCCCATTGTGCGATGAGGCAGATGATATTGAAAGTATTTTAAACAATGCCCTGGCAAGTCAAAGGGCAGCTAAAAGGGATGGAAAGGGACTGGTATATATCCATAATAGTCCTGAGATAGAAACAAAACAAAAAAATATTTTAATAATAGGTGAGGACAAAACTTTAAGGGGAATTTTAACAAGAAGGTATAATAACCTGGGCTTTAATGTTTTTCAGGCATCAGAACCAAATGAGGCTTCAGCACTTCTTGAAAAAAATCATATAAATGCAACGATTTCGGACTTTGAGCCATTTATGCAGCTCACAGATTATTTCAGGAAGAAAAATGGCTGGGACAATGGAAGAAGGGTTATAGTACTGACTTCATCAAGAATAGAGAGTACTTTTGAAAAAATTTATAATAATGGTGCTGATGATTATATTCAAAAACCATTTTCAATAGTAGAACTTGATTTAAAACTTAAAAAGCTTTTAGGCAGGTGATATTTATGGAGAGATATGTTTATTATTCAATTGCACTATTTACAGCCTTGATATTTTTTCTGTATTTGTACTTGCTAATTGAAAAACTAACAGCAAATTATGGATTGAAAAAAATTAAGAAATACGAAAAAGAATTTTCACCATATCTGGATGAGCTTTTTATCACACTGGAGGATCAGTATGCCGATGAGCAGACTATTGCTTCACTAAAAGATAAAATCAAGGACAAAACTGCAAGAAATATCATGCAGAATAAGGCCATATACTACATATCAAATTTTAAAGGCAATATAAGAAAAAACCTGATTAAGCTTACCAGAGATACCGATCTTGTTAAGCAGCTTACAACCAACATGAAGACTAAAGATCCGTTAAAACTGTCACTTATTTGTAAACAATTAGGTGAATTAAGAAATAAATCAGCAGTGAATGATCTATTACAGGCATTGGATATTGATTATGCAGATATACAGTATAATGCCCTAATGGCTATTTCCAAAATAGGTGATGTGGATTCTCTGATAAAAGGTTTTACGAAGATAAGCCACAGGATAATATTAAGTGAAAGAAGCCTTATTGAAATAGCAGACAGCTTTGAGGGCAATAAGGCTGAGCTTTATGAAAAGATGATAGGCAGTGTAAACCCGCTGTTTTCATCAATATTTATAAAATCAGCAGGAAATTATCTGGACCTTAGTTTTAATGACAGCATAGCAGCGTTGATAAATGATGATAATCTGGAAAAAAGACTGGCAGCTATAAAAGCAATCGGGCAAACTATTGATTACAGGTATATTGATCAAATCATTGCCTGCCTTAAGGATGCAAACTGGCAGGTGAGGGCTGTTGCAGCTAAAATTTTGGGCAGGTTTGGAGATGGCTGCGCTTTGCCTGCATTAACTGAAGCCCTGCAGGACAGGGAATGGTGGGTAAGGTTCAATTCTGCCGAGGCTGTATTTAAGATTCCCGGCGGCATTAAAGCATTGGAAACAGTTTTTTCCGGAAATGATAACTTTGCAAAGGACATACTTGTAAGTGCCATGGAAAACTGCGGGGTATTTTCACAGCTCTACTTATATGAACATTCTACTGATTTAGATAAAAGGAATATGGCAAAAATGGTTATGAATTATATAAATAAAACAGAAATAGGAGAAAAAGTTGATGAATCTGAATTGGCTTAGAATCTCAATAGTATATTTTAACTATTTTATCTTGGTATATGTGCTGATAATAAACTTCATATATTTTTTGCAGCTTATACTTTCTGCATTCAGCCTTTCTGACTATGTTAAAAAAATGAAGTATTCCGATTATAAAAAGTATGTTTCTTCAGATAACATGATTCCCATTTCAGTGCTTGTTCCTGCCTACAATGAAGAAGAGACAATAGTTGACAATATTAAGTCTCTGCTCATGTTAAATTACCCATTGTTTGAGGTAGTTGTCATAAATGACGGCTCCAGGGACGAAACCTTAAAAAGGATAATAGAAGCCTTTGATCTGAAGCTTGTTAACCAGCCAATAAGGTATCATATAAAAAACCAAAAAGTACTGGGGGTTTATAAAAATAATAATATATCAAACCTTGTATTAGTGGACAAAGAAAATGGTGGGAAAGCAGATGCGCTAAATATGGGGATAAATGTTTCAAGATATCCGATTTTTACGTCCATCGATGCGGATTCCATACTGGAGGGTGATTCTCTCGTAAGGGTGATAATGCCGTTTGTTGAAAATAAGGATACCATTGCTGTAGGAGGTATTGTCAGAATTGCTAACGGCAGTGTTATAAAAAATGGAAGAGTACAGGCTATAAACCTTCCTAAGAGGCATATTGCAATGCTGCAGGTTATTGAATATCTGAGAGCCTTTCTCACTGGAAGAATGGGCTGGGATGCCATGAGTTCCCTGCTGATTATTTCAGGTGCCTTCGGAGCATTCAGAAAAGAAGAGGTAATAAAGGTACAAGGGTATACAGTTGGCACTGTGGGTGAAGATATGGAACTGGTAGTCAAGCTTCATGAATATATGAGAAGGAATAATAAAAAATACAAAATAAAATTTTTACCAGATCCTGTTTGCTGGACCCAGGCTCCTGAAAATCTCAAGGATTTAAGGACTCAAAGAAGAAGGTGGCAGGTAGGAATGATGGACAGTCTTTTCAGACATAAAAAGATGTTCTTAAACCCTAAGTATGGTATAATAGGCATATTTGCAACTCCTTACTTCTGGATATTTGAAATGTTCGGACCTTTTGTTGAGCTGGTTGGCTATATCTGCATTCCCCTGTCATATTTTTTTGGCTTATTGAATTTAAGATTTTTTCTGTTGTTTTTTGCAGCGTCAATATTATATGGGGTTATTCTCTCTATAGGTGCAGTTCTTTTGGAGGAGTATACCTTTAATAAGTATCCAAGCCTATCCCAATTAATAAAGCTCAGCTTTTATGCAATTATTGAAAATTTCGGTTTTAGGCAGATGACAGTGTTATACAGGATAGAAGCAATATTTGGGTATAGAAAGCTTAAAAACAGCTGGGGAAGAATACAAAGGCAAAGCTTCAGCTAATGTTTTGAACTGAGAGACCGCTTGAACTTGAATGCGGTCTCTCAGTTTTATAAGCGTTAACAGAAATATAACATTATATAAATTGCATAAATCAGAATTTAGGTATATACTTATTTAGTGACAAAATTTAATATAGAGGAAGTGATTTAATGGAATTATCATTTGATGTTATCGATGAATGCCTGGAGCTAGTAGAGTAATATCTGTAATGTGACCAATGGGAGTTGTAAGTCTTCATATAAAACACAGAACACGGATATGGTATAGTATATTTGGTATTGTTGACTTTAGTGGAACAGCTTGAATTTTGGATAAGGCATTAATTTAAGGACCAGCAATGGTCCTTTTTATTTCGTATGAATATATAGAATATTTCAAAAATGGGGTATACAATTATATTAAAAAAGGCTCTGTCACAATGTACAGTTGAAAAATCAGAGCATACGTTGGCATTTGTGTTATAAAAAGACACGTCAGCCAGTGCTTTGAAGTTAAGTCCTTAAGAATATCCAGCCTTACCGTATGAAGCAAGACTATTATAGGATTTTTGGTCAAGTCCTTTTTTGTGTGTAAATTATTTGCTCGGCTATAGTGCCTATTAATA